>JBIKUK010000009.1:0-29053 GCA_044347615.1 Bdellovibrionota bacterium | reverse complement strand
CTCCACCACTGGTGTGATCTCAGGCACTCCCACTTCCACCTCCGCTACGACCACCTACACCATCACCGCTACCAACTCCTCTGGTAGTTCCACAGCCCCTCTCTCCATCACTGTCGTTGCTCCTCCTTCTAGCTGTACTGAACCTACAATTGACTCTGTTACTTCAGATAACTTGGGTTCTGGTTCTCAAGTAACAATCAATGGATGTGGATTTCAATCGAATCACAGTGTGTGGTTATGGAGAGGAGATGATTACGAGGAGCTCAGTCAAGCTGAACGATACGCGATATTGGTCTCATCAAAAAATATGATAATAGCTGTTCCGTGGATGCAATGCACCGTAACAAAAGAAATCCTAAAAGTTTCATCTTCTAAACCTACCTCGCCGCCTGCTTTCGTAACTTCATCGAGCTCATCAAGCCCTAACCTAGCCCTTTCAAGCATAGCCCCAGTAAACCCAGGAAGATTAGATACAACTTGTATGACAAATTCCAACTACGATTCATGTATATTTTTCAAAAATCCCGTAGCTCAACAAGGAAAAATTTTTACGCCTGCCCTTACAAACACCACCGATCTATCTTCTATTCAAATTTATGGCGTCAACCTAGGAATCTCAGGGCAAACTCTTGATAATAACAACATCTCTGTTTGTGGCGACTCAGATGGAACTTATAAAAGATTTATAAAAAATAATTCTTGGAAAATAAGCTACGTTGACTCAAGAACTAATCGAGAGCTCGAGCAAGTTATGGCTTTTTATTGGATAAACAATCAAATCAACATGATGAAACAATGGACCGGATCTTTTTATGCAGCTGAAAAGAAAATTCAAGTTTTTGCCTATAATCCTGTAGCGGAAGAATTAATAGATGGTAAGTGGAAAGATGCCCCTTTGGACAATGCTCATTGGATATCGGATTTGAACACAATTAGAATGGGAGCATCGACTGCTAATCCTGCTGTCACCTATGGCATGGCAGCCGAAGTTTATGCCCATGAACTAGGGCACGGAAATCTAGATTACGCGACTTCCAATGCATCAATAGACGCCAGTTCTTGTAGTGATACTAAAGGGTGTCTCTGTTATGACAACAAAGGGTGCATTGGAGCGATCCATGAAGGACAGGCGGATTATCATGCGGCTCTTATGTTTGGACCCGGACCTACAGGTGAATCGATTAAAAACAATATGAATGGACTGGATTCAACTTGCACCGTTAGCAGAACCCTATCAAAAAACTCTAACCTAAGCGCTGATACTGCTTACATTCCAAACGCCAACTGCAAATACACTTCTGACAACACAGTAAGACAAGGCGCGATTCACGACATGGGTGCCCTTTATGCCTCCATGTGGTGGGAAGTTCGAAAAAAAGCTGGCGTTACCAGTGGTAAAACTAACAGAGAAGTAGACCAACTATTTATGGAGCACCTTGCTACCTTACAATCAGACGACAACTTTGTTACCACTCTTTGCAAAATTGCTGATATAGACAAAAATATTTTTAGCAGCCGATATTCTCAATTGTTTTCTGACGAATACATAAGAAGAGGCCTACCCGGCTTAGAAAGCTGTAAATAAAAGGAAAAAATATGAAAAAAATTATCATTTTTCTTACACTGATCGTTTTTTTAGCTGTATTTTTTTTATCTAAGAGTAACAAAACTCAACAAGACTCAATTGATTTACTAACCCAAAAAACCGTTGCCTCCAAAAACGAAACAACTTCACCTGTATCTAACGAAAATCGAAATTTCGCTTCAGCTCCGAAAGCTGATGAATCAAGAAAGAAAGAAGAGGATCTGATTGATCATCTTCAGTCAATGGGAGCTGGAGAGTGGAAATTCATTCGAAGTCCAAACGGAAGAATTATGAGTGTATCAGGAGGAAAAGTTTCAGGCGTTGGAAACAACAAAGAAGCAGCTTTAAATTTCGCAAAAACCATAGCTCCCTATTTTCAAGTAGACCCGTTACAAATTGACGCACGAAATGATGGTAAAGATTTTTCGCAAACGGCTCATACAAAAATTTATCGCTTCGAACAAAAGATAAATGATTACAAAGTTCATGGTTCTGGAATTACTTTAATGACAAAAACTCAAGATAACACAGCTTTCATGATCACCACCGATCTTAAAGAAGTTAAAGGACTTAGCTTTAAAGCCGCAACTGCCACAAAGGCTGAAGACTTTAAATCAGTCATTTTAAATGAATTTTCTCAATACAAAACAATTATTAGATTAACGGAACCCAAACCTGTTATCTGGGCTGATTCCGACCCCGCTGAATTGGCGTGGGTGTTTGTTGTTGAAACCTGGAACCCCAAATTCAACATGATAAGAGTTCTTGTCGGAGCAGATTCAGGAAAAATACTTATAAAAGAGAAAAGATCCTACGATTAATAAAATTAATTTCTAAATCACTTATTCTCTGCTTTATATAAAGCCCTCATGTTCAAAACAATTATCTGGAACCTAGGTAAACTTTTGCAACTCATTGCGCTTATTCAAGCTCCCTACGCACTCTACTTAGGCCTCACAACAAATGACGCGCGACTTGAACTAAAATATCTAGGCCTTGCCGTCATTCAGTTTCTTGTTGGGCTGGGGATGGTAAAATGGTCTTCTAAAGGATAGCCGTTATTCAGAATAAAACCGTACCTAAAACAATTTTAGGAATTGACCCTGGAACGCGTAAAGCAGGTTACTGCGTAATCCAACTCATCGGCGCCAACACACAGTCCCTTAAAATTCTTGAGTGGGGTGTTTGGAATTTGCCTCCTCAACAAAGTCTTGGTGAGCGGCTTGAGATTCTTTTCAATGAATCATCTTCTCTTCTAAAAAGATGGAATCCTCAGATTGTGGGAATCGAAAAAGCTGTCGTTTTTAAAAACGTACCTTCATCTTTGACTTTGAGTGAAGCCCGCGGGGTCTTAAGGCTTGCTGTTTACTCTGAGCTTGCTCAAGCCAATGAGCGACTAATAGAGCTAAGTCCCACGCTCATCAAAAAAAGCACCACGGGTCGCGGACTTGCCACAAAAGACGAGATCAAGAGAAGTCTTGGATTTCGCTGGGGATTGAACTTTGCGTCAGAAACCTTAAAAAATTTCTCTGCCGACGCTTTTGATGCTCTGGCTATTGCCACAAGCGCTGCACTTGTTCATAACAGACAACATGGCCTCAAAACTCGGCCCCAAATTTTCTCTTCTCGCAAAAGGACGCAAAGACTGGACGTCGACGCTGACTAATTCCGACACACAAGTTGTTGTCGAAACCAATCGAGGAGAAGCTTTTGTCCTCGAAGTCTTTAGCGAAAATTTCCATACTCAATTAATCGAAAACTCCGAAGAGCGTTGGATATTTTTGGCACAGATTATTCGTGAAGATGAAGAAATTCTTTTTGCTTTTGAAAATCCTCGCGAACGTACTCTTTTCGAAGAACTCAGAAGTATCGACGGAATTGGGCCAAAGAGCGCGGCTCTTTTAGTCGGTCGATTAGGACTCACGGGTTTTCGAAGCCTTCTTGAAAATCCTAAAAATATTTCAACTGTAAAAATTCCAGGCCTTGGGCCCAAAAACTTAGAAAAAATGTCTCTCGGATTAAAACAAAAGAAAGAACACTTCTTGGGAATTGTGGGCCAACGTTCTATTGAATCTTCCGATTTACAGGAAACGAATGAAATCTTAACGAGTGACCGAGTAGATCTTGAAAAAGCGCTCACTCAACTAGGCCTTAAGAGTCATGAGGCGCGCGATGTTTTTGCTCAAATGTGCAAAGAAAACCCAAGTTACCAAGAAATGGCCCTTGCTCAACTCTTGCAAGAAACTCTTCGCTGGCTGGGGCGCACTCGCTCTCGATCTGAGCTAAGCACTTAAAGGGATTAGAAAATGAAAGAAAAACTGCCTCTCCAAGAATTTCAAAAAGAATTTCAACAAGAAACTCAAGAAGGAACAAATTCTGAGAGTTATTCTGAAAACAAGTTACGCCCTCAAAAACTTGATGATTATATCGGGCAAAAAGCGGTCACCAGTCGCTTAGAAGTTTTTTTAGCCGCGGCCAAAAAACGCAAAAGCTCTCTCGACCACGTTCTACTTTCTGGCCCACCTGGGCTTGGAAAAACTACCCTCGCCTACATCATCGCTCGCGAATTAGGCGGGCAACTTCATCAAGTACCCGGGCCCTCTATTGAGCGCTCAGTGGACTTGCTTGCTATCTTGAGCTCTCTCCAAGCGGGAGATGTTCTTTTTATAGATGAAATTCATCGCCTCAATGCCACAATTGAAGAAAGCCTTTATCCCGCAATGGAAGATCGTCGCATACAAGTTGTTTTGGGAGAGGGAAGTGCTGCGCAAGCCGTCACTCTTCCTCTTCAGCCTTTCACTCTTGTAGGAGCGACGACTCAAGCTGGAAAACTCACTGCTCCGTTAAGAGATCGATTTGGAATTCACTTCAATCTTGATTTTTATACAGAAGACGAGATGTGCGAGATTCTCACTCGTTCAGCTTCTATTCTTCAAATTGAATTAGACAATGACGAGCTTATTAAAGTTGCCAAAAGATCCCGAGGAACGCCTCGTGTCGGCAATAGACTTTTGAGTCGTGTTCGAGATTTTGTAGAAGTTTCTCGTGAAAAAAAATCTCAGCTATCTCAACAAACGCGAGAAGTTGTTCAAAAGTTTTCCCAAAAAAAAGAAACGGCTCTTGTCGATGCGGCTCTTGATTTTTTGGATGTCGACCTGCAAGGTCTTCAACCTCTTGATCGCCGTTACTTACAAATTTTGATTGATAATTTCAACGGCGGCCCTGCAGGTATCGAAGCCCTTGCGGCAAGCCTGTCTGAAGACCGAAGAACCCTTGAAGAACTCGTAGAACCTTATTTACTCAAAATTGGCTACCTGATTCGAAGTTCTCGGGGACGGATCGCAACGCCCCAGGCCTATACTCATCTTGGACTCAAAATACCTGCCAAAATTGCCACGATGGACACATCTCAAGAAACACTAATTTAAGCTTTATTTTGAAACATATTTGCAACATAAAAAACTGACATTCACACTGGGTTTTGCAGGCGCTCCTTGTTACGGGCTAGGTTAGTAATATGCTTCGGGAATACTCCGCTGCTTTTTT
Organism: Bdellovibrionota bacterium; assembly: GCA_044347615.1. Classification (GTDB taxonomy): domain Bacteria; phylum Bdellovibrionota; class UBA2428; order UBA2428; family UBA2428; genus CANIGN01. The sequence goes on along the minus strand of JBIKUK010000009.1, from coordinate 23,922 downwards.
AGAAACGGAAGGACTGGAAAAGCCACATCATCATGTGCGCTCTCCTACACGCTCTTTAGCGCTCCCTCTCGCCCAAAAAAAAGGTGTCGGCATTCACACGGGCAAAAATGTTTTTGTTTCAATTGAAAAATCTTCTCAAGAAGGAATTCGTTTTTCTTATTTAGAAAATGGAATTCTTTATGATTGCCCTGCTCTTTGGGATCGATTGAGTGGCACGACTCGCACAACGGCTCTTGTGATGAGAGGAGAGAGTCGTAAAAAAGTTCAAGTCGCCATGATTGAGCACTTCATGGCTGCAGCACATATCTGGAGACTCAATCAAATTGAAGCAAAACTTTCACTACTCGAAAGCTCTCCTCAAAAAGATTTAGAGACCATCGAAGTCCCTATTCTTGATGGAAGCGCTCTCGAATGGTGCCATGCTCTTCGTCCCTCCCAGGAAAAGCTCTCTCAACAAAGTGTTTGGATTATTTCAAAAGATTTTCAATACTCCGATGGAGAGAGAACGATCTTATTTGAAAAAAGCTCAGCTCCATCCACAAATTATTTTTTTGAAGGAAGCTTCGGAGTCTTTTCTCAAAAAGCTTCTTTCTGCATGAATTGGTTGTCTCCCGAAAAATCTCAGGAAGATTTTTTAAATAAAATTGCTCCCGCTAGAACTTTTGGATTCTTGCACGAAGTTGAAGCCCTTCGCGCAAAAGGACTTGCACTAGGAGGGAGTCTCGACAATGCCCTCATTATTAATGGCCATGGTTTTGTGAATCCTGATGGAGAGCGTCTTGAAAATGAACTGGCTTCTCACAAACTTTTGGATGCCATTGGTGACTTCGCTCTTGCTGGAAAACCTATCCTTGGAAAAATCTCACTCAAAAGCGCAGGTCACGCTCTTCACCTTCGCGCTCTTCAGTTAGCCTTTGAAAACAAATGCTTACAGCCTGGATACCTAATGCCCGACGGTCAAATCATCGCTCAAACTAAGACGTTCCCCGCTCTTTCACTCTAAAATTCACATAGAACTCTCAAGCGCATCGCGCTAGAATCCAAGCCCAGAGGATTCATAGATTGTTTTTGCCCAACCTTCGTCTTGAGAAACTTAAAAGACGTCGTGAAAAGCGTGCCGCTTTATTTATTTTTATCCTTCTCATTGTTTCAATTCTTGTGCACGCTCTCTTTGTTCAAAAAACTGAAAGTCGAAAGCTCGTCGACAGCCTCACTTACTTAAGCGTTATTTATTTCTATATTTTGATTGGGGCCCTCTTGGTTGTGCTTGTTGCCCGTAACCTCATCAAAGCATACATCGAACGAAAAACCGGCCAATTGGGTGCGCACCTCAAATGGAAGATCGTGGTTTCTCTTGTTACCTTTTCGATCATTCCTTCTCTGGTTTTTTTTGTTGGAGCGACCTCTCTTATCCGATCTGGCTTTGAACAATACTTTGGAGAACGCGTTGCGGGAGCCCTTGAAGATTCCGAAGCAATCGTGGGAACTCACTACGATCGCATAAATCGAGACATGGATTTAATGGCGACTCAAGTTGCTCGACTTTTAAACGAAGAAAGTCGAAAAAAAAATTCTCGATCCTCGCGCGATTTTTTTAAAGCGCTTCCCCTTGCTCGCTTAGAAATTTATCAAGGAAAAAATAAAAAACCCGAAGTTTTCAATCACTTCGAAAAAATTCCTCCGACTCCACCAGATCTTCTTGAGAGAGCGTTTAAAGGCGAAAGTTTTCGCACAACGACTCGAGACCAAGAAGGAGACCTCATCCAACGCCTACAACCTTTTTCAACTGCGAAAGGAATAAACGTTCTTGTGTTGAGTCAACGAGTTCCGATGGCACTTTTTACTAGAATGCAAGAACTGAAATCGGCCCTGGTTGTTTATCAGGAAACACGAACCATCAAGAACTCTCTTAAAACTCAATACTCGATTGTTCTTCTTGTGTTGTTTGTGCTCGTGCTTTTTGTTGTCACGTGGTTTGGAATTTATATCACTCGTGAGATTACCGATCCCGTCTTAGAGCTGCTTCAAGCAACGAATGCATTTCGATCAGGTCAATGGGATTTTCGTATTAAAAATACTGGGCAAGTCACTCTTTCTCGTGGCATGAGCGCTGATCTCGAGATTCTCAAATCTGCTTTTAACCTTATGGCAGAAGAAGTGGGAACAAGAGGAAAAAAACTTGAGCAAGTTGTCCATGATCTAGAAGGACGCGAACGCTATCTTGAAACGCTCGTTTCTAGCATTAGAAGAGGTGTCGTGGTCACTAATTCTGAGGGACGCATTCAACGTATCAACCGAGAAGCTCTGCAGCTTGTTGTCCCAGATGAAACACAAATAACTCCCGAATCTTGTCGTGACAAACTTTGCACCGATTTGTTCAAGGTTAACCCCAAAGAACGACTCGAAGATTTTTTACGGGCGATCAAAATCAAAAGAGGGGAACACCTTGATCAAGTCTTTGAAGTTCCGCGTGACACGACTCGCGATCTACCCCCTCTTTCGCTTCGAGCTTCAGGTGTTTTACTTTTAGATAATGAGCAAAAAGATTTAGGAATTCTTATAATTCTCGAAGATATTTCTGAATCGACTCGTATGGAACGATTGGCTGCTTGGCAAGGAGTCGCAAGACGCGTGGCTCACGAAATTAAAAATCCACTCACTCCCATTCAAATCAGTGCGGATCGAATCGCTCGAAAAATATCTCACTACCCAGAAGACAACCCCGATCTTCCTCTCTTTAAAGAATGCCTTGCTCAAATTCAAAAACAAGTTCGCGTTATTCGAAATCTTGTTAAAGAATTTAGTCAATTTGCAAAAGTTCCCGAACCCCGTTTTCAAAAAGTTCAACTGACCCCTCTATTTGAAGGCTTTCTCAAAGACTACCGCTTCACTCATCCAGATGTGAATTTCTCTCTTGAATCCCAAACAAACGATACCCTCAAAGGTGATCCCGAGCTTCTTCGCATTCTTTTTGTAAACATTGTCGACAATGCCCTTCATAGTTTGCAAAACAAAAAAAATCTAAATCCCACCTTTGCAGGAGCTCTTGATATAAAAATTACTCAAGGATCCAAGGACGATCGCTTTGAAGTTCTTTTTCAAGATAATGGTCCAGGCATTGAACCAGAACTCAAAAATAAAATTTTTGATCCCTATATCTCATCTAAATCCTCTGGAATGGGTCTTGGACTTGCGATTGTTCACCGTATTGCGGAGGAACACTCAGGAAGCGTTAACTGCGAAGACGCCCCCATAGGAGCACGATTTACCTTTGACTTCCCTCGGTGGATTGAAAAGAGTGTTGAAAAGAGTATATAGATACCCTTCAATTCTTGAGATAGGATTAACAGCGTGTCACAGACGGTTCTCATCGTCGACGATGAACTAGATATACAAAGTTCACTTTCACTCGCTCTGCGAGATGAAGGCTATCACGTTCTTGTCGCAACTCTTCCTGACGAGGCCCTTGAAATTTTAAGCAAAGAAGTGGTCGACGTTGGACTTTTTGATATCTGGTTTCCCAAGGGCGATGGAATCGATCTACTCAAAAAAGTCAGACAAAACTATCCGCGCATTCTCCCTATTATGATGTCGGGGCACGGAACAATTGAAATGGCGTTAAGTGCCATTCGCCTGGGAGCTTACGATTTTTTAGAAAAACCACTCGAGCTTGAAAAGGTTCTTGTTGTTTTAAAAAACGCTCTCGAAACTCGCGATCTCAGAAACGAAAACGAGCGACTAAATGATTTACTTTTCGAAAAAGGGCAAATGCTTGGGTCCTCCAAACTACTCTCTCAACTGAAGGCTCAAATTCAACGTGCCTCTATTGCAAGCTCTCCTGTTACACTGGTTGGCGAATTGGGAGTAGGAAAAAATCTTTGCGCCAGACTTTTGCATGATCTTAGCTCGCGAAAAAAACAGCCCCTCGTAACATGGAGTCCTCTTTCGCATACTGAAAACAACCTGAGCGAAAGTCTCTTTGGAAGTGAATTAAATCAAAATGCGATACCTTCACGCAAAGAAGGGGCGCTGGAATATGTTCGAGAGGGGACGCTCGTCATTGGAGATCTTGAGAAAATCCCAACCTTTTTGCAAAATCGCTTAGCAGAAGTGATCAAAAGAGGAAGTTTTCTTCGAGAAAACGGCAAACAATCGCTTCCGTTTAAAGGAAGAATTATCGCAACCAGTCCTCGTCCATTATCCGAAGAACAACGCTTTGGAAAAATAACTCCTGATCTTTTTCATCTTTTAAATGGAATCGAAATTCATGTACCCGCCTTAAGGGATCGCAAAGAAGACGTGATCGAAATTTTTGAGTATTTCCTTGCTCGGGCTAGTGCCGATCAAGGCATTCACAAGCCTCAAATATCAAATGAATTAATAAGCTGGCTGACTCATTATGAATGGCCTGGCAATGTTCGTGAGCTTAAAAATATTACTGAGCGAATCTTGATCCTTGCAGGGCAAGATCAAAAAGTTCTCAATATTTCTGATTTACCCGAAGAAATTCAAAATGCCGCTTCTCATCCAGACGATTTTTCAGATGTTGATTTTCGCTCCCTTCAAGACCCTGATGGCCCGCTTCGAAAATTGCGGGGAGAATTTGAAAAATCTATTATCATGCAACGACTGCATAAATTGGGTGGAAACGTTACCAAAACAGCAGATTCCCTTGGAATTGAGCGCGCACACTTACATCGCAAGATGCGCCAATTTGGCCTTCACTCCTCTCGCGATCCTCAAAACTCACACAACAATGAGAACCACTAAGAGGGCTATTTCTTGAAATCTTCAAAAACCTTAACAAGATTGGCTATTGCTCACGATACAACTGATCGAGAAAGTTTTTTTCAAAACCTTAACCTCTTAGGCGACCTTCCAATTATTCATAAAATAGGACTTAAGATGCTTCCCCTTTTAGAAAAAAACGATTGGAAGCTTTTTCAAAACAAAGAAATTTTTATCGATGCCAAACTACACGATATTCCGTCCCAGGTAAGCGATGCCGTGAAAGCCTATGGGGAGTTGGGAGCAAGATACCTCACAGTGCATCTTTCAGGCGGCAAACAAATGCTCGCAGAAGCTCTAAATACAGCAAGCACTTACAATGTTCAATTGCTGGGAGTGAGCATCCTCACCTCCCTCACTGATGCAGACCTTTTAGATATTGGGCTTCAACAAACTCAAGCCAGCGTTGAAAAGCTCATTAAGCTTGGTAAAAACTCAGGACTTAACTCTTTTGTGATGAGTGCCCAGGAAGTCTCTTCTATCAAAAAAATATATCCCGACGTTTATTGCGTGACCCCGGGTATTTCTCTTGAGGGAGAAAGCAAGCAAAGTGACCAAAATCGAACGGCGACCGTCCAAGAAGCCGTGAAGGCTGGGTCAGATATGCTTGTTATTGGAAGAGCTATTCTTCAAGCTCCCAAGCCTTATTTAGCAGCCCAGCGGGCTCTCGAACTAATTGCTTCTTGCTCCTAGGCCCGACAAAGCCTACATAAAAAGGGGTGAGACCTTTTCCACCCAAAAAAAATTCTAGCCCCACTCCTGACAATTGGATCTGGGGTGAACACAGTGTTGAGGCCTGCCTTGAAACCCAACCAGAGTGTGTTCTTGAAGTTTTTATCGAAAAAAAAGCTTCGCATGCCCTTAGCCGACTTGGAAAAAAACTCGACGGCTTTCAGTGTTCTTATGTCGAAAAGCTTCCTCGTTTTTTAGCAGAGAGAAGAACTCAAGGTGTGGCTGCCAAAATCAAAGAATTCCCTGTGCAGGGAATTGAGAAATTTTACGAGAAGGATCTCTCCCAAAAGAGACAAATTCTTATTCTTGATCGGATTCAAGACATTCAAAATTTTGGAGCTATACTTCGTTCTGCTGCGGCTCTTGGCGCTCATGACGTAATTATAGGAAGTCGCGAGCAAGCGCCCGTTAACGGAACTGTGGCTCAAGTTTCTGCAGGAAATATTTTTAAACTCAATATCTACGTATGCCACAACCTTGCAAAAACCTGTGAAAAGCTAAAAGAATTGGATTTTGAACTTTTTGCCCTTGATAGCGGCGGGGTGACGCTCGAACAAGCTATGACAGCCTCGCAGGGCGGCTCTATTGGATGGATTCTCGGATCCGAAGAAGACGGCATCCAAAACTTAGTTCTCAAAATAGCCCATAAAAAAGTAGGAATTCCTATGTGTCCAGGGGTCGAAAGTCTAAACGTTTCGAATTCTGCGGCTATTGCGCTCTATGCAGGTTCTCAAAAATTAAAGGCTTAAAAGAAGAATTTTTATCAAAATTTTAAAACTTGGCTTGTCAGAGGGGCTGAGTTGAACTTAATTATTTGAAAGTCCAATGTGCTGGCGTAGCTCAATTGGTAGAGCACCGGTTTTGTAAACCGGTGGTTGCGGGTTCGAGTCCCATCGCCAGCTCCATATTCTGCGAATCAGAGCGGAATGAGCCGAGCGGAGAGTTACCGAAGTGGCCAAACGGGGCAGACTGTAAATCTGCTGGCTTATGCCTTCGATGGTTCGAATCCATCACTCTCCACCAATCTTAAATAAATCTTAATATTCGGTTGATAAAAAATTCATGCAATACCCGCATCAAATGTTTTAAAATAAAAACATGGTACGTATGATGTTGTATTTTTTTATTGTTTTATTTTACTCTCTCTTAACAACTGGGGAGATTCAAAGTGTTCCTGAAAAATTCGTCCCCCAAACAGTTCGAAACCTTAAGGAGTTATCGGCTAATTTTCAGCCGCTCTTAACCCCCTCCCCCAAAAACCCTTCAAACAACCGAAAAAACCTCCGAGAAGCCTTAAGGGGGTATAGTGATCAAGAAATTCAGCGAATGTTAGATATCGCTTCAGCTCAATAGAAACATGAAAACTCTTTCACGATTGTTAGTTTTAGTATCAATACCAGTCATTTTATACCTTTACCTAAGACAGACGAATGATCTTAAAACAAGTGACTTTAAAAGACTCGCTTTCCACATGAAAGAAATCCTTCAAAACATGAAACCCGTTCTTCAACCTCAGACACAAAATAAACATCTTGAAAAGAAGATTAAAACGACCTTAAAGGGCTACTCAAAAGAAGATGAAAAGAAAATCCTAGATACAGCCGATGGGCAGTAAATACAATTTATCTTGCTTAAATGAAAACGAATGCCCTAAATGGGAGTCGTGAACTACCAAAAAAGGCTGATTGTCTTTTCTCTTTTTTATTTTCTTAACTTCACACTATTTTCTCAAGTTATTTCTGCTCCATTTAATCCTCACATCAGAATAGCCCAAACAAAAATTTTCGATCATAATGCTGCGAGCTTTAGCGAAAAATACAATCTTGTTTCAACAGTAACTAAAAACATCGACATAGTTTATTTTATTATCGACGACGACTACTCAACTTCTCTTTTTTTTCAAAATGTCCTGGGAAAGATGAAAACTGCAAAACAAGAACAAAAACCTATTCGGGTGCGTGTTCTTGTTGATTATTTCATGAGCGAAAAACAACTTCCTTTTTTACGTTTTCTAGAAAATTCTGGAATTGAAATCAAAAGATACGGAGGCCCTCAACCGGAGTGGATTCAAGATTTAAAAAACTTTAAAATTAATTCCGAAAGTTTTTTGTCCGGTCTTATGGCACAAGACCTAAATCTTCTCAAATCTTCTCTTCCAGAAGACTTAAAAGAAATCTTTGAAAATAGTCACTTTGCTCATCTCACGCCCGAAGAAAAATTAAGCTTTATTCTCTCTACAATTCAAAGAATCGGTCCAGCTGGACCCAAGATTTACAAAGGATTTCGAAATTTTCTTTTTCGAACACATCACAAACTCTTACTCATAGATGGTCACTGTTTTATGACCGGAGGAAGAAATCTTAGTGACGAATACCATTCCTCTCGAGGAGATATACTAATCGATGGAAATACCGAACTTGGAATTAAGCCTCGGCACTATCCCTTTCAAGATACAGACGTTTCCTCGTGTCTAAAAGAAAAGACTCTTTACTCTGACAGCCCCCTCACTCAAAGCTTTGAACGTTTGTGGAAGGACTCTCTTAACGTTGACCTTTGGACAAAGTTTACTGCTCCTGAACTCGACACTCCAAATATAACAAAGCGTGAAGAAATAGATCGTAAAGCTCAACTTGCCACACATCTTCTAAAATCAAATGAAAGTTCTTATTCACTCGAACAAGAAGAAGGCCTTGAAGCGGAATATATTGAAAACATTATGACCCCCGCAACACTTGTTAATTCGAGCATAACAGATCACTACGCAAAGCTTTTTAATAGTTTAGAAGAAGGCGACGAGGCCTCTATTGTAAACGCTTACTTTTATTTAGATCCAAAAATTTTCACCAACCATCCTGAAAAAGATTTAAAAATAAAACTTCTCCATAACTCGCTGATTGGAGCAGCTCAAAGAAAAGCAAAGTTAACAATTCACACCAATTCATTAGAAACTACGGACCTGAGTATTGTGAATGTCATGAGCTATCCTTTTTATAGAAAGTTTGTAAAAGAAAAGATTGGCCTGAAAGAGCTCTATAAAGGAAGCGACCTTGATCAAGGCTCTCTTCATAAAAAAACAGCTTATTTCTCTCGCCCTGAAAAAGGTGATGTTTTGATTATTGGCTCTTACAACCTAGACGCTCGATCTCACTACAAAGACACAAATGTCGCACTTTCTATTCAAATTCCTAAACATCTCAGTAAGGCTACTTTTGAAGCCTACAAGCAACATACAAGCGGATCGATAAAATGGAACGATATCAAAGAAGATCGCCTTAAAGAAATAGATGAAACGATCGTCAATGATAAAGACAAAGCAAAGCTAAGAAGATTTCTCTTTCCTTTTAAAACCGAGATTTAATGTGTTTTCTAAACTAAATCTTTAACAGCTTCTCGCTCGTCTTTGAGTTCTTTTTCAGTCACTTGAATCTTTTCTTTACAGAATGAGTTGAGCTCTACACCCTCAACGACCTTCCAATGAGTTCCATCGAAACGAATGGGGTAACTAAACATTAATCCCTTATCGATCCCGTATTCACCATTTGAAGAAACAGCGACTGAAAAACAAGTATCACCTTTAGTCGGGAAAGTTAACGCTTTTACGGTATCCAAAACAGCATTCGCTGCAGAAGCCGCAGAAGAAGCCCCACGGGCTTTGATAACAGCTGCGCCACGTTTGCCTACAGTCTCAAGAAAAGTTGTCTTGAGCCATTCACCATCGGTAATAACGTCAGTGACTTTTTGTCCGTTAATTTTAGCATTCGTAAAATCTGAATACATCGTAGGGGAATGATTGCCCCAGATAGCGAGATTTGAAATCGCTTCGACAGCAACTCCAGCTTTCATCGCTAACTGAGAATACGCACGATTTTGATCAAGCATAGTCATCGCAAAGAAGTTCTTTTCAGGAATTTTTCCTGCAGCAGCTTTTTTGCAGATCCATGCATTCGTATTGCAAGGATTTCCAACAACCAATACTTTTACTGTAGGTTTTGCAACTTGAGCTAAAGCTTTACCTTGCTCAATAAAAATACTTCCGTTGATTTTTAACAAATCACTGCGTTCCATCCCATCTTTACGAGGGACACTTCCTACAAGCAAAGCCCAATCAATATCTTTAAACGCAACATTGAGTTGTGAAGTTGTAGTGACGGAAGCAAGGCAGGGGAAGGCACAATCTTGAAGTTCCATCTTCACCCCTTCCAATGCAGGAAGAGCTCTTTCGAGTTCGAGCAAGTTTAAGTGAACTTTTGTATCCGCTCCAAAAACTTCTCCCGATGCGATTCGAAAAAGAAGAGCATAACCGATTTGACCAGCTGCTCCTGTGACTGCGACTCTTACTTCTTTTTGTGCCATGTAAATCTACCCTTCCAACAACGTAATTTTTATAAAATTCGCTTTTTATTAAAAACGATTTTGAACTTCATGTGCTTCAAAGAAATAAGCAATTTCTCTTTGTGCTGAAGCTGGGGAGTCACTTCCGTGAACTGCATTTGCCTCAATACTATCTGCAAAGTCTTTACGAATTGTTCCAGGCAATGCATTTGCTGGATTTGTTGCACCCATAATTTCGCGGTTACGAACAACGACGTTTTCGCCTTCCAAAACCATCAACACAACAGGACCGCTTGTCATAAAGCTTACAAGTGAGCCAAAGAAAGGTCTTTCTTTGTGTTCAGCATAAAAACCTTCCGCTTTTTCTTTTGTGAGCTTTGTTAACTTCATTGCAGCGATACGAATATTACTTTTTTCGAAACGCTCAACGATCGCTCCGATCGCATTTTTTTGAACAGCATTAGGTTTAATGATTGAAAACGTTTTTTCCATACTTGATAAATAGATATCTCGATCCCAAAACGAGTCAAAATCTTTTAAAAAAGACGCTAAAATTTATCTGCTTTTTTGCTTGCAACCAGAAAACTGACAAACCCCAGAACTAAAGCGCTGACAATAATCTTTGGCGTCCTCATAGGCATCTTGCTTACTAGGGTACCAGTCGCTACCAAACGCTCTTGGTCGAGTTTGATACTGAGGGATGCCCCCAGGCCCTGGAACCGTTACGTTTTCCTGCCCCCAAAAAGTACAACTCCAATAGCCTTTGGGAACACTTGAACCGTTTGCAAAAGCTACCGTTGAAGAAGCCGCTAAAAAAAGAAACCCTAAACTCATTTTTTTCATAAATTACCTCAATTTCTGACGACAGCCAGAAAAAGTACACGGACCCGTACTAAAACGTCGACAGTCGTCTTTTGCATCCTCATAAGCGTCGTCTCTTTGTGGAAACCACTGACCTGCATAGCCCACTGGACGAACGATGTATTGAGTGGAACCATTTGGACCTGGGATAGATAGATTCTGACTTCCCCAAAAAGTACAACTCCAATAATCAGCTGGAGCATTAGATGCCGTTGCATGAGCAAAACATGCCCCTACAGAAACCCCTAACACCAACATCAGAAGAGAGAACTTTTCAGAAAAAATTCTTTTCATCCAGTCAGTATAGGGAGAAGAACAAAGCCCGCAAGTTTTAACGCTGAGTGACTCTTATAAAATTATGCAAATTGAAACACTGCCATTAACGCAATTCGCCTTTCTGAGAACATCCAGAAAGCAGACATGGTCTGACGCTATACATTTCACACTCTTTTTTGGCAGCTAAATAAGCCTCCTCTTTTTGAGGTAGCCAATCCGTTCCATAAAGGATCTCTCGAAGTTCCAAATGTAGAATTCCCTGTTTATCTTCGATGGAAACCTCTTCTATCCCCTTAAAAGTGCAACTCCAAAAACTACTCGGAATTTTTTGGCTCATAGCATGCGCTTCATGTAAAAAAAGAAAATTCGATGCAGAGGAAAATCCCACCAAAAATATTAATTTTTTCATGGGGACAATATGAGAGATATTAAAAATCCTCACAAGCAACTGACGCCAAGCGAATGTCTAAATTATAAAAGTTTTGTTCCTCAAAATCTAACAAGCAAGTAACATTACAAACGACGTTTCATTTTTTCTTCGATCTCTGACAATACTTTTAAATGATCTTCAAAAGATAAAAGATCAGGACGCTCAAAAGACAAAAGCCTTTGAAGTAAACGGCCATAGGCATGTCTAGGCGAATCGTGTAAACGTGCCTCACGACTAGATCCTGTTTTTTCATAGCGACCATATCCAAAATACTTAGAGGGATTTCCCAAAACTTCATTCCACTCAATGCCGCGCGGAAGCCTTTTGTTAAGAACAATAAATCGAATTACCAAATCATGTGCTTTATTCTGTAAAAACTCTAAATCACTATCAAAATATATAGGACTGTATTGTAAGCGATTATAGGCAAACTTTTCTTTGAGGTTTTCAACAAGCTCAACTCTTTCTTCTTCACTTAAATGTTTTTTAACAAGATCTGAATTTTCGAATTTTACCAATAAACTTTCATAGGCCTGGTAAGGAGACTGATAAATTTTTGCGCGGCTCCCACTAAAACCCTCTCGATAAGATCCTGTTCCAAAATACTTAGCTTGGATGAAGCCCAATAGTTCATCCCACTCTTTTCCGACAGGAAGTCTTTTTTCTTCGATGATAAAACCAATAACTTTTCGATCAGCAATTTCTCTTTGCTCTTGTATGTGAACTTCATTAGCGGAATCTCTGAGTAAGTCTCGACAATCAGAAGCAAAAAGTTGAAAAGAAAAAAGAAAAATAAAGAAAAATATACGCATAAGTTTTAAAAAAATAGAAAATTATTTTCTACGACTGTCGCCCATAAAACGAAGTAAATAAAGAAAAAGATTTACAAAATCGAGATAAAGAACCAAAGCTCCAAAAATGGCTGCTTTTTCGACTGCCTGAGCCCCCTTAGAACTCTCGACATAAGCATCTTTAATTTTTTGAGTATCGTAAGCGGTAAGGCCTGAAAAAATGATAAGCCCAATGATGGAAACAACGACACTCATTTGTCCGCCCATCAAAGATGGGAAAAAAATAGAAAGTAAAGACAAGCCAATCAAACCCCAAAGCCCCATGATACAAAATGAACCCACGGGACCTAAATCTTTTTTAGTGAAGTATCCAAAAGCACTCAAACCTGCGAATGCGAAGCTCGTGACTCCAAAAACTTGAAATATGCTCTCATGAGTATAAATCAAAAATAGAGTTGAAAAAGTAACTCCAGTAAGAGCGGCATAAAGCCCATACAACATGGTTGCCGTAAAGGAAGAAATCTTATTGATCGCAGCCGTTAAAAAAATCACAGATCCAAATTGAGCCAAGATAAGAACCCAAAAAAGACCCCGGCTTTGAGCAATCGAGATAGCCAGGTTTTCGTTGGTTCCAATAAAATAAGCAATCAGCCCCGTTGTCAAAAGACCCATCGCCATCCAAGAATAAACTCGGCTCATAAAACGAGCGCGCTCAGTGACAAGAGCTTGAGGATCGCGAACGGTTGTTCCAAAAAGATTATCTTGCATACAAGAGCAGTATGGAGTCTGCGACTTCGTGATTCAAGATAAAACTAATCCAAGACACACCCAAAACGCTTAGAAACGTAATGAGCTTTGGCTTTATTAACCGAAATTTCTTTTAAATCCTTATGGATACGAACAGGGGCTAAAAAAGAAGGAACCGATTTATTTTTTACGAAATTCTCGCAGTACTCTTCACTTTGACCAAACACATAAAAACACGAACAAAAATCCTTGGCTCGATAGTTTGAAAACAATTCAACTTCCTTAAAGATTTTGGGCCACCAAGAATTATATCGCAGGCCAGATTTATAGTTTGAAACAAGCTCAGGATTTCCTGAAATTTCGGAACTCTCTAAAATTTTTCTGTTTTGGTCAAACTCTCGCACCAAATGCATTAACTTATTAACTTGATATTTACGGGTATCGTTTTTATCAATTCCAAAGCGAACAACAACCAAGTTTTCAGAAGGCAAAACTCCTACCATTTGCCCCCAGTGTCCAAGAGATGCAAAAAAATCTTCGGGCAAATCTTTCCAAGCTTTTCTAGCACCTAAAGCAGCAATTTTTCGATTAGGCCAAAAATGCCTTCCCGGTAATTCCAGAGGAGCTTTCACAACTCGACCCTTTAAAAAAGACTCAGGAACTTCGGTCGAAAACTTAATCCAATTTCTTGGCAAAATTTCTTGCCCCTTCCAAGAACCATCCCCTTTCAACAAGAAACTTCCCCACTTAAGAGCATCCTCTGCATTGAGATATCCAAAACTTGCGCCTACAAAAGATCCGCTTTTATCCTGCTCAAAAGTGAGAGACTCAATTCCCAGGGGTTCCGCAAATTTTTTCCAGGGCAACTCATTATATTCACTTTTTGAATAAGTTTTTTGCAAAATTTTGGTGAGAAGATTGCTGTCACCCGAAGAATACATCCACCTTGTACCTGGCTTTGATTCTAAAACATGAGGGAAAGATAAAACAAAATCGGCTGTTGAAAACGCGCCTTTGCCGTAAAGCATAGAAATTGGAGATGATTCGACAATAGACTTTTCATAAACCTCATTCCATTTAATGCCCGAGCTATGATTTAGAATATCAATCACTTTTATCTGGCAATAAGAACTTCCGGTGTATTCTGTCAGCTTGTCGCAAAGACTTTCTTCAAGACTTAGTTTTTTTTCACGAACAGCAATTCCCACAAGCATGTTTGTCAGGGATTTTGTCACCGACCATAACTCGTGAGGCTTGTGAGCATCCCAATCTTTAGCGAAATATTCAAAAATAACTTTTCCATCTTTTTGAACAAGCAAAACATCCGTATCTGTTTTGTTTTGAAGATAATCCACGAGATTTTCTTTAAAACTTTGAGAATTATTTTGAGAAAAAGAAACTTGTATTCCTAGAAACGCTACAAAAACAATCGCCTTAACAACCGTATTAAAAAAGCATTTCATAATTTCAAAAAACCTAAAAAAAACTTTTAGCGCAAGGATTGCTTCAAAGCTGTGCCCATATCCGCTGGAGTTTTTGCAACCGTCGCACCTGCGGCAATGAGAGCTTCAATCTTAGAACTTGCTGTTCCACCACCGCCTGAGATAATCGCTCCAGCATGACCCATGCGACGCCCAGGAGGAGCCGTCACACCCGCAATAAATCCCGCAACAGGTTTTTTCATATTCTTTTTAATCCAAGCAGCTGCTTCTTCCTCAGCACTACCACCGATTTCACCAATCATGATGACAGACTCGGTACCTGGATCGTTGTTAAACAATTCCAAGGCATCAATAAAATTCATTCCCTGAATTGGATCTCCACCAATACCGATACAAGTACTTTGCCCCATACCCATCTGCGTGACTTGGTGAACCGCCTCGTAAGTCAAGGTTCCAGAGCGAGACACAATGCCCACGTTCCCAGGACGATGAATGTAACCCGGCATAATTCCTATTTTTGCAGCCCCCGGAGTGATAATTCCAGGGCAGTTTGGTCCGATCAAACGAAGCTGAGCTTTGCCTTCGCGACTTAATTCATAATTTTTAAGATCCAAGTATTTTTTAACTCGCATCATATCCAAGACAGGAATCCCTTCTGTGATTGCAACCACCAAAGGTATGCCAGATTCAAAAGCTTCCAAGATGGAATCCGCTGCTGCTGCTGGGGGGACGAACACCATGCTTACATTCGCACCTACTGCTGCAACTGCTTCTGCGCACGAATCCCAAACGTGAAAGTTATCAACTTTCTGTCCGCCTTTTCCGGGAGTCACTCCACCGACGAGCTTTGTTCCGTAATCACGGCATTGCTGAGAGTGAAAAAGCCCCGCTTTTCCAGTAATTCCTTGAGTGATAACAATTGATTCTTTTCCAACAAGAACAGACATCTTTAATTTCCCTTCATCGCTTTCACAACTTTTTCAGCGCCTTCTGCCATCGTCACAGCTGTGTGAATTTTGAGTCCACTTGTTTCAAGCATCTTACGACCCAAATCAACGTTGGTTCCCTCAAGCCTTACAACAAGAGGAACGTGCAATTGAATTTCTTTACTCGCAGAAATGATCCCTTCCGCAATGACGTCACACTTCATGATGCCGCCAAATATATTCACAAAAATCGCTTTTACTTTAGGGTCCTTCAAAATAATTTTGAAAGCTTCCCGAACTTTTTCAGCTGTGGCTCCACCGCCAACATCCAAAAAGTTCGCAGGCTCGCCTCCGTAAGTTTTCACGATGTCCATAGTTGCCATCGCAAGACCCGCTCCGTTCACCATACATCCGATACTTCCATCAAGAGCGATGAAATTGAGGTCATACTTAGCAGCTTCTAATTCTTTTGCATCGACTTCAGTTGGATCAAAAAGTTCTTTGAGTTTTGGATGACGGAAAACTCCGTTGTCATCGAAGGTAACCTTTGCGTCCAATGCGAGAAGTTTTTTTGTGGCTCCTTCAGAAACAAGAGCAAGAGGATTAATTTCAACCATCGAAGCGTCTGTCTTCCAAAAGAATTCATATATTTTTTGTAAAAAGAGCGCGCACTCTGCAACGTGAGCTTCACCGAGACCCAAGAAGTGCGACAGGTTTCTTCCATGAAAAGTTTTAGGTCCACTTACAAGACTAATAGAAAAGCTTAAGATTTTTTCGGGATGAGAATGAGCGAGCTCTTCGATATCCATTCCACCTTCCGCTGCTGCCAGCACGCTCAAGGCTTGAGTTTTGCGATCAACGAGCATGGAAAGATAAAACTCTTTTTCGATTTTACTTCCTGATTCAATCCAAAGACGGCGAACCTCCTGCCCTTGAGGACCTGTTTGAGGAGTCACAAGGACTTTGCCCAAAATTTCACCAGCAAGTTTTGCCGCTTCGTCAACAGAGCGAGCAAGCTTCACGCCTCCTGCCTTACCGCGACCTCCCGCATGGATTTGAGCCTTCACCACGACAACTGAGTTGCCCTTATCAAAAAGTTCTTGCGCTGCTTTACGAGCCTCATCGACTGAAAAAGCTACTTTTCCAACTGTTGTGGGAATTCCCGTTTCTCGAAATAGTTCTTTGGCTTGATGTTCATGAATTTTCATTTGTAAACACTTGAAACACTATCCTCAGAGAAGAAATTTATCGAGCACAAAAAATTTAAGACAAAAAAGAAATTCAGCGCTTTGCCTAGAGCGCCAAAGATAGCCTATGTATTAAACTTGCATTGACGAAATCAAACGATTAATAAAAATCCTTCTACAAAATGAAAAAAAAACTAGGGTTCTGGCAACAAGTCGCTTTGATCTTTTTCACAGTTTCTGGAGGTGCTTATGGACTCGAAGCTCTCGTGGGTGCTGTGGGAGCAACATGGTCGATTATTCTTGTGATAGCACTTCCTCTTTTATGGGCTGTACCTGTGGCCCTCATGGTCGCTGAACTCTCTACAGCGATTCCTGAAGAAGGTGGTTATTACATTTGGGTAAAACGTGGCCTTGGAAAGTTTTGGGGCTTTCAAGAAGGTTGGTGGACTCTCTGCTATTCGGCTGTAGACCTTGCGCTCTATCCCGTACTGTTTGTGACTTATCTTGGGTTCTTTTTTCCCGTTCTCGAAACCGCAAGCCCTCAAGTCACTTTTTTACGCTGGGGAATCTGTGTTGTTTTTATCATTGGTGCTCTTCTTATGAATTTACGAGGCACTCAAGCTGTGGGCACCAATGCTTTGGCAAATTTAATGCTCGTTAGTTTTCCTTTCTTGCTCCTCACTATTTGTGGATTTTTTTACGGAGACTGGTCTTTACTGAACAATGCTTTTTCTGGAGATCACCTTACGAATACTACTCCCGCAGCCATTGCAACAGGACTTGCTGTTGTTCTGTGGAACTATTGCGGGTGGGATAATGTCTCGACTTATGCATCGGAAGTTGAAAATCCGCAAAAAAACTACCCTCGTGCTCTCTCTGTTTCTCTTTTGATCATCGTTTTGTCCTATCTGCTTCCCTTACTTGCAGGATTCAAAGCCACAACTACTCCCACAGATTGGAGTGAAGGTGCGGGGTGGCCCACAATTGCTGAAAAACTTGCGGGAAGCTGGCTGGGAATACTGGGTGGAATTGCCGCTCTTCTTTCTGCGTGGGCCTTATTCAACAGTCAACTCCTGTATATTTCCCGCTTACCTATGGCGATGGCAAAAGATGGATGGCTTCCTAAGAAAATTGCCAAAACATCTCCCAAGGGCTCTCCCGTAACGGCACTTGTTATCATGTCCGTACTTGCTTCAGTGTTTTCGAGTTTGTCTCTTGGAAAACTCATGGTTGTGGATATTCTTTTTTATACTCTTGGACTCTCTTTAGAATTTTGTGCGCTCATAGCTCTTCGAAAAAAAGAGCCTTCTCTTGCTAGACCTTTTAAAATTCCCCTTGAAACCTTTGGTCTAACAATCCTCTCAATTATTCCTCTCTCTCTTGCTTTGATTGTCGCAGTCTTCTCAACCATGGGAGAAGAAGGTAGTTTTGTTCAAGTTGGAATCGTCGCTGCGGGTGTTGCTGCGGGAGTCTTTATCTTTAAACGAAGATCAAAATACTTACATAAAAATAACTTTTTCGCAGAAGCCTTGAGTGAACACGCTACGACATGATCACTCACATAATTATGCGATCGCGTTGATTTTCCCAACTTTCAAAAGAGCTTTCATATTTTTGCTCTATGCGATTGCGTTTAATCTTAAGCGTGGGAGTAAGAAACTCATTCTCCACGCTCCAAGAATCATCTACAAAAACAATTTTACTTAATCGCTCGTGAGGATCGAGGGTGGAATTTAGTTCTTTCAAAAACCTTTCAAGATCCCCCTTCACTTCTGCTTTATTTTTTTGAGAAATCCCAGGCGTAAGAATTGCAATCGCTAAAGGCTGCGAAAGCCCCTGTCCCACCACGCACACTTGAGAAACATACGGTGAATTAGAAAGTTTCATCTCTATTGGATTGGGGGCAACGTATTTACCCTTGCCAGTTTTAAATAAATCCTTCACTCGACCTGTAAGAGACAAATATCCTTTGTCATCAACTTTACCCATATCACCAGTTTTTAAAAATCCTTCTTCAAAAGCTGCAGCTGTTTGCTCAGGATCTTTATAATAGCCCAACATATTGGACAAACTTTTTACCAAGACCTCTCCCTGAGGGTTGATTTTCACGTCGACTCCCAACATGGGTTGTCCCACAGATCCTAGTTTAATTTTCTTAGCTAGTTGAGCATGAGAATACGCTAGATTCTCTGTCATGCCATAAGCTTCTTGAATCTCAATTCCAAGCTTTGCAAACCATTCCAATAATTCTCTCGAAACAGGTGCTGCTCCCGTTACAGGTAACGTCACATGATCGAGACCTAGTGATTTTTGAACTTTGCTTTTCACAAAAAAAGAAACAAGTGGGAGTGAAAGAAGAAAATTTAACTTCGCTTGAGAAAACTTTGAGAGAATTCCCTGTTGAAGCTTCAACCAAATTCGAGGAACAGCCAAAAAAACTGTGGGTTTTGCATCTTTTATGTTTTGAGAAAACTGATCTAAGCTTCCTGCAAAATAAACACTCGCTCCCGAGTAAAGAGCAAAACCCTCTACAAGTAAACGCTCCGCCACATGCGCCAGAGGCAAATACGAAAACATTCGATCATGCGAGCCTAAATTTAAGTGGTTCACTCCGTTTAGAGCCGCAAAAGAAAAAGCCTCATACGAATGCATGACTCCTTTAGGCTTTCCGGTTGTTCCTGAAGTATAAACAATGGTCGCAATATCTTTTAGATTAGGCTTTGAATCTTGAATATCGCTTTCAGAAATAGGTTGATGAGCTTCCACAAGATCATTCCACTTTAAACTTTGCTCATCATTTACATCTGGAAAAGAAATTCGCGAAACATTGTCTGGTATGGCAGCGATCATTGTCGCAGCCTTATCGAGCTTGCCAATAAAAACAGCTTTCACATCACTATGCTCAAAAATAACCTTTGCTGTTTCAGTCGTAAGATTAGGATAAAGAGGAACAGAAACATGGCCCGCGAGCCAAATGGCCAAATCTGCCAAAATCCAATGTGCACAATTCTTGGATAAAATCGCAATATGACTTCGAGGCGCTAAATTCATAGAAAGAAGAGCAGAAGCCATTCGAAGAGCTTCATCGGCTGCTTCGGCCCACGTTATTTTGCGAAGATGATTTTGTGTTGTAGTTTGAATCAAAAAAACTTTGTTAGAAAGTTCCTTTGCTTTTTGCAAAAAAACATCTTGTGGAAAGGGTAGCTCGTTCAATACGACTTTCGCCTTCATTCTTGTTCTTATAACATAATATTTTTTTGCTCACTTCCGAGCCTAGACTCATCGTTCCTTAATCGCCTACACTTACATTCGAGATGAAAAATAGAAAACTTAAAATCATGTTCAATTTTTTTCTTACTATTTTTATCAATTACAATTATCTTTGCGCAAAAACTCAGATCAAAGAAATAAATCAAAATAAAAAAAATGAATCTTCCAAGGACCCCCTAACAAAAGAATCTAAAAAAGAAGTAGAAACAGGCGAGGGAGGAGTGAGTTACTATGAAAAATCCAAACGCAAAGCTAAAGAGCCTCACAAAAACACAAAAGCTCGTGGACCAATGGATCCTTCAAATAGACAAGGCGAGGGCCTTCAAAACGTAAATGGTTCAAGAGAATAAACAAAGCATCAAGACAGACACAAAGCGTTAAAACTCGGCTACTTAAGTCTAATTTTCACAAAAGACTAAAAACCTAAACTGTTTAAATACTTAACGCACGCCTTCCATATTTGTCCTAAAATTGCCAACAAAACTCAAAAAGGCCTAGGGATTATCTCCTTGACTTGGCATTATTAATGCACTGAATAAGAGAACGGTGCACGTGTCGCTTCGAGTTAGAAGTGTCACGACTGCGTCGAGCTCGGTCTGCTCCACGTGATGGAATACCCCTCCTCCCCCTCATCCTCGCGAGGAGCAGCCCCGGGCAATTTTTATCTCTTAACCTAACCCCTAAAAGAATATTATACCCTTAGCTCTTAAAGCTCTTTCGTTGCTAAGATACTGTCTATGGACGATTCTCAAGCACTTTATCGTTGGACAGCAGGACTTGTGATTTTTATCTGTATCACGGCCATCCTTGTTTATACGAAGACTCTTTTGGTTCCACTGACCTTAGCACTTTTTCTTTTTGCTCTTGCTTCTAATTCAATCGACTATCTTGATCGACACTTTAAACTTCCTCGTAATCTTGCTTTGGCCCTAGTGATTGGGGGAAGCCTTGTAGGAACCTTTTTAATGGGGCTTTTTTTAGTCGTGTCTTTTCGTGATTTTTTTGCTCGCGCTGAAGAGTACACAAGCAAACTTACAGAGAGCCTGTACTACCTCCAATCAAAAATTACCTCGCTAGGTCTTGGAATCGACTTTACTTCTCTACCTCAAATTGCGAGCAACCTTCCCTTAGTGGATTGGATCAAAAATCTTTCAGGCTCTTTTATGAGTATCTTTGGAGAGCTTTTGCTTGTTCTCGTTTTTTTTATTTTTCTTGTTTTTGGAGGAGACGATTCTCACAACACTCACTCAAAGCTTTGGGTTGAAATTCGATCTCAAATTAATCGCTATATCGTGATCAAAGTCATGGCCTCGCTAATCACAATTGTGATGGTTTGGGTTTTACTGAGCCTTGCTCGAGTTGATTTGGCTTTTCCGATTGCTATTCTCTCGGGGGCTTTAAATTTTTTGCCAAACGTTGGAGCAGCAATTTCTGTTCTCATTCCTTTACCTCTCGCTTTTTTGGAGCATGGTTTTGGCATGAGTTTTTGGACTGTTTTTATTGGGGGAAGCTTTCTGCAGTTTTCTATTGGTAGTTTTTTAGAAACAAAACTCCTCAAAGACTCAATCGATTTTAATCCTATTGCCGTTCTTCTTTCTCTTTTATTCTGGGGTATCGTTTGGGGAATTGTTGGAATGTTCTTAGCGATACCTATTATGCTTGCACTCAAAACAATTTTTGAAAAAAATAAAAACACCAGGTGGATCTCAGATCTTGTGAGTGGAAGAATTTAAGACAAAACTCTTTGAATAAGCAAAACCTTTCCTAGAATTTCAACTTCAGATCGCTGCTCGTCAACTATCACAATATCTTTTAGGTTTTTATTTCGGGGACGAAGAACAATTTCTTTAGATTTAAAAAATATATCTTTCACCGTTGCTTCACCTCGAAAACGAACAACAACAGTCTCACCAGATCGAACTTCACATCCCGCATCTACCACAACATGATCGCCCTCAAAAATGCCCGCTTCAATCATACTCTCGCCTTGCACGCGCAAAGCGAAAAAATGGGAGTTTTTTTTTGGACTTACAAGATGTCTCGAAAAAGCCACCATTCCCATATGATGATCTATCGCCTCGGTGAGCGAGCCCGCCGCCACTACGCCCACCAAAGGGACCTGCAAAACTGAAGATTGTCTCTTAGAAGAAAGAACAAGATGACGCCCTTGTTTTGTAAGATATTTTTTTTCTAAAAGTACGCGAACTAAATCCTGAATACTTCCCACTGCCGACAACTTAAGGGCCGCAGCCATCTCTCTATACGAAGGCATTCGGTGTTCTTCACTAGAAACTCCTTCAATGTAAGACAAAAGCTCCGCTTGGCGGGGGCTTAAGTCTGGGGGGCTTGAAATGTGCGACGCCGTTAGCGACCTAGCCATACACATGTACGGTACCATAAAGTTGACCTTTCATAAACTTACAGAATTTATGGATATTCAAATTCTTTGCTATTCTATTTTTTGTGAACTTCTTTTTTGTGAGTGCAACTCGACACGACAGCGACCGAGTTGAGTTACAACTGGGTTTTGATGGAGAAGTCCAAAGCAAAAACATTTGTGACTTCGAAGTGAATACTCAATTCATGTTTCCTAAATCCTTGGGGCTTTCAGAAAATTTCGACATAGAAGCTTTTAAAAGCCAAATGCAAAGTAACCTGCGCCTTCATACTCACGCAGGAAATCCACAAAGCCCCACAAAACTTGCGCGCGTTAAAGAACGCCTTGAGCTGCTCTCTCATCACTTAAGCGAAGAAAGCCTCAAGTTTTTTGCTCTTGAAGTTGAAGCTTTTCTAAAATACGAAATCAAAAGTCTAAAAAAACAAATTAGAAGTGTCCGTGCTTTTAAAAATAACGAACTTTTTGATCATCTTCTCGATACTCGTGACTTGATAGAGGATTACAGAAAGCTCTTAAAGCAAAGACATCTTTTAGGCAAAAGTGCGCGAGATTTTCCTTTTGATTCTTTTGATCACGATTTACTTTTGCTCGATGAATACATATCGCACCTATACGTAAGTTTACTAAGTCACCTCAAATACTATTGTGAGATTACAAACGATGGAGCTCACTTATTAGATACCATTCCTAATCTTGCTAAAAAAGAAGCTGATCATCGAAAAGCACTTGGATATTACTTGCAAATTGACGGAGTTAAAAACGCAGAAGCAGAAGAAGAGCATTACTTAAGACGCGCCAGTCTTTTAAAAAAATACTTTCAAAAAACTCTTTTTGTAAGAGCAAATCTCAAATCACGAGAAAGCCGGCTTTTTATCCCGGTCATTGGTCTTTCAGCTGCTTTTGCTGCAACTTTAGCTCTCCTAGGTCAAAACTATTTATTAGGACGCCAAGCTCAAAACATTGGAATTGGAACATTCGCTTTTGTAAGTATCGCGGTATTTGCATATGTGGTGAAAGATATTTTAAAAGACCTTGCACGGAAGTTTTTCTTTTCTAGTAGTCAAAAATATTTTCCTGATTACAAAATCCATCTCACTTACTCGCAAAATTCGCATCAAAGATTTTTAGGAAATGTTGAAGAATTTATCAGGCCAAGCACCGTAGAAGACCTTCCTTCCGTAGTGAGAGAACTTCGCTATTCTATTCGCGATTCTGATCTTGAACCTGAAGTAGAAGAAGATGTTGTTGAATACAGAAAAATTTATAAGTTAAATCTAAAATCTCTAGAGCTTAAAGAGCATTATCACTGGGGTATTCGAGAAGTTTTAAGAATAAGAGTGGATCGTTTTACAACTTCTATGGATGATCCCACAAAAATGCTTCATCTTTTAAAACCTGATGGAAGTATTGAAAGTCACCTGGGACACAGGGTTTATTTCATTCATATAGCCGTCGCGATTCGCCCCTTGAATCACTTTGCCTCCAATGAACTTGGCACACTCAAACTTTTTAGAGTTAAAATGGATAAAACAGGAATTCTTGGAGTTGAGAGCATCAAAAAACTGACAGCAGAAGATGAACTCTCCGGCTCTATCTCCGGCAAATAACTAAACAAAAAATTAACAATTCTTTACGAGAAATTGACTTTTGAAAGAATGAATAACAGTTAAGATTATAATCTGAGGAGTACAATTAATGATTAAAAACAATAACAAAGGTTTTTCACTTATCGAATTGATGGT
>JBIKUK010000006.1:0-161870 GCA_044347615.1 Bdellovibrionota bacterium | reverse complement strand
TGGTGGAGTTGAGAGAGAGGCCCGCAGGGAGCGTTGGAGAGACGGAGTAAGAGGAGACAGCGCCGCCGGTGGATGTGGGAGAGATACTTTTAGCAACACCTTGAGTGAAAGATTGAGGAGAGGAGTAGGAGATTTTAGGAAGTGCGGGAGTAGAAGAAGGTTTGGGGTCTTCAATTGATTCTCGATTTTTTATTTTGAAAGTTATATGTTTACTGCAAGAACCATTTCCTAAGTCTTTGGCACTCAAATAGTAAGTGTAGTTATCTTGTTCAAACTCTTTTTTAGGAATGTGAAAAAAAGTTGAATTGTTTTCTGCTTTTTTTTGAAAAATTATGTCCCCAGTGCAGCTTTTATTTTTGTACAAATAAATTGTATTTCCTGGACTTACTCCAAAAACAATAAATTGTGCTTGTTTTTGTATGAATGAATTATTTGATTTGGAAACTGTTGGAACATCTTTAAACTGTAAAACAATATCCGCTTTGAGTTCAAAAGATGAAAGAAAACAAAAAACATATACTAAAAAAACCAGTATTTTACATGAAGAAGGGATCACCTCATTATTTTAGATTTAGTTGAACAGGGTAATTATTAAATTTCTAATTTGATGTAAAAAATATAAATTTAATAGATATTTAGGAGGCCTTTTAATGTGTTGATAATTTGACTTCAAATTTTAAAAGTAAATAGTTAAGAAGAGATTAAGAAAAGGTTAGAAATTAGTTAAGTTAAGTTTTAAGCTAGTAAGAGTGAGTATTATTAATCGTAAATCAAAAATTGTTGCCACTATGGGTCCCGCAATCAAAAGCTATGAGATGTTGCGCGAGCTTTTGGAAAAAGGCGTGGACGTGATACGCCTGAATTTTTCTCATGGCGATCACAAAGCACATAAACAAAATATCGATTGGATTCGTAAAGCTTCAGGTGAACTTCACCGAGAAGTTGCGATTCTTGCAGACTTACAAGGGCCTAAAATTCGAACTGGTTTGATCAAAGAAATGATCATCCTCAAAAAAGGCCAAGATGTTTTCTTTACGGGTACCAATGACCGTCAGATCGAAGGAGACGGAACAAGAGAAAAGCCTGTTTCTATTAGCTACCCTCGTTTGGCTCATGAGTTGAGAGTGGGGGATGCCTTATTGATTGAGGATGGGCTCACTCGTATGGAAATTGCTGAGGTTCATCCAGCAAAAAATCTTGTTCATGCAAAAGTTATTTTTGGTGAAACGCTGAGTTCTCGCAAGGGTGTAAATATTCCCTCTGCAAAGCTCACAGCTAGTGCAATCACAGAAAAGGATTGGGAAGATATTCTGTTTTGTATTGGTGAGAAAGTTGATTTCTTTGCGCTCTCTTTTGTTCGAAGTGCTCAAGAAGTTAAAAATCTAAAAAGTTTACTGGCTTCTAAGGGAGCAGAGATTCAAGTTATTGCAAAAATCGAAAAGCCTGAAGCTCTTGAAAATCTTGAAGAAATAGTGGAAGCCTCTGATGCTTTGATGATTGCTCGTGGCGATTTGGGTGTGGAAATCGGAAACGAAAAAGTTCCCTTCGTTCAAAAGAAATTAATCAAGATGGCAAGAAGCACGGGCAAGCCCGTCATCACAGCTACGCAAATGTTGATGAGTATGGTTACTCAGCCTACTCCATCTCGTGCAGAGGCTTCAGATGTGGCGAATGCAGTCTTTGATGGATCAGATGCCTTGATGCTTTCAAATGAGACTGCTTCGGGAACTTTTCCTTTGAAAGCTGTTGAGACGATGGATGCTATTATTAGAGCTTCTGAAAGCAGTGAATTCGAAATGAATTTTGATCTCGATCCAACGGTTGAGGCCAAGGCGCCTTTAGAGGCAGCGGCTGTTTTACTTTCAAAAAAAATCAAAGCGAAAGCTCTTGGTTGCCTCACTCGAAGTGGCAATACTGCGCGAAATTTATCTCGCTTGAGCCCTCAGGCGCCCATCTTTGCCTTTGTCGAAAATCCATCCGTCAGGAGGCAATTGGCATTGTCTCGTGGAGTGTTTGTGATTCCTTGGAAAGAAGTACAAACTCAAGATTATACAATATTCGATAGTCTTGCGAACGAACTAGGTCGGTTAGGGTATTTAAAGAAAAATGATGTTGCTGTTTTCACTGCGGGAATTCCTACGTCTCGTGAATCGGGAACTTCCAATACGGTAGCTTTAAGAAATTTTGGAGTCATCGAGTGAGGTTTTTAAAAAGGCTTTTTGATATTCGTGAATGGACATATAAGGAGCTTTTTTTTGTTGTGGGTGCTTTTTTGGTGATGAATCTTTTAGCTCCAAGGGGTTTTGTCCAGTGGGTTTTGCTTATGCAGGATATACGGCGAGTGAAGATCGAAATGAGTGAAACACAATCAAGGGTGAATAAGCTACAAAATGAAGTTCACCTTTTTCAAAGTTCTACTTTGATTAAAGAGCAAAAGCTAAGAGAGCTTGGATATTTAAAGCCTGGCGAAATAAGCCTTGAATTTGTGGGCCCAAGTCATAAGAATGTAAAGCGTGAGAACGCGAGCTTTTCTTCAGATCAAGTTTTGGACGCTCGCTAGTTTTTTCTTTTTTTCTTGTTCTAAAATTATCTCCAAGAAAGAAAAAAAACCAGAAAATTTTTCAATCTATCTTCCACTAGCTGAAGATTATCCTCTTTTGAAGAACGCTCTTAGTGATGTGATTAAGGTTAAATTTCCTAAAGCAAAAATTCAATTGAGAGATTATCTTGCGCCAAATTACGTGATGGCGCCTTTTGATGAATGGCTTATGAGAGCCAATCAAAATGGATTTTTACAGCTTGTGATTCACGTTCCAGAGCTTGAAGAGAGAGATTCTCTTGTGGCTTTTTTAAAACAAAACTCATCAAAGCTTTTATTCTCGCATTCAATTCCTTCCCTGTTGTTTCCTCAAAAAGAGCCTCGAGTTTCTAGAGGTGAAGGATATTTTTGCAAAATGATTTTTGATACAAAAGATATTCTGGAGCAGCAGATTTGTCGTGAGTTGGTATCTTTTCTTTGTCCTTCTTCAGGGGGGGGGCTGGTTAAAAACTCTAGGCATATTTATGAGTCTTATAGATCTGCTCCAATCTGCTCTTTGAGAGTTTCTTTGCCGTTAAAAGAAAATCAAGAAAAAAAGCTTCATTCAAAGAATATTCTGCTTGCCTCTTTTCCTCTTCCTATAAAAGTTAAAAACGACTACCCATTTGAGCGCTTTACAGACATTGAGGAGTCGGCCATTATAGCTCTTTTTAAGGAATGAATTTGAAAGAACTATGATTAAATTGATCCGTGCTCTTGGACGAGCTTTTCTGACTTTATTCTTTATTTCAGCTGCAAACTTTTTTCTCATGAAACTCATCCCTGGAGGTCCTTTTGATACAGATAAAAAAGTACCACCCGAAATTTTGCGTGCTCTGGAGGCAAAATTTCGCCTCGATCTTCCCTGGTGGCAGCAATATCTTGAGTACATGAAGGGAATTCTCTTTTATGGAGACTGGGGTCCTTCTTTAAAATTCCTAGGTCAAAATGTGAGTGAGATCATCATGGATGGTCTTCCCGTTTCGATTGAGCTGGGATGCTACGCACTTGGAGTGGCTCTTGTTTTAGGAATTGTGAGTGGCACTTTAGCTGCTGCTTACCGAGGAACATGGATTGACCGTTTTTCAATGGGAATCGCGGTGCTTGGAATCTCTTTGCCTAGTTTTCTTGTGGGAGCTTTAGCGATTTTGTTTTTTGCTCAAAAATTAGGAATTTTACCTGCAGCAATGTGGGATAGTCCTGCTCATAAAGTTTTGCCTACGCTTGTTTTAGGAATAAGGCCCGCAGCTTTGATAGCGCGTCTGACGCGATCTTCGGTGCTGGAAACTTTACAGATGGATTTTATCAGAACGGCTCGAGCAAAAGGGCTTTCGAGAATGAAGGTTTTGTTTGTGCACGCTCTTAGAAATTCAATGCTTCCCGTTTTGAGTTTGCTGGGTCCCTTGGCCGCGACCGTGTTAACGGGAAGTTTTGTGATCGAATATATGTTTTCTGTTCCGGGACTTGCGACTCACTTTATTCAGGCTGTGAACAATCGGGATTATCCGCTCTTGATGGGAGCCACTTTGTTGTATGCAACGATGTTGGTTGTTTTAAATTTCTGCACCGAAGCTCTTTCGGTGAGTGTTGATCCTCGTCTTAGGAGATCTGCGTGATTGTTTTTTATCAAATTCTTTGCGATTACTGGAAGAAAAGTGATTGGTTTGTAAAATTATCTTCTTTGTTTTTGCTTTTTGTTCTTCTACTTGCGGTCTTCGCTCCCTTGTTGAGTTCGTATGCTTTTGATTTGCAGAATTTAGAGCTGACCTTTGCAAGTCCCTCGTGGGATCATTTTTTTGGAACAGATGCCTTGGGAAGAGATTTGTGGAGTCGTATGTTATATGGGTCAAGACTTTCTCTCTCGATTGCTTTTGTCACAGCCATGAGTTCTGTGGGAATAGGTCTTCTTTACGGACTTATTGCGGGATACATGGAAAATACTTTGAGTCGCTGGATGATGGGTTTGGTGGATGTTCTTTATACTTTGCCTACTTTGATGGTGAGTTTGCTTGTGATGCTTTTGTTTGGACGAGATATGAAGGGTTTGTTGATTGCGATGGTGATCACGGGTTGGTTGGGAACAGCTCGACTTGTAGAAGTGCAGGTTCGATCTCTCAAAAGAAGGCCTTTTATGGAAGCAACCGATGCACTTGGATTTAGAGCGCCTCGAAAACTCTTAAGACACATTCTTCCTAACTGTGCGGGGCCCTTGCTAGTTGAGTTGAGTTATCAAATACCGACAAACGTTTTGTCAGAAGCTTTTTTAAGTTTTTTAGGTGTGGGCGTGCGCCCCCCAAATCCAAGTTGGGGTGTGCTAGCGGATGAAGGTTGGCGAACGATGCAGTATTATCCTCATCTCATAATTTTCCCTGGATTGATTATTTCTCTCACGATGCTTTCATTTAATTTTATTGGGGATAGTTTAAGAGATTATCTTGATCCACATTTAAAGGGTCGATTGTAGAGCGCTGCTCCTCCTGCTAAGAGGAGAGTATGGTCAAGTTGAGATTCTCATTGTTACTTTTTTTTGCTTTTGCTTTTTTTTCTTGCACAAAAAAATCATCCTCTACTTCAAAACAAAGTGTTTTAAGGATGCGTTTGGAAGCTGAGCCTCCCACAATCGATTGGACGACGGCCACCGACGCCTTATCGCGAGATGTGATTGTTACTTTGCATGAGGGTTTGGTCCGAATGGACAAAGAGGGAAAAATTGTTCCCAATTTTGCTGAATCGTGGAAGGTTAGTTCCAACGGAAAAGTTTTCACTTTTAAATTGAGAGCAAATTTAAAATGGAGTGATGGAAGTTCTCTCGTGGCTCAGCACTTTGTAGACGCTGTTGAAAGGACACTTACGCCCAAAGTCGCTTCTGAGTATGCTTATTTTCTTTTTGATATAGAAAATGCGGAAAGTTTTTTTAATGCTAAAGAAAAAAACTTTTCAAATGTAGGAGTTAAGGCTCCCGATGCAAATACCGTTGTTTACACTCTTCGCTCACCAGCACCTTATTGGATCAATGTTCCTGCCTTTTCTGTGACCTATCCCATTCGTAAAGATTTGATAGCGCAATTTGGAGATCGTTGGACCGAGGCGGGCAAGCTTGTTACAGCTGGACCCTATAAACTACGGGAGTGGGTTCGAGAATCTAAATTGACTTTGGTGAAAAATCTTTATTACTGGGATCAAGACGCTCAAAAGAAAAACTTTGAAGAAATTGAATTTCGTGTCATCAAAGAAAATGCTGTTGCGGTGACTCTTTTTGAAAGAAAAGAAGTAGATATCGTGCGCAAACTTTCTCCTCTTCAAGTCCCAATGCTTTCAAAAAAAGAACCGGGTTTTATAAAATCAGCTTATCTTCGTTCGATGGCTTTTGGTTTTGGAATGAAAAATTCTCTTACTAAAGACAAACGTGTACGAATGGCTCTTGCTATGTCTGTAGATCGAGCCCAAATAAAAAAGTTTATGAGCGATTTAGTGGAGCCCACTCAGTCTTGGATTCCAGAGGGTCTTTTGGGTGCTGATCATCAAAGGGGCATGCCTTACAATCCTGAAAAAGCAAAAAAACTTTGGGCAGAAATAAAAAACCCTCCTAACAAGGGGTTGGAGTATTGGTATCCCAATGATGAAATGCACAAGATGGTAGCTGAGTTTTTGCAATCCGAATGGAAAAAGAACTTAGGTGTTGATGTCGCCCTAGTTGCGCAAGAGTGGAAGGTTTTTTTGAAATCTGCGGCCACTCAAGATCTGCCAATTTTTCGACAAGGTTGGGGAGCAGACTATGCCGATAGCAATAACTTTCTTGATATGTTCACTTGTAACTCGGGAAATAATTATCCAAAATATTGCAATCCTGAATTTGAAAAGCTCTTAAGGGATGCTCTCAATACTCAAAAGACCGAGACTCGCTCTGTTCTTTATTCAAAAGCAGAAAAGATGCTCATTGAGGACGACGTTGCGATTGCGCCTATTTTTCAAGAAAACAATTTGTTTTTGGTTAATCCGCGCTTAAAAGGTTTTGCAGCAAACAAGATGGGGGAATTCCGTCTTGCGGATGTTAATTTTCAAGAGCAAAATGAAAGGTAATGGCAACATTATCTCAGGCAAAGTTATCAAATAAATTTTTTAGAATATTTTTAATTACTTTTCTTGCAACTGTGTTTTGTTTGGATGCAAGTGCAAAATCTTTTAAAAGTAAATTTATATCGCTTGAACTTCCTCCTAATTGGGATTGCCAGCAAGAAGAGCTGGATTGGGTTTGTCAGCCCGACAATCCTAATCTTCGCAATGAAGCTATTGTCGTAATTGTCACAAAAGCCGTAAATCCACCTGACGATACTTTTGAAAAATATAAGGAGTATCTTAAGCAAACTAAGCCGATGAGAGACCTTTTGGGCAAGGGTTACACAACTCAAGTTAAGTATGTAAAAGACAAAAAAATACGCGATCAAATGTGGGTCGACAGTTTGCAGATTGGACCTGAAATTCCAGGCTTTATTTCTCGTTATGTTGCTTCGATTAAAGAGCAGGTTGCTGGTTTGATTTCTTATCATGTTGCGGAGAGTGTTTTTGCAAAATGGGCAGAGATTTTAGATAGAATGATTGATTCCGCAGAGATTCGTTTTGATCCCAAGGCTTTTGATGAAATTGTTAAATCTCGAAGTTTGAGTTTATTATCTTCGAAGCCAGCTGCTCGTGTTGCTCCAAAAGCACCAGTGGCTGAAGCTCCCGCAGAGCAGCCTGCGAGCGATTCAAGTGATTTGTATATGAAGATCGCTGGAGGAGTTTTAATTGCAATTGTTGTAGGAATAATTATTTACCGAAAGAAAAAGGGACTTAGCTAAAGGCAAGGCTAGGTGCTCAAATTTTAATTTGTGAAATTTAGTTGGGATTTTAAAGAGTTCTTAGGGCAAGGCTTAGAAGAGGGAATGCGAGCCCCTGACTTTTCTCTTTTAGGAACAGATAAAAGATTTCACTCGTTGAGTAAATTTCGAGGAAGAAATGTTCTTCTTTATTTTTTTCCAAGAGCTTTTACGTCAAGGGCAGCTGAGCAAGCTTTAAGTTTGAAAGCTTACTATCATATTCTGAAAGAAAATTATGTTTTATTAGGAATGTGTACAGATCCGCTTTCAGCACTTCAAGCATTCTCTGAATATCATCATCTTGCTTTTCCTTTGTTTTCGGATGTGACGCAAAAGGTTTCCACCAATTATCGCGTCTTAAATCCGTTTGGAAAAATCAATCAAGTAACTTTTTTCATAGGAAAAGATGGAGTGATTAAAAAAGTTTTTCGATCCGTGCCCACAAAACTTTTTGCAGAAAATCTTTTAGAAGAGTGTCGGTATTCCCATAACTTGAGTCGAAGCCCAAATTGCTAGAGAAGTCCAAAACGGGATCATCACGTTATCATCCCATTGAGAGGGCCAGGCTTCAGCAGCGACAGAAACAAGGGCTCCAATTACCGATAAAATTAAAACTTGAAGAGGAGTGGGCCATAGGGCACCGTTTTCAAGAGGATAGCTTGCCCATCTTCCCGTCCACGCAACCATACCCGCGAGAAATGCGGCAATAAATCCCGCAAAGCTTCCCTCGATTGTTTTTTGTCTTAAGACTTCCTCTGCTGATGGCAGAGAAACTTGAGATGGAATGGCAGATCTCCAAACAGTTTTTCCAAAACGAAGTCCAAAAAACCCCGCTATTGGATCCATCCAAGCAAGGATCAACAAGCTGTGAACAGCGATGGGTTTAGAAAATCCCATAGCTAGCCACAGAAGGCCTAGCATATAGAAAGTTTGCGCACTGAGATTTTTGGTTTCTTCTCTGCGCATAACTCCACCCATGATTTTGTGGATATACCGATTCAAACCGTGAATACGTAATCTAAGAACATCGATTATAAAAACAAAAGTTGTTAAAAGAGCGACTAGAATAATTGTTTGTTTACGATCTAAAACATAAAGAAATAAATAAGTGGCAATTGTCCCACTGAGCATGTGATAAAGTTTGCGACCAATATGGTCGTCTTTGCGCGTGGGAAAACTTTTGAATTTCATTGTTCTTCAGTGAGAGAAAGAATTTCTTTAACGTCGCCTTTACCGTGTCGAACAACAACAGGCTCAGCCACGGAAAAATCAATAACCGTGGAAGGTTCAGACGGGACGTGATCAGTATCAAGAATGAGTTGGATAGATTTTCCAAGAACTTTTTCTATTTGAGCAGGATCGGTAAGGGGTTCTCCTTCGGGGGTTGTGCATGAAGTTCCAACCAGGGGATGCCTTAGGGCATTTACAAGCGCAAGAGACACGGGATTAGCGGGAACGCGGATACCCACGCTGCTTCGTGAGCTCACAAGGAGCTTGGGAACAAGTCGAGTAGCTGGTAACACAAAGGTGTAGGGCCCAGGTAAAAGTCTGCGCATATCGCGGTAAACACGATTACTGACGATTGCAAACTGACTTAGTTCCTTGAGATCTGCGCAAATCACGCTAAGAGGCTTTTTGCGGTCGCGTTTTTTTACAAAATAAATTTTATCAATGGCTTTTTTACTGTAGAGATCGCACCCAAGTGCATAACCTGTATCGGTAGGAAAGGCGATAATACCGCCACGTTGGAGGACTGCCACAGCTTGATCAATGACCCTGGGAGAGATAACCGGGGTGCCGACCTTTAGAATCATGAAACTTTTTTAACATGCCCCCCTTCAACTCACCACGCCTGTTGAAAGAAAGTAGGTTGTATTTCCTTTATTACGCAACGCAAAAATGGTAAAAGCAACTTTGCGTGTCTCAAAGCCAAACTCAAAGCCAAAAAAGTTGTTTTAGCTGTCGTGTGCCTTTGAAGGCTGAAGGCTCGCCCTTAGCTGCTTATCTTGCGGATCGTTTTACCTACTACAAACAAGAAGACTGGCAGCGGATGGTCGAAGAAAAGCATATCCTTTTGAATGGTGAGCTTCGACCCGCTGAGACACCTGTTCATGCAGGAGATGAAATTAAATATTTCACTCAAGAGCGTCCTGAGCCCAAGGTTCCTACAAAAATATCCATTATTTACGAAGATCAGGATCTTTTAATCGTGAATAAACCTGCACATTTACCTGTACACCCTTCAGGAAAGTATTTGCGAAATACGCTCATTCATTTGCTTCGTAAGCAAAAACAAAACGATAAATTATTCCTTGCTCACAGGATAGATCGTGAAACTTCGGGTCTATGTGTTCTCACAAAAAGTACACTTGCGAAAGAAAAAATGTATTGGGTCTTTTACGAGGGCCAAGTTGAAAAAACCTATTGGGCTCTTGTTTGGGGCAAGCCTGAGCCTTCTTCTGGGATGATTGATGTGCCCATTGGAGCCGTTCCTAAGGGAAATACTCTTCTCTCCAAGATTCGTATTAAGCAAATTGTGGGCGGTGTTGAAAGTAAGCGTGCCCAAACAAAGTTCAAAACGCTTCAAACTAATTGGATTCGTGGCCCTTGGTTGCCGCCTCCTTGGCCCAAGCTAGAAAGCATGATGAAGGGGAGGGATCCTGGTAATTGGCCAGTTTCGCTCGTGGAATGTCGTCCTTTAACAGGCCGAACGAACCAGATTCGAGTGCATATGGCTCATGTAGGATGCGGTCTTTTGGGAGATAAGCTTTACGACCCCTCTGAAGAAATCTTTTTGGAGCTTTGTGAAGGCAAGCCTCTCTTAGAAGGTGAGCAGGGTCTGCCTGGTTTTCGCCTACCGCCTCATTTGCGACCTCGTTTGGTAATGGATGCTCACGCGCTTCATGCGCGATCATTAAAGTTTCGTCATCCTCGAACAAATGAGACGCTTGTCCTGAATGCCCCTCCTCCACAGGGTTGGCGTGGTTTTTATCGTTCTTAAGGACAATTTCTAGGTCGATTTCTGAGTAATCTTTCGTGATTCGAGTTGATTCATAGAAAGGCCTTTGCTAACTGTTACTCCTTACAGCAAATAAGGAATATGAATGTCTAATACAACTACAAAAGTTCGAGTTTACGAAACAATCTGCCTTACAAAGGTAGATATGCCTCAAGAAAAATATACAGCGATGTTAGATCGCTGCAAAAAAGCAGTCGCAGAGCAAGGAAAAGGCGAATGGCTTTATGAAGACGACTGGGGAAAAGCAAAAATTTCTTATGTTGTGAATAAAGAGCCACGCGCACAATGGACTTATTTCCGTTTTAAATCGGAGCCTGCGGGAGTTGATGAATTGGTTCGTGGATTGGGAATTAATGAGTTTGTTTTAAGACAAGTCACTTCACGTACTTCTGAAGATGGCGCTGATTACAATACTCTTCGCCCAACTTTCGCAAAAGATTTGAACGAGCGCGATAAGCCTCGTGAATGGAAGGATCCTCGTGGTCGTCGTGGACCTCGTGGAGACCGTGGTGATCGTGGTGATCGCTCTGCTCCTTCAAGTGAAGAAAAAAGTGAAGCTTCTTCTGAGGCTTCTTCAGGTGGTAAACAATCATGAGAGTTATTTTACAAGAAAGTTACATGAACCTTGGCGAAGCGGGTGAATTGGTAAACGTTAAGCCTGGTTATGCAAGAAATTTTTTGATCCCTAACAAAATTGCTGTATCTGCAACTCCTGCAAATACAAAGCTTTTTCAAGACAAGGCAAAAGAGCTTGAAAAGAAGCGTTTGTCAGAACGTGAAAAATCTCAAAAGCTTATGGATGCTTTGAAAGATGTTTCTGTGACTCTTATTAAAAAAGTAGGAGATGATGGAAAACTCTACGGATCTGTCAGCTCTAAAGAAGTTGAAGAAGCTTTAGCGAAGCAAAATCACATCGTCGATCGCCGTATGATTGTGATGGGACAGCAGATCAAAATGTTGGGAGAATATCCCATCTTGATCAAACTCGTGGGTGGAATGAAAACTCAAGTCACTCTCAAGATTGCTCCAGAGCAAGTTAAAAAGAACTAGTCTTTTACAAAAGATTTAATATTGTGCTCCGTCTCTTGTGACGCGTGCATATGATTCGCTATAAGAATTGAACAACAGCTATGGCA
Source organism: Bdellovibrionota bacterium (assembly GCA_044347615.1). Taxonomy (GTDB): domain Bacteria; phylum Bdellovibrionota; class UBA2428; order UBA2428; family UBA2428; genus CANIGN01. The sequence goes on along the minus strand of JBIKUK010000006.1, from coordinate 150,281 downwards.
CTCGAAATTGTTTCATCTAAAGGCCGACCTTCTGGAAGCGGAAAGTCTCTTATGGCCTTTAAGATTGGGGATCGTCCCCATGATATTGAGTGTGAAAAGGCTCTTCTCGCATCGATTCTCCTCTCAAATGATTGTCTTTTAGAAATTCAAAACTTTTTTGAAAAATCGCATCTTTTTCTTCCTGCCCATCAAAGTATTTTCGAAGCCATGCAGACTCTTTCTTTCAAGGGGATACCTGTTGAGCTCACGACTCTGGCAAATTATCTCAAAGAACATGGTCTTTTAGATCGTGTAGGTGGGGCAGAGTATTTGGCCCAAATTTCTCAGAGTCCTGCAACATCAATGCATGCTGCTGAGTACGCACGATTTTTAAGTGATTTGGGTTGGAGACGAAAACTTATTGAGGCGGGTGAGCATTGCCGTGGTTTGGCTTTAAAAGCTGGAGAAACTTCGGAGATTGCAGCTGAAATTGAAAAAACTGTTTTCGATGCTACTCAAGAAAAAAAATCATCGTCCGTTGATAAAATTGGAAATCTTTTAAGTCAGACGCTCAAGGAAATCGAATTTCGTAGCGATAACCAGGGTGCGATGGATGTTGGTTGTAAGACGGGTCTCAGAGATTTAGATGAATGTCTTTTGGGATTAAGACCTGGTCAGTTAGTTGTTTTAGCGGCTCGTCCAGGTATGGGAAAAACATCGCTAGCTTCAAACATGATGGTTCATGCAGCGATGAAACAGCGAAAAGCTGTTTTGTTTATGTCGCTTGAAATGACAAAAGAGGAAGTCTGCGAGCGCATGATCTCTTTTGTTTCGGGTGTTGATTTACATAAAATTAAAACTGGAAAATTAAATCCCGAAGATTTTGAAGAATTGTTTTACGCAGCAGAACAGTGTGAAGAGGCTCCTCTGTACGTAGACGATCGAAGTATCGTTACGCCTTATGATGTTTTAGCTCAAGCGCGAAAAATCAAATCCCTTTTGCAAATGGAAAAAAAAGGAATTGAGTTGGGCCTTGTTGTCGTGGATTACATTCAGATCATGAAATCGGGAAGTAGTTTTCATGAAAATCGTTCTATTGAAGTGGCGGCAATTACGGGCGGACTTAAGATGATCGCAAAGGATTTAAAAGTTCCTGTGCTTGCCCTGAGTCAGCTCAACCGTGAAGTTGCAAGACGAGGAGTGGAAATTAAAAAACCACAGCTTTCTGACTTGAAGGATTCTGGTGCAATTGAAGCGGATGCAGACGTTGTGATGTTCATCCACCGTGAGCAGGGGCCTGAGAATGATTCTCGTGCACCAAGTGAAGCGGAAATTATTGTGGCAAAACATCGGGCAGGTCCTACCAAAGGCGTCAAAGTTACGTGGCTCGGACATCTCACAAAATTCTCCGATCACATTGCACCTGCTTTCATGCCGCAGCATAATCCAGAAAATATTGGTCCTTAGGGAACTTCAAGAATAATTCTTTTGCTATAGTTAAAGTTATGAAAAAATTTTCAATGCTTTTCGTTTTAGCTTTTTCTGTTTCTTGTGCGCACTATTCTAAGAGTGCTTGCGGTGATTCTTGTTCGAAGTGCTCAGAGAAGAAAATGTGCAGTAGCTGCAAAGATAAAGGCACAAAAAAGTGCGATAATTGCCAAAAAGCTGATAAGAAATAATTTTTCTGCGATTGCAACGCATCGCATATTTTAGAATTGATTCCAGGTGTTAGCCTCGATTATGGGGAGAACACAAATGGGACAACAAAAAGAAAGGGTGTGGGAGCTCTTTATGAGCCTCACAGGCCTTGATCAATTTGAGATTCAAAAAGAACTCAATCCAATCATCAAAAAACTTAAAATTGATTTAGATAATGTAGACATGAATGATATTCGGAAGATTGTTGTTCATTACATGAAGAGCACTTTGGATAAAAGAATAAAAAGTGTCGATTCTGAGGAAGCCGATCGCGTTTCTTCGCATTATACTCATTAGATATATGACATTTTTAAGATTGTTAGTTCTGGCATTTTTATTTCAAACAACTTCTTGTGCCGTCAAAGGAAATAGTGCTTTGAGAAAAAATGATGATTCGGTCGACGTTGCCTATGACGGGGATGAAGATAAAGATGTCGACGCCGAAGATGTAGAAATTACTCCCGAATCATTGGGAGATGTCGATGTCTCTCCGGAGACTTCGGTCAAAGAAAAAGATGCCGATCAACAATCGATGACTACCTTTCCACTTGTTTATAATGAGTTCGTTCAGATGTGGATTAATTATTTTACTGGAAGAGGTCGCGGAACTTTTGAAAAATGGCTTTCACGATCGACTCGCTACATTCCTCTCATGAAACAAGTTTTAAAAGAAGAGGGAGTGCCTGAAGATCTGATTTATCTTTCGATGATTGAAAGTGGCTTTAATCCAAAGGCTTATAGTCGTGCTAAAGCGGTGGGGCCTTGGCAATTTATGGAAGCAACGGGCAAGCGCTATGGATTAAAGGTTGATTTCTGGATTGACGAGCGCAAAGACATTGTTGAATCCACGCATGCAGCGGCTCAATATTTAAAAGAATTACATCAGATTTTTGGTTCTTGGTATTTGGCAGCAGCGGGATACAATGCGGGTGAAGGAAAAGTGTTGAATGCCATTCGACGTGAGAAAAATCGAAATTTTTGGCAGCTCTCTCACGAGAAAAAAAACTTCAGAGCTGAAACAACAAATTATGTTCCAAAAATTATTGCGGCTGCTATCTTAGCAAAAGATCCACATAAGTATGGATTTTCGAAAGATCTTGAATTTGAAAAGCCTCTTGTTTGGGAATCTGTAAGAATTCCCGGAGGCGTTGATCTTAGAGCTGTGGCGCAAGTGACAGGAGCTGATCCAGAAGTTCTTCAGTTGCTCAATGCGGAACTCCGTGCAGGTATTACTCCACCTGATTCAAAAGATGGCTACTTGTTTCGAGTGCCGCCTGAGAAAAAAGAGTTATTAATTTCTAAAATAAGTGAATTAAGTCGAATTCAAGTTGCAAGTTTTATTAGTCACAAGATCGGGCGTGGGGAAAATTTGGGTTATATTGCCCGTCGGTACAAAACAAGCACCACAACGCTTTTAAAGCTTAATAATATTCGCAATCCCAAAGCACTTAGAGTGGGACAGGTGATTAAGGTTCCTCTTCCATATTCAAAATTGGGAAGAGGCCCCACTTCAGTTCAGAAGTCTGAGAAGATTGAAAGGATTAGCAAAAAAGTTGATGCTCCCAGAAATCGAGAAGTTGCTTCTTCTCAGGATTTCGTTCAACACAGAGTGAAGCGTGGCGAAAGTCTCATTAGACTTGCAAAAAAATATAACGTTAAAATGAGTGAAATCTTAAAAGTAAATAACCTCAAATCAAGAGAGCTTCGCATCGGGCAAAGTTTAAAAATCCCCGATAACGTTAATTAAGTGTTCAAAAAATTTTTTTTATTCGATTAAAAATCTTTTAATCCAGCTTCTTTGAGTTGCTGGCTTGCGATTTTATCCCAGCCTTTGTTTGCAGCAGGGCTTGCAGGGCTTGGATGAAGAATCGTGTGTGTTTCGATCTCAGGAAAAAGGCGTTGAAATATTTTAGCGGCATAAGCACCAATTCCAAAAAGTTTTTTAGGCTTGAGTATCTCAACGGCGCTGACAAGATGCTTGTCGCAAAGTTTTTCAACGGCTTTTCTATAAGTGATTTCTAATTTATCGGGAGTGACGTTTGATCCTGTCTCGCTTAAGAAGCCAAGGGGGCAGTAGTTAAAAACAAAAAACTTTTTAAAAAATTCATCAGAATTTGAATAGGTCTTTTCAAAAAGACCCCAGAGTCTTGAGCCACTTACTTCCACTCGTGAACAAGCAAATCCCTCAATAGGTCTTTTGGGATGCTCAAGAGAAGGTTTCTCTGTTCCTCCACTTATTTTTAAAAAGTTTTTAACAGAAACAATATCTCCAAAGGGAATTCCTGTTTGCATCATTCCAAAGGGCCCTGGATTCATTCCTAAAAAAAGTCCCTCGAGTGGGGCTTGAGCGTAACGCTCTATGTATTCAAAATAAGGTTTTTTAGCATACTCGAGTGGATTGTAAACAAAAACGTTTTTTGGCTTTTTAAGTTTATTGAGATTCAAAGACAAATCACGACTTGCATTTTGCAAGTCTAAAGCAATACTGTTGGTCTTTAATTTTTTCCCAGTTCTTCGGCTTTGCTCGAACATCTTTCAAAAACCTTTCTTAGTGTAGTTTCTACAGCTAGCTCTTCAAGAGTTTTGAGGCCTTCTTGAGTAGAGCCTCCTGGAGTGGCGATTTGTTTGAGTAAAAAATCTGAGTTTTTTTCTTTTTTTAGAAGCTTCAAAACTCCTTCAAAAATTTGTAAAACCCATTCCTGTGAGTTTTTTATTTTTAATTCGTCAGCAGCAATGAGAGATAATTTTTGAATGAGCCAAATGATAAAAGCTGGATGGCTTCCGCCAAGTGCCGAGGCTTTTGCAAAAAACTCCTCGGCAAGGATGTGTACTTGTCCAAACGGGTTAAATAATTTTTTTGCTCGCAGTAGCTGATTTGTAGACGCGCTTGGGCTTCGGTATAAAGTTGTCAAAGCTCCGTTTACTTGAATGGATGTGTTGGTCATGGCAACTACCACAGGCTTTTGGAGATCTTTCTCAAGTTGAGAAGCTTTTATTCCCGCCATGAGAGAAATAATAAAAACTTTTGCGGGGCTATGTTTTTGCAATTCAGTTTTTATGTCGCTCCACTGAGAGGGCTTCACAGCAATCACATAAAATAAAGCCGAGGGAATAGAGGCTTTTTTTTCGCTACATGTGACCGTGGCTTTGGGAAAAAGCCTTTTTAATCTTTGAAAAGATTTTTTGCTTTTTACATGGATGTGGATTTCAGAAGTTTTAAATATTTTCTCTTTTATCCATGATTGAATAAGTAAGAATCCAAGTTTACCTGCCCCCAAAAAAACAACTTTTGGGCTGCGACTCGTAGTGGGCATGAGAAAGAAACTAATCTATATAGTTGAGGATTTCACTGACGAGATCACTTAAAAGGTCGCGTAATTCTGTGGTTTCAATTTCAAGTGAGTAAAGATTGTTGCTTCCACACGTATCTGTTGGATGTTTAAGAAATCCCTTGAAGCCTTCAGGAAAAGAAGGGGATTCCTGAATTCTTAGAGCGATTGCCATAGGAATTTGGATGATTCCTTTGATGGGGATGCTAGCTGCGTGAACTTCACAAACGGTGAAATCATTGTATTTGGCCGCGCAAATCCATCCAATGCTTTTTCCCCGCCATTCCCATTGAAGTTCCAATCCGCCTGCAGATCTTAACGATTGTAGGGCCGAATCGACAATTTTGAATTCCTTGGGAGAAAGCATTCCCCGTAGGGTACTGCTAGAAGGCCTTATGGCGGCTTTTCTCAAAGGATGGGAGACTTCAGTCCGCATATGTGCCGCATTGTGCACTAAAATTTGAGTGAGAAGCAAAATAAAAGGTCTTACATTGCTTCAATATTTGCGAGAAAGAACTTTTAATTTGGGCTAGATTTTAGAGCGTGGTAGATGATGTTTCCTTTCAAATTCAGAGCATTTGGAATCAAAAAAGGGCCATTGTTCGGGAAATTCTAGGCGAGGAGGTTCTTCTTCGTGAAATGGAGCCGATTTTGACTCATGATCGAAGTCGTCTCGACCTCATGTTCTATCAAAACAAAATTGGTATGCGAGGACCTAAGAAAAGTTCTGATCCCTGGGATTTTGATTTTTCAGAAGAGCTGCCTGAGTGGAGTCTAAATCGCGATCTCATCGAGGCTATTCGCGAATTAAGAGAAAATCCGCCGCCTATTGAAGGGGCTCAGCTTCGTTTTCGTGTGAGTCCACAAAAAGTAAAAGGTCTGTGGTTTGATACCTCAAAGGAGTTGCTCACAAAACTCATCGAAGAGCACTCAGATTATCTTGATCAGTTTAAAAAGAACTCATGGATTATAGAGTTAGGGCACAAAGATGATCAATCTCCCCTTCATTCTTGGATTCCCACTTATTCCAAAGATAATGAAGAAATAAATTTAGAATTTTCTATCTCAAGTTTTTCGCAACCTGGGCCAGAAGCCAATCGCGCTTTGATTGCTATGGGTATGGAGTTGATGGATGGGGTAAGTGGGATCAATAATTGGACCGAGCTTGGTTCCGGGTATGGGAATTTGAGTGTTGCCTTTTCAACTCTCTTAGGAGCGCCTCAATCTCTTGTAGAAACGGAGGCAAAGTCCGTGCGCGCTCTGAGATTAAATTTAGAAAACAACATAAAGTCCGAAACGGTAAAAGTTGTGAATGCTTCTGCGGAATCATTTGGAATTCAGGGCCAAGATTGTGATTTTTTATTAGCCGATCCGCCTCGAAGCGGGTTCTCAGAGTTTTTTAAAAAAGACACACTCAAAGCCCAAAGAATTTTACTTTATAGTTGCGATTTAAAAGGACTCATTAAAGACGCAGAGGTTTTGAAGCAAAGTTATAAGCTCGTTAAATGGTCTGTCGCTGATATTTTTCCAGCAACTCCCTATGTTGAAGTTGCTTCACTATGGGAGCGCAAAAAATGAATTATACCATTACCACCTCACCTGGCCTTGAAGAAGCTACCGCTGAAGAAATTAAAAAACTTATAGGTGTCCAAGCTGTCGTGACTCCAGGAGGAGGCATCAAGGTATCTTGTGATTTAAAACAAATCACACAAGTTTTGTGCGGCTCTTATCTTGCAAGTCGAGTGCTTCAACCTTTGGCAGAGTTTCATTCATGGGAAAAAGAAGTTCTTTATACTGAAACAAAAAATATTTCTTGGGAAAAAATCATCCAAGAGGGCGAAAGTTTTGTGATGGATGTTCATGGTCGAAGTGATGAGTGTGATTACTCAACCGCTCAAGGAATGCTTAAGATCAAAGACGCTCTTGTAGATCGTATTCGTGATAAACGTGGCAATCGCCCCGATGTGAATAAAGAAGATCCCACCCATAGAATTGAAGTTTATTTTTGGAAGGGCAAGGTTCAGATCTCAATTGATATTACAGGTGAACCCATGCACAGGCGCGGATATCGAGTGGGAGTTCCAGGGCCCGCACCACTTCGAGAATCAAGAGCTGCGGCTTTGCTTCTTCTAGCTGAAATCGATACAAAAATCCCGCAGCATCTGTACGATCCTTTTTGTGGTACAGGAACGATTGCCATAGAGGCGGCGATGATCTTGCGTAAAATTCCTCCTGCAAATTTGCGCTATATTCCTAAAAAAGGATTTATTCCAAACTTTCACGAAACCTATCTGGCAACTCTCAACGAAATGAGAGCAGCGATTCTTCCTAAATGTCCGACACAAATCATTGCAAGTGATGCCGATCCTGAGATTGTTCCTCGAGCAAGGCGTTTTGCAGCAAAAGCAAGAGTTGAAGAAGATATCATTTTTGAAGTGATGGATTATGGAGATCAGGTTTTTAATAAAGGTGTTTTAGTCTCTAATCCTCCCTATGGAGAGCGTATTCAGACCCACGATCAAGCAAAAGATTTGCTTGGAAACTTGGGAAGAAAAGTAAAATTCGATAGCGAGATTGAACGAATGGTCCTACTCGTGCCTGCAAAATTAGAAACCGCAACGGGGCTTAAGCCAGAGAAAAAAATCAAATGGAAAGCAGGCCCTTTGGATATAACTGCTGCTCGCTATGGCATTTGGAGAGGCTAGAAAGAATGAAGGTTTTTAGGTCTTAATCTTTTATCGCTTCTAGTTCCCAAAGCATGTGGGCGCGCTTTCGACCTAGGAAATCAAAAACTTTACGCAATCTTTGAGATATCGAAAGGTGGACGGGCTCATAGTCGTATTTAAAGCGGATGAGCTTTGAGCGAACCACTTTAAAGCGACCATTAAATCCATATATCTTTGCCCCAGGTAAATCTCCGCAAAAGTAACGATGTGTACGATTGGTGATAAAGTTGACGTGGGTTGGGTCGATAAAAGCGGCTGCACTTGGATAAACAGGTGTGACTGCATAAAAGCGGCCGCCTGGTTTCAATATTCGCCAAACTTCATTCATGAGCTGGATGAAGCAGTTTCGTGTTTTCATACCGCTCGGAGCGTCGGGAGCGTTGATGCAGACGACTCTTGGTATGTGTTCCAACACATCATATGCAGATACTGAATCAAAAAAAACATCTTCGAAAGGGAGTGGATCCAAAGACAGGTCGGTGCTTTTGTATCGTTCAACAGAGGGGGCTTTTGTTTCGAAATCGACCCCGTAAACCTCCCCTGCCTCGTACGGATTTCTCATTTTTTTTCCGCATCCTAAATCAAGGTGTTTTCTGGTGTCTGTCATTTCAGGAGTATTCATATAAAAAAATGTTTCAACAGGCAATATGGGCGGCACTAAGTAACGATATCAAGTTATGGCGTTTATGGTTATTTCTAAACACCTTGCTCTTCGAGGTCTTTTGGTAGTTCCAGGCGAGCGTAAAGGCGAGGAACTTCTCCTAGCTTTGATCCGCTCACAATTACTTTTGAGTAGTCTTTCAGACTCAAGCTAGCTGTTTGCATTCCTAGAGCAGTACGTAATTTAGTGCAGCCATCGGGCAGGATAGGATCAAGCAGTACGCTTAGTTTGTAGAGAGCCTCGATGGCAACAGAGAGCACTGTGCCCAGTCTTTCTTTTTGTCCTTCTTTAGCCAGGGACCAGGGTTTGGTTTCGTTGATGTAGCGATCACATTCACGAACACCATCCATGATGAGTTTAATTCCGAGATGATATTTGTAATGGTCGTACTCGGCAAAAACTTGCTCAGGCAAATTTTCAAATTGCTTCAAGAGGTTTTCGTCCAGGGCTTCCATCTTTCCACGCGGAGGAACGCAGCCCTCAAAGTTTTTGACTGCCAAAGTGAGTGTGCGAGATGTTAGATTTCCAAGTCCATTGGCAAGATCACTGTTCACTTTAGAGACAAAAGATTCAAGAGTCATAGATGAATCCAGGCCAAAAGACATTTCGCTTAAAAGAAAATATCTCATGGGCTCCACGCCAAATTGTGCAGCAAATGTAGTGGGTTCTACGACGTTTCCAAGGCTTTTAGACATTTTATGTCCCTTAACCAGCCAGTATCCTGTGACAATGAATTGTTTGGGAGCTGGAAGGTCCAGAGCCCAAAGCATAGTGGTCCAATAGATAGAGTGAGTTTTGAGAATATCTTTTGCAAGAGTGTGGGTAGAGTTTTTCCAAAGCGGAATGTCTTCTAGGGATTCTTTGCCTGTGAATCCTATGCCTCCTAGATAGCAAAGAAGAGCATCAAACCATACATAAGTTACAAATTTTGAATCAAAAGGAAGTTCGATTCCCCATGTGAGGCGTTCTTTTGGGCGAGAAATGTTGAGATCTTCCAGAGGTTCAGAGAGCATTCCTAAAACTTCTTTTTGATAATGCTCCGGTTGAATGACGTGAGGATTATCTTTGTAAAATTGCACAAGCCTTTCTTGATACTTAGACATCCTAAAAAAATAATTGGGCTCTTTTCTGATTTCAGGAGCTTTGAGGTGATCGGGACAGAGACCTGCCTCGTTGAGTTCGGAGTCTTTACGATAGCGTTCACATCCTGTGCAGTATTTTCCCTCATACTCTGCAAAGTAGATATCTCCCTTGTCATAGAGGCGCTGAAGCGCTGTTTGAACGAGCTTGTGATGCTCAGGGGTCGAGCTTCTGTAAAAAACATCGGGTGAAATTCCAAAAGTTTTCCAAGCTTCTGAAAAATAAGCACTGTGTTCGTCGCAGAAATCTTTGGGCTTTCGATCAACTTTTGCCGCTGTTTGTGCCATTTTTTCGCCATGTTCATCGGTTCCTGACACGAGCCAAGTCTTTTCTCCTCTGAGTTCGAAGAGTTTTTTAAGGAAATTTGCGAAAATCATTGCGTAAGTGTGCCCAAGATGAGGCCGAGCATTACAGTAGAAAATAGGGGTTGTTAGAACCCGATCTGCGGAGATTTTCATAGGAGAAAAGCTAGCAGTCTCGAGACACTTTCTCTATCCAATAGAGTGAGATTTTGTTCGTTCATGACTCAGGCGCTAGGATTTCATAGTGAAAATAGTCGCTTTAAGAGTGAAAATGAGAGATTTCAGTTTTTTTTTCATTTTCTTGCTTGAGCTACTTGCATCTGTGTGAAATGAGTTTAAAACCTATATATAGAGAGTGATTTCTCGAAAATAGAGAATGAACCAGAGGAGTAGATAAATGGCTAAAAAAGCAGTTAAGAAAACAAAGAAAGTTGTAAAGAAAAAAGTTGTTGCAAAGAAAGCAGCAAAGAAAACTTCAGCTAAGCGTAAGCCTAATGCTAAGTTTATGGCGCCTATGCAAGTAAGTGATACACTCGCTGAAGTTGTAGGTAACAAGCCTATTCCACGTACTGAAGTTACTAAAAAACTTTGGGCGTACATCAAGAAGAACAATCTTCAAGATGCTAAAGAAAGACGCAACATCAACGCTGATGAAAAGCTTCGCGCTGTATTCGGTGGAAAAAAAGTTGTTTCTATGTTCGAGATGACAAAGCTTGTTAGCCGTCACCTCACTCCTTCTAAGTAATTTATTACTGAAATAGAGTTGAAAACAGAATGCGGTAGTCTCTCTTAACTGAGGGGCCACCGCTTTTTTTATGCTCGATTTAATCATTGAGACATCTTAAATTATTCCCATGAAACGATTTTGGCTTTTTAAATCGGATATTGAAGATTACCCACTCACTCAATTTATCAAAGATAAGATAACCGCATGGGAAGGAGTTCGTAATTACCAAGCTCGAAACTTTATGATGAAAGATATGCAGGTAGGGGACTTGGGGATTTTTTATCATAGTAATGCAGAGCCCTCGGCGGCCGTAGCTGCTTTGGAAGTTTCTGCCTTAGCAAGTCCAGATAAGTTACAGTTTGAAAAGAAAAGTGATTACTTCGATGAGAAAGCGACTCGAGAAAAGCCTCGTTGGTATTGCGTTGAGGTTCGGTATAGAGAATCTTTTAAGTCTCTTGTGAGTTTAGAGGCTATTCGCTCTGAAAAAGATCTTCAATCAATGCAGTTATTACAAAAGGGAAATCGTCTTTCTATCCTTCCTCTGACAGAAAAAGAATATAAAAAAATTTTAAAAATGGGTGGCGTTTAGCTTCCCAAATTTATTCTGCTTGCAGAAGCTGAAGGGCTCCCTCTCGAGGGGTTTCTTGAGGGGTGTTTAATCTATATCCACGACTTCCTTTGCCTGCATTTCGTTTGGCTCCTTCAGCAGTGGGAAGATTTTCAAAATTTCTCCAAGTTTTGTATTCTTTTGAGTACGGACTACTCATAAGAGCAAGTCTTCTTTCTTCGGGGCGAAGCTCGTGAAGGCGTTTGAGTTCTTTCATGATGTAAACGGGAAATTTGACCTCAACAACACGGGAATCAAGAGGGAAGTCGCGAATGACACCGTTTTGTTTGTAACCTATGTATCGTATATTTTTATCAACGGTGATTTGTAAATCATTGGGTCCCACATAGGAATCTCTTTGGTAAAGAATGGCTTGACCAGGTTGTTGGATTTGGGCTCCTGATTTGTGAATAAGCCCAATGGCTTCGATCATGGAATCGATTTCTTCGGGACGATTTACCAAGCTCTTAGATGTTCGATAGGATTTAATTCTTTCTCTAAGAGTATCTTTTATTTTGAAGTACTGAAAAGGGTCGAGAAGAGCGTCTGCTTCGCTTTTAAGACAGAAAATAGTGGGCTTTTCTTTGACTCCCTCTAGTTCTTTCCCGCTTTCGGGATCAATTGCTGATTTTTTAAACTCAAGTCGCACAGGAATTTCTCCCGGGGGATGAATAAATAACTTTGCATACTTTGCGCTTGTATCGTGAGGTTTTATATCAAAACTTGTTTTGATGTTTTCATCTGGTGCGAGTTCTCGGTAGCTTCTGACTCGAATGTTGATAGTGCGAGGGTAGTCTCCTTCTTCTTTCACTCGTCTTGATTCTGTGATGGTTACGAAATTATTTTCATTTCGAAGTTTCATTTGATCCTTGAATAAAGATTGTGTTTCTTCAACAAATTGATCGGCATGGCGAGCGGTTTTGGAATTGGGTGTTTCGTTTTGTAGTTCCACTCTATAGGATGTTGTGTCGGACTTGTTAAAAGATAATTTACCTAAGATTTCATCAAAGGCTTTTTTGCTAATAGGTTTGGATTTTTGTCCTATTGAGTGAGGAACAATCCCGCCAAAGGGAGAACCTGGATAAAGAAGTTCTATACAACTAGCTGCCTGAGAAAGCTCAATGCTTAGTAAAAAAAAGAAAAAGATAAAAAAGCGGTTTTTTAGCTTCATGCCCTTTTAGGATAATCAAAAAATTTTATATTTGTAGCCTTTACTGAGGATTGACGAAAACATCCCAGCGATGGGCGCGACCCTTGTAACTATGAGTAGGCTTGCGAGGGCCAATATAAGAGGCCTTGAGGGGGCGCTTGAGAATAATCTTGTGAGCATTATACTTCCAGCAAAAATTCAGGAGTTCTTCTGCATTATCTTCATCGGAGACTTTTTCTTGTAAAATTTGGAGTTCTTTTTTGGGAAGGCTTTTGCGGCCTTCAATTGCAAACATGGGGTCGATGATGATGATTTCAAAAGAAAGGTCTTTAGATTCATTTAAAAAATCTTCCGTTGATTGAGGAATGTAGTGTAGTTTGTGAATCCAGCTTTTGTAGAAGTCATCATCCTGGGCTTCTTTGAGTGCGCTTAAGATTTCTTGCGAAAGTTTTTGTTCACGTTCGCAGGCCCAGACCTCGTGGCCCCAATAAGCGAGCCTTAAAGCATCTCTGCAAAGCCCTGCTGTCGCATCTAAAATACGAATTTTTTTTCCTTTTAAATCTCCCAGAGCATCTCTTAAGAGATCTTTTTGCTGAGGAGATTGCTCAATTCGGCGTTTAAAAGTGGGATCTAAAAAAGAAAAAGGCTTTTTGTCTGTCATTTAGAGGGTCTGTAGCCTCATCATCACTTGAGTGAATCAAAATTTCAAATAATCTGTGTGCTGTGGAAAAAATAGTTTTTGGAACTTCTGTAAAGGGTTTAGATATCGAAATTTTTCGCTTAACGGAAGGTCCCGTGAAGGTTTTGTTAATGGGAGGCGTACATGGAGATGAGCCCGAAGGATACACATTTGTCGAAAACTTTCTCCGGCGTGCTGATTGGAAAGCTTTTGAAAATAAACTGGCACTTTACGCAATTCCTCGGATGAATCCCGATGGATGTTTAGCAAACACACGTCTTAATTCTAACGGTGTCGATTTAAATCGAAATATGCCGACTAAGGATTGGACTTCTACGGCAGCAAATGAACGTTATATTCCAGGTCCTTCTGCAGGATCGGAGCCAGAGACTCAAGCCTTGATGGCTCTTGTTGAAAAAGAACAGTTCTCTGCGATTTTGACTTTTCACTCATATGATCCCGTAATCAATTACAATGGCCCCTCTAAAGAACTCGCAGAGGTGATTGCAGCCAAATGTGGATATCGAATTGATGATAGTATTGGTTATCCAACACCTGGTTCGTTTGGAACGTGGGCGGGTTCAGAGAGAAATATCCCAACAATTACCTATGAAATTGAAAGAAATTCTCCGCACGAAGCTGCGTGGACATTGCACGCTCCTGCCGTTTTGGCGGCCTTACAATATTTGGCTGATAAAGCAGCAACTACAGAAATTGAGAAAAAATCATGAGAGATTTAATTGAAGAATTTTATTTGGATCCAGAAAAGTTTTCAAAAAGCGATAAACACACCTCCGCAGTTCTTCAGATTGTCCATTCTTTGGACCAAGGGAAAACACGTGTTTGCGAAAAACAGGGTGGAGATTGGGGAGTGCTTGAGTGGGTAAAAAAAGCTGTTTTGCTTTATTTTCGAATTCGAAAAATCGAAAATTTTGAAGCCGGGCAGTACTATGCTTTTGATAAAGTTCCACTTAAAAACTGGTCGTCTGACCAAGGTGTACGAGCTGTTCCAGGATCGATTGCTCGCTATGGTGCCTATGTGGCTCCAAGCTGTGTATTGATGCCTTCATTCGTAAATATTGGAGCATATGTGGGAGCAGGAACCATGGTCGACACATGGGCCACTGTGGGGTCTTGCGCGCAAGTGGGCGCAGGTGTTCACTTAAGCGGAGGAGTGGGAATTGGCGGCGTTTTGGAACCTCTACAGGCAAAGCCTGTCATCATTGAGGATCATTGCTTTATTGGATCACGAGCGATTGTTGTAGAGGGAGTTCAGGTGGGTGAAGGTGCAGTGTTGGGAGCAAATGTGGTTCTTACCGCTTCAACGCCCATCATTGACGTTCGAGGAAGTAGTGAAAAAGTTTATAAGGGTATGGTTCCCCCGCGTTCCGTGGTTGTTCCAGGAACTCGATCCAAAAGCTTTCCTGCAGGAAATTATCAGCTTGCATGTGCCTTGATTATTGGGGAACGCACAAAGAGCACAGATGAAAAAACCTCTCTCAACTCGGCTTTGAGAGACTTTGATGTGAGTGTTTAGAGTATTTTGAATAGGCTGATAATATTCAAATCTTAGAAGATTAACAGTTGTAGATCGTTAGTCGTATTTGCGCTAAGATTCCCTCTCAATGCCTCAAATTATTTATACTCTTAAAAGTTTAAGTAAAACTTATCCTCCTAGCAAAAAAGTGCTTTCCGAAATTTACTTGTCTTTTTACGAAGGGGCAAAAATTGGAATCATTGGAAGCAACGGTTCTGGTAAATCAACCTTGCTTCGAATCATGGCAGGCGAAGATACCGAATATCAAGGGGAGGCTTTCATCGCTGAAAGCAAACGAGTGGGATATCTTGCTCAAGAGCCCAAACTTGATAATACAAAAACAGTTAAAGAAAACATTCTTGAAGGAATGGGCGAAACGGCTCGTCTCTTGGAAGAATTTAATAAAATCAGTGAGCGTTTTGCAGAAGAAATGTCTGCAGAAGATATGGAAAAGCTCATGGCTCGTCAGGCCGAGCTTCAAGATAAAATTGAAGCAGCAAATGCGTGGGATTTAGATCGTCAGATTGAAATTGCTATGGACGCTTTGAGGTGTCCTCCGGGAGATAGTCCAGTTGATAAATTATCCGGCGGAGAGCGAAGACGTGTGGCACTTTGTCGCTTGCTTTTGAGTAAGCCTGATCTATTGCTCCTAGACGAACCAACCAACCACTTGGATGCAGAAAGTGTGGCGTGGCTTGAGCGTCACTTGCAAGAATATCCAGGTGCAGTTGTTTTGATCACTCACGATCGTTATTTCTTAGATAACGTCGTGTCTTGGATTTTGGAATTGGATCGTGGTCAAGGAATTCCTTTTGAAGGAAATTATTCTGCGTGGCTTGAGCAAAAACAAAAACGCTTGGCTCATGAAGAAAAGCAAGAAACGAAAAGACAAAAAGTTTTGGAGCGCGAATTGGAATGGATTCGTCAGAGTCCTCGTGCGCGACAAGCGAAGAGTAAGGCGCGTATTTCTTCTTATGAAAACTTACTTGCAGAAGGTTCTAAAGATAAAATTGATGATCTTGAGCTTTATGTTCCACCCGGACCTCGCTTAGGTGAGCTTGTGATTGAAGCGCAAAATGTTTCAAAAGCTTATGGCGATAAACTTTTGTTTGAAAATCTGAGCTTTAATCTTCCTCGGGGGGGAATTGTGGGAATTATCGGGCCAAACGGAGCGGGTAAAACAACTCTCTTTCGTTTGATCACAGGTCAAGATAAACCTGATAGCGGAACTTTCCGAGTAGGTGAAACCGTGAAGCTCGGATATGTGGATCAAAGTCGAGATACTTTGAATGACGGTAAATCTATCTACGACGAGATTTCAGGTGGAAATGACACTGTTTACTTGGGAACAAAAGAAGTGAACTCGCGTGCGTATGTAGCGAAGTTTAACTTTTCGGGAACAGATCAACAGAAAAAAGTAGGGCAACTCTCGGGCGGAGAGCGCAATCGTGTGCATCTTGCTAAGATGATCAAAAACGGTGGAAACACTTTGCTTCTCGACGAACCTACAAACGATTTAGATGTGAGTACTCTTCGCGCATTGGAAGAGGGCCTTTTGAATTTTGCAGGTTGCGCGGTTGTCATCAGTCACGATCGTTTCTTCCTTGATAAAATTGCTACTCACATTCTTGCTTTTGAAGGCGATAGCCAGGTTGTGTGGTTTGAAGGAAACTTCCAAGCTTATGAAGAAGATAAGCGTCGTCGCTTAGGACCTGAAGCCGACAACATTCGTCGTATTAAATATAAAAAGCTTACGAGAAATTGATGCTTTTTTTATTAAAAGGATTCCTTTTGGGATTTATCATGTCGACCCCAGTCGGTCCTATTGCCATTCTTTGCATTCGAAGAACTATGACTCGTGGTCGAGTGAATGGAATCCTTACAGGATTAGGTGCCGCGACTGCTGATGCATTTTATGGAGGTGTCGCAGCTTTTGGAGCAAAGTGGATTTCTGATCCTTTGCTTCGCTATATGGGATGGTTCCAGTTTTTTGGGGGAATTATTCTTGCGTTGCTTGCTTACAATCTTTTTAAAAGTAATAAGCCAATTAAAGAGGTTAAGGTTTCTAAATCTTCGGGTTTAAAAACATATTTTTCTTCGATCCTTCTTACTCTTTCTAATCCTGGAACGATTTTTAGTTTTCTTGCAATTTTTACAATGTTTCAGTTTGGGATAAAAGATTTTCAATCAGCTCTCATTTTAACTGCGGGGGTTTTCTTAGGAGCTGTTTCGTGGTGGCTTTTTTTAAGTACCATGACTCTTCGTTTTCACAACTTGCTGAGTGAAAAAACAATTCATAAAATTAACGTTGCCTCTGCAACGGGACTTCTCGTTTTTGCAATCGTAGCTTTTTCAAAAGGTGCATACACGTTGTTTGTTCATTAGAGTGACCAAGCCTTTTTAAGTGAGGGTCATAAAATAAACACTTCTGCTTAAGCTGAAAAAAACGAGCAAGCATTTCTGACAAATTAAAATAAAAAGAAAAAAATATTTCATGTCACCATGAAAAGTTCATGGGGGGACATGACGTGATTAATAATCTAAAAAAAATAGTTCTTGGATCTGTCTTAGCATCTGTCTTTTTCTTTTCATTGAAGGCCTCAGCAACAAGTCAAAATGTGCAACCAATATTTCAGGATGGAGATATTATCCTTCAAACAAGTCAATCTTCTCAGAGTCAAGCGATTCAATTAGCAACACATTCCAAGTGGTCGCATGTGGGGATAATTTTTCACAAAGGATCGATTCCTTATGTCTATGAAGCAAGAGGGCCTGTGGGCTTTAGAAGTTTAAAGGCCTTTGTTTCGAGTGGGGTGAGTGGAAGGTATCTTGTAAGACGCTTAAAGCAAGGGTTAAGGGCTATTGACGTCCAGCGCCTCTATCAAGAAGCTCAGAAATATCTTTCAAAGCCGTATGATCTTTACTTTGAGTGGTCGGATGACCGTATTTATTGCTCGGAGCTTGTGTGGAAGATGTTTTATAACGCCCTAGGGGTTTCTGTTGGCGCTTTACAAAAGTTAAGGGATTATGATTTAACAAACCCTCAAGTGCAAAAAATCATAGCAGAGCGTTATGGTTCCAATATCCCCTACAACGAAATAGTTATTAGTCCCGAAGCTATTGCTTCCGAAAGTTTGGAGTTAACGAATGTTTATCAAAATTAAGAGCTTTTAAATCGACTGCTGTCCTACCTTTGTTAGCTTTTCCGAAGGTATGGAGAGAGGGGTTTGTGAGGGTGAAAGCGTTTAAGTCTTTTCTGTTCTTTTGGGGTCTTTGTTTTTCTCTTTTCTTCTTTGCTCAAATTTCTTTTGCTCAAGATGAGCCAAATCTTTTAATTCGTCCAGAATGCCAAGAAACTTTTCAAAAAGGCATTGAGTATTATTTCGCAAAAATTGAAAAAAAAGATATTCAAGATCTTGAGGATCGCATCAAGGAGGTCACTCCGATTTGTCGAGCTGAGTTCTCAATGGGATTTTTTGAGGGCCAGTTAAATGCCGCAAAGCTCATTGTCTTTGAATATTTACTCGATAAAGAACAAACAAAAGTCCCGGTAGATCAAGTAGCTTTTGAAAGACAGCTTTTGGATCTTTTTAAATCGAGGTGGAAGGTCGCAGAACTTCCCGATGAGTACTTTGATCAGATTTTAAGTGATACTGATTTTTTAAGGCTTCAGCTTGAATCATTAAAGAGTAATCTTTTTGATCTTTCTAAGAAAAAAAGAAAAGCAATCTTGTTTGGTCGTTTTGTTTTTGCTCCCAATAATCAGATCTATACGCACTGGAATTATAAATTTAATTCTGAAGGTTCGATTTTAAGGTTAGAGAATGGCGCCCTTGATCAAGAGCCTGGTTCTTATCAAAGGACTGTTGAGCTTTTAGAAAAACATCTTCGATCTAATTACGAAGAGTATATGAACTGGAAGCCTTCTACTTGGTTTGGGGAAGACAGTCTGGTTTATGGAGCTGCTCGAAGAAAGGTCGATGAGCCGTCTATTCGAGAAATTAAAGAGAATTCGTATTTTGAGTTTCATCGTCTGCTCTCTCTTCGGGCTAAGTCTTTGGGCTTAGATCTTAAACCTTTTTATAAAATCGAAATGTCGATGCTTGAAAAGCAACGAGCCTATCTTGATTATCATATAAAAGTTGCTGAGAGAGTTGTTTTGCTTTACCGCTTGGCTCCTGCTTTTCCTTTAGCGCTTCATTTAGGAGCTATCGGTATAAGTTATAGTTTTGGTTTAAGCGCGACTGCTGCTGCAAATATTTCATCTGGAGTAGCACTCGCAAGTTTTGCAGCTCTAAATACTTACATTGCTGTAAAGAGTTCAGATCTAAAACGAAACAATGTAACGGAAGAAATGGATTATTGGCTTCCGATTGTGACAACAACACTGCCCCTTTCCATGATGGCCCCAACTGTTTTGGGTGCGGGAACCTCTGCTGTGAAATATCTCTGGGTAGAGGGTATAGCTTTTTGGCAGATTTTAAAAAATTCAGCTAACTGGATGCGCACAACTTCTTCTCTAGACAAGCTTCAGTTTATCAAGCAATTACCCGCAACGTCGGTTAGAAATTGGTATCAGTACTGGTTTAAGTATAATGAGCAAGGAGTTCGCTCTATAAATTACTCAAAGATAGGTTATATCGTTGCCGTGAACTCAGCTGCTGTCATAGCAGAAATCGTTGATCGTGAGTTTATTCGAAATGATCCGAAGGAAAAGTTTTTCTTGGAGGGTGGAAAAATAAATCCAGTTTCCATCTACAAGCTTATTCCGGGAGCTGCGTGGGGTATCGTTTACACCCCCGTCATGAATGTAAATAATTACTTTTCGAGATACTTAATTTACAGAACAGTGGATTTATTGAGTAACGCTTCTGTTTACATGGTTGTTAAAAAAGATGCCGACATTAAGTACTTTGCGTTTGATATCTTGTACGGAGGCACGGGAAGTTCTTATTTTGGTGAGTTGTCGAGAGCAGTAACTTTATCCATTATGAATTCGGGCTATAAAAATCAGACGCAGTTTCTTTTGAATTTTGCCTTTAGCATTGCAAGCGTGTTTCCCCGCACGAGTATTCGAAATTACTTCATGTCACTTTATCGCTATGGAGTAGATGAAAAAACAGCCGAGCAATTAAAAGTCATTCTTGCTAAAGAAGCCCATATTCAAATTAATGAATTTAGTAATGAGGAAATTAATGAAGCAATGAAGGATTTTCTCAAAAACCCTGAGGTTTATAGTTTTTTAGAGAAGAATCCTTCAAATTAAGTAACTAAATTTGAATTTATTATACGTAATCTTTTTTCTTAATTTTTTCTAAAATGATTTTCTCAAAAGCTTGTGGATCTTTTGGGTTCACCATGAAGAAAGCCTGTTGTTCGCAACGACGTCTTTCTTTAATGAGCCAATCAAGAATTTCGGAAAGTCCTTTATTCTTTTTGTCTTTAAAGAAGGGATCATTTGCGAGTGCGTCTTGAGCTTTTTTCAGAGAGCGTCCTTCGACGGGATCTCTTGGGTCTACATTGTAGTTTGTGAGATCGTATTTCTTCACGTCATCTGGAAGTACTCCTAAGAATCTAACTTCAGGTGCAGAGAAATCTTTGTTTCGAATCAAGCTTGCTGCTGATCCCGCTTTCAGAGTGCGGAAAATGTTTTGCATGGTGTACGCGTCAAGATCTCCGAGAAAGTAAATGGGAATTTTGAGTTGATCTTGAATTGTTTTGGCCCACGCTCGAACTCCGTTTGAGGGAACCCCTTGAGCACCCATGACAATCGCATTGTGTCTTTTAGTGAATCCGTTGGTAACAAGCGTATTTGCCGTACCTTCTGATTCAACCACTAGGCAAAAATCGATTTTACCTTTTTTTGGTTTGATCGTAAAACTTTGCGGACGGTTTTTGGGTTGAAAAGGAGTTGTTCCAAGAGAACTCAAGTCGATCGTCGCTTTAGTCCCATCAGGCATATTTTCGGTGACAATCAGGTTTTGGCAATAAGTTTGTCCGCCACGATCATTGGCAAAGCAGTTGATTTCTTCGCGGTAAATTTCCATCAATTCGCAAATAAAATCGATGATCGAATCACTTTCGACTTGGTCGTTAAAGTCGAGAGGCTTGAGTTGTTTGTTTTGTTTGCATTCACCTTTTGCGATGTAATAAAGCTCGCGCTTTGTGTTGACCGCACCAGAGTCTAGGTTGCGCAATAAAATCTCAAGTAAGAATACAGAGCGAGACATTTTTAAAACAGAAGATACGTTGAGTTCTGTTTTAACGGTTTTTTCTCCAGGAGTGAGGTAACCAACTTTATGGTCGTAGAACGAATTGTCGAGTGAGCATTTGATAGCCTCAAGTACTGGGCGATTCGCTCTTTCGAGTTCTTTGAGCATTTCAGCGCACATTTCACGCGCAATTTTAGGCACTTCTTTGTCTGGGTCTTTGATTGTAGCAAGGTGTTTACGAGACATTAAGCATCTCCTTCAAGAGCGAGGGTTGTTTGTTCGCTGTCATTTTTATCTTTTTTGTTTTTTTTTGAAGATTTTTTATCCGATGACTTTTCAGTTTCTAGTCCTGAAAAAGCATCATCTTCGGAGCCTGCTTCACTTAAAGAAGAGGCGCCGCCTTTGCCTGTCATCTTTTGATGAGCTTCCTCAGCTTTTTTCAAGTCTTCTAAGGCAACTTCAGAATCTCTTCCGAGGATTTTCATCAGTCCTTCTCGAGCTTTCTTGAGTTGATTGTCGGAAGCAGAGGTAATGCGCCCAAGTCCTTCAATCAAAATAGGTCCGAATTGTTCAATGTGCTGAATTTTCTTTTCATAATCTGCAGCACGTAATTCTTTTTTGATGTGACGAGAGAGTTTTTGTCCTGCTTGCATGATAGCTAAGCGTAGTTCTTCAACTAATTCGTCACTTGCATCAATGGTTTCTTTGGATGCGTTTTTAAATTTAATAAAAGGAGACACGACACTCACGGCAATGACGTAAGGGCCTAGTGGAATAGAATTTTTAGGTTGAGCAAGTCCGTAAGCTTTCCAGTTAACGCTTTCGATCGCTTTCACAATTGCACACGCGGCTTTGTCGAATTGAAGCGGAACTCGGTTCGCAAAACGCAAAACTTGAGCAGACTGTTCTTCTTCTGCAGAAGGTCTGTTTTTCAATCGAGCAAGAGCCACTTCAACGACAACAGGTTTCGCGTCGCAAATTTGAGGTTTGCGAGAGACCACGCTAAAGAAATCAACTTCACCCAAGCGATCTACGCTCTTAGAAAGAGCTTCTTCTCCAATGCGAAGAACGCTTTTGGTTGAAGGCGCCATGAGCTCAACACTTTGAAGAGCTTGATAGATTTTGTGTTGTTCATCTTTCGAAAGATCAGTGAGCGGTCGGTTGAGCCAAGCTTTTTTAAATCCGTGCTTGGTCATTTCATTGGTCACGTCACTTGAGATACGAGAAAAGCCCTTTTCGAAAAAGTTTTGTACAGAAACTTTTCCAAAAAGATGGATGTGGTGAATGAATTCACCCAGCTTCATTGTATGAGGGTGGGGAGAAACAGCATCAGGCAGATCGATTGTGTCATTGCTGACGCGCTCTAAAGAAATTTCCTCTTCTTTATTGATTTTGTATTTGAGGCTGAGGTGAGGATTAACGAGGCTTGTTCCTTTTAAGTAAGTGAGGATTCCGCCTTCGCCTTGAAGTTGTAATCTTCCATCAAAGAAAAATTCAACACAGGTTCCTTGAGGTCTGTCCCACGTAATGTTTTTCTTTTCGATCACAGAGCCTTGGTTTTTTTTGATATCTACTTCGATCAACGCTTTAAGAGCCTGCGGCATGCGTTTGGTTTTGGTGATGACTGTTACACCTTTGGCAGCAGTTAACTGAGCCCATGTTGTGGCCGCACTAATACCGATACCTTGTTGTCCGCGTGAGCATCGACCACGACCAAATTTAGAAGACGCAAGATATTCACCGTAAACTTTTGCAAGATCTTCGGCGCCAATGCCGGGACCATTATCGCTGACTAAAACACGAATTTGATCCATGTTTTTTTGGGTTCCTTGACCGACACGTTCAATTTCTACGTAAATATCGGGAAGGATTTGGGCCTCTTCACAAGCGTCGAGCGAGTTGTCGATAGCTTCTTTGAGGGTGGTTAAAACGGCCTTGGTACCTGAACTAAAACCTACCTGCTGCAGGTTCTTCGAGAAGTATTCAGCGGTGGAACTACTTGTAATCTTTGAAGAACTCATAAAATCGATTAATGCTACCTTATTCCTTTCGGGACTGCTTTTCCTTTGACAATCTTAGCTTTAAAAATGTAAAAAGAGGATGACCTAAAGCGTCATGGACGAAATATCACTCTCTATTAATGAAATTTTTTATAGTCTCCAAGGTGAATCTTCTCAAGCAGGAAGACCTTGTACTTTTGTGCGCCTCAAGGGGTGTCCTTTGCGTTGCTCTTGGTGTGATACGGAATATGCTTTTTTTGAAGGATCTCAGTTAAAATTTTCTGAAATCTTATCTCGCGTGCGTGATTTGAATGGTTCCCTTGTCGAAGTCACAGGTGGTGAGCCTCTTGCACAAAGAAACTGTATTCCTTTTTTAGAGAAATTAGTGACCGAAGGCTTCGAGGTCATGCTCGAAACAAGTGGAGCTTTTGATATTTCTCAGGTTCCCAAATCAGTTCGAATCATCATGGACATCAAGGCTCCTGCAAGTTTGGAAGAATCCAAAAACTTGTGGAGCAATTTAAAAGTACTAAAGCCTGGCTTTGATGAAATTAAAATTGTTATTCAAGATCGTGCTGATTTTGATTACGCCGTGAAAGTTTGTGAAGAAAATAAATTACTCGAAAACTTTACTGTTTTAGTTTCGGCGGTTGCTGGAAAATTAAGTCATGTCACTTTAGCGGATTGGATTTTAGAAAGTCGCAAGCCGTTTCGCTTTCAACATCAACTTCACAAAATGCTCTGGCCCTCAAAAGAGAGAGGTTTCTAAGTGATTGAGCTTTCTATTCAAAGTCATTTGGAAGTTGCGCATTTTATGCCCGATTTTCCTGAGGGGCATCCCAACAGAAGGGTTCACGGGCATTCCTATAACGTGATTGTCACTCTTCGAAGTGAAGAAGATGTTGCTGTGGTGATGGATTATGATGTTCTCAAAAATAAAGTCGAAGCTGTTCTTTCTGAATACGATCACACATCTGTGAATGATTGGCTTAAGGGTGACTCACCCACAATGGAAAATATGTGTCGTTTTTTGTGGCCTAAGTTAAAAGGCGCTTTGCCTCAGCTTTGCCGGCTGACTCTTTTTCGACCCACACTCAACATGACCGTTGTTTATGAGGAAAAACTTAGTTGAGTTTAAGTTGAATGAGTGACGTTATGAAAAAATCTCACGCTTTGGTTATTTTTTCGGGTGGGCAGGATTCTACAACGTGTTTGCTCTGGGCACTTCGTAACTTTGATAAGGTTGAAACACTTAATTTTCACTACGGACAAAGGCATTCTATTGAGCAGCAATGTGCAGAGAAAATCGCAAAGAAATTAAATGTTGCTTATCAAGAAGTGGATTTGTCTTTTTTAAAAGAACTTTCTCCCAATGCTTTAACTTCTCAAAATGAAATTTCCTTAGAAGGTGGATTCAAAAATCTTCCCTCTACTTTTGTAATTGGAAGAAATGCATTGTTTTTAACAGTGGCGACTTCTTGGGGCTTGGCTCGTGGAATTGAAGATTATGTCTTTGGGGCCTGCCAAGTGGATTATAGTGGTTATCCCGATTGTCGGCAGAGTTTCATTGATTCACAGGCTCAGACTCTTTCACTTGCGACAGATTCTGCGGTAAAAATTCACACACCGCTGATGAATTTATCAAAGGCTAAAACATTTCAGTTAGCGCAAGAATTAGGTGCTTTGGATTTAGTTTTAGAAGAGACACACACATGTTACATGGGTGAGAGATCAGTAAAGCACGAATGGGGTTATGGATGTGGAACGTGCCCTGCTTGTGGACTGAGAGAAAAAGGATATAAGGAGTTTTTGTCATGGCTGTAGCCGAAGGAAAAAAGTTAGCATTTGAAGGTCCCGAAAAAATTGATTCTTTGGTTTTAGAGAAATTCCCCTATGAGGGTCCTCGGCAAAACATTACTTATACAACAAAAGAATTTTCTGCTGTATGTCCGTTTTCTGGTTTGCCAGACATTGCAACTATCGAAATGATCTACGTGCCTAAGGATTCTTGTGTAGAGCTTAAGAGCTTGAAGTATTATTTCTTGAGCTACCGCAATGTGGGAATTTACCAGGAAGCTGTGACGGCTCGAATATATCAAGATCTATTCAAAGTTCTTGAGCCTTATTATTTAAGTATAAAGACAACTTATAATACGCGCGGCGGAATTGATGCTGTTTGTGTTGTCAGTTCTGATAAGCAGTAGTCAGTTAAATCTTCATTCGCTCTCGCCACTCTTTAGGAAGAGGAGGGCAAACATCGTATTTTCCAAAAATTTTGTAGCGGTTAGCGGCGACGAGATCGTAGCCAAAGCTCAGTAGTGGAGATGGAATAATGTCTGCAGCGATTTTTAAGTTTTCTGAGACTTGAAGGTCTTGAACAATTTTTCTAACAGCTTTTCCTTTTGAAAAAGCCTCTTTTCCGTCAAAATACAAAACAGAATCTATATTTTTTAATTCAGGAAAATGTTTTTTTAGTTTTTGAGTAAGGATTGAATCGATGGGGCAAATATAGATTTTTTTTTCAGGATCATTCTTGATCACCCAATTTAAAAAGCGATTACAAAGAATACAGTAGCTATCAAAAAAAATTGTTTTTTCTTTGTTTATTTCGCTAAATCCATTGGTCAAGGTAGATCTCTCCTGTGTCGTCATTATATCCAAAAACTTCTGAATAACGACCCCATTGGATAAGAGTATCAAGCACTTCTTCGTTTTTTTCGTTCGGCAGAAGTTCTTGCATCCAGGGAAGAGCATCTTTCCAAAGAAGTTTTTTCTCGTTGGAAGATTCGATTTTATCTTTTAAGAGCTGAACAATTCTTAGAGTTCGCATTTGAGCATTCAGCATCTTTTTGCGATCATTAATATCGCCTTTGATAAATCTTCTACCAAGATCAGTGAGTAAAATATCGTTTCGGGGAGTATCTACAAGATCAAAAAGTTCAGTCGCTTTAGCCATTAGTAAAACGTGTAAGTAATCGCAACTCAAGCGTGAAGCCAAATCAAAACCTTTTACGCGACCACCTTGCTCAGCGATTAATTCCATCAAACTAATAGCCTCGTTCACTTGAACCGCGGGAATTGATTCAATCGTAGATTGTACAAGCGTAGGAGGTGTCCACTCCGGAGTGTCAGGAATAATTGTTTCTGTTAGAACATCGTGAATATCATCAACCACAGCTTTGAAGGCTGCAGATTTTTCATCGCGGGGATAAGGAAGATCGTTCTTGATGGATAGCTTAAACGTTCCTGGGTTTGTTGCGAGTACTAGAATTCTGCTTCCAAGTGAAACGGCTTCTTGAACATTGTGAGTGACAAGAATGATACTTTGGAGCTTGGTTTTTTTACTCAACCAAAGCTTGAGTAGTTCTCTTCGTAGTCCTTCTGCCGTTAAAACATCCAGTGCACTAAAAGCTTCATCCAAGCAAAGAACAGATCTTTCCATTGCAAGAGCACGAGCCAGTCCCACTCGTTGCTTCATCCCTCCAGAGAGCTCTCGAGGATAGGCTTCTTCGAATCCTTCTAATCCCACGAGGTCGATAACTTTTTTGATTCGTTCGGCAACGTCTACCTCAGAAAGCCCCAATGATCGAATTCCTAGAGCGATATTTTCAGAAACGCTTAGCCAAGGAAGAAGCGCGTTGTTTTGAAAGACAATCGAAACTTCGGGGTTTGTTGTGTCGAGAGGTCGACCATGCAAAAGCACGTTTCCTTGTGTAGGTTGAATGAGGCCTGCCAAAATTCTAAGGCAAGTTGATTTTCCAGATCCCGAAGGGCCCAGTAGAACAAGGATTTCGTCAGGAACAAGCGAGAGGTCGATGTTTTGAAGCGCGCGAATTTTTTGACCAGAACTCAATAAGTAAGAATGGTGAACTCCTTTGAGTTCAAGAATTTTTTCCATACACCCTACACCTCAACCTTAAATCTTGTTTCTGCATAATGGAATAAAAATTTCCACACACTTCGATTTAATAAAACCACAACTCCCACCATCACCATAAGAGCCGCAGATAAAAGAGGAAAGTTTCCGCTCCCCGTGGCCATGGTTATCACTGAGCCAATTCCGGTGCATGTATAAGTTTTGCCACCATATTCTAGATATTCAGCAATAATACTTGCATTCCAGGCTCCTCCTGCAGCCGTGATCCATCCCGTGACTAGGTAAGGAAAAATAGAGGGCAGATAGAGTGTCTTCCAATGTTCTTTCCAATCAAGTTGCATAAGGTGGAAGCTATCCTTGTGCTGCTGCGATATTTGGCTACTTCCTGCAAGGACGTTGAAGAGAATGTACCATTGGCTTCCCACAACAAGAATGAATATAGATGAAATTCCCAAGTGAATGTTCATTTTGTAGAACAATAAGAAAACCAAGGGAAAAATCATCGGCGATGGGAAAGAGGCAATGATTTGAATAATAGGCTGGAAGATTCGAGTAAGTTTGGGAGAAAGTCCAATAAATATCCCAACAGGTAGAGCCCAGATTGTAGAAAGAATAAGAGCTGCAAAAATACGACAAAAGGTTAGAAAACAAGAATATCCAATAAGCCCCCATTCACTCCAAGTAAGAGGTTCAACAAGACGATAAAGTTTACCAAAAGTCCAAAAAGATAAAACAAAAACAACGATAAAAAAGAGTGTTTTTCTTGCTTGGAGGAGAATCTTGCTGGCTTTGAATTTTTTTTCTAATGGCAAAGTCTGAGCTTGTAAGATCTCGCTTGTTACTTTTTCTTCTTCAGGTTTTGCGTAACGACGAAATTTAGACTTTAAGTTTCTTAAGCGAGATGAAAAATACTCGGCAATCTTAGATTGGCGATACAGCAAGGAGACAAAGGGAACGTCGAGGTCGCTTATGGATTGATCGTCTACTCTAAATTTTTGTGACCAAGAAATAATAGGTCTCCAAATAATAAAATCAATCAAGATAATGAGAATCATCATCGCAGCAATGCCCATCCAGATAGCTTTTTGATTTCCTTGGTTAAGAGCCTCTGACATGTATGATCCAAGTCCAGGAATACGAAAGTTTTGTCCGTTGAGTTGAAAAGACTCACAAACAGTTAGGAAAAACCATCCTCCTGCGATCGAAACAAGACTATTCCAAGCAAGAGGAGTTGCTGAAAAGGGGAGGTCAATTTTTAAAAAACGAGATAAACGATTAAGGTGAGAGATTTTTGCGACTTCATAAAATTCTTGAGGGATACTTTTGAGTGAAGCATAAAAAGCAAAGGCAATGTTCCAAATTTGGCTTGTAACAATGAGCAAAATACACGCAATTTCTAATCCGATATTGTAAGTGGGAAAAATACTAATCAAACCTAAAACAAGTCCTGGTAAAAATCCTAAAACAGGAACGGATTGTCCTATGTCTAAAAAGGGTAGAATGATTTGCTCCCAAAAAACAGAGCGAGCCGCAAGCCAACCAAAAAGAAGAGCAAGTGAGAGTGAAATTAAGTAAGCAATGATTGCTCGAATAAAAGAGAGGGCAGCGTATCCAACTAATGCGGTTGTTCTAAGGTCAATACTCACTTCTTGTTGATAATGGTGAGTCCATCTTTGCGCAGTCGTAACAACTGCTAAAATTATAGCCGCCAGCACAACTATCACAAAAGCATCGGCACGGGTAAACTTTCGTGCTTTGAGGAGATCGCGAGTGCTGAACATTTATTTATTCTGCACTTTTACGATTTAACTTTCAATCTTCAAATGGCAGGGAAGATTTTGATCAATCCTTTGATGATAATAGCGGCATAAAGTCCTGCAACAATGTCATCTCCAAAAAGTCCAAGTAAAGATTTTTGTCGGTCCAACAAGTTGGCAGGAAAGGGCTTAAAGATATCAAAAATTCTAAACAAAATAAAAGCCCATATTATGTAGGAAAGGGGAAGCGTTTGTGGTCCCGCAAGCGAAAGTCGCTTGAGGCTTTGAATAGCAAGAGCTTGGCCAATTACTTCATCGATGACAATTTCTGATGCGTCTTCATGTTTGAGATCAATCGTTGCTTTTTTAACAAGAGGACTCATGAAAAGAGCAAGAAGAAAACAAAATAAGACACTGAGGTAAATAGGAAATTGTAAAAACCAAAGTCCCAAGGGAATTCCCAAAAGAGATCCCCATGTGCCAGGTGCTCCGGGCAAAAACCCCAATCCCAATCCACTTGAGATAAAGGATGCAAAAGTTAGTTTTCGTTTTTTCATTATCCTCTCCCTTGCTTAGGACAAATTCTTATTTTAAACCACAAGCCTTTCTAACTTTCTCAAGCACAATTGTCGCTTGAGCTTGGGCTTTTTGTTTACCCTCTTTGAGAACATTTTCGACTTCTTCTGGATTTTTCATAAGGGCATCAAAGCGTTTTCTCATGGGATCAAAATATTCTTTGATTTTATCGAGTAAAGCAATCTTTGCATGACCATAGCCATAGCCACCGGCACGAAATTTACTTTCCATTTCAGAAAGCTCAGACGGGCTTGCAAAGAATTTATAAAATTTCACAATCGCTGACTCGTCGGGATTCTTTTTGTCATCTAATCCTAAGCTATCTGTGACAATTGCCATGACTTGAGTTTTAAGTGTTTTTTCACTGGCAAGAGGCTCAATAAAATTACCATAGCTTTTGCTCATCTTGTTGACCCCGTCAATACCAGGAACAGTGGCCATGTCTTTTTGTACAAGGGCTTCTGGTTTTTTAAGAACCTCGCCATAGTAATGATTAAATCTTTGAGCGAGCTGACGGGTCATTTCAATGTGCTGAAGTTGATCTTGTCCCACGGGAACAACATCAGAATCATAGAGCAAGATATCGGCGCTCATCAAAACAGGATAGGAGAAAGTTCCTAAGTTCATTTCTCCTTCGCGACCTTCATCTTTTGCGGCTTTATAAGCGTGAGCGCGAGTCAGGTCTCCGTAGCTTGCAAGGCAGCTTAGGATCCAAGAGAGTTCTGTGATTTCGGGAATATCGGATTGCCTAAAGAGAGCTCCTTTTGTGGAATCAAATCCAAACGCTAAAAAGGCGGCCGCCATTTGAAAAGTATCGGCTTTTAGTTTTTTGGGATCTCTAATGCTAGTAAGAGCATGGTAATCCGCAATGAAATAAAAAGCTTCGTGAGTTTTTTGTAATTCAAGTGCGGGCTTGATCATGCCCAAATAGTTTCCAAGATGGGGAAGCCCACTCGTGGGTTTAATTCCGCTCAGACTTCTTTTCACGCACTCTCTTTATAGTGGGCTTTGAGATTCTTTGCGACCAAAATTCCCTTATTTTACGATTTAAGTAATCGGCAAATTCCAGTTGAACGTTGTGACTGCCTAGGGGAATTGAAAAGTATTCTGCATTCGGCATGCTTTGCGCCAATCTTTGTTGAACATCGGGAGGAGTCACTTGATCGTTCGCTCCCGAAACAACAAGTGCAGGGCTTTGAATTCGACGTAAGAGACTCTCAGAATTTCCGAGTGATAAGTCGTGAAGCAATTCAAAGAAAGCATTGGGGGAAACATTTGCTACAGAATCTAGATAGGTTTCGATGTCTTGCCCCTCGACAGCTTTACGATTAAATCCTGTTGCTAAAACCAGAAGCTTTAGAAGAGGACGATTTTTAAGAACCCAAGACCAAACAGTTCTGAACTGATCTTTTTTTTCGGGAAACGTTCCTAAAAGAGTGGGCATGATGGAATCTAGAAATTTTAAACCCAATATTCTTTTGAAAGGACTTTCGGCTGAACCCGCAATGAGAACAAGTGACTTTATTTTTTCTGGAAAATTAAAAGCCAACTCAAGTGCAACGTTGCATCCCATACTGTGTCCAAAAACATGGGCTTCTTTGATAGAAAGCTCTTCAAGAATTTGGCTCGCATCTTTTGCAAGTTGATTTATTCGCGTTTTTTCATGGTCGTTTAGCGCTTCACTTCGATGATGTCCGCGGTAATCAAAAAAGATAAGGGGATGTTCTTTGACAAACATTTCAGCCAAGCTTCGCCACTGATGTTTGCTGCATGCTAAGCCATAGCAAAAAAGGATAGGAGTGCGTTGTTTAGAAAACGTCGCTCCATGATGTTCCCAGTAAATTTTGAGCCCATCAAAGGATTTGATGTAACCTTTGTCATGAGGCTTATCAAAAAATGTGGGCATAGAAGCAATCTTACACCAAGTTTACTTAGACAAAGAAGAGTGATCGCTTTAATTTAAAAGAATGATTAGAATTTCTGGTGGAGAGTGGAAAGGGCATCCGTTGAAAAGTCCCAAGGGAAGCGAAACCCGTCCCACTTCTGCTTTTTTGCGAGAATCTATTTTTAATACCCTTCAAAATGCAATGGGATTGGAGCCTCGATCTGTTCTTGATCTTTTTGCGGGCACAGGAGCTTTAGGGATAGAAGCGCTTTCTCGGGGTGCAGAAAAAGCTGTTTTTGTGGAGTCGTCTCCTCAAACATGTAAGGTTTTGGAACAAAACTTACAGGCTCTAGCTCAAGATCGTTCGACGAGGGTTCTTCGCGAGGCAGACCCCAAAAAATGGGGCAAATTGCTGCTCTCTCTGGAGTCGCACTTGCCTTTTGATCTTGTTTTTTGTGATCCTCCTTACAATAAAGGTTGGATTCTCAAAGCTTTTCGAGCCCTTGAGACGTTTTCGCTCTGGAGTGATCGTTGCATTTTAGTTGCTGAAATGTCGCCTAAGGAAAGTCTAGATCTTGAAAATTGGAAGCTTCTTAAAGATAAAATCCATGGTGATTCGAAAGTTGTTTTTTTAGAGCGCAAAGCTTAGGATGCTAGCCGTGAAGGCCATATTCGCAGGTACCTTCGATCCACCAACTTTGGGTCATTGGGAAATTATTCAAAGAGCTCATCCTCTTTTTGAAAAGTTTTATATTGTTCTTGCGCTTAATTCTGTAAAAAATCCTTTGCTCTCTGTTTTGGAGCGCGAAGAAGTTTTAAAGAAACTAATTTCAAAAGAAGGTCTTCAAAATAAATGTGAAGTTTTGTCATCTAGTGAATTAGTCGCAAAATTAAGCCAAAAGTTAAAAGTTGATTATCTTGTTCGTGGTGTTCGAAGTGGAAAAGATCTTGAGCATGAGCTTCCGATGTCTGTTGCCAATGAAATTTTATCCCGGGGGATGACAACAATTTTAATCCCTTCTACAAAAGAATCTACTTTTGTAAGCAGTACTTTGGTGCGAGAAATTTACGGCCTCGGTGGAGACGTCAGTCAATTTGTCCCAGGCGTTGTTGCAGAATTTTTAAATTCAAAAAATAAGTCTAAAAATAAATCTAAGACTAAAGTGAAAGGTAAGAAAAAATGATTCCTCAAAGAGTTGCCGGTAGTTCAACCCTCGCCATGCTTGAAAAAGTAAGACAAATGAAAGCCCAGGGTATGGATGTTGTGTCTTTTGCCGCAGGGGAATCTGATTTTCCTACACCTCGTGAAGTGATTGAAGAAGCTCATAAGGAAATGCTTGAGGGAAATACGCGCTATGTATCGACTCAAGGTGTTCCTGTTCTAAGGGATGCGCTGGCGAAAGATTATAAAAATCGTTTGAATGTTTCGTGGGCTGCTCCTCAACATTTTTTGGTTGTTGCGGGTGCGAAGCAAGGAATTCATCTAGCTTTATCTGCGATTTGCGATGCCGGTGATGAAGTTTTAATTCCTGCTCCTTATTGGGTGAGTTATCCAGGAATTGTAAAAGCACTTTCTGCAAAGCCCGTAACTCTTCAAACTCGTTTGGAAGATCGTTATTTTCCGAATGTTGATATTCTTGAAAAAGCTTGGACGCCTAGAACAAAGGCTCTGATCATGGCTTCACCTGGAAACCCCACCGGGCTCATGATCGAAGAAAAATTACTCAAAGAAATCATCTCCTGGTGTGAAAAGAAAAAAGTTGTTCTGATTTTTGATGAGCTTTATGAGCGACTCACTTTTGGAAAGACTAAACACGTTTCTGCTTTGTCACTTGTGACAGAAGCTCAAAGTGAATGGGTTTTGAGCGTGAATGCTTTTTCAAAAACTTTTGGAATGACAGGCTGGCGTTTAGGCTGGGTTGCAAGTCATCCTAAAAACATTGAATACCTGACTGATCTGCAAAGTCAGGTTCTTACGTGTATGCCGGGTTTTGCACAGGTCGCAGCAGCTCGAGCGATGGATAAAGTGGATTCGATATTGGGTCCCGTTGTGAAAGCATTTAGTAATCGAAAGAAAATTATCATGGAAGGTTTGTCGGGTATTGAGGGAGTGAAAACTCTTGAGCCTGAAGGAGCTTTTTATATTTTGGTTGATGTGAGCGGAGTGATTGCTCGCAAGAATTTAAAAGACGATAAGGATTTTGTTCAGAAGTTGCTTGAACAACAACAAGTGGTGACCGTTGCGGGATCTGCTTTTGGAGCTCCGAATAGTTTTAGGATTTCATTTGCGATGAGCGAAGAAGAGATCAAAAAAGGACTCGAGCGAATCAAGACCTTTTGTATGTCCTGATCCGCTCGTATTTTGTTTGTTAAATTTTATCTGTTAAATTTATTTAGTTCTTAGTTCCAACCGAAGTTTGCACCTATGCTGAAGCTTCCACCTGTTCCATTGATTCCGTACTGAGGAAGAAAAGCACCTGGAGGAGCGACAGCGAATTGTTGCGTTCCGTAGCCACCGTAACCGTAGGAAGGAATTGTATAAGTTTGGCAGTTGTACCCACCAAAATTTTGGTAACCAGAGAAATATCCATTGCTGTTTGGACCAAACTGATTTGTGAAAAGTTGATTGTAGCAATTAGGGTCATTCATACACTGTTGGTAGTAAGCATTTGTTGAATTGTTTCTAAGATTGTTATTATTGTTGTTGCTTCTCCCACAGCTTGTGAGTCCTGAAAGAAGAGCGATTGTACTGAGGGCAAATACGATTTTTGTTTTCATATAGATAGTGTTGCAAGGGGTAGGCCAATGATTGGAAATCTGAAAAAGCTCCCATGTGGCCCTATAGGGGCATTAGAGCGATCAAATTGAATTTAAAATGCCTATGAAATGGGCGTATAGAAGCTCATTTTTGGCTTTTTTAAAAGAGTAAATACAAAGCATAAAAACAGCGGATCAAGACGTTTCTAATGTCTTGATCCGCTCGTAAAAGCTAAAGTTAATGTGAGGACACACACATTATTTGATTAATGTTCATCTCTTTCAGCAGCTGCACGGACGAATACTTTACCGCTTACAAGGTGACGGATGCTGTGTGATTGGTTTTTCCATGTTTGATTTTCTTTATAAGCGACAACGTCTTCAGGGGAAAATCCTTTAACGATAGTTTTAAAAACAAGAGATATAATATCTTTTAAAGGTTTATTTGTGTTTGTTTCAAATTTAAACTCTACAGAGTCATTCACTAATAGCTTTACACCTTTAAATATTGTGTCATCGATACCAATGTATAGCTCAGTGATTTCAATATCTTTCCATTCGGCGTTAACGTAGGCTTTGTAGAGATAATCTATACTGATAGAAGTATTTTTTTGATCTATTTTATTCTTTTCTTGATGTTGAACCTTTTCTTTGGCTAGAGCTATGTAATCTGGGACAGCTGACTTAGGTCTTATAACAAAACTTTGGTAGTATTTCCCATCAGTACCAAGTTCTTCTTTTAAATCAAAAACTAATAGCTTTTGAAGAGCATTCATTTTTATTTTTTCTTTAGTTGCTAATCCTAATATCTCTCCTTTGTAGTAAAGGGGTGAAGAACCATCGTAAAAAGGTTTGATTTCATTGGCCTCTATATGCATGATGTCTTTTTTGCCAGCTTTATATTCGTAGCGGACAAGTCCTTGTTCTTCGAAGTCGATTATTGGAAGTTTGTGTATTAGTGATATAGCCAATACTTCCATATCAAATAATTTTCGCCCTAAAGATCTATGATAATCAATTCTTCTATTAAGGTTAATGCCTCTGATAGTGAGTGGTTCAAGATTTCTTTCATCAGCAAGGATAACTTCAAATCCTAATAAAATAATTTTTGCGCAAGCGGGATTTTTCTTTACTATTGGAATAAGTGAATCCAGAATCGCCAATCTTTTATTTTTCAATTCTTCCTGAGTATCGATTGTTTTTTTTGATCCATCAAAGTTAGTAAATGTAATTTCTTGTCTAATAAAAGGGTCTTGTTTAAGGCTTTTAAAATCATCAAAAGCTTTATCTACAAACATTTTATTTTTTTCGCTCATTTCGCAATTATCGATATTCGTATCGCCGGATTTATCGTCAGTGTTATTAGTGGAATTATCTTGATTTTCATTTTGATTGCTTTTGCTTGTCTTATCTAAAGTTGTGATCTTTTCATTGTTTAATCCTGCGTCTGATGCAAAACTTGTATTGCTACCGCTGCTATTATTTCCACAACTTGTGAGTACCGAAACAAAAAGGACAATTATACTTGAGGTAAACGAAAATTTTGTTTTCATCCAAAAATTTTAGCAAAAAATAGACCAAATATTAAAAATCTGAAAAAACCCTCATGTGGCCCTATAGAGGCATTTGAGCGATCAAATTGAATTTAAAATGCCTATGAAATGGGGGTATAGAAGCTCATTTTTGGCTTTTATAAAAAGCTTATTTTTTGAGAATTTGTAACTGTAATTCAGCCAGCTGATCGGGGCTCACGCGAGAGGGGCATTCGCTCATCAAGCAAGAAGCAGAAGCTGTCTTGGGGAAGGCGATCACATCTCGAATATTGTTGGTTCCCGCTAGCATCATGACCAAGCGATCAAGTCCAAAGGCGACTCCCCCATGGGGAGGTGTTCCGTATTGAAGAGCTTCAACGAAAAACCCAAACTTTTCTTTGATTTCTTCATCCTTAAAACCCAAAGCTTTGAACATAGATTTTTGAACATCGCTATTGAAAATCCGAAAGCTTCCTCCTGCAACTTCAGATCCGTTGAGTGCAAGATCGTAAGCAAGAGCGCGGATGCTTCTTAATGTATCAATGTCGTTTGATTTTAATTTTTCTAAATCTTCATCAAGTGGACGAGTGAAGGGGTGGTGAGCCGCAGCTAATCTTCCGTTTTGAGCATCAAACTCAAAAAGAGGAAAATTGGTAATCCAAGTGAAAGGCCAGCTTTGGCTGAGTCCTTCGCCAATCAATTTTAATTCACGAGCCACCATGAGGCGCAAGTTCCCCATAGCCTCATACACACGAGGAGATGCTTCGGCTGCAAAGAAAATATAGTCGCCGTTAGAAGCGCCCAGTGCAGAGCTCACTTGTTTTTGTTGTTCAGGAGTAAAAAATTTTGCAATTTGCGAATTCCATCCCGCTTCTTCCACTTTTACCCAAGCAACACCCTTCAATCCATAAGGGGTGACGGCCGTATTGAAATTATCCATATCTTTGCGAGACCACGCAGGAACTTCGCCCACTTCGGATTTTTTCACCGCAAGTGCCACAACTTTTCCGCCATTTTCAATTACACTGCTAAAAACTTTAAAACTTGAGCCTTTAAAGTGAGTTCCCACATCGTGAAGTTTTAATCCAAAGCGCATGTCGGGTTTATCGGATCCATAAGATTCCATCGCTTCTTTGTAAGCGAGTCTTGGAAAGGGAGTTTTGATTTCAACTCCTAAGATTTCTTTCCATAGAAGAGCCACAAATTTTTCTAGAATTCCCATGAATTCATCGGGAGAAAGAAAACTGGCTTCTAAGTCGATTTGAGTAAATTCAGGCTGGCGATCCGCTCGAAGATCTTCGTCACGAAAGCAGCGAACAACTTGAAAGTATCTTTCAAAGCCTGAAACCATCAAAAGCTGCTTAAGTGTTTGAGGGGATTGAGGAAGAGCGTAGAAATTTCCGGGATGAACGCGGGAGGGAACTAGGTAATCTCGAGCTCCTTCGGGAGTGCTCTTATAAAGAAAGGGCGTTTCAATTTCCCAAAATTTGTTGTCTGTAAAAAACTTACGAGTGAGTTGAAGAACTCGGTGACGAACTTCAAGAATTCGTTTGAGTTCGGGGCGTCTAAGATCCAGGTAACGATACTTAAGGCGCGTGTTTTCGTTTACTCCTTCATTTTTTTCTTCAATATTAAAGGGGAGGGCTTCGGCAAGTGAGAGAACTTCTACTTTTTTGGCTTTAACTTCAATGGCACCTGTCGCAATCTTTGAATTGCTCATTCCCTCGGGGCGCTTCATGACCTCGCCGACAATTTGGACAACACTTTCGTTGCGAAGTTTGACGTTAGAAACTTCATCAGGCAAAAAAACTTGGCAAATACCCGAGCGATCTCGTAAATCCAAAAAAGCTAAGCCTCCGTGATCTCGCAAGGTTTGCACCCAGCCACAAAGAGTGACTTCTTGATGGATGTGATTTTCTCTTAAATCGCCACAATTAACGGACCGATACATAGGCAAATAGTCATAGCGCTAAAAATCTTTGGCTTCCACTAAGACTTGCAGGACTTGGGGACAAATCGTTGCAGGAGGGGCGAATCTTACAGTAGACTGAGAGGCAAATGTTCGTCGCAACTCAGCCCTACAAAGGAACGCGTGATTTTTACCCCGAAGAAATGTCGGTTAGACGCCAGATTTTTGCAAAATTACAGGAAGTCGCACGCCAATTTGCTTTTCAAGAATACGATGGACCCTTGTTGGAGCCTTTTGACCTCTATGCCGCTAAGTCGGGTGAAGAGCTTGTCAGCCAACAGCTTTATAGTTTTGAGGATAGAGGAGGCCGAAAAGTTGCGATTCGGCCTGAGATGACTCCTACGCTTGCGAGAATGGTTGCTGCAAAAGTAGGGGAGCTAAGCTTTCCCCTTCGTTGGTTTAGCATTCCCAATCTTTATCGTTACGAGCGTCCTCAAAAAGGTCGACTTCGAGAGCATTGGCAATTCAACGTGGATATTTTAGGTGGAGAAAATCGTTTAGCCGATATTGAGATTCTTTCTTTTGTTACTGAGCTTTTTGAGCAATTTCAGTGCAAAGACAAAGTCAAGATTCGATTGAATCACAGAGGCTGGGTGAACTTTTATCTCACTGAAGTTTTAAAGTTAAACGCAGAAAAAGCCCAGCGTTTTTCAAAAATTTTGGATGCCAAAGAAAAAATGTCTTCTGAAGATTTTGAAAAAGCTCTTTTAGACCTTGAGCTTACAAAAGACGGCCGAAAACTTTTTGATGAGTATTTAAGTTTAGGTCTTCAGGCGATGTTTAATAAATATCCCGAATCTCCCATCTCTGAGGTTGTTCAGATTTTGGAACGATTAGAAGATAAAAATCTTTTTGAATATGATCCGGTCATTATGAGGGGCTTGGATTACTACACGGGAATTGTTTTTGAAGGTTTTGATCGCTCTCTTTCAAATCGACGCGCTCTTTTTGGCGGTGGAAGATACGATAACTTGATTGGTTTGTTTGGAAAAACCCAAGTTTCCGGAATTGGTTTTGGCTTGGGTGATGTTGTTTTGATGGATTTTCTAGCGGAAAATGCGCTTCTTCCAACTGCAAAAGCGAGCTGCGACTTTTATGTGACACTTTCTGATGAAATGTTTATCAGTGAAGCTCAAAAAATTTCTAAGATCCTTCGCGAAAAAAACTTTTCGGTTTCAATGAGTTTAAAAGTTTCTGCTTTCAAAGCTCAGTTGAAAGCTGCTGACCGAAGTGGCGCTCGATTTGCGATTCTCTTTGGTGAAGAAGAGTGGAAAGAAAAGAAAATTATTCTCCGTGATTTGAAAACTTCTTCGCAAAAATTATTGACTGTTGGTGAAATTCAAAATTTTTCTTTTGAAAAATAAAATTTCGCTTCAATGCATCAAGATTGAAAGAAAAATGACGCTCGCTATTGCGCATAACGTTACTCACGCGTACATTTAGATTAAGAAAGAAAGAAAGGAGGGCAGTCAAAATGGCAGCCAAGAAAAAAGCTACTAAGAAAAAAGCTACTAAGAAAAAAACAACTAAGAAGAAAGCTACTAAGAAGAAGTAGTTCGTACTTCTAAGTAGTTATTACTTAGACAAAAGCCTCTAAGATCCATGGATCTTAGAGGCTTTTGATTTTTTAAATCAAATTTTCACGAGAAAAATCTCTCTGAATTCTCCCCATGAAATATGCTAAAAAAAGAGAGTGAAAATTTTTATTGAGTGTTTTTGGGGACAAAATAATAAAAACTACAAAAAGTTTTTTAACTTCAAAGAATGCTTGTCACTAGTTGAAGAATACAACAAAAGATTGACAGAGCGTGGTTTTCTGACTCAGGTCGTGGCGGGTTCTTTGCAAAGACGACCACGAACGCAACTTTGGCTTTGTCATCCATTGGGTAAGGAGCTCGATTCCGTTCAATTAGCAGAAAGATTTCAGAGAGCAATGAGTTCGGGATTAGATCTTATGATTGCTATTGGAAGTGATAACGGATTTTCTAAAGAAGATATTTCAAAACTAAAACCTGATTTACTTTGGTCGTTTGGTCCATTGACTTTGCCTCATGAGCTTGCGACGGTTGTGGCCTCTGAGCAGCTTTATAGAGCTGCTTCTATTTTAAGAAATGAACCATATCATCGTCCTTAAAAAAGAAAACCGGCTCAACCTATGGGGAGGTTGAACCGGTCAGGGGTCCTTTTTAACTTTTCTACTATTTTAGAATTTAGAAAGAAGCAACTTGGTTACTGCCTTGATTGGGAACAGGAACACCTTTTTCTGCTAAACGATAAGTGAGAACAGGTGTCTTTTCTCCTGGAACAAAACATTGGAAAGAGCGGTTATAGGCGCTCAATTCTTTTGCAATTGTATTACATCTCAAAACAGCGATGTCTGCTTTGCTAACATTCCAAACATTTTGCTCATGCATGAGTTCAACTGTGAATTTAGTTTCATCGTTTTGAATGAATCGAGGTTCGATTGCAATCTTTTGATCAACAAGGATTTGCTGACCTTGTTTTAAGTTCCAGTTTTGGCCTCGACCAATATCAAGAACGTTGTTCTCGTCGAACTTTAAGCGCAAGAAAACGTTATCTTTATTGTGAATTTGGCTTACGCTATCTAATCGAATGCTACTCAAGGATATTTCGTATTCTTTACTTTCTGAAAGATTACGGGTTCCGCTAAAGCTGTTGAGCTGTGCATAAAGCAATGCGGTTGCTGTGAGAGCAATTCCAAATGTGACAACAGGAAATGATGTAATATGTTTCTTAATAAATTTTTTCATAGCACCTGAATTAAAGCAAAGCTTGTGCCTGCTTTGATTACCTTTAGAAGGCTTTGATAAGCGAAGAATTTTC
The DNA here is from genome assembly GCA_044347615.1 of Bdellovibrionota bacterium. Classification (GTDB taxonomy): domain Bacteria; phylum Bdellovibrionota; class UBA2428; order UBA2428; family UBA2428; genus CANIGN01. Next base: position 110,337 of record JBIKUK010000006.1, on the reverse strand, counting down.
ATTTAGATACCTAAAGCGCTAGCACTGTCTAAGTGTTGGTCGCTTTCCTCTCCGATTTTTTTGCGGTGAAAGTCCAGTGAAGGTCTCGTTGAAAAAGGCATTTTTGGAGACACGTCTAGACGAATACTTTTAGTGGCTAAGTCCCGAGCCTTCTGATCATGACTCACTCGATTACTTTGTATCAGGCAGAAAGAAGCTAAACTTAAAGAGCTTGCCATGTAGAGAGAATGGACAAGCTTATCGATATTTTTCATTTACTTGTAACTCACTTGTATGCGAGTTCCGTTTGGAACGTTAAATCCATTAAACAAAAGTCGGTTATTTAAAGAATCGTAGCTCCATCCGTATGTGTTACTTAACTGTAGAAGAGATCCATTGAGGCTTACAGAAAGTGTGTTTACATCGGTAGGAACAGCGCTGAGTTGATAGAACTGACTATAAAGAAGTTTGATTGTAGAAGAGGCAGCAGGGGGAGCAGCAAACTTAACCGCGTTTGTTCCTGCTAAATAAATCCAACTGCTTGTGCTTTGAAGAACAAGGCCATTTCCATCATGTTTATCAACATAAACTCTGATTGAATCAGGATCGACATTTGTCACTTGAAGTTTAAAGAGATTTGTTGGTTTGCTGACATCTCTGGCAAGTGTATTTAAAAGAGCTGGGAACTCGGTGCTTGCTTTTAAAATACAGTGGCTGACAGAAGCAAGCGTTGCATTTGCAGCTACCCCTGAAATTGTTTTGTTTATGTTTTCAATTTTTTGAGCGGTTTCTGCAAGGCGATATCCAGGGGATTCACCAAAAGCTCCGTTTGGAGTACAGTTTGCGTTCATTCCCGTGACGATTGCTCGCGCATTTACGAATGCAGGAATGTTTGCTGCGCTTCCTTTTTGAGCGATGAGTTTAGAAGCGTAGTCGCTTGTTGAAGCGTTCGAGCTAATATGATTGATGCTTTCATCGTCAGTGTCAGAAACGAAAAGATAGATCAATTGAGCTCCCTCACGGAGGAAACTTGTTCTTTGTCGAGTCATTACTTGATTGGTTGCTTCAAGCATGACGTTTGTATTTGCATTTAAAGTTTGTCCAATGCTTTGAAGATTGTTGATCAAGACATTCTCTGTTGAGTCTGGCATTAGGGAATTAATTAAAATGTTTTGATAAAAGGAGCGACCTAACAAGTCGTTTATTCTTTCTTGTTGAACGTTTCCGCTAATAAAACCAATTCGGTAATCAATGTTGGAACTTCTTAATGTAGAGGTAAATGTAGAGAGACCTGCCATAAACTCAGCTCTTTTACTTGAGTAGATGTTTGGATCTCCAGAGTTGTAGTCCATAGAAGCGCTCTCATCGACTGCAAAAACATAATCCGCTTGAAGGATTTGATTTGCTTGAGCGTAAACATCCTCGTTATCTACAACGAACAAATCTGTTCGATTTGTTGTATAGGTTTGAGGATCTTTGCTACAAGCTCCTAAAACTAAAAAGTTTAATGTTAATAAAATTAATCCAAAATTTTTCATATCCCCCCCAAATGGGACCTTTACATCTAGGAGGTTGCAAGCTTTGAGCCAGGCTTATTTGAGGCTATGAAAAGCGCGAGCAATACGGATATCTTCTTGAATTCTTTGAAGAAGTTCTTCTTTAGATGAAAACCTAAGTTCGGCTCGTATTCTGTCTAAAAACTCGACACTTAAGCTTTTACAAGACAATTCCTTGTGAGGGTAATTGAGAAGGTGAGTTTCGAAAAATTCGCCCTCTTCACTTGTATGAAAGGTAGGGCGAATGCCAAAGTTTGTTAAAGAAGCATAGTTCTGGCCATCTATATAAGCGCGAGTGATATAAACTCCGTGTGGAGGCAGGCAAAATCGAGAAGAAGAATTGATATCTTGTGGGGGGGGAGAGTTGAGAGTGGGAACTCCCATGGTTCGTCCTCGATGATCTCCTGAAACCACATCGAGATCAAAGTGTAGGGGTATCCCCATAAGAAAGTTAGCTTTAAGTATCTTTCCTTCTTGGATTTGATGGCGAACCTCAGAGCTTGAAACGGTTACGTCATTAATTTTTAGAGCCTCGACTATTTCGATAAGAATGTTTTCTTTTTCTCCCCAGTTTTTGAGTAGCCCTGTGTCACCACCTCTATTTTTACCAAAGTAAAAATTTTTACCTACAACAATGTGACGTGGATTATATGTCTTTGTAAGCCAAACAAGAAAATCTAGTGGAACTTGGTTCGAAAATTTTTCATCAAAATTAAGAACCTCAATTTGTGAAATGCCAAATAAATTAATTCTTCTTTTTTTTTCTTTGAGACTGCAAATACGAGAAGGGATTGGACGTATGCCCAAGAACTCACGAGGGTGTGGTTCGAATGTGATGAGTTTAGGTTCACATTTGTTTTTGGCAGAAAAATTAAGGACTCTTTTAATGAGTTCTTGATGACCGAGGTGGACTCCATCAAAATTTCCAATCGTGAGGGAGCTTTGCATTTGGATAATTATACTGCTTATTTAAGGCAGTTGTCTTTATAGGAAATTTTGTTTTTTTCTTTAGGGTAAAGCTGGACAAAGCGAAGGCAGGCTTTTTGAAGGGTTTTAGTATTTTGAGTTAAGTTTAAAGAATGCAAATATATCTCAAAAAGGCTGCTCTTAAGTTCTGTTTCAAAGGCACTTTTGTACAGAAGCTCAGTCACTTCTTGTAGGTCCTTTTGGGTGGCTTCTGCTGGTTTAAAGTTAAGGCTTTTTCTGTATTCATAAATGAGAAGAGAGATCTTTTCTTTTACTGTGAGAGGGTTGGGGGAAGAACTGAGAGCTTTCTTATATAAGTCTAAGGCCTCTGACAAGCGATCTTGTTTTTTGAAATCATCAGCATCTAATTCATTAATGCGGGCTTTGTTCTGGCTATCAATTTTAGAAAAAGGAGCTGAAATTTTAAAGTCTATCTCCTTGAGGAGCTCTTTTGCCTCTGGCACACGACCAAGATCAAGCATGGAGCGTGTGAGAAATATTTTAAGAGCGGGATGTTTACGTTTAAATTCGTCAGGAGATTTTTTGTAAAGAGTTATAAATTCTTGATGATAATTATTGTTTACTAAAAAACCTAAAGTCTGCTCCCAGTCTTTAGAATCATCAAAGCCGTGCCTGACAAGTTTGTTGAATTCTTTTTGAATATTGGGAGAGTCTTTTTGAATAAAAAAAACTTTCAGTCGGCATCTGATAGCAAAGGAGTCTTTAGGGTTTAATGTTAATATCTTTTCCCAAAGTAAAGTTTCTTTATCAAATTGAGAAAGGCTTTGAGCAATAAGCGCTTGGTAATAGAGGTGCTCTAAAGCGTATTTTTTGTGAGCTTCTGGGTGTTCAGAGATTTTACGAGCTCTTCTCGAGGCTTCTTCAAGCACTAATCTGATTTTATAAGATTGTGTGTTGATATTAGCGATATTGTTTAGATTTATTCCATGAGTGGCGGTATAGCTTTCATACGCTTTTATAAGAAGAGCTAGATTTCTTGAACTTTTCGATAGGGCTTGGTCATAGCTACTTAAAGCTTTGTCATTTTGTTTTTTAAGTGAAAAAAAGTCCCCCATAATTTCGTAGTACAGGGGCTTGTCCTGCATGTTTTGATTTGTTCTCTCGAAAAGATGAAGGAAAAGAGTTTCTTTTTTTTTAAGGCAATCTTTTAGGGGAGCTTTTTCGGATTCATCAGAGAAGGTTGCGTTGGATATATCTCGCATTTCTCGTAAAAGCGATAAGAGTTTATTTTGAAGATTGATTTCATTTTTATATTCATTGTTGAGAAGGTTTGAGTTGTCGTTGCTAAAAGTTGCTGGATCGCAAGTTCCTGCTAGAAGTTCTTTGTGAAAAAAAACAATAAAAATAATAAAAAATTTATTTTTAAGCTTCACATTTCTATTATGAGTCTGTGAGAGATTTAAGTGTAGGGGTATTTTTGTCTTAAATTTAACGAAAAACTTAATTTATTAAGTAAATTTTAATTTTTCGTTAAACTTTGATTTAAACTAAATAAATTTTGACGCAGTTGAATTTTATTGTCGATGAAACAATTAACTAAAGAAAAAATATCGTTATAGTAGAAATATGTATAAGGTTTTTGGTTCAAACAAGGGTAATGCTGTTTTAGTTGCAATGATGGCTGTTGGCGCAATTGTAGCCGGTGGTTTTATGTTTATGCAAAAAGCCACTGACAAGCTAAATCTTGTTCAGGGAACGACGAACGATTGGAAGCTTGATCTTCTTGCAAAAAAAGCGTCTATGTTGGGAAGTTATTTGGTTTCAAATAGTTTGCTTCTTTGCAAAGAAGAGGATTTCTCAACAAAACAGAATTGCATATGGGCTGGGGATTTCTTAACTCCTCAAATTCCTTTATCTAATTTTGGATTGTCAAAGGCCACGGATGCAGTTGATCCAACGGTTTTAACTTATAATTTTGCAGTTGTGGAGGCTTCTTTAAATGAAGCACTTCCAATTGGAAAAAACGTCCAAATTTCTTTTGATTTGGTTAATTGGCAAAATAATGATGAATTGAAATCTTTTGTTGGGACAATTCCTGAAGCTGTTAAGACCGTTGATAATGATGCATTTCTTGTTCTAATGAGAGTTCGGGTACCTTATAAAGGAAATGCCACAGACCAAGATGGTGGTTATTTTGAAACCTTCGCAGCTATCAAAAGGCCGCTTGCTATTCCAAAGTTAGAAGTTCAGGTTGCCTCTCCCTGCGCTTCTGGTTGTCCGTCAAGTATAGGTGAAAATCCGTTTCCAGAGTGTCGAGGTAGGCAAGAGGTTCCAGATAAAAGCACATCAGCTTATGCTCTCACTTTTGTGAATACGGGGCCGGGTCCAATTTATAAAGCTTCTTATGAGAGAAATATTTCTTTTACAAGCTTCAACCCCGGGCAGGCAGCTGAGAGAACATCGTTGAACTTGCTTTCAGGCAAGGACTTTATCATGCCAAATGATCGCTTTCAGATTTCGGATACCGTTGTGTGTTTTCAACCAAAAATAATCGAGATCGAAAGAAAGGTAAGCACTACGGTAGCAGATGATGATCTCGCTGGAACTTCTTCAACAACTTCATCTACAACGCTTAATCAACATCTTCAGACGATGGCGAATGTGAAGTACGACTTAACTCCTGGAACAAGGCTTACCTCTTTTATGGTTATGGAGCCAAATAAATCTACAAATACAATTCCTGCTGCATCCGGAAGCGTTAAGCAACTAGTTAAGGAATACACAACAACTTTTACGACGGTAAACTATGTTCCAACCCATTAAAAATTAAAGAAATAAGATAGATAAGGGATTGATCATTATGAAAATAAAAAAAAACAACTTAAAGGGTCAGAGTATTGTTGAGATATTGGTAGGCGCAGCTATTGTTCTTGGTGGTGGGGCTATCGCGGTTTCTTTAACTTCTCAGTATCTTAAAATAAATAAAAAGGCAGAGGTAAAAAGTGCTTCTTCTTCTTTTGCTGGGGAGCTTGCATCGTTAGGCAGAAAAATGTTTTTAGCGACAATAGATTCTACAGGAAAAAATACTCAAGGATTGTGTACTTTTGTGGGAACAACCGGAAGCTCTGGTGGTGTGTCTCGAATTTATTTGAATATTCCCAAAACGGATGGTGCTCTGGCTACCGCTTGGAAAACCGCAATTGAAAGCAGTAACTGGTCTATTAATACTGCGGCTGGTGAAACGACTTGCGTAGGTGCAGCGAGTGATTTTAATAAATGTTTTATACATAAAACATATTTTGGAAATGTTACAGATCCCAAAACAAAAGTTGTAACTATAAATCAAAAAGTTGTGGGTTCACTTCAAATTACTCCTCAATACTTGGAAGAAGGTAAGGAGAAGGGGTTCTTGTTTCAGGATTTAACGGAAGCTCAAAAAAGTATGAATTTAGATATCAAACGTGTTGCTTTTAAAATCTTATCAAAGGTCACGACTTATTCTGGAGATAGTTCAGTACTTCCGACAACTGAGGTAGCTGAGTCGCTTGTTTGGGGAGCAGATTCTGGAGGTTGCGATAAGCAGATTGGTAGCACTTGGTATAAACTAGCTCCTTCAGGATCCGGACAAGGGGATCCTACAGGAAAAACTATCTTTAATGATACGTCCTATGTGTTTAAGGAAACGTTACCATTTACGGGAAGTTGGGAAAAAAGACAGATACAAGCTGGTACTTTTGATAGTGGATTGGTACGTACTAAACCTGAAGACAATATTGAAATGTCTTGTAATGAAACTCGTTTTACTTGCACAAATGATGACTCATCTAATAGGCAATTTGCTAGTAACATAGAAGCAAATTATTTTTTAACTTATAACGATAAAACAAATACTGTCACAAGAGATTCGAGTATTCGTTTTGTTCCCTGGCTTACTTTTTCAAATCCCGAGGAGGGATCGTTAGAGGTTTCTGGAGAAAACCTTCAGTTAAAGTTTGATGGAGTTAATTCTCCAAATGAATTACGAGTGACGGGCGGTAGTCATGAACTATATTTTTATGCAAATAATGATAAAACAAAAGTTTGTTCAAAGATTTGTACCTTAGACAATACCGTCTACTATCCCACGTTGAACTATAGGCTTCCTGATTTTAAAGACGAAAAAGATCCTAAGAAAGTTTATACAGGTACGTTAAGTTCTTCTGCTCCAGTGGGTTGTACGGTTTGTTATATGAAAGATTGTAAGCGCTTTGGCTTAAAAACATTTGGTCCATTGAAGGGTGGACGTGGAGTGATTGCTCAACCAGATGAGCCTTTAGATGGAACAATCCCGGAATGTGCCATCAAAAGCGAATCAGATGTTGATTCTCTTGTTGTGAAATTAAACAACTACAATACTTCGGGAACAGGTGATTGTATTTCGGCAAAAGTTGAAGATGCAGCAAATGGAGTCTTCTCTTATCAAAGACAAAGTTGTACAAGTTCCTTGCCTCTTATGTGTTTTGCATATGGTAAGTTTACTTTAGCTAAAAAAGTTTCAACATCAGGTACCAGTTATGAGTCCCTGCCTCAGTCAAGTGCCTCAGCACGCTGTTATCAAATGGGGAAAGAAACTTTTGATAAGACAAAAATTAAGGGCCTAGTTAGTCAGTCTTATAGCGATTCTAAAGAAGCCTCTGGGGTAAGCGCTGTGATAGATACTATGCCTGGCACAAGTGTTTCTATTGTAAATAATGCTGTTCAGGGTATATTTTTAGCACCTCAAAGCGAGAGGCAAAGAAAATACGCAGCTGAATGGCTTGGTGAAAAACATACTTCTGTCATGAGAAATTCTTTTTGGGTGGGGTTAAGAGTTGATAGTATGGGTAACCCATATTCAGAAATTCCTTGGATTCAATCTCTTTCTGCGACTGAAAATAAAATTGAAAATCAGTTTTCAATTTTCTTCAATCAAGACAGTCAGATTTCAGTTCTGCGACATGATAAGGATTTAAAAGTTTTGAATATTGCCGCTCCTGTCGGTGCAGGTGCAGGTGCTTTGATCTCTCACCACGTTCGATATAAAGGAGTGATTCCTGTAAAGGCTGAGCAAAGTGCTGAATATCCATTTATTTGTAGAAAAAAAGCAGCTCCTTATAAATTTTTTGTTACAACTGATAAAAGTGCAAAACAATCTGAAGGTCCAGATAGTTGTTCAAAAGCCGGAGGTTGGTTTTTACCTCCCGTCACTCCTTTGCAATGGGCAAAAGTATTTCATTTAGTTAAGGGTAATCACATCAACTATTCATTTCCAGATCCAGAAGGAGCTCTTAGTCTTGCGTGGATTGCTTTAACGGGCGATGGAAGTAAACGTACTGAGTCTTGGAATGTCTATTCTGGCGGAGAAATGGGACAATTCCAAGCTTCTTTGGCTAAATCAACTTTGAAGCAAATTTATAGAAGTGGAGCGGATGTGGTTCCTGCTTCTTCGAATGCTTCAGCTACTGAAAGCACCCCTCCCGGTGACTCTAAATCTGAAAGTACTTCTTCTATTGACTCTTCTTATGCATGTTTTAGCTCCGATGGAAAAATTATTTTGGATTCTAAAGAAAACGCTTGTAAAGGAATTGGAGCTAAACTCACAAGAGCAGAAATGAAGAGTTTTGTTGTTCAAGCTTTATGGCTTTTAGATTCTGATGAATCAAAAGAAAAGGGTATCCTGCTTGATTAGAAATAAAAAGTTTTTTCATAATAGTGGCTTGAGTCTTTTAGAGCTCATGATCGTTGTATTGATATCTGGCATCGTAGCTTACGGAGCCTCAAGTTTAATGTCTGGAGTTACTGAAAGAAGTTTAAGGTCTGATTTCGATCTTCGTGTTGCTTCATTAGCTAAACTTTTACAAAAAACTGCTGGTCGTTCCTTGCAAGCTCTAACGATCAGTAAGTTTAGCCCCACAAATAGTTTTAGATATGAATCTCAACAATGGAGTGGAAAATTTTCTGCTTTAAGTTCTTTCACAACAGAGCCTTTAATTGATTGGAATTCAGCTGCTAATAAAGAGTTATACAAAAAAAAACTTGAGGCTGAACCTTCTAATCCTTTTAAGTTGGATGCGCAAAGTTATTTGACTTCAATAACCGCATTTAATGCAGGCAGTTTTGAGCTTTTTGTTGAAAACATAGAAAAAACTTCTACAGGATCACTTCTTTTTTGGAATTCTTCTATTTTGATATCAAGATGTATTCCTGAAGCCAAGGCTTTAGCAAATGGAAGTCAAATTGATATAAATGCTCCCTTATCGAGCATGTTGTATCTTTTATCACTCAAGACTAAACCTTTTTTGGTACAGTCAAATAAAGATTGGGTTGTTCGATGTGCTAATCCTGAAACAGAGTTGGCTAGAATTAATGCACCAGTAAGTGATCGTGATGTCGAATTTAGAAATTTGTCAGCCTGGAGGTTAGGGGTTTTTCAGATAAAACTCGATGCGAATTTAATGCCTATCACAATTCTGGAGCTTAATCCTCCTGCAGAAATCAGCCCTAACTTTGGCGCTGGTTTTATGTTGAGTTTTAATGAAGAAGTAAAGAAAGATTCAACAAGCAAGCCTTTTCCTTATGCGCCAGCTGTTAAGATGAGTGTCTTTGTTGTTCATGATAAATGCTTGGGAACTTCTCTAGGAAGAAGACCAGGTATGGAGATGAGTTCTTGCATAAGAATTACTCCAAATTTTAAATCAACTGATTTTGATTCTGCAAAGAGTATGAAACTTTCGGATTATCTAGCACAAGCATTAGATGTAAAAAACTTTTCGCAAATTGGAAGCCTGAACGTGGATTCTCGTCAGGGAACAAGCATTCTTTTGGGGCCAGGTAGAAAAGTATCGAATTAGTAAGGGGGTAGAAAATATGAGCTTTACTTTTAAAAAACTTCTAAGAATTAAATCTTTCCTTTTTTTGTTGTGTTTTTCTTTGATCGTTTTTGCTCTTTTTAAATATCAAGAGTTTAGAAAAACAAAAATTTTAGCAGATGAATTTAGAACTAAGTTTTCGGATAAATTAATGAAACTACCGTCTATCAATTATGAAAGAGCTTTGGGTTATAAGCCAACACTAGAAGAGGTTGAGCTTGGAAGATTGCTATTTAACGATCCAATTTTATCAAGAAATAATGATTCTAGCTGTGCAACTTGCCATCTTACGAACCATGGTTTTGCTGATGGTATGCCTTTAAACATCGGGGCCTCTGGTGTGGGCGGTCCCACGATTGATAATGTTGGTAAGCATTTTGCCGAAGGTAAATTAGGAAATGATCGTCGCTGCGGTGATGATGGTCTTGGTTTTATTTGTGATAAGTTAATGTTTCGAAATGTTCCAAGCACCATTAATGTTGCCTATAGAACAGATCCCAATGCTGATTCGGGAATGCTCCTAGATGGACGGTTTGGAATTATGAACTTTCAAACGTTGTTGCCCATTCATACAGGAGAAGAACTATGCGGTTTTAACCCAGTGCCGGCAGACGAAAAAATCAATCCTTTTGTAAAAGGTGGACCGCTCTTTAAGAAGCCTGTGTTCATTCAGCATAGCAATTCTTATGACCCAGTATCAGGTGAAAATAGAAGTTTTTTTAATGCTCCTGCTGAATATGTTTCAGGTGTTCCAAGTAGACGTCCTAATGGATCCGTTTCTATTCCAACTCGAAATGAGTGTTTGGCGATTGCTGTTGCAAAAATAAGTTCAGTTAAAGAGTATCGAAAGAGGTTTGAGGAAATTTCTCCTGGAAAAGGAGTAACTGATTTAGGAATTGGTAGAGCTTTAGCTGCGTATCTTGCAACTCAAGTTTCAAAAAATACTCCTTACGATCGATTCGTTGAAGGAAAAAATTCTTTATCCGAAAAACAAATCAAAGGAATGGGAATATTTTTAACTTCAGCAGGAAAAACTTTTGATTTGCACGGGCAAACTTACAAAGGAGCTGGGTGTGCGGGATGTCACGCACCGCCAACTTTTGGAGGAAGTGGATTTGCGGCACTTGGTGTAAAGAGTGATCCTCGAAGTAGTTTGTCTCGACCAAGGCTCGTATTTTCTGACAATGGATTTTTTTCAGTTTTTAGAGAACAAAGAGGAAAAATTCCGAGATGTCATAAAGAAGAAACTGTGAGTGGTAGCTACGCTCCTGATATTGGTAGAGCTCAAGCAACAACAGATGAAGCGGATTGTTTTAAATTTCGAATCGCCCCTCTCAGAAATGTTATTGAAACTTTCCCTTATTTCCATCACGGAACAGCACGTGCTCAAGGTTCTGCTGAGATGGATTACAAGAAGAGATCAAGGTTGGGTTTGAGGCAGGCTATAGAATATCACCTAGAGGGATCTCCAGATTTAAGCATGATTAATCGCTTAGATGTGACTAACAAATATTTTGATACACTTTATCAGCGAGATTCTCTTATTCCTCCTGAGTATTTGGCTTTTTCAAAACAGGCAGATATTTTTCCTCTCAAGTTAAGCGAAGACGAAATTGATGCTTTGGTAGAATTTGTTGCGACTGGAATTTATGATCATGATTCTGTTCTCACAGGTGACTTAGGAAACCCAGTGGGTCATCCCAGAAAAGTGCCAAGTGGGTTTGAATCCATATCTAGAGATAAAGGCACGCAATTAGAGTTGCCACCCAATAGAGATAAAGAGTTAACTATCAAAAGAAACTCGGATGAAATTGCGGCTCAATAGATATTAAGTCATTCTTTTGTTTTTTAAGAGCGCCACATTTTGATTGCAACGAGTACTAGAAAAATCGCAAAAGCTTTTTTCAGAACATCTGCAGGAATGAGGGGGAGAATACGAGCTCCTATGAAAGTTCCAGCAAACATCCCAACTGCGACTATAAGACCTACCTTGATATTTTGGTTTTGAATAAGCCCGCTTTTGTAATACTGCCAAACTCCAAGGGCTCCCACTGGTAAAAGCAGGGCAACAAGTGAAGTTCCAGTGGCTTGAACCTGAGTGTATCCAAAGCCATAAACTAAAATGGGAATTAAAATGATAGCTCCCCCAATTCCTAGGAGACCGGAAAAGATGCCTATCATAATTCCAATGGCGATAAGTAGAGTGTATTCCATGTATATTTCTTTCTCTATTTTTTTCGAATAGGGATTTTTAAATAACTTGAACCGTTATTTTCAGGATCAGGAAGTTTTCCTGCATCGATATTCACTTGAATACTTGGCAGCAGAAGTCTGGGTGCGGAAAGTGTTGCGTCTCGAGAATTGCGAGCTTTAACGTAATCGTCTTTCTTGGTTTGTGCTTTGAGCTGAACGTTGAGAGCTTTTTCTTCTCCAATGGTTGTTTCCCATTTAGCTTCTCGAGTTCCATTGGCTTTATAGTCGTGACCGACGAACACGCGTGTAGAATCTGGGAGTTTGAATAACTTTTCTGCAATTGATTCATAGAGTGATTCAGAGCTTCCTGCTGGAAAATCACAACGGCCGGTTCCTGTGTCGGGCATAAAGATCGCATCTCCTGTGAAGACAGCATCCCCAATTAAGTAAGAGGCACAGGCAGGAGTATGTCCTGGAGTAAATAAAACTTTAATTTCGATACTTCCTGCTTTTAGAATTTGGTTTTCTTTTAAAAGCAAATCAAATTGTGATCCGTTGGGAATAAACTTCTCGGGAAGATTGTAGATTTTTTTAAAAACACTTTGAACTTTAGTGATGTTTTCTCCAATAGCAAGTTTGATATGCGGCAGGCGTTTTTTTAATTCTTGAGCACCTGTCAGGTGATCGGCATGAGCATGCGTTTCGAGGCAGTAATGCACATTCAAGTTTTCTTCTTTTAAAAACTTTTCTAATTTATCGAGGCATTCGGTAGAGACTTTTGAAGAAGCCGGGTCATAATCAAGAACTGTATCAATCACGACAGCGTCACGAGTGGTGTTGTCGTATACGACATAAGTAACAGTTGCTGTGATTTCGTCATAAAGACTTTTAACTTCAAATTTTTTCATTCATGTAAACCTTTTTTGAATTTCAAATCCACAAAACATGGTGATCAGAAAAACGATTATATTTTTATCAAATCCAGAAAGAAGAGTTAGTGCCGGTCCTGGGCAAAGTCCCGCGATTCCCCAACCGAGGCCAAATAAAATTGAACCAATGATTAATTTTTTGTCGATAGGTCGAGGAGTAGGATGTTTAAAGCTTTGTCCATCTAGAGATTTTTTTCTTTTATTCAAAAAGAAAAAAGCCAGTCCGTAGACGGGAACTGCTGATCCCAAAACAAAGATAAGAGCGGGGTTCCAATCAGAGGTACCCATTGCGAGAAATGATTTGATTTTCATAGGGTCAATCATTCCCGAAAGACAGAGACCCATTGAAAAAATTAAACCAGAGATAAGATAGAGAAGATAGTTCATTTGATTGTCCTCATCACGAGTGTCGTGAGAATGGCAACAGACATAAAAATGAGGACCGCCACAAAAGAGCGAGGTGAAGCTCGACCAAGTCCGCAGACTCCATGTCCACTTGTGCAACCTCCTGCAAGCCTCGATCCAAATCCTACGAGTATTCCAGCAATTATCCACACAAAGGTACTGAGCTGAAGAGATTCCGTAAGGGGAATTTCATGTCCTAAAATTTTCCAAATAAAGCCACCTAAAATAATTCCCAAAACTAAGGCAAGAGCTGTTTTTCCGTCTTTGTTTGTAGGTCTTGTTGCTGTGGCTGCGTAGCCGCTGATTCCTGCAATTCTTCCTTCAAATATAAGGGGAAGTGCAGAGCCAAGACCGATGAGTAGCCCGCCTAAGATTTCATTTGCATAAAACATAGATAATCTCCTCAGAAATTATCTTAATCAATTAAGGGAATTTTGCCTGACCAGAGCCTACTTTTTTTTCATTTATTTCAATTGTGTAATGAATGGGAACACTTGCTGCGACCATGGCGCTCACACCACAATATTTTGTTTGGGATAGCTGAACGGCTTCGATGGCTTTTGCGGCCTCAACATTTCCTGTGATTTTAAAAGTGAGATTGATTTCTTTGAAAATGGAAGGATGAGTGCCTTCGGTCAGCTCGCCTTCAGCTTCTACAGAAAAAGCCTCAAAGGGTTGTTTAAATTTTTTGAGCAATGCCACCACGTCCATTCCTGTGCAGCCGCTTACGGCAAGAAGTAAGAGCTCCTTGGGTGTCATTGCGGAATCGCTTCCCATTGGACCTTTTGCATCCATTTGAATTTTAAAGTTGCGCGACTGTGCTTCGAATTTCATTTTTTCAGTCCAAGTACATTTGGTTTTCATAAAATAATCCCTCAAAAATTGTTTTAGCAGAATATTTTTAAATTTGAGATTATGGCGGAGAGAGTGGGATTCGAACCCACGTTACAGTTTCCCATAAACACGCTTTCCAAGCGGGCGCCTTCAGCCACTCGGCCATCTCTCCACTTTCGGGAATGACTAGAGTTTTATCACTGAGTCCCTTTTTGTAAAAGGGTAATGCACAGGCTTCTTTTGGTGTAAATAGGAGTCTTTTTCTTAGTAATGTTTTGTTTTTCGCTAGCTTCTACAGGTTCTAGATCAACAACAGGGTTTTTGAACTCTTCTTGAGACTTAATTCTTAATGTCTTTTTAAAGTTCTCTTTTAAGTTTGGAGAAAGTAAAAATTGATCAAGTACATAATAGGCCATTCCAGCAGCTGAAATAGGCCAAGCAAGATGGGTGATCTGTTGGGCATGAAAAAGATCAGCTCCACCTGCAAGCATTGTCACCACGGACGAGATAAACATCGAAACAGATGTGATCCAGACGAGGCGCTCAGAGAGCGGACGATTCATTCGGTGGCCAAAGTTGTTGACTGCTAGATGAGGAATACCTTCTGCAAAATAATCAGTTTTAGAAGCTAAGAGAATACTCATCCAAGAGGCAAGAGTAGCGTTCGTAATGGAATGTAGGTCGAAATGTCCATATTCTTGAGGTTTAAAGTGATGCAAAATCATATTGTCGCCCCACTCAAATACGAAATAATTTGCATAGAGATAGGGAAAAACCAATAAAAAAGTCATGAGCTTTTTAGGAATAGTTTTTAGGAAAGTGTGACTATCTAAATTTCGACTTGCTAAATCGACAGCAAAAGATTCGAAGGGAATTTTAAGACCAAGAACTTCAAATGTTTTGTCGAGTTGAAAAAAATTTCGAAAAACATGTTTGTAGGTATACTCTTGAGCTCGATCTAGACTTGTAAAAATTGCATCAGGAATAGAAAAAGCAAGACGATTAAATCCTAAAAGAGTGTATTGGTTGAACGCACATAGAAGTCCCATCCATAATCCAACCAAGGCATGTGCGGCTATGGGAAGATCTCGTCCGAGATGAGAGAGAAAAGCAAAAGGAATTCCATTTATAAAAAATTTAATATAAGTCAGTTTTCGATTGTGGGTTTCGACAATTGTCTGACCATTAAAGCGATATTCGCGAAGCGCTTCTTTGAGTTGATCTTGGTCAGCTTTGGGAAGACTTTTGATCTCAGGATTTGAGGCAAAAAGTTCTTCCATTTGAGCAAAGCTTTGAGGAGTATCCTCTCCGCTGACATCTGAAAGTAAAATATGAGTTTGAGGATTTTCGGCTTTAAGTTTGGAGATAATTTTTTTAATAGCCTTGAGTGAACTGTCCGATGTTTCAACTAATCGGATCGACATTTCAAGTTCATTGTTCTTGATAGGAAGAGCTCTTCTCCATTGTTCTAAAATTCGAGTATTTGTTCCAGCTTCAACAGCTGCTTGGAGATCGCTTTGGAGTTTGATTTCGGTGTCGTGGAAGGTTTGTGATTGAAGGGTGAGGGTTGCAAAAAAAGCAACTATTCCCACAAACAAAGCAGGTCGTAATTCTATGGGGAGTGATACGTTTTTGATAGTTTTCAACAAATACAACATTTTGGTTGTATTTGTCATCAAAGAGAAAGCATTTCTTTGCAGTTTTTTGTCTTTTTTCTACCCGGCAGAAAACCCAGCATTTTCTGTTTAAATTCAGCAGAGTAGTACTTAAGGATAGGCGCTTGAAAAAGAACGTAAACTAAAAATGAAATAGCAGCGTATTTGTAGCCTACTTTGAAGGTTGCAAGGGCATGTTGAGCGGCTTCATTGCCCATATTGCTTGTAATAATGAACGAAGTCGAAACAAGAGCCGTCATCAAACCAGATAAACTTGTCATAAAGATATAATCCTTAGGGCGAGTTTGGTGCCAGTTTTTGAGTCTCATCAGAAGGTCGATAGAGAGGTCGGGAATGAATTGGTAAAGAGCCTCAGTGGCGGTGTCTCTTATAAGGTGCTCGCCAGGAATAAAGTGCTTCCATGACCACTCATACTCAAAAGGCCTAAGTGTATGGAGAGTGGCGTCGGTTGCGACGGCATTTACCCACCACCAGAAGGCGATAAAGCTTGTTAGTCGGACAGTTGTCCAAAGGGCTGATTTTAGAACTCCCGACTGTAAAAAATCTCTAAGAGCACTATTTTGAGGAGATTGTTGAATTCTTTCGCTGAGGGCTGTTTCTGTTTTTTCTATGAGATTGCTGTTATCTTGTCGTAATTCAAAGAATTTTTGAAAAGCATCCATAAGCGATTCAAGTTTTATGAATCGCTTAATTTTCATATTGAAGAAAATGTACATCCCCCCAATCGCCATGGTGTTGGAAGCCACTGCAAAGCCTTCTAAAGGATTAAGCGCATAAGAAATCATGGCGAGTTTTGTAATGATTGCGCCATAGGCAATCATTTTAACTTTTGTAGCCCAAAAGCGAGAGCGGCCAGGTTTATTTTCTTCCCAGTTTCCTCCTTTTTCGGCAATCGCATTTAGCGCGCTTGAAGGAGCATTTTTGAGGAATCTAAAAATACGAGAGGCAATCCCTGTTCCGCCCTCATAAGTTTCGTAATTGAGGGTGGCGGTTTTTGGGTCGGCAGGATCAATCGTTTCATCGCGAATAGCAGCAACGGGAACACCTTTTGTTTCAAGGTCGAAAGTATTGAGAAAAGTTTCTGTAGGCTCACCTGCTCCTGTGATGGGAACGGGTTCGTGGGAAATAACGACTTTCCGCGGTGGTTGGCCATTGTTTGAGGGGAGTTCGAAGCTTACCTCTATGGGAGCATTGGGGTTTTCAGCTTGTTCGGCAGCAACTTTTGCAAGGGCATCAATAATAACTTGAGCATCGGCAGAGGGAACTGAGTCTTGATGAGTGAGGCTTTGTCGGACAGAAGATAAATTATTTGAAGTTCTTGTCTCTACGGAGCTCGCAAAAGAATTGAGGGGAGCAAATTGCGCAGCCAAAATTGCGATCGTGAGCAAGAGAGTTATTGAGTTTAGAACTCTCTTTTTTTGAGTGAGGTAAGTGATTACCCCAAGTCGCAACTTAGGATTCATAAAGAGGAAAGAGTCTAGTCGTAAAGAATTAAAAAACAAAGCAATTTGAGAAATTTTTTGCTTCTTTCATGGGTATGTCACAAAAAAATAAAAGAGTCGAATGTTTTTATAAAATTTAAGTGTACACATTTGGTAATTGTTGTGTAAGGCGAGTGGGCCAAGAAATAAAGGTTTCTTGGCCCACTCTGGGCAGGAAGTGTTCAAATCCTTGATGGATTTGAAGGACCAGTAGCGTGAATGAGGCGGGCTTTTTTGCTGGGGGGAATAGTTATTTGTAGTTTTTTACTAGGGCGTTGTTCAGGAGCAGAAAGATGAAGCTTAATGCTCATTCCTGAAACAGAAGATTCGTACAGGGCTCGGATGATTTGAACATCTACATATCCCTCATAGCCAGAAGCTTCGACATCCTTGTTTTGAAGTATACAGTTTGAGAAATAGACGAGTTCCGCTGCAAATTGATCGTGCTTGGGAAAGCTTTTAACGGATGTTTTTGACCCTTTTGGGGATCCAGTCGTCAGATAATGTTTGAGATCTTTTTCAAAATCATAAGCAGGCTCTACTCGTAGTTTTCCTTTGCTTCCCAACAGTTCATAGTAGGAATTTTCAGTAGCCCCAAAGCTTACAGAAAAGCTTGCAAGCCTACCTTGAGGAAATTTCATAATAGCACTCATACTCTCTTCGACTTCTGTAAATAGTGAGGAATTCTGTGTTCCCGTGAAAGCACTTACTTCCAGAGGTTCACTTTGAAAGAGATATCGAGCGGCATTGATACAATAAATTCCGATATCAAAGGCAGTCCCACCGCCCATTTCTTCTTTGAGGCGAATATTTTGTCGATCTTTAACGGGCAGAGTAAAGACAGAGTTGAAAATCTTTAAATCACCAAGCTTGGGCTCTAATTGTGAGCGAGCGTTGGATGCGCTTGCGATTTTTACCGCTTCTAGGTTTGCTGCATCAAAGTGGAGCCTGTAGGCCACCATGAGCTTTAGGTTTTTTGTGCGAGCATTTTCTATAAGTTCTGCACATTCAGAAACGTTTGTCGCTAAAGGTGTTTCGCAGAGAACATGTAGACCAAGTTTAAAAGCACGCATGGCAAATTCGTAGTGAAGAGAGTTGGGAAGAGCGATGTACACGGCATCTGCTTGTGATTCTTGAAGGCAGTTTTCAAAATGATCGTAGTCCGCTGTGTGAGAGACTTTATATTTTTTTGAAAGAAGAGAGAGTTTCGTAGAGTCGGAAGAAATAAGTGCAACAAGTTCGGCCTGTTTTGCATGAGAAAAAGCAGGGAGCACAGCTTTTTGGGCAATGTATCCTAGCCCCACGACGGCATATCGAACTTTGTGAGATGACCCGTTATTTTTTGCCCCATTTGAGTGGAGTTTTTGGGTTGAAGTGTGACTTTTTTTCTTTTTCTTATTCATTTTTGAACCCTCACAAAAGCTTTATGCATAAAGAGGGCCAAGTTTTTTCTTTGGCATAAGCTTTGCTTTTCAAAAGATGAAGCTGGTTTCTATGTTTGGGATTCTATGGGGAGGTTTTATGAAATGGGAAAGTCTGGGGCCAAATCGTTTAAGTCATCTTCATGTCATGAGTGGAGAGCGAATCAAACAAAAGCTAAACATCTTTAGAATTAAAAAATTCTTCTGGTTTCTTTTTGTATTTACGATTGTATTAACAATGCTGAGTTATTCGGGAAAGCAATTTTTGATTAATTCAAACGGACGTTATCTTCAGAGTGAGTCTGTCTTTCAATATCCTCAGTTTGTGAGGACTAAGAAGATTGCCGTCTGGAAATTAAAGATAAAAAACAGTCGAAAAATTTGGATGTCTGAAACACTCAAAGAAAAAATTAAAATTGTAGAGGTCATACCTGGTCCTAAAGAAGTGGCAGAAGTTGATAAAAAGCTTTTTATAGTTTTTAAAGAGCCACCTGAAGTTATATTTTTAAAAGTACAGCCAGTTGCGCGAGGTTTTGTAGAAGGATCAATTGGAGGAGAAAGGGAAGTCTTTAGTGTTGCCTTCCTTGCGTTTCCCTAGATGTTTTTATGAATTCTTTTTCAAGTATCTCTCGTTGCTCCTCTGTCCTTAGTAGATTTTCTACGAGACCATACGCTTCTTTTAACTCAGGCATTTGATTAAAAGAGCCAATCCATATTTCAATTCGTAGCATTGAGTCCTCTCGTTTGCTTATGACAATGTAGGCTCGAGGATTGTCTATATTTTTAAGGTTAATTTTTTGGAGTTCGTTAGGAATTTTTATGTTTTCAATGGTCAGTAGATTGAATTCTTTAAGGGGGTCTAATGATTGAATTTCCCAGTAGGTTTGGTCTTGTTCTTTTTTTGGTGAACTTTGGGTTTCAAGTTTAGAACGAAGTTTTTTAAAAGTTTTTTGAGCCGCTTCTTCGGTTAACCAAACTGAGGTGAAGGTTTTCCATGTTTTATGATTTTTAAAATAGGTACTGAGTTCTTTGTGTTTGGTTTCGACGGCTTTTGGCGAAATCGTACGAGTTGATTTCAAGGAAAGAAGTTTATTTTGTACGGCATGAGCAAAGACACTTCGAAGTTCAGTCATAACTCGAGCTTGCTGTTGTAGTCTTCTAAAAAGTAGAACTTCTTGGTCACTTGCGTTTGAAGAAATCTCTTTGCCAAGAATTTGCCGAAGGCCTTCGACTCCCATCTCTTTTTCAGCTTCAAGACGGCGCCTTAAAAGATCACGGTAATGATTTTTTCGAATAGAAAGAGAGAGCTTTTTTCCTGCATTCTCCCAGATTTTTTCACGTGCAATCGCTTCAGCTTCTAAAGCCCACGATTGTTCTAAAACTTTTTTTCTAAGTTGATTGTATTCTTCCAAGTTTTTTGAAATTTTGTTCATGTATTCAATGCTTTTGTCGTCAAAAACTCTGCTCTCTATTTCTTTTTTTAATAAAACCTTGTTTTCTGTTTGAAGATCGGTTTTTTTGTCTTTTCCAAAAAGAACCTCATCGTCGATTGTGGCTGTTCTTTCTCCTAAAAGAATCTCAACGGCTAAGCCAAATCTCAAATCATTTTTGAAAGGTGCGTCCGGAGTGTTCCATTGTGTCAGACGAAGTTCAGGCCCGATGTTCATATTTCGAGTTGCTTTGAGTTTGTATCCCAAGCCCCATTCGGTCATGAGGTTTTGAATATATGTTAATTCTGTCACAATATTTCCTGGACCAATATTATGAGAAATGCCTGCGCAAAAACCATAGTGAGCATTTTCTCCATAGTTTGGATTTTTTTTATCATCGTGATAAATCCCCTCGATCCAGGTCATCCATGTTTTTTTTTCATCTGTGTAAAGTAAGCCAATACTGTATCGGTTCTCTTCAAATCCTTGACCAAGATGTTTGTTTCCAAGAAACATTGCGGAAGCCGTGTATTGAAGTCTTTCTTTTATTTCACCCCTTATGCGAAAAGAGGCGCTGTCTATTCGACCAAGCTTTTTGCTAAAAACGGAGGCATCTCCTTCTGATGAAAAAACGGAAGATTCGATGGAATCAATAATGTTGAGAATTTTTTTATCTAAACGAACGGTTAGCCCCACAACTCTGTTGAGGCCTAACGTGTTGTAAAGTCCACTTTGAGTATACGAGGGCATTCCCGCGACTCCTTGACCAAAAGCAATTTCTTGTTTTCCGATGATAAAAGCTACTGGATAGCCAGAGACATCGTGTATTTCAATCGTTGCATCTCGGAGAAGCGTGTTGATGTTGATGGATTCTTGGGGAGACCACCTTCCATTTTGTCTAAGGCTTCTGTTAAGTTCAAGCGCAACAGCTACTCGAATGTGTTCTGAAACTCCATTGCTTAGCTTGATATATGTTTCTTGAGTGTGAAGAGAGTCTCTTATTGTTTTTGATTCATCTTCGTTTATTTGGCGCTGAAAAACAAAATCATTTCGAATGACTCCTTCAAATTCAGTATCCGCAAGGCTTGCTTTGGGGACAAGCATGAAAGATGTGGCTAGCAAAAACAAAAAATGAATTTGCTGCATAGTGCTTTTAACTAGCAGGTATATTTTTGGATCTCAATCTCAGGCGCAGGGGTTGTTTCCTTAAAACGTAAATATGTCTTTACTTTGGTAAAGCCCACCAAAAGAAAATCCGTTCTTTGAGGAAAAATCATACAACATCCCACCGCAGGTTGCGCTTGCGTGAGGATTATTGGTCGATACGGGAATGCAGAGAATGTTTGATGTATCTTGTAAGAAGAGGTGGTCGGCTAGCTCTTTTTCGCTTTTGATTTTTGAATTTGATGTTTTTTCTAAGAGTGAAGTAATTTTTTCTAAGCGATCAAATGTGCTTTTGCTTCGACTTTCTAAGTCTTCTGTTTCTTTAAGGTCTGTTAAGTAGTGGTTGGTGTGGGCAAGAAAAGGCTTGTTTGATATTTTGCCAAAAGATTTAACTTGTTGTCCGGTTACTTCAAAGCCCACTGCTTGGTTTTGATCGCTTAAAAGAAAACTTCTTCCGCCGCTGGGAAGATTATTTTTAATGCATTTTTCAGCCGCTTGGAGAGAGTTTTCATCAAGGATTTTTCGAATAAGAGCAGGCCATGCAAGTCCAATGCTCATCTCACTTGATCGAAGGTTATTGATGAAGACGCCAAGTCCGAGAGAGTTAATTCCTGTAAGAGCGAGACATCCTGTGAGTGTAAAAATTTCTTGAGTGATTTCTTTGTCCCCAATTTTTTTATGAATCGTGATATGAGCAACATAGGGACTTGCGCTTCCATGCATGTCCCATGTTTGTCCGGCGATGATTCCATTTAATGATTTAATTGCAAAAGCGCTGCACTCGTTAAGGCTTTCGTTTAATGCCGCATCGTTTTGAGCAAAAGAGAAATCTCTCAGGTCTGTGTGATTATTAAGAATCATCAAATCGTGCTCAGAGATTTTTGCTCCTTCACAAATACCTTTGAATTCTTCCCAGAGTTCAAGGTCTTTTTGAAGAACTTCGAGATGCAAAGAGACAAGGTTTTTTATCTTAGAACTTGTCCAGCCTTTGAGAGCAGAATTTAAAAGCTCAATTCGAATTTGAGCCAAATCATGAATTTCTTTTGACCAGGTTTTTCCATGCAAAAGTCCACGCTCTTTAGCAGAGCCTATAAGTGTGAGTTGTCTCATCAGGGAAGTTCTCCGAGTCTTTGCATAACGCGGTCTTGGAAAAGACAAAGACCATGTTCGTCTCCATCCCATGTTGAAATCATCGTAAGTGCTTTATCAACAAAGATAGCCTCTTTGCACGCCACAACAGCAACTTGTGGACCTGCCCAGAAATATAAAATATCTGGATTAAGAGAAGTTCCACTCAAGACAAATTCTTTTTTATCAGCCTTCCAAAAACTTGAAGAACACTCTTTAAGAACAGTCGGGATTTTTAACTCCTGAAGTTTTTTGATTTTTTGAGAAACAGCGAGTGTGTTGTTCTTCCACTCAAGGGCACATCCTAAGATGTTTTCATGTGGAATTTTTTGAATCCAGTTTTCAAACTTCTCATCGTTTAAGCCTTTAAAGAGAGGCCAGTTAAAGTACGAGGTTTCACCAGAGAGTGTTGCAGAAGAGGCTGTTGAGTTTCCAAAGTGATCACCCTCAAAACCAAACATGATCTTTCCCTTGGGTCTTGCAAGACGGAAGCACTTGATGGCTTTGTCGAGAGCTTCGCCCGTGCTGGAAGCAAGGTAGACATGCTTGTACGAAGCGGGGAGTAGTTCTTTTAAAATGAGCATATTGTCGATGTAAGCAGGGCTTACAAAGTTTGCGAGGGATCCTTTGTTGAGCATCGAAGGATGGCGAGGGTTCCAGATTTTTTCTGCTTTCGAAGAAAGTCGAAGGCTCTGATAGTAGGCCACGCCTCCATCAGAATAAACATTGGCTTCCTGGTCCAAAACTTGTGAGCCAAACCCGTGATTTAAGCGGATCATGGCGCTTGCCTCAGGGAAGCGGTTACGGCTACGAATGGCTTTGCCGTTTCGGTGCGTGAGTTCAAGGATTTGTTCTGTTTTGAGTCTGAGTCCAAGTCCTTGATGAAGAAGGCTTTTGTCGACGACCAATTCTATCGAGTAGTAGGTATCTTTGTCGTTTTTTAAGGGATCGTTGCAAACAAGTTTGATGGTGTTGAAATCTTTGATGGCAGCACTTGCGCTGATGCCTGTGATTTTATCTTTATCTTTTGTTACAAGTACAAGGCCTTTATTGTCTTCGATGCATTTTTCAAAATCTCCAAAGGGAGTTTGGCGAGCTTTTTCGTAGGTTTCTTTTTCAAGTCGCTCAATTTCGGAGCGAATTTCTTCGAGCTCTTCTGAACTTTGAATGATTTGAACGTTCCAGCTTTTTAAACGCGAAGCATGCCACAAGAAATCAAGCCAAGTGAATTCGTTTGAATGTTCGTATGATTTCACAATGTCTTCGAGTTTTGATTGAGAGAGTTTTTTTAAAGTCCACTCCGCATTGCTCGCAAGTTTGACGCAATCACGTTGTTCTTTGAGAAGAGTTGTAAAAACTTTTTGCCAATCAGTAGAGTTAAGCTTTTGTGCTTCTTCAATGTTTTTGGGAAAACTCTTCCAAGGATTTTCTTTTTGTAAGTTTTTAGTTTTGTTAACTTGAAGTCTTCCCTCAGTACTTAATTTTTCAAGCCATTTATCAAGTGAAGGGATTTCAGGAATAAGTTTGTCGGCAGAAGCTCTTAAAAAACACATATAAAGTGAAGTAAAGAGCCCGTCGATTTCAACTTTTGTAAAATTCCTGAGCAATCGAAAGCGCGCGGTTTTGTCTCCTGCGGGATAAAAAAGAATTCCTTCTTCAAAGCGGTAAGAAATTAATTTATTGAGAAGAGTGTCGGAGGGAAGGTCGAAGGCAAAGTTTTGAGCCATTCCTCTAATGTTTTGGAAGGTTTCTTTTCCAACAAGGGATTGAATCTCGGTGAGGCGTTTTTCTACGTAAGGATAGTCAACAGGCTCATGCACAAAGTGAGACATTGCTTGAAGGTATCCGCGATGAATCGAGACGGAGCTGACTTCGTTTTGAAAAGGGCCCTCAAAACGAGTGAGTATTCCAGAGACTTGAGCCTTTTTGGCAAAAGTTATGCAGTCAGGGAAATCTTCTTTTCCGTTTTTGTCTCTGAGGTCAAAGCTTGTGTGCCAGAAAAATGGTCCGCTCAAACCAAAGCCTGTTTGAACTTCATCGAAAATCAAAGGCACGTCATAAGCGCGCGTAAGCAAGCGAAGCGCATGGTAGAAGCGCTTGGTGCCGTATCTGTCTCCGCCTTCGCACTGTCGGGGCTCGATGATGGTTGCGAGGTATTCTTCTTTTTTAAAAGCTTCATTTAAAAAGAGAAGGCTTTCGATTTCGGCTTTTGTTTGTGTGTCTGCAGTGGCCGTTAATTTTTCAAGACGAGCGCCGAAGTTTGAACTTTGAGGATCGCTCCATAGGCTGCGCCACTCTTCAGTAATGCTCGCTTCTTGAGAAGGCGTTTTAGTCTCGGGGTAGGGTGCGTACTCGACGATGTCGCTATAAGTTTCGAAGGGTAATCTTTTAGCGGGGCTGTGAGTGAGGTGAAGAGTTAAAAACATTCTCCCATGAAAAGAACCCGAAAAGGCCATGAGTTTTTTACGCTTGGGATAAGCTCTTACGCAAAGTTGAAGGGCTGCTTCGTTGGCCTCTGCTCCTGAATTGAAAAAATAAACATGAGGCATCCTGGATATTTTTTTGAGTAGGTTTTGATAGGATTTAAAGATTTCCGTTTCAGAGGTTTTTGTTTGCACTTCATAGTGTTCGGGGTGCATGAGGATTCCGCGTTTTTCGGGATCATTGTATCCCAACGCGAGTGATCCGATTTGAGAGGCTGCATCGAAAAAAGATTTCGCTTCATCGTCAGCAGAAATCAAAAAAGATTTGTTGCTGCGTCTGAGATCGATGATGAAGCCTTTTTTCTCAGGTGAAATGAATTTATCGGCATAAACTTCTTGGAGGTATTGCGTAGATTGCGGAAGAGTTCCTTCTTTAAATCCTGTTGCGTGAGGATGGGGGAAGTTTCCCCAGATCTTAGTGTCTTGAAGATTTTCTTTTGCAACGAGATCCGCAAGGGTTTCTATTTTTTCTAAAAAGCTTTTCCATTTATTTGCGGGTAAAGTTTGAGGAATACTCAGTGATTGAGCATGAGGCTTAATTCCAAAATCACTAAAAAGGGGCGCAAAGACTTCGAGTGTGAGGTCTTTGTTTTTCCATTTTGCCTTTCGATCGCTAAGAAGATGAATATCTATAGTCTTTTCGAGCTGCTTGACCTCAAAAGGGAGGTCTCTGAGTCGGTATCTAAGTGCATGAAACAAAATCTTCAACGATGCCATGCTTATAAGTGTATCAAAGGGTCTGAGGGCTGTCCGTAGGCACGGCGGTTAGAAATTTTATTGATTTGGTTGGCCCGCCAGGATTCGAACCTGGGAATGGCAGAATCAAAATCTGCTGACTTACCACTTGTCGACGGGCCAATTGTTGAGAAAGTCGGTTCGGCGCACTGACTTAATGTTCTTTAATAATTAGCAGCAAGGTTCAAAGCCTTCAAGTTAGAGATTCAAAAACAACGTAACTTTTTCGCTACTTATTCCACATTATGTTGGGCAAGGTAGTGTTCCGCGTCTAAAGAAGCCGCGCAACCACTTCCGGCAGCGGTAATCGCCTGTCTGTAGCGGTTGTCTTGCACGTCTCCGCAGGCAAAAACCCCAGGGATATTGGTAGAAGTTACGTGACCCTTTTCCACACCTGTTAAAATATAGCCTTTAGAATCAAATTTGAGGCTTTCAGAAAAAAGCTTGGTGTTAGGGGTGTGTCCGATGGCCACAAAAACTCCTTCAAGGGTGAGGTCTTCGGATTTGCCGCTGAGGGTATCTTTCAAGCGAATCCCCGTTACGCCCTCTTGGCCCAAAACATCTTCTAGAATTTTATTGGTTTTAAATTCAATTTTGGGATTTTGTTGAGCGCGCTCCACCATGATTTTTGAAGCTTTAAAGGTATCGCGACGATGAATAAGGTAAACTTTAGAAGCATAACGGCTCAAAAAGTTTGCTTCTTCCATAGCGCTATCGCCTCCGCCCACAACAGCTATGACTTTGTCTTTAAAGAAAAATCCATCGCACGTAGCACAGGTGCTGACTCCGCGACCCATCAAACGACTTTCATTGGCAAGTCCAAGTAAGTTTGCAGAAGCTCCCGTAGAAACAATCACCGTATGGGCATGGTATTCTTTGCTATCAACCCAAACTTTTTTGATCTTTCCAGAGAGGTCAACTTTAGTGACGTCGGCCGTGATAAATTCTGTTCCAAAACGCTCAGCTTGAGCGCGCATTTGAGACATTAGCTCTGGTCCCATGACTCCTTTTGGGAAGCCTGGGAAGTTTTCAACTTCGCTTGTGAGCATGAGCTGCCCGCCCGCTTGATAGCCCTCGATCATAAGAGGCTTAAGATTTCCACGAGCAGCATAAACGGCAGCCGTTAAGCCCGCAGGGCCTGATCCAATGATGATAACTTTTTTAACTTCAGATCTAAGTTCAGACATGGAGAGCTAAGATAGAAGCTCTTTGGGTTCTTTTCCAGCCCAGAATTTAAGATTCCAAGCAATACTGCGCTGAGTGCTTTTGAGCCATCCGTTTTGGATATATTTGCGGGGGCTAGCCAAGATGCATCCCTTTGCTTTTTGAATTTGAAGCCCTGCTTTTCGCCAACGTTTGATAAATTCCGCGTCTGCCCCTTCGCTTAAAATTTCGTTAAAGGCCCCCACATCGTAAAAATCTTTTTTAGAAAGAGTCAGGCATTGTTCAAAGAAGGGAGTCCGGGCAATATCCGCGCGAGCATTAGCAGCCCAAGCGTTTACTCCGCACAATACAGGTGCGGGATTGGAAAACTGAAGGTCAAAATAAAAAAGAACTTTTTCTTTTAGGCCCAAGCGTAATTTTTGGAAATTTAAAATTTCAAAATCAGAATCAAAAAGTAAAAAACTCAGATAAGTGCTGCTTGCTTCGCGAGCTCCCGCATTCATTAGTTGAGCAAGAGTGTTTTTTGAAGAAGTCACGCGTTTAAAGTTAGGTGGAAGTCTAAGTTGAAGGCCTTGGTCAGACCCTACGATGATGACTTCGTCGAAAACATTTTTTATTGAAAGAATTTTTTCGGTTTTTTCTACAGTCCATTCGTTGTGTGCTTCCAGAGGAATAATGCAACTTAAGCTCATATATAAGAAGTTTTCTCGTTTTTTTGCTAAAAAGGAAGGGTGGCTGACAATTTATCCGACATATCGCGCACTCTCGTGGCACCTGGAGCAGGCTTGCTTTCGGTTACAACGGGAAGTGATGCTCAAAAAGAGCTCTCTTCTTATTTTTCGAAGGGTGCTTGTGACTCTCAAAAGTCTTGGTCTTCCGAAATAAAAAAGGCTTTAAAACACGATTGGGTTTTGTTGGCTTGTCCAAGCGATGCCGGTGGGGGGATTTGCCGAGGAGCTGCGCATGGCCCTTTGGGTATTCGAAGCGCTCTTTATAAAGAGAATCCTCAAATTGCCAAACATGATCTGGGCGATATTCCCTGCATTCCGCAGCTGTTGCACGATTCAATGAATAGCAAGGCTCAGCTGGATCAAAGTTTTGAGGCATTATTTAACAAAAAACGTTCAAGGGAAGAGTCTGTTTCTCCTCTAAATTTACTGAGTGATGTTTTGACTGAACTTTATAAAAATAAAAAGCAGGTTTTTTTATTGGGGGGTGACCACTCAGTAAGTTGGGCGCCGTTTGAGGCTTTTCAAAAAGCAAAATTAAAACAAAATATCGGAGTTCTTCATCTAGATGCTCATACTGATCTTATGGAGGATCGTTTTGGAGTGGAGCATTGTTTTGCAACATGGGCGGCGCATTCAGTGCGAAAGATTTCTAATCCTGCAAACTGGTTTCAGGTAGGCATTCGAGTGAGTCGGAAAAAAAGACAGGAATGGGAAAAGAAATTTGGACTTCAACAATACTGGATGAAGGATGTTCAAAGAAAAACTCCCGAGCAGATGGCCGATGTGATTTCTCAGCAGTGGACGCGAAGTAAGGTGAATTCTTTTTACGTAAGTCTTGATATTGATGCTCTTGATCCCAAGTGGGCGCCGTCTACAGGCACAGCCGAAAAGGGCGGGTTTGATCTGGATTACGTCAAAACACTTTTGCACGAACTCTGCGCGCGCTTTCCTTTGTTGGGAGGGGATTTGGTTGAAGTAGCGCCCCGTATAGGCTCAAAAGAGGACGCAAAAATCACCTTGCATTCAGCAGTGGAATGTTTGAAGGTTCTACTTCCGTGAGTATTTCTTCTGTGAGTACTGAAAAATCTGATTTTTGTTTAGGAGCGGTCGTGTTGCCTGCTACAGATGGTTTTCTCGCTGATTTAGGGTTTGATGTAAAAGAGTTAGGGCCACTTGCACTGGGTGTTGTGGTGGAAGAGGGTTCAAAGCGTTCGCATATTCACTTTCCAGAGCTTCGAAGAAGTTTGTGGTTGGATCATAGAGAAATCAAAGACGTGCGCGATGAAATGCAAGTAAATTCAAAATTCGCGATGATTCAAAAATACTTTGAGACTCCCGATGCTCAAAAACTTTCGCCTTTTTTTATAAACAAATTGGTTCATTTTTTAAAGGCCACACACGTGTTGGGTTATGATCACGGAAAATTAAGTGATGTGTGGGAAGAGGCCGCAGATCGTCTGAAGGATTATTACTCGGGTGATGCACAAGTGGAAGTTACTCGCTTGAGTTTGGGAGTAGAAGAGTACTTGCCGCAAGAATGGGAAAAATTCACGGCGAGCCTAGAGGGCAGAATTTTACTCACTCGTTTTTTGCCAAGCGGAATGCACAAGTTAGAGCTTTCTATTTATTTTCGTCGGATATAATTTTTTTAATTTTGTTTCAGCACGTTTGTGACGTGATGATCAACGTAACCCGCGTAAGCAGTAACTTCGCTTTGCCATTTTTCTTCATTCCAAGATAAAACTTTTTGAAAAACCACTTTGAGTTGGGGAAGAAGCCGGAGTCCGTTTTGAGGTTCTTTGTAATAAATCGAGGTGCGACGAACCATAAAATCTTCAAGCGTGAATACACATTGAGTTTTGAGAATGGCTTCGACCTCTTCTAAGTGCATGCGTGCTGCTTCGGTACTACCAATGAAATTTGATTCAGCATTGTTCGAATAGTGAGCGCTGGGTGAAAAAATATAAGGAAGCGGACGTTCTTTGGTGAGAGTTTTTTTGAGAACGCTTGTCAGAGGGGTGGCCCATTTTTGAGTTTCACTCACAATACGGTCTACGCACTCTTCTGCCATTTGGCGAAAAGTGGTGAGCTTTCCACCCGCCACGATTAATAGTCCTGGATCGATAAAGTTAATGTAATGCTCTCGAGAAACATTCGACTCCGACATGTCTGATGCGGGCGCCATCAAGGGGCGAAGCCCGGTCCATGTGCTGATCACATCACTTCGAGCGAGTGGATGTGCAGGAAAGTAATCTAGTGCTGACTTTAGAAGGTAATCCACTTCTTCGCCTGTCATTTGTGTTTGCTCAGGATTTCCTGAGTCGTCTAAATCAGTTGTACCAACCACAGTAAAATCTCCCCAAGGAATTCCAAACAAAACTCGTCCGTCTTGTGGATGGGTCATCACTACGGCATGATTAAGGGGTAGTTTTTCTTGGCTCACGACTAAGTGTGAGCCACGAGTGGGGCGTAAAAGTTTTGCGGGAGCTTTTTTGGGATCACTGACAAGTTTTGCAAGCAGAGCATCGGTCCACGGGCCAGCGGCTGAGACCACAACGCGAGCTCGAATGTTTTTCTTTTCGCCGCTCAGTTTGTCTTCGACCTCAATAGAGTGAAATTCTTTAAAAGATTTTGAAGCTTTTTCATTCCATGAAATTGCGGTGCACTCTGCACGTGAAAGAGTTTTTGCACCGAGTGTTTGCGCGTCCAAAATATTTGCAAGTGTGAGAAGAGCATCGTCTGTGGCTCCGTCGAAATAGTGAATGGCACCCGTGAGACCCTCTTGTTTGAGTGCGGGCTCAATGCTGCGAAGTTGGCCGGCTGAAAATCTTTTGTGAATTTCTGGGACTTTAAACCGAGCTAAGAAATCGTAGATCCACAATCCAATGTTGAGCTTCCAGAGAGCAACTCGGGAGTTTTTATAAGCAGGAAACAAAAAAGCAAGAGGCTTAGCAAGTTGGGGAGCAAGCTTCCACAAGAGTGCTCGCTCAAGAGTACTTTCTTTAACGAGATTGAATTCAAAGTTTTCAAGATAGCGAACTCCGCCGTGAATAAGTTTTGAGGAGCGAGAACTTGTCCCCCAAGCGTAGTCATGTTTTTCAACGAGGAACACTTTTAGTCCGCGAGAAGCAGCGTCGCGTGCAATGCCTGCGCCAGTGATACCGCCACCGATAATCAAAATATCAAAAGGATTTTGATCGACGAGAGTCCAGGTTTTTGTGCGCTCAGCGAGAGAGTTTGCAGGAAAGCCTTCTGACATTAGCATAAGCTTTCTTTATAATACGAAATTACTTAACTTCTTTGTGAACAGTTACGCGTTTGAGGTAAGGGTTGTACTTACGAAGTTCCAACTTTTCAGTCGTGTTTTTTTTGTTTTTCTTAGTGACATAGCGACTAGGAGTCTCGCCTAATTTGCGAGCTTCGGTACATTCTAGGGTCACCACTATTCGATCGTTTTTTCTAGCCACAAAAAGTAAATAGAAAAAGCCCGATGAGCTGTCAATTGAAAGAGTGAGGATGTGAAGGTGAGATATGAAAAAGTGAGATTCAAAAGTTTCCTATTTCGCCCCAAGGCCTAGACGCATTGCGTAAGTTATTTATATATTCAGCAACTTAAGCATGTTGCTCTCTTTTAGGCCTACGGCATAATCAAAGGTGAGACGTGCCCCCAAAGGGGTGCTTTTTCTTGAGGGAGAAAAAGTGTTTAAGGAGGATATAGAAAATGAATAAATATGGAATGTTAGTAGTAGGGGGACTTCTCTCACTCGGCGCTTTCGCAGCTGACGAAGGAGTGACTCTCGGTGGTTATGTAGACGCTGGATATAACAGCATCCACCAAAAAGATGCCGCTTCATCAAGCGAATTCTTGGTTCGTGAAGGTGGCGTTTACGTAGGTAAGAAGTTTGGCGAATGGCAAGTTTTCAGTGACGTTGTGTATAACGGAACTAATCTTGAAATTGCTCAAGCTTTCTTGTCAACAAGCATGGACAATGGTCTTTCTTGGAAACTCGGAAAATTCGACGGAATGTTTGGAGCTTATGCTGGAACAGTTGATCCATGGACTCACCGTTTGATCAGTAAGGGTATGCTCCAAGGATATACACCTGACAGCCACACTGGTTGGACAGGAAGCTATTCTTTGAGCGACATGCTCAAAGTTTCTGCTCTTGTTGCTAACAACAGTGATACTGTTGATGGTTCAAAAGCAGGCTCTCATAACCCTGATCTTGGTGTTGTTGTAAATGCAGACCTCGACGCAGTTAAAGCGGACGTAGGTGCTCTTTTCACAACTGGTGGTCGTGGTGATGGTGCAATTGCTCCTGCTACTGCTGCTGTAGAAGCAGCTGAACTTGGTTACACTGTAACTGCAAACGTTCATGGCTCATTCAGTGGCTTCGACCTCGGAGTATATGGCTTGTACAACAAAGCTGACGTTAAAGATGCAGAATCTGACTTCGGTGTTGGTGTAAATGTTGGTCATGATCTTACAAGCAAACTCGCTCTTAACGTGCGTGGTGAGTACTTAGATACAAACAGCAAAGCATACTTGAGCCCAATTACTAGTGAATTGGTAGGATCTGACGTAAACAACGTTATGCTTGCAACTGTAGGCGCTATGTGGAAATTCAGCGATTCAGTTAAGGGTCGTCTTGACTACTCTTACTTGAAAGTTGATGCAGACACTAAAGAAGAGCCTGTTAACGCTATCCAAGCTGGCATTGTTGCTAACTTCTAATTCGTTAGAATTTAGTTCATAGCTAAAGCTATAAAGCCCTCTCGGTTTTCGGACCGAGGGGGCTTTTTTTATTTGTGAAATTTGAAAAAAAGAATAAAAAACTAAACAATCGCTTCAAGCGCAGAAGAAATATTCTCAAATTTAAATTTATATCCAGTCTCTAAAGCTTTTCGAGGAATGGCTCTTTGCCCAGAGGCAATCACGCCCGCTGCCTCGCCCACCATTACATACAAGCCCACTTTGGGAACGGGTAAAAAAGCGGGGCGGTGTAAGGTCTTGCCCAGTACGTTTGAAAATTCTTTGTTACTTACAATTCCTGGTGCAGTGACATTCATTGCGCCATTTATCTTTTCATTTTCCAGTGCATGCAAAACAAGTCCTGCAACATCATCTACGTGAATCCAACTCATATCTTGCTTGCCGCTTCCGATCGGGCCGCCCACTCCTAACTTAAAGGGCAAAAGCATTTGCGCAAGAGCTCCCCCTTCTTTTCCGAGAACAATTCCAAAGCGAGCACACACGGTACGAATTTTATATAATCTTTGTGCTGCAAGCGCCTCTGCTTCCCAAGCTTTGCAAACACGCGCAAGAAAATCATCTGCATGTGGACTTTCTTCAGTGCAGTCTTGAGTGCCTGATCCATAAATTCCAATGGCCGATGCGTTTACGAGAACTTTTACTTTTGATCCCGCAAGCGCTTGCACAATGGCATGTGTACCCTCAATTCGTGAATCATAAATAAGAGCCTTGATCCGATCGTTCCATCGATCTTTGAACAATGGATGGCCTGCCAAATTTACGACAGCGTCACAGTCTTTGAGTTGATCTTTCCAGTCAATATTTTTACGAATATCGAGTGAAACAACTGTGTGACCCTTTTCTTCGGCTTTGCTTGTAAGTTTTTTTCCAATAAATCCTGTTGATCCAAAAACAGCAATCTTCATAGCTACAGAACTTAGGCCTTTCTAAAAAGTTCTGCTACACTGAAAAATGTTCGGGGGAGAAAAAGTGCAAATACGCGTCTTTGCGTCATCAATAGTAGGAGTTTGGGCAGCTCTTAGATTTAAAAACCTAGGTCATCAGGTGGAGTTACTTCATCTCAAAAAAGATACAGAAGCTTTACGTCCCGTTCGTGTCTCGCGAAGTTTGCTGTCGCCCATAATTCGGCAATTATCGCGATTGGGAATCCCCGTAGCTCATATTTTAGAAGCGCCCGTTCTTAAAGGGTGGGTCAGCACGGGCGGAGAATCTTTTAAGAGAATTTGGGCCGAAGAGGGGATGCATGAAGAGCGTTGGATTGATTCTTTGCGACTTCGTGAAGGTTTGATTCGAGCGTGTGAACTCGAAGGTGTTGTTTACTCGGAAGTAGAAAGCTTTCCGTGCCCTGATTGGGGAAACTTTAATTATTTAGGAATCTATGAAGCTGATTCAAAAGAAGTAGCACATTGGTCGAGAGCATTTTTATCGCACGTTGTGGGCCGAGAGACTTATGAAATTAGCGAAATACAATTTCCTCGTGGAATGGAATCCGCTCTTCAGAAAATTCTCTTTTTTGATTTTGAGGGAGTCAAAGGCGTTCTTGAAAATCTCAATCGGCAGAAGAGTGTGCTGACTTTGGTTTCTCGTTCTCATATTTTAATTAATAAAGTGATTGAAGATCTTCGCACTCGATTGAGTGAAAAAGAAATGGGAAATCTTCGCGCTTTGTTTGCTCTAAATCCTCACGTTTTTCGAAGAGATTACAAGGCTGATGTGGGTGATTCGGGTCTTTATCTTCCTCAGTTTTGTTTGTTGGGTAAAGGCTTTGGGGGCTTGCCTGTATTGATGCATACGGGTGTTCGTGAGGGTCTTAAGCAGGTTCAGCGCTTGGAAGAGCATCTGGAGCAATACCTTAGAAATCCAAAATTGGATTATGTGCGGGTGGCCGAAGATTGGTATCATGCTGAAAAACAAGGGCTTTTACGTTTGTTGTCTTGGCAAAAGACTTGGGAGACTTCGCTTTGGTCGCGGATGCATCAGTCTTGGGCGCTGCGTGTGCATCAAATCATGCCAGGAAAATTAAGAGATTTGCTGAAAAGTCCGCTATAGACTTAAATATAAATGGTGAAACGATTTTTGAATCTTAGCTTTTTATTTTCAGTGATTGTGATGCCTTATTCTTGGGCGGCTAAATCTAAAATTGAATTAGTTGAAGATCGTGAGTTGAGTAGCTCTGAACTCAGACAAAAAATCAAAGCGCTTCAAGAAAATGTACTTGATCTCGAAAGTCGAGTTCAGAAATTAGAAGGAAATCCTGAAGGAAAAGTTACGTGCTTTCTTGAAACTCCTTTTGATGGGTTATTTGATGCAACAGATGTAAACGAAACAAGAGCTCGCGTAGAAGCAGTGAAGGCTTGTATGAGCAAGGTTAAGTCTCGTATTCATTGCTCCACTGAAAAAGTTAAGTGTGGTCGTTAAAAACTACTTCCTTACTAGGCGAGTGTTTTTGATTACATTTGCTTTTTGATGTGCTTTATATAGGAGCCATGCAAAAAGTCCGCACAAGATGGAATTACTTTAAAGACCGTCTGATCGAGCGTTATGGTGGCATTGTCTACAAAGTAGGTGTCGATGCAGGTTTTACCTGCCCCAATCGTGACGGATCTAAGGCTTATGGCGGCTGTGCTTATTGCTCGCAGTTGGGTTCTTTGTCTCCCAATCAAGATCCTAATTTAGGAATCAAAGAGCAAATTCAAAAGGGTATGTCTTTTGTAAGAAGGCGCTATGGAGCTCAAAAAATTATTGTTTATTTTCAAAGTTTTACTAACACTTACGATAAACCCGAAGTTCTTCGTCAGAGATACGAAAGTGCTTTGATTGATGATCGCATTGTAGGGCTAAGCATTGCCACACGCCCTGATTGTATAAATCCTGAAGTTATCGAAGTGCTAAAAGAATTTCAAAAAAAATGCTCTTACTTCACTGTGGAGCTCGGCTTGCAAAGTGCTCACCAAAACACATTGGAATGGGTCAATCGACAAGAGGGAACTGCGGAATATATTCAAGCCATGAAATTATTGCGAGAGGCAGGGATTCCTGTGATTTCACATATTATTTTGGGATTCCCTGATGAATCTCTTCAAGACATGATAGAAACTTTGGACCTTGCTCAACATCAGGGTAGTGCGGGTGTGAAATTACAAATGTTACATATTATTCGTGGGACAAAACTCGGAGTGATGTATGAGAAAAATCCGTTTCCACTCTTTTCGATGCAGGAGTATGGTGAGGTTATATTGAAGTTAGTAGAGCGACTTGATCCCAAAGTTGAGATTCATCGAATTACAGGTGAGACCGAAAAAGAACAGCTGATTGCGCCTGACTGGGTGAGACATAAAACGCAATTTTTTGCGTGGTTTGAGAATGAATTAGAAAAAAGAAACTCTTATCAGGGAAAGTTATTTGAAGCGGGCCCATCTTTTGCTTTGGCAAAGGAATGAATTCTTCTTTTTTTAAAAAATATCGCTTTTCTTTATTTGTCCTTTTGTGTGGATGCCAAAAACCACTTTCTGTTTCTTATTTGAATCAAAAAAAATCCTCAGTTCCATGGTCAGTAAGCGAAGATTATCGTCCCTCTAGTTTTGCAGAGGGGCCTCTTCAAAGAGTTTTAACTTTGCATGGAAATGATGTGGATCAGGTTTATGTCGATCGGCAAGAAGAGGATGATGAGAACTGGTTACAAATTGGATTGACCAATGAAAAGGGACGCTTTGTAGATCGTGATATAGAAAAAAATGTCCGTTATCGATTTGGGGGCAAGTTAGTCACTCCTTGGTATGAGTCGATGAAGACAATCCTAATAAATGAAGAGATTAGCCTACCAGCAAAAATAAAAGGCTTTCATTGTTTGGTTCCGGAGGGTGTTACTCTTTTTATTCAAGATAAAACTCTTGAGTTAAATTGCCAGTACATAACTATTCTTGGAAATATTTATTCTTTCAAAAAAGCCGCAGATGAAGGAAAAGCAGGTCTTAGTGCAGGTAAGGTAAGACTTGTCGCAGAGGAAATTAATCTTCAAGGAAGGATTTGGCTTTTGGGTCAAGATGGAGGAGTCGGTCGACTCATAAAAGTTGGACTCCATTTAAGGAGGCTTCCTGGCCAAGTCGCAGGATCTGGGGG
Organism: Bdellovibrionota bacterium; assembly: GCA_044347615.1. Classification (GTDB taxonomy): domain Bacteria; phylum Bdellovibrionota; class UBA2428; order UBA2428; family UBA2428; genus CANIGN01. The sequence continues at coordinate 74,321 of JBIKUK010000006.1, read as the reverse complement.
CGAGGTTTATTTGCAATACAAAAATATTTATGAAGTCTATGAAAGTTTTCGTTTAGAGGGAGGCCGTTCGGGACAATCAAGTAGGGACATAGGCTCTAGCAAGTCGCTTTCTTCGAATGCGCAAAGAGGAAGAATTGTTAGAAAAAAAACCTCTTCCTAGTGAGACAAGCCACAGGAACACTTTGTGATAGAGTAAAAAAGTCATGAAATTAAAAAAATTATTTTTTGTGGCGGTATTTTTTTTAGGCACAGTTGTTTCTTTTGCAGCGAATTCAAATACCGAAACTCTTTTGACTTATGTTAAAGAAAGTTGTCGAGGGGATAAGGGTTGGCATGCGGAATATAATATGTCTGTTGAAGAAAAAAAAAGTGATAAGCCCCAAAAGCTTTTTGGAAAAATGGAGCTTTTACTTTTGTGTCCAAGTAACATTCGACTTTCTTTTTCTGAAAATAATAATTTTTTTGAATTTATAAGTGACTCTGTTCAGGCCTGGATTATTCGTCAAAAACACGGTGAAAAAGTGAGAAGCGTTGAGCAGTATAATTCCTTATCTAAAAGAGGTGCGAGTTCTCTATTGGCCTTGTTTTCTAGAGCTCTTGATTTATCCAGGGCCTCTTTAGGTGAAGTGAATAGTTTGTTTTCTGTTGAAAAAGTTAAAATTGATGGGCAGAAAATAAAAAGGTTTGAGATTAAAAACAGAAAAAATTCAGACTTACTCACTATAGATTTTGGAAGTGATTTAGAGCCGAGATTTGATGAAGTTCTTCTTCAGCAAAAAAAATATTCCCTAATGATTAAATTTCAAAAACAAATTGACGATCAAAAAAGCACTGATTTAAAAAGCTATAACTTTTATGCTCAACCCGAAGATAAGATTACTCTTTTTCTTGATAAGGCTGGATGATTCGAGCTTGGGGATATATCTAAGTCACCTCATAAACAAAAAATCATAATGAGTTCCATTTCCGACCTTTTCAAATTTACTAAAACCATTATTTTTTAATAAGGTAATAATTTCATTTACATTAACCCAGTTTTCATCAATTTCAGAAAATATTTCAGTAATTAAATTTGCAAAATTTGTTTTCAGTAATTCCTTTATTACAGTTAATTCGTGTCCTTCAACATCAATTTTTACATAAATTGGAAATTCTTTTTGATTGATTAAAGTATCGAGTTCTTTCAAGGAAATTAACTCTATTTTTTCATTTACAAAATTTTCATGTTGAGTTGTGTGATTGTAAAGAGAGGCTGCTCCAGAGTGATTTTTAGGTATTTTTATGTAAGTTGTGGTAGTTTGGTCCGAAATACCTTTTTTAATGAGCGTGCACTTTTGGTTGGCCTGATTTAACTTGATGTTTTCTGATAAAAAAGAAAAAGTTTTATCCACTGGTTCGAATGCATAAGCTTGTTTGAGGTTTTTATTCAAAGTCGAGCAAATTGTGTAAAGGCCTTGGTTAGCGCCTATATCTATAAATATAAATTTTTGATTTATTTCTAGTATTCTTTTCCAGTAAAAAAAACCATAAGAGGCAATGGCGTAAGATTTAAAAGTTAAGTCATCATAATTAGATTTAAGCTTTATTCCGTAGCAGGAAGTTATTAAGTTAATGTTAAATTTTTGAAATATTCTAAATTTAACTCTAAAATAGAGTTGAATTAAACTTTTAAAGTTCTTGTGAGTTGTCCTAATAATGTTCCCGTAAACTTGAATAACAAACTTGCTCATTTTTACTACTCTTTTTCTTGATAAGGCTGGATGATTCGAGCTTTGGAGAATGTTTTAAGTCCTAGTGTTATATAGGCTCTTTTTTCGCTATCGAAATAACCGTTGATTCTTCCCCTTAAAATAAGATCTTTTTCATATGCTTCTTTATCATTAGGCTTTTTAAGGTTTTTCAGCTGCATTTTCACAATTTCTTCAACGAGTCTGTTTTTTTCAAAGTCATTGAGGCCCGCATCTTTGTAATCTCTCTCAACAAGCTCAAAAATATTCATAGCAGGCTCTTTTTTATTTTGAGGACCCTTAATGGTTTTACCGTTAAGGGATAGGTACATGTATTCATAAGGAGCGATATCTTTTTTAAGAATAACGACAGATTTCTTTTCTATTTCAAATTTATATGCTTCTTTGAAGTCTTCTAGGCCAAATAAAAAAGATGAGTTTATGAGAATTAAAAATAGTATTCTATTTTTCATATCATTCTTTCTAAGGCAAAAATCTTAATGTTTGTAAAGGAAGGTTGGCCCATCGAATTTCGACCAGTGCAAGCAGCGTTTGCACTATCGTTTGCCCCCGAAACAAAACGCCCGCCTAAGAACATTTCAGCGTGACCGGCATTGTTGATCCCGCCTTTTTTATAGCAGCCAGGGTTTTGTCTATTTGCACAGGTAATAATACTTCCTTCTGGAAGAGGGCCGCTGAAGGAAGTGGCGGGAATTTCTCTGTAGCGATATCCCTTTCTGGAACTCATCCCCAAACCTCCGGAATTAAGAGCTGTTTCGCTCAACTCGCAAGCAAGTGCGGCAGATTGTGTATACTGAGCATCTCTTGCTCTTCCAAAAAGAGTGTTAACGAGCCACCGAACACCTCTTGCACAAAAAGTCATATAGCTTGTGTTGCCTACTTTTTGGGGTAGTCCTCGAGAGTAGTTAAGAGCTTCGGTATAGTGAAGTTTTTTTAAATCTTTATCGACGGAGAAAGGAGCAGTGGGAGCAAAGCTTTCTGGAGCAGTACCTTGAATTGAGCCATGATTTTCTGTCGAAGCCTCTGGAATAGGTAAGTTAGACAATGAGGATTGTTCCTGTGGAAAACTTTCTGTTTCTTGTTGTTCAAAAGGAATTCCCAAAGCAAATGAATTTTTTATTATTAAGAAACAGAAAAATACTGCCAACTTATTTTTTAAGTGAGCCATACACCTTAAAGCCTAACATAAGAATTTAAATTTATTAGTTCAATTTATCCTTAATTAGGTTAGAAATATAATTTGCAAGAAAGATACTTCCATTTAAGTTTAAATGATCGATATCTGCATACAAAAAGCCGTATTCACTATCATAGCCCTTGCATTTAAGATGATCGCAAAATAAATCAGTTGGGTCTATTAATAAAATATTTGTAAATTCTGAGCTTATCTTTTTCACCATTTCAATGTATCTAGAAGTTCTTTCGTTATATAACGATCTTGAAACGAAACAGGATTCTGGGGTGTTTGGAGTTACTAAGTCGCTAATTTTAAAAGAACCTAACTCTAAGGATTTTTTATTTTTAACGCACCCATCTTTTATGCCTATTTCAGGTACGTCAATTATAAATATTGTTTTCGTTTTATTTAATTTACTCAGCTCTAAAAAAGTATTCCGCATTCCAATTTCATAAATCTTCCATTCATCTTTGATGGACTTATTGGTCGTTAATTCAAGCACTTGACCTATGATTCTGGAATCAAATGTGTCAGGAATAAAGCTACTTTTGTTGAGATAAATTGGACCCATTGAATGAAGAATAAGTAGCGCGTCTCGATCATTTTTTATAATTTGCTTAAGTGCAGGTGTAACTATTTTACTGCAGTAACCTTTAGGAAATCTGTTGTCACTTCTGTCAACATCTATAAATGGAATGCATCCCGGTCCAGCATGGCTAGTGACATTACCAAGCGTTATTTGCTTTAGGCCTCTCTTAAGGCTAAAGGAATGGGAGTCTCCAACAACAATTATGTCTTTCTTTAGAATGTTTGTGGGTTTTGGAGGATTTAGTTCTATAGTGAATTCAGGAAATCCTTTGTGTAAAGATCCCCACCATCCGATAGAAAAAAGAATTGCGATAAAGGACAATGCGAAATAAGTAATCTTTTTCTTACTTATTTTTAATGGGTCTCTAAAAGGTTTTTCTATAAATTCCCAGCTTAAAAAAGCGAAAAAAAAAGTAATAAAAATTAAAATATATTTTGTTATTATGTCATTCTTTAAAAAACCTCCTAGTTTACTAAAAGCAAATAAAGGCTGATGCCACAAGTATGCGCTGTAGCTAATTAAACCCAAAGTGGAGAGTATTCTCATAGATAGAAGAGTTCCAATAAGGGTTTTTTGAGTTGCAAAAAGAATTATGAGGGCAGTCCCTATTGTGGGCGCTAAAGTATAAAAACTGGGAAAGGGTGTAGCTTGATTAAATTTGAATATCGAAAATAAAATCATGCATAGTCCAATAAGGCTGAAGATTTCTTTTGTGACATTACTGGTAGTTTTTTTTGGAAAAGAAAGAAAAGGTAAAAAAACACCTATCAATAGCTCCCATAATCTTGTTGGCAAATTGAAAAAAGAAAAATTTGAATGATTGTATGAGAAATATATTGAGAGGGAAAAGCTTAAAACAAAAATGATAAAAAAGGTTTGGATAATTCTTTTCTTTTGAAATTTAAATAATAACGATAGGCAAGCTGGAAATATAAGATAGAATTGTTCCTCTATTGATAAGCTCCACGTGTGGATTAAAGGTTTTAGCTCCGATGCTGTATCAAAATATCCACTTTGAAGCCAAAAAAATATATTTGAAGTAAATGTCGAAACTCCTATTAGACTTTCTGAAAATTGCTTCATTTCCTTAGGGGTTAACCAAAGCCAAGCAGGAATTATGCAGAGAGCAGATACTAAAAACAATGCAGGAAGTATTCTTCGAGCGCGCCTTTCGTAAAATTTAAACAGAGAAAACTCTTTTTTTTCATTCTCAGAAATAATGATAGAAGTGATAAGGTAGCCGCTAATTACAAAAAATACATCTACTCCTACAAATCCTCCGCTAAACCCGTAAAGTCCTGCATGAAAAAAAATTACGGCAACAACAGATATAGCCCTAAGACCATCAATCTCTTTTCTGTATGAAATCACTATACTATTGGATCATTTTTGTTGTGATTTGCAAGTCTTAAAATTTATTAACTATTAGAATTATTCTTAAGCGTTTTTTCCGTGACACTGCTTGTATTTTTTTCCAGATCCGCAAGGGCAAGGGTCGTTTCGTCCAACTTTTGGTTCAGCCGATCGAATGGGAGCCGTAGCTTGGCTTGGGCTTGCTTCTGCATTGGGGGCCCCAGCGCTTGCAGTTTGCAATTGTCGAATCTTATCTGCTTCGTATTTCTTCATGAAAGAAAGTGCGGCTTCAAGAGCCGGATTCGCAGCTGCTTGAGGAGCGTTATCTTCCACGCCAGATTGAGAATCCACACCTCCGATGGAAGCATTCATCGCTTCTGCAATGCCAGCCGAGCCTTGAGTGTCTCCATCCAATGACGGAGCGCTCATGGCAGCGTTTTCAATTTGTTGAAGAGCAAGTTCTTCTTCGCGCTTTCTCATGGCATCACGCTCTGATTGAGAGAGAAGACGTGCGGTATAAAGTCTTGAGAGAGCACTTTGACGAATCGCCTGATCAAGCATTTTGAAAAGAGCAAAACCCTCTTTGCGGTATTCAACGAGAGGATCTTTTTGAGCGTATCCTCTTAGATGAATTCCTTCTTTCAAGTGGTCAAGAGCTAGGAGATGTTCTTTCCAATGATGATCAATACTTTGTAAAAAGAAATATTTTTCAAGTTCACGAAGAGCTTCTGTGCCGTAACTTTTCTCGCGTGCTTCGTAAATTTTTTGAGCTTCCGCATGAATCCATTCTGCAAGAGAATCAACGTCTAGGCTTTTGCTTTCAAGTTCTGCTAAATATTTTTGCTTATCTTCAAAGTTAAAAGAAGCCCTCAGTGCATCTAGGAGAGAATCTAAATTCCAATCCTCTCCTTCTCTTTTATCGGGAGCAAATTGAGCTGCAATGTCGTACGAGAATTCTCGAGTGAGATCTCTTACGAGATCTTTTGTTTCTTTTCCTTCGAGTACAAGACGACGCATGTTGTATATGACTTCGCGTTGTTTGTTTAAGACGTCATCGTATTTAAGTAAGTGTTCGCGCTGATCAAAGTGATGCAGCTCTACTCGCTTTTGAGCATTTTCAATTGATTTTGAAACAAGGTTGTCGCTGATAGGCACGTCTTCTTCCATGCCAAGCTTGTCCATGATGGCAACCATGCGATCGCTCGCAAAAATTCGCATCAAATCATCTTCTAGAGAAAGGTAAAACTGGCTTGATCCTGGATCGCCTTGTCGTCCCGCTCGGCCACGTAATTGATTGTCGATACGACGAGACTCATGGCGCTCAGTTGCAATCACATGTAACCCACCAAAGTCTTTCACTCCCGCACCAAGGATGATGTCTGTTCCACGACCGGCCATGTTTGTGGCAATCGTAACAGCACCTTTTTGTCCGGCGTCTGAAATGATCTCCGCTTCGCGAGCGTGATTTTTTGCATTCAAGATGTTGTGAGGAATTCCTTCGCGCATCAAAAGTTTTGCAACACGTTCCGACTTGGCAACACTCACAGTACCCACAAGACAAGGGCGACCTGCTTTGTGTTTTTCTTTAATATCGGCAATAACAGCGCGATATTTTCCAGCCTCATTTCGGTAAACTAGATCTTGGAAATCCGATCGAAAGTTTGGTCTATTGGTAGGAATCACAAGTACTTCGAGATTATAGATTTTTTTGAATTCAGCGGCTTCTGTGTCTGCTGTTCCCGTCATTCCTGAAAGTTTTTTGTAAAGACGGAAGTAGTTTTGAAGCGTAATGGTTGCAAGAGTTTGGTTTTCACCTTCAATCGTTGCTCCTTCTTTAGCTTCAATAGCTTGGTGGATACCGTCTGACCAACGGCGTCCTGGCATGAGTCGGCCTGTGAATTCGTCGACAATAATGATTTCTTTGTCGCGCACAACATAGTCCGTATCCTTTTTAAAAAGAGCGTGTGCTTTGAGAGCCGCGTGCACATGGTGCACATACTGAGCGTTGTCAGGACTGTAGAGGTTTTCAAGTTTGAGAATTTCCTCAATCCGTCTGACGCCATCTTCAGTCAACGTTACCGAACGGTGCTTTTCATCGACTGTATAATCAACGTCACGTTTCACAAGGCGGACGGCACGATCAGCGTCGTAGTAGAGATCAGTTGTTTCATCAGAAGGTCCGCTGATAATAAGAGGAGTTCGCGCTTCGTCGATCAAGATAGAGTCAACTTCGTCAACGATTGCAAAGTTGTGCGCTCGCTGCACATAGCGATCAAGCGAGGGCTTCATGTTATCTCTTAAGTAATCAAAACCAAACTCGTTATTGGTTCCGTAAGTGATGTCGCAGTTGTATTGAATTTTTCTCTCGCGATCGTTCATGCTGTTTAAAATACAGCCTACTTCGAGACCTAAAAACTTATGAACGCGTCCCATCCACTCGGCATCGCGTTTTGCAAGATAATCGTTCACGGTTACAACGTGAACGCCTTTACCTGAAAGTCCATTAAGATAAGATGGAAGGGTGGAGACAAGTGTTTTTCCCTCTCCTGTTTTCATCTCAGAAATCATTCCTCGGTGAAGAGTGATTCCCCCGATCAATTGCACGTCATAGTGTCTTTGTCCCAGTACACGCGTAGCAGCTTCACGGCAGACGGCAAACGCTTCAATCAAAATGTCATCAAGAGAAGCTCCCTTGGATAGTTTTTCTTTGAATTCAGAAGTTTTTGCTTGGAGCTGACGATCAGTGAGCAGGCGAATCTTTGGCTCGAGTTGATTGATTGACTGAATAATGGGGAGAATTTTTTTAAGTTCTCTGTCGTTTTTGCTTCCAATGATTTTTTTAAGAACAAGGCCCGCAAACATAGTGGAATTAGGCTAGCACCCCTGACTTCGATTTGCGAAAGGCACACGAAATTAACGCGCTACGCAAATCCTTGCCATAATTCTCAAGGAGGTCGTAAGGTAAGACCGTGGCTATTGAAAGAATTTGGATATTTGAAGGTAAAACAGGCAAAACTTTTCCCAAAGAAAAAGATCTTCTTATTCGAGAGTTAAAAAAAGCTTTTACACTTGATTCAAAATTAAGCTCCAAAACTTCTCTCGCAATTTCTCTTGCAGGCGATGGTTCACTTCTTTCAATGATTCGCAACATGGGTGAAAAGCGTTTTGATGTGCCCGTGTTAGGTGTGCATACAAGCGAGGGCTTAGGTTTTTTACATCGCCTTGCGCTTCCTGCAAAAGCTGCGCAATCTTCTCAGGCCTTTAAAGTTTGGATCAAAAATTTTATTGAAATGCTTAAAACAGATAGCTTTCAGCTTCAAAAGCGTTGGGGAGTGGAGGCTTCCTTGAATCGGCATCAATTGTGCTGGGGAATGAATGACCTCGTTATGAGTAAAGGGGCTTTGTCTCGAATGGTTTGTTTGAAGGTAAAAGTTGATGGCTCACTTCTCTTCGCCAAGTTAAGAGGTGATGGGTTAATCATTGCTTCTCCCACAGGATCAACCGCGTACTCTCTTGCTGCAGGAGGTCCGATTGTTGTTCCAGGTTTAGATGGGATTTTAATAACTCCCATTCTTCCTCACGAAATTGCTCAACGGCCACTTGTGATTTCTTCAAATTCTTCTATTCAAATCGAAGTTCTTCAAGGACCGACTTGTTATTTAACTGAAGATGGTCAGCGAACAACCGAAATAAAATCTGGACAATCATTCACGATTCAAAAATCAAGCAAGCCGATTTGTTGGCTTGAGCCAGAGATGGAAGGAGTGCGTAATTACTTTGAGTTATTGCGTACGAAGCTTGGTTTAGGGGGAGAAAAAGGTGCTCGCATCGATAAGAGTTAAGAATTTTGCTCTTGTTGAGGATACAGAACTTCAACTCGACCAAGGTCTTACGGTTTTCACAGGAGAAACAGGAGCAGGAAAAAGTTTGCTCCTCAACGCCATTCTTTTGCTTCTAGGAAATAGGGCTTCTGCGTCTTGGGTTCGTAAGGGGGCTCTTAAGGCAGAAGTGGAAGGTCAGTTTGTATTAAATTCAGACCCCGAGCGCATCGAAAAGTTGTCTGAAATGGGTTTTGAATTGGAAGATCCCTCAGATTGTTTAGTGGTACGGCGTGAGTTTGGAGCCTCTGATAACGTTGCGAGTCGCATTTGGATTCAGGGTAAAGCCGCTACAAGATCGCAGCTTCAAGCGGCTCTTGGAGATTTAATTGAGGTTTCTGGTCAGCACGAGTTTTTACGCCTCAATAAAAGTTCCTACATTTTGGATATCTTAGATTCTTTAAGTGACGATCCTGAGGGATTGTCGCTGTATAGAAATGTTTTTCAAAAATACGAAGTGCTTCAAGAAGATTTACAAAAATTAAATGAATTAAAATTTTCGGAAGAAAGCATTGATTTTCTTAAGCTTCAAATCGAAGAACTCAAGGATTTGGTAAGTTTTAAAAATCTTCTTGAGCTCGAAGATGATTTAGAAAAAAAAGCAAAACAACTTTCATCTCGTGAAAAAATTCTTGAGCAACTTCAATCTTGTCTTTCTCTCCTTCAAGGTTCGGGTGAGAATTCTTTTGGTATAAGCGATCTTGTGAGAAGTCTTGATAAAGAAAGTCGCAAGCTTTGCGCTCTTGTGGGAAAAGATGAGCTTCTTCAAAAAATTGAAGATTTAAACGATCTCTTAAGTGAGATCGAAGAGGAAGTAGAATCCTTAAATCTCAAATGGTCGGATGATTCTCTGCAAAGTGAAGAAATCCTAGTGACCCTAAGTCGTTTACGTCGAGCTAAAAGAAAATATCAGGTACAAAACGCTCTTGAGTTAAAAGAAATTTATGATCAAAAACTCTCAGAGCTTAAAGGTTTGGAAGAGGTCGATTCCAAAAAGCACCATCTTGAAAAACAGATTAAAAATCTCAAGGCTGAGCTAGAGCGTAAAGCGCAAGAGATTTCTCTTGAACGAAAAAAAGTTTCTGAAAAGCTCATTAGTCGTTGGGAGAAAAGCGTCCGTGAATTGGGCATGCCTCACGCAACTTTTTCTTTACGTTTTGAAAAAAGTTCTGAGTTGTCTTTCAAGGGTGTTGATGAAATTGAACTTTATTTTTCCTCTAATCGTGGTCATGAATTAATGCCTCTTTCAAAAGTTGCTAGCGGAGGGGAGCTTTCTCGCATCCTTTTGTCTTTGAAAGAGTGTGTCGCTTCAAAAGTTTCTGTGGGAGTTTACCTGTTTGATGAGGTGGATACAGGAATCGGAGGAGAAACAGCTCATATCGTTGGAAAAAAACTCGCACGACTCGCTTCGAGTTCGCAAGTTTTGGTGGTGACTCATCTTGCGCAAATTGCAGCTTTTGCAAATGAGCAGGTTCGTGTTGAAAAAACAGATGATTCTGAGAGCAGTACAAAGAGTGTTTTAAAGGTTTTATCAAATTCAGAGAGACTCGAAGAATTGGCTCGTATGTTGGGTGGACAGAAAATGACTTCTGCCAGAAAACTGGCTGAGGACATGGTAAAAAGAGTTCGCCAGGAGCTTTCCTCGTCCTAGAGGAAGACTTTAAAATAATTTTATGGGTTTTTCTATTCGTGCTGTGGGCGTTTCAGATGTGGGAATGAAACGACAAAACAACCAAGACTCCTATTTAATCAACGAAAAACTTGGTCTTTTTGCTGTCGCGGATGGAATGGGCGGGCACAGTGGAGGCGAAGTTGCTTCCGCTCTTGCAGTCAAAGCACTTGAGCATGTTTTTAAAGAGCGAAAAGGAAAAAAAGATCTTGTTGAAATTTTATCTTTTGGAGTGGAGAAAAGTAATCAAATTATTTTTGAGCAAGCCGCTCAAAAAGCAGAGCTCACAGGAATGGGAACAACTCTCACGGCGATGGCCATTCATAAAGACCAAGCTGTTGTGGCGCAGGTAGGAGATTCGCGTTGTTATATTTTTTATGAAGGACAGCTTTATCAACTGACCGAGGATCATTCTCAGATTTATGAGTTAATGAAATTGGGTTTTGTGAACGAAGAAAACATTCATAATTTTCAAAAAAACGTCATCACTCGTTCCGTAGGCTACGAGCCCTCTGTCGTTCCTGATATTTACGGGATTGATTTGAAAAAAAATTCTCGATTTTTAATTTGTAGTGATGGTCTTTCTGGAATGACGACTCATCCTCAAATGGCTCAGATTTTAAATAATTTTGATATTGAAGAGGCGGCGTCTCGTCTTATTCAACTTGCAAACGCACAAGGTGGAGAAGATAACGTGACAGCTGTGATAGTGGAAGTAACGTGATTCCCTTAAGAACTCCTGCTGAGGTTAAAAAGTTTCCTGTTAAGCTCATGGGTGTTCTTTTGTTTTCGTTAGTTCTCACTGCTCTCTTTGGAAATTTTTATTCTTCATCAGATAATTTGGTATTTCGCTTTTTAGTATCAATTTTTTTATTCCCTTCGTTACCTTTGAGTTTTTTATGTGGTTGGTACTTGTGGATTTTTTTTCCTTGTTTTCTTTTGCGCTCACAGCGAAAAATTGAAGTTGAAATGGGCTTAGTGGCCCTTTGTCTTTTGATTACTTTGATCTTTGCTTTCTTTAAAATTTACGTGGCTCTGTCTTATTTGATTTTTTTAATGATTTTGGGTTTTGTAATGAGAGACCTTATTTGGCAAGACCTTGAGACATTGGTCATAGGACCTAAGCTTTTTTCGATCTTTGCTGTGCCTTGCTATGTGCATGTCTTTTTCTTTTTGTTTTATCTTTTTATCGCTCAACTCATGCGTCCTGCCTTTGGAATGCCTGGAAAAGCTGTGTATCTGGTTGCGCTGGTGGGCTTTATCGTCGGTTTTTTGATGCGCAGCCTGGAGCTTAAAAGGTTGAAAGACTAGCTCAACTTTGGCATCATAATTATTGGAGTTGGATGAAGGATGGGTTTAAAAGCATTTATTAGCTTAAAAAATAGCTCAAAAAAAGTGCTCCCCTTTTTTATTTTTTTTGCTCTTTCATCTCAGAGCAATTCTGCGGAAGTCCCTAATTTAACTGAGATTTTAAGTCATAAGAATCGAAAGCTTGAACCTCCTCCACGCAACATTAAGTCGGATCGTTTTGATCCTAGCGAGCGTTTTGAAGTCGCTCTTCAGCGTAGCGAAACAGCTGTTGCGATCACAAAAGATGATTTCTCAGAAGATTCTATGGGGTCTCGGTATCAGGTTTTATTGGGTACAAATCGTAAAATTGCCGACAAAACGGTCTCCGTTGGGGTTTTAAGTGGTGGTTCAAGTGGTTTAGTGGGCGGCAGAATTGATTTTTCTATCGATCCTTTTTGGGTGAGTGCCAGTGTGGGCTCGGGAGTGGATTATTCTTCATGGGGTTTGGGAGTCCGCAAGTATCTTTTTCCTCGTTTAGCCGTTCTTCCGTTTGTAGATATTCGTTACTCTGAGTGGCTTTTGAAAAAAGCGAACGATCAACGGGCTGATTTCCCGTATCCTCAATATGCTACAAAAAGCTTTTTCTCGAATCCTTTCGATAAACAAACAGCTCATCTTGTGAGTCCTGGCTTGGGGATGGCTTATATTGGAAAAGACGGCTTTGGACTCGAGGTAGGAGCTCAATACACTTGGAGTTTCGATATGGAACAAGGGGCTGTGTTAGGTTCTCTTGGACTTGTTCGTTATTTTTGATAGGCTCTCCTGACGAATGTCGAAAGAAGAACTCGCCAAATTTGATGGTGTGATTATCGCAACTCCTGGTGGAGGTCATTACTTAGTCCAACTTGAATCCGGAAAAACAGTAACTGCAAAGCTTGCTGGAAAAATGAAGCAAAATAAAATTCGCTGCATAGTGGGGGATTTCGTGACAGTCGGAATTTCTGTGTACGATTTGAATCACGGCATTATTCTTTTTAGAAGAAACAAGCGTCCCAGTTCTCCCACAGAATTAAAGAAGTAATAAAGAAATCAAAAAATAATTAAGAAAGAAAATTACGGTCGTCGTGTCGGCCAGTAATTTTAGCTCTTAGCTGATAAAAAATTTCAAAGACAAAAAGTATATCGCCACGTGTGAGTTCGTGTTCTTTTTGAAAAATTCTACGAATCCGAGCTATGACGGCTTCGGAGTCAGGATATTTAAAAAATTCGCTGAGCTTGAGAGTTTCAAGAATATATTGAGCAAGTTTTTCAATTTCTTTTAGACTTGTCAGCTCCTGAGGAGCTGTTTTTGTGGGGAAAGCGGGATTGAGTTTTTGAAACTCGTGCGCGGCTTCACTCCATGCATAGAGCAAGCATCCTGCTGCCATCGCAACGTTCATCGAAGGACTTTCGGGATGAGTATCCAGGGTTGTGAGAGCGTGACAAAGAGAAAGTTCCTCATCACTCAGACCGTCATCTTCAGTGCCCAAAACAAGAGCCCACCTTTTTCCATCAAATTTTTTTTCTTTGAGTAAAGTTGGGTACTCGTAAAAAGGTCTTGAGTATCCGGAGTCTTTTTCTCGAATACGTGCGGTGGTTCCCAGCGCCCAATGGATTCCATCTAAAGCTTCTGCAAGACTAGTAAAGGTGAGGGCTTTTTGAAGGACTTTTTCACCCCGACAAGCCATAGCCCAATCTACAGGGCTTTGCTCGCGGGTGAAGGCATCAGCCCCGAGAGGATTTTTAACAAAGCGTAATTCCTCTAATCCAAAGTTTGACATGACTCGCGCCAGTGCTCCGATGTTTCCTTTTGCGCGTGGTCGCACAAAAATAACAATCGGTTTAGAATGAATCATAGGCCTGCATCATGAAACTTTATGGTGTGAGGGTCAATGAAAAATATAACGCCAAACAGAAGAGGAATATGCGCTCAATTATCAAAAACTTATCTCAAACAGCGTGGTTTGTAGATTACGATGGAACACTTTGTCCTCATCAAGAAGTTTGGGAAGAGCGAGTTTACGATTCGCAAGAAATTTCTTCAGCCGTGAAAAATCTTCAAAAAAAAGTTCAAGGATTTTTTTGGAATACAGGTCGTAGGCCTGAATCTTTAGCGTCTGTGAATGAGGAATTTAAAAAATTCCCAGGTTTTTTTGTTCAAGGCACTGTGTTTTGGAATTCAGAAAATCAGGCAGATCAATTGATAGGACTGGAATTTCCTCGGCACTTGAGTGAGAGTTTACAAAATCAGATGGAGTTTGAGTCTCAATATAGGCTTGAGATCAAACCCACGGGAGCCCGTGTTGCGTGTCTTCGTAAAACTCAGCGAAAAAATATTAAAAAGTTTGCAGATTCTTTGCAGCTTGATTTAAGCGGGGGATGGGAGTGGAGGGTAGGAGATCGAGGCGCCGAGCTCCTGCACAAAGATTATTCCAAGGGTAGCGCTCTTCATTATGCGTATGAAAAAAAAATGATCCCGGAGGCAGCAGTTCCCGTTGCGATTGGAGATGATTATTTCGATCGAGCGGCTATGGAGTACGCCCTGGAACGTGGGGGATACGCGATTTTAATCGGCGAAGGTTGTGGATGGATCACGGAAGTGCCTCATAAGTCATCGCAGGTAGTTTTTTTTCGTGAGCCTAAAGATTTTCTACAATTTATAAAAGCACTATAAAATCATTTGTTAATTAATCTTCAGCGCTTTCTTCACCTTCATCGGCAGCACTTGCAGCAAATCCACGTGTCATAGAACGAATTTTACGATTATTTTCGAGATCTTTTTGAGCTTCAATTGAAAAACGAGTCCAAGGTTGAGCCTTAAGGCGTTTAAAGCCAATGGGCTCTTCAGAAATTTCGCAAACTCCGTACTCGCCTTCTTTCATGCGTTCAAGAGCAGCCATCACTTCGTTACGAAGTTGATATTTGCCATCAAGCAAGATTTGGGAACGCTGCATACCTTCTTCGTAGCTGCTGCGATCGAATTCGTCAGGAGCGCCTTGTTCAGCGCTTGCGCCTTCTTCTTTGATTTCGCTTTCAAGAAGAGCAATTTCTTCGGTCAAAGCAGAGAGCTTTTGTTCAAGAGCTGTTTTGAGCTCTTTTATTTCTTTTTGAGTGAGGCCAGAGGCATTAATCGGCATATATATTAGGTTTCTTTCTTTCGACATGCAGACATACCGCTCATTGATCCTTGCCGCAAGGTAAAAATAGGTTCTTTGAAAGGAGGGTTCTCCAATTGCTAACTCTTTGATTTTAAATCGATTTTAATCGACTTTGAGGGAATTCCAGAAGCCTCGTTTAAAGTCCAAGCTGCTTCCAGAGGTAGTCGTAACTGTAAATCCCTGTGTCGTGCCCATCCGACCATTGAACTCGAATGGCATAATTGCCCACGGTTTCAATTCTTAGAGGACCCACATTTGGATCAACGTCGTCCCTTTTGATCTTTCTTTGGCCTGTTCCTTCATCGACACATGAGGCACAAGGACATAAATAGCGTAAGTCTTTAAAGGTTATAAGGCTTTGCTTTGAATTGTTCCAAGTGATTTTAAGGACTTTCCCTTTAGGGTTGGGATCTAAGTGAACAATTTGTGGGGGTCCTTCTTGGCTTTGACCATTTTCTTTTTTCTCAATTTCTTGAACGAGACTTTCTGCAACAGAAAGGTATTTTTTTGCTAACTCAGAATCAGGACGAGAAATAAGAACAGGTGTTCCACTGTCGCTTTCGTCCACAAGTTTTCCATCAAGAGGAATAGAACCCAAAAGAGGTATATGTAAATCGCGAGAGATTTCACTGCCCCCACCTGAGCTAAAAATGTGACTTGATTTGCCACAGTGTGGGCAAAGGAAATCGGCCATGTTTTCGATGATGCCCAAAACGGGAACTCGCACTTGTTGAAACATTTGCAATCCGCGTTTTGCAATTTGTGTAGCAAGTCCTTGAGGTGTCATCACGATCACAGCGCCCGAAAGTTTCACGGCTTGAGAAATCGTAATTTGAATGTCACCCGTGCCAGGAGGAAGATCGAGTAAAAGATAATCGAGAGTTCCCCATTCCACTTCAGAAAAAAATTGAGTGACAGCTTTTGAGGCCATTGGGCCACGCCAAATAATAGGTGTGTCTGCTCCTAAAAGCGCCATGCTCATGCATTTGATTCCATAGGCTTCCGGAGGTTTAACTTTTTCTCCTGCTTTTTGGGTAGGCGCGTCTTTTGTTCCTAAAATTTTAGGAACACTTGGTCCGTAAATGTCTGCATCTAAAAGTCCGATCTTGTATCCCTTTTTTGCAAGCGCCACAGCAAGATTCACAGCAGTTGTGGATTTACCCACGCCACCTTTTCCAGAGCCAATTGCGACGATATGTTTGATTCCAGCAAGAGGACTTTGAGCAGGTCTTTGTGTATGTGAAGATGGATTTTTGTGAGAAGACTCTTGAGACATGGGTAAAATTCTTTGTAGCAGATTCTCTTTTGCCACGCATTGTTTTGGGCTTCATGATATGAAAAAGAGGAATGGCTTCGAAAAAGCTTCCTCCTAAACAGCCCCCTCAGGTTACTCATAAAGTAACTTTGCTGAGAGGGGATGGTATCGGCCCTGAAATTTGCGATTCTGTTGTTCAAATTTTTGAAGCAGCGCGGGTGCCCATTGTTTGGGATCTTGTTGAAGCGGGTTTGGATGAATACGAAAAAAATGGAGAATCGTTGCCTGAGTCGGCTCTTGAAACTTTGCGCAAAAATAAGATTGCGCTCAAAGGACCAACAACAACTCCCATTGGCAAAGGTCACCAAAGTATCAACGTACGTATTCGAAAAGCGCTTGATTTGTTTGTGAACGTTCGACCCTCTTTGTCTCTCCCTGCACTTCCCACTCCTTTTAACGATATTGATTTAGTGATTGTGCGTGAAAACATCGAAGATACTTACGGCGGAATTGAATATCGCCAAAGTGATGATTGCGCGATTGCTTTACGCATTTCAACACGAACGGGAGCGCGACGCGCTCATGAGTATGCCTTTGAGTTAGCAAAAAAAGAAGGCCGCAAAAAAGTAACGTGTATCCACAAAGCCAACATCATGAAAATTACTGATGGGCAGTGGTTAGAAAGTTTTTATGAAGTCGCTCGTGAATACACAGATATTGTTCACGCAAGCGATATGCTTATTGATAATTGTTGTATGCAGCTCGTTCAAAAACCTCAACAGTTTGATGTGTTGGTTCTTCCCAATCTTTTTGGAGATATTGTGAGTGATTTGTGCGCAGGACTTGTGGGAGGTTTGGGAATTGCCTCGGGGGCTAATATCGGATGCGATGGCGCTATCTTTGAAGCGGTTCATGGCTCTGCACCTGATATCGCAGGCAAGGGAGTTGCAAATCCTACGGCTATTTTGTTTTCAGCAATTTCGATGCTTTATCATTTAGGACTTAATAAGCACGCTCAATTAATCAAGGACGCTCTTCGAAAAGCGTTGATGAGCGTGGAAGATCGAACTGCGGATTTAAAGGGCAAGGGAAATACCGCAACTTTTACTAAGAAAATTATTTCTCATTTGGAGGCTTACGTATGAACGTAAAAGCTGTGGATGTGTTTATTACAAGTGCAACTTTGCCAAAGTTTGAAAGTCTTGCTGATTGGTCGTGCACAGATGTTTTTAATCGTGGAACTCGTGTGGGACCTGTGGGAAAAATTTCTTGTCATATGACGGATGTGTTTCAGTGTCGCTTTACTTACGCAAAGGGTGTTACGGATTCGGGGCAAGTTTTAAAACTCTTAGAAGCTTTACATGAAAAAAAAATCATGTGGAGCAATGTCCACATGATTTGGGAATAATAAGTAATTAGATTTTATAGGTTACTTGGATTCGTAGGGAGATTTAACTTCTTGTCGAAGAGTTTTAATAACTTTTCCTTTTCGATCTTTTACAGGAGTTATCTTCATAAAGTTACCACTCCTTTTGCTAAAAGCTTGTTTTTCACTATTCCAAATATGGTCTTTGCTTCCATCTTTTGTATCAACGGCTGTTGAGCTTCCAGTCGAGTAAACAACTTGGCATCCAGATATTTGTGAAAACCTCGTTGCGAATTTATCTCCTGTGTTACAACCCATAAGTTGAATAAGACATGTATCGCAAAATTTAATATCTGTTTCCTTTCTTTTAAAAAGACCTATAAATCCTTTTTGTCTGTGAGGTTGAAGAGCATAGTCTAGGTCATCAAGACTTCTTCCTTTTTCAGAATTTCCTCGTTGCATACGTGATTCGTCGTCAAGGTAAAGGCCTGATCCATTGGGTCCGTTTGAGATAGGAATTCCTTCACCACCGTAGGGATTTTTTTTGGTCCAACCGTGTGAAGCAACAGTGACTTTAGAAACACATCCAAATTTTTTGGTGTATTGTTGAAGTCCCATAAGAATGTCTTGTCCAGAGGAGAAATAATAAGCAGATCTCGAAAGACGTGTATTGTTTTCCCAAACTTTTGAGATTCCGTTAAAAAAACCTATACCGGCTTGTTTGTTCGAACTTAGTGTTTTTTCAGCGTTGAGATTTTGAGCTAATTCCTCTTCGTAGTTTTTAATGTAGTCATAGACGCTTGATTTGCCGCTTGATGAAGGCTCAGGAGTGGGTGTGGTTTTTGTTTTGGGCGACGCTGAATGAAAAACAGGAAGAGGATTGTTACTAGGATGTGAAGTTCCGGCATTAGAAATATTTAAAGAAAAAGCTAATAAAACAAATGTTAAAAAAGATTTTGCCATATCTCTATCTTCGCAGGAATCTGCAAGATTTCATTGATGAAAATGGGATTAAGGCCTAAAAAAAATGACTATTTTTTTGAAAATTGACTAAAGCTTGGACACTTCATCTACTTCTGTAGGGCAATCATAAGTGCCTAAATCTATAGGAATACCCTCTTGGGGAGGGTTTAGGTATTGCTTGTTTTCAAAAAGTCGAAAGGTCATGTTGAGTTGCTCAGCTTTCTCAGAGGGAAATTCGTGGTTTTTGTTCCATTCCCGACATAAGTACTCAGCTAGACCCACTCGAAATGAGGAATTACTCCGTTCCCAAAGATTTACAAGATATTTTCTCCATCGTTGGTCAACAAAATATTCATTTCCTAAACTTGGTTTTTGTTTGGAATCATCCCAGAAAGATTCCATCTTGGGATGAACAAAGGTTAAGGCATAATTTCCATCCCAAAGCTTTGTTCTAAATTCAAACCATCCAGAATCTTTCAAGGGATAAGGCGCAAACATTCCCCAATACTGGTCAAGATGAAGATAGAGCATTGCTTTACGGATGGGTTCATACATGGCTTTTTTTTGATAGCTCAAAATATTCCATGCAATAACAGCAGCTAAAAAGGGCATGGCCATCCAAGCAAAACGTGCTTCTTTGGAGGAAAACTTTAGGGCAAATGATTTTTTAATTTCAGGCCATTTAAATTTCAAAATCACTTCATCCCAGGTTTCGCTTGGTAAAAGAGAAAAAAGAGATGCGCAAGCAATCCAAGGAAAAAGAGCAAGATCAAGTACAGCTCCTAGGCCAATGTGAAAGAAAACAAAAAGTAAAATTCCTAGTGTTCTTAAGTGACCAGAAAAGAAAAATAAAAAAGCTCCAAAGAGTTCCAGAATGTAAACAGATTTTGTGAGGAATTTAAGACCTGCAGGAAAGTGAGTCATCCACTTTCCAAAAGGAGTGACAAAAGCTTCGAGTGAAAGAGCAAAGCCTGAAGCGGTTCCTTCGGGCCACCATTCGACACCTGTTTTTAACATGGCAGAAGCAAAATAAAGAAGAAACATTTGAATAGGAAGTGTCAGGTAAGCCCACGATTGAATGGTGGGATTCTTGAGCTCAGAAAGTTTTTTGTATCCACTGTCGTGAGAAAGTACTTTTGAAACGGGTAAAAAAAACATCCAAAATAAAATACATCGTAAAAGGACATCTCCGCCATCAACGACAAGTGGGTTTCTAAAATGAAGAGAGATAGTCAGAAGCCACGTTAAAAAAATAGAAAAACGAGTTTTCCAACCAATCATCATGCAAAAAGAAGAGAGGAGAAGAATAAAAAGGAGAAAGAAAGACCAGCCCGTATGAGGGCTAAGGCATTGTAGACAAAGTCCGGTCGGAGGATAGAGTTTTTGCAAAAGACTAAGTCCCAGAGTTCCTTCTTCTGTGTAGTGTGCTTGAAAGTTTTGAAAGCGAAAAACTGTGTCAAGCATCACCAGGAAGCCCAAGAGGATTCGTGAAATAGACAATGAGCGCAAGTCGAGTTTCATGTGGCTAAAACTCAGTTTATTCTAAAGATAATATCAACCAAAGATTACTTTATCGTCCAGAAAATGTTTTCTTGACGCGTTCAATTTCTTGCCAAGTTGAGGGAAGCTCCCCTGTTAAGTTTTCGGGAGCTTTTCCTTTTGCTTGCACAACTAAATCATCCTCAAGCCTTACTCCAAGCCCTCTAAACTCTTTAGGAACGCTTGTGTCGTTTTCCATAAAATAAAGGCCTGGCTCAATCGTGAGAACGTTACCTGCTTTTAATTTTACATCTGTTCCATTTTCAAAACAGGGTGCGGGATCATGTACATCAAGCCCAAGCCAGTGACCTGTTCCATGGGGATAATATTTGAAGTGTTCTTTCTTCTCAAAAATTTTATCGGTGGGGCCTTTGAGAATTTTTAAAGATTTTAATCCCTCAATTAAACTTAAGGAGGCTGTTTTGTGAATGTCCATTCGGGTGTTGCCCTCACGACAAACATCTATCGCGGCTTGCTTTGCCTCGTGAACAATATCCATAAGGTTACGTTGCAACGGAGTAAACGTTTTTCCCACAGGAAGCGTACGAGTGATGTCTGATTGATACATCCTAAATTCACATCCGCAATCAGCGAGGAGCATTTCGCCCTCTTTCATGAAGCGATTGTTTTCGTGATAATGAAGAATGGCAGCGTTGGGTCCGCTTCCAAGAATTGAGGAATAACCCGGACCTCGACATCCATGTTCCATGTAAACTTTTTCGATAATCGCTTGTGCTTGATATTCAAACATTCCAGGTTTGAGTTCTTGCATCAGCTGAAGATGAGCTTGGACGTTGATCTTTGAAGCTTGTCTGAGTTCTTTAATTTCGTGCGAATCTTTAATAAGCCTCAAAGCTCTTATGTGAGGAAGAACTTCAATATAAGCAGAAGCTTCAGCAAGACCCATTCGTGTATCGCCATGAACAGCTTCTTGCGCTTTTGTAAGAGTGGAGCGTAACTTTTCAAAAATTTTTGGATGCGTTGAAAAGTTTGAATAAACTTTTGGTAAAGAGCCTTTGGGTAATTTGCGAAACCATTCTTGAACTTGAATGTCGAGTTCGTGAATAGGAAACGCTTCATCGGCCATGTAAATATTTTTGGCGCCTTCAGGGCCAGCGCGCAGTCCGTTCCATTGTTCAAGTTTTGGATCACGAGGTCGAACAAAAAGTTGATAATGTGTTTTTTTTCCATCAGACCATAAAAGAGCTGCAGACTCTTCTTCTTGAAAGCCTGTCATATAGAAAAAACTTGAATCAGCTCTATAAGGATAGAAGGCGTCAGCACCTACGGGATAGACAGGAGAATTGTAAAGAATGATTAAAAAAGGGTGAGAATCTTTAAGATTTCGTAAAAGATTTTGACGTCTCTGAGCAAAGACAATTTTATGGTATTCTGGATAGAGCATAGTTCCGAAAAGAATATAGCATGAGAATAAAAATTATAGCCATTTCTTCTTTTATTATCTTCTCCTCCAATTTTGCGGAGGCAGCAAATGAAGGCTATCGCATAAAGAATTTTAATGATGTTCTCAAAAAAGTTTATGTTGATGCGAATCGTTTTGAGGAGACAAAAATTGATCCTTCTAAATCTGGTGGAAGCACTTTGATGGGTTTGATTTCTCGTCTTTTAGGAAGCGCTCCGAACTCAACATTTGAGGGCATGGGTGTGCAGCGTTATGTTTACTCTGCATTTAGGGGACAGAATCTTTTGGGTGTAAGTCACGGATCAAGTGTGGAGGCCGAAGGGGCCTTGATCCATGTTGTTGTTCATTATGATGCGGATGCTAACGTCAAAGGAGTCGAAATCTTAGATGCGCCTGAGGAAGTTGCTGCTGCTGTTAAATCCCACAGGTTTTTGGATCAGTTTAAGGGTTATGCAACTGAAGATTTTCAAATTAAATACCAAAAGCAGCGCCGACGTGTGATCAGTCATCAGGGTCGTGCATTGAAAGAAATTAAAACTCCTTCAACAGGCATTGTTAAAAATTATTTTGATCGAATCCTTCGTTCTGTTCGATACAATGTGGCTTTTGTCGATGTCGCTTATTTTATCAGCCGACTTCCTATGTTGGATACTCAGAGCCGTCGAATCAGTTCGGTCTCTATGGGTTCTGGTAGTCCAGAAGCGATGGTGAAATCAGCGAAGATGACAAGCCCATCAGGTGATAGAAGCAAAAATTTTGTTCCTCAGATATCTTCATTTGATAAAAATTAAAATCTAAGAAGATTTTCAAATCTATTTTTTAAAAAGAATGGAATCAAGTTTTTTTGCTGTATCCAAAGCCTTCAAGTCATCGAAGCCACCAATGTGTTGAGTGCCGATAAATATTTGAGGAACTGTTGTGCGGCCACCGGCTTTTTTGATCATCTCATCGCGAAGTTCAGGGTTTTGAGTAAGGTCAATTTCATCATAACCGACACCTTTTTGAGTTAATAAGTTCTTAGCGGCAACGCAGTAAGGGCAATAGTCTTTTGAATAAATTAAAATATCTGCTTGTTGGGGATGTTTGGGTAAAGACTCGCTCATAGCAATTTTCTATCTAAGATCTAAGAGAATGAAAATGTAAAAATTATTGTTTTACTGAAACTTCAAAATGAGCGGTTTAAGAAGGCCGCTTGTGACGTATTCTGTTTTACTAATGTTAAGAGTGCCTGGGTAGAGGCGATGGTACCAGTAAGCGTTTCGTAAAATTGTTGGAACGTAGTCACGAGTTTCTCTATACGGAATAAGATCCATGAAGATTTCTGGATCTTTCACCCAAGCATAATTTTTTTCCCATTCCTCTACCCGCATGGGGCCTGCATTATAGGCAGCAAGAGATCGTTCGATGCTATTGTTAAAGCGTTTTGCAAGACGAATAAGATATTTAGAAGCATAGCGAATATTTTCAGAGGGACTCCACAGTTTGTGGCTTGATTTTGAGCCCATCTGGCGAGCTGTTGAGGGAAGTATTTGAAGTAATCCCCAGGCATTTGCACCTGACTTAGCTCTTACATCAAAGGAACTTTCTTGTCTGGCAAGTCCCAGGAGTAATGCTGTATCTAGTTCGACTCCGTGTAAGTTAAAAGTTTCTAGGTAGGGAGCGGGGTAGAGATATTCCAAGATTTCTTTGGTGACAGGAGGGTTCGAAACAGTGAGGTATTTTGTAATGATTCCGATTTGAGCTTTGTAGAGGTCAGCTGCATGAAGAAGTCGAGCGAGATGTTGAATGTATCCAAATTCTAAATGAGGAGGAATTTGATCGGACAAATACTCAGCGTATTTTTTTAGTTTATAGGGATCAGACTCAAGAAGTAATCCCATTTTTAGCCACGTAAATTTTGAATCTAAGCGAGCATCGGGAATCGTGTAGAGGTCGCTAGCAACACTGGCTCTTAAATTCATTTTAAGAGGATCGATGTTTTTTTCATTTAGAAGTTTAATTGTGTACCAAGAGCGTGGATATTTTTCGATAAGAGCATTTGTGTACTCTTCGCTTTCATCAGGGTTTGATTTTTTTAAAAGATGCGCAAGCCAGTAGAGACTTCTGTAATCCTCTCTTGGAAATTCTGCTTCAAGAGCTTTTTTAAAATAGCTAACAGCCTCTGATTTTTTATTAAGAGCTGCATAGATTAAAGCAAAGCGAAGATTTGCTAACTCAAAGGCAGCGTCTGATGGTTTTGCGCAAGCAAGGCCTCGTGAATAGAGTTTTTCGATAAGAGGAAAGTAGTTAGCGTTTCCTGCAAAGGATTCTAAATTATAGGCAAGAGCAAGACTAAGGTTTTGAGGACATGATGAGCTTTTAACCGCTTCGCGCGCAAACTCTAAAAGAAGATTTTTATTTTTTGAGGGAAGAGCGTGAAGGAGTCCTTGAAAGCTTTCACCTTGTTTTTTTTGTATAGTTTTTTTTGTAATTTTTCCGACACTCGCAAAAAATCTTTTTGCTTTTTCTTTTTTTGTGTCTTTTTTAATGAAATCAAAATAATCTTCAACGACTGCGCAGAGTGCTTTGTTCTTCGTTTTTTTGCAATCATTGATCCATTCTTCTTTTACGAATCCTGCTTGTAAGCGCTCGCTAAAAAGCATGTAGTCTTCTATGGCTGCTTCTTTAACTTTATATCCGAGCTTTCGACTGAGTTTATCAAGGGTTTCAGGCTTTAAAATATAAGCTGGAGAACTAGAAGCACTTAAAGCTAAAAGAGGAGTTAGTGCCAAAGCTGATAAAATTTTCTTCATATGTATTCACCTTTTTCTATGATTTCTAGAGCTCTTTGATGACATTCGTGCAATTTTTCATCTCCATTTAGGGAGCAACCCGCGGCAAGGCGATGGCCACCTCCATTAGCATCAAGTGATTTGGCAAGTTGAGCCACGTCGAGACGTCGTGCTCTTAGAGAAATTTTCCAGACGTTTTTTTCGACTTCGCTAAAAAGAGCTGCGATTTCGCATTTGTCTGTTAAAAAAAGTAAATCAATAAGTCCCTCACGATCTTCGAGTTTAGCTTGAGCTTCTTGAAAATCTTTTTGTGTAATTTTTGCCCAGACATAACGATTTGCTGAAAGCATTTGCATGCTCGATAAAAGTTTTTGAGCAAGCTTTAAGTTGGCAGCATTACGAATGAATAAAACCTTTTCTGCAGTTTGTGTGTGGTTAAAGCCAAACTCTAAAAGTTCTGCGCCAATACGCATGACTTTAGGAGTTGTGTTGGAATGTTTAAAAAGACCTGTGTCGTAAATGAGGCCCACATAAATGTTTTGAGCCAGAGTTGGAGAAAGAGAGATTTTATGATGCGTGCAAAAATCATAAACAATTTCAGTCGTGGAAGCAGCGTCTGAGTTATTGAGCTTGGCATCGAGTTTAAATTCTTGGCTAACACGATGGTGGTCAACTTGTGCCCTATAAGTCGCATCATTCCAGAGAGGAGTGGTTTTTTCACCTAATCGATTGGGGCCACCATCGACGCAAATCCAAAGATCTTTAGTGGAGCCCTTTTTCCAAGATTTTTCTAATTCAGCAGAAGTTTTAAAGGTATCCGCAAAAGGCATGAAGCGATATCTCTCCGGGCAGGGATCTTCGTTCACCACAGAAATTGATTTCTGAGGAAAAAGTTTTTTAAAAATTTCATAAAAGGCACATTGAGTTCCAACGGAATCACCGTCAGCACCTGCTGGAGCTGTTAAAAAAATATGTTCGGCTTTTTTGCAAAGATTAAGAAATTCATCATGTTGGAGAGTCATCTTCTTTATTAAACCTCGTTTTGACCTAGAAATAAATCCATGAAATCATACTCTTGCTTGAAAATAATTCCCGCTTTTCATCCTTTTTCAGAAGCTCTCATGTCGAATCTTGCGAGCCGTTGTTTTGAGTGGGATTTTTGGGAAATCCAGGAACTCCTCTTTGAGTCAAAAATAGAGTCAAAAAAATCTAAGATGGAATTCTGTATTTGTTTGACTTTAAAAGAGAGGGGACAAAAAAAAGCTAGCTTTTATGTGCAAAGTTCTCAGTCTCCGACGAGTTTTTTTCTAAATCGCAGTAAAAGTTTTAAAATAAAAAGCACTTTACTTCAGGCAAAACTAAAGTCCGCCAAAGTTCTGGCGGAAAGAAGAAAAAATTCTAAAGGAATTTTTAAACAAAAAAACCCACAGCTGCTTTTAGATTTCGAAGCAGCTCGACACTTATAAAATTAAATTAAATCAACTACAGATCAACAGGCTGAATGATATCTTCGCTCAAGCCATTGTCTTTCATCCATTTTTTTACTTCATACTCTTGTCCGCGCAGACAATACACATGGATCATGTCGAAGCGGCGCACGTAATCACTCTTCAGAAGAAGCGAAATTTCTTCGATAGGAATTAACTTATTTCTTTCTTCGATATACAGGGGATAGCGCCCTCGGTCTTTAGTCGTGAGATAAGAAACGCTATGTCGCCACCAAATCTTTGGAACTTGATCTGTTTTGGTGCGATTGTTTTTATTTTTGAGAGAAGGATACCAAGCCGTTGTTCCTTTGCTAAGTTCGTAAGGCTCTATAAAGCGCAGGAATTTTTTTTGTTGCTCTTGGCGAATAGTAAAAAGATGCTTCAGGGGAATGCGATCTCGAATATGCTCGCCCCATTTTGAAGAACGATTCTTAATGATTTTTCTCAAGAGCCAATCATCAGACCAGCGCAAATAATCTGTGAGATCAGGTTGAATAGAAAAGTCTGGTAATTCTGCTAATGCATTTTCAAGAATCACATCAAAAGCCACAGTTGTTTTGTGTGAGTAAAGTTGCATGAACATGTGAAAGCGAGAAATCAGAAAATCTTCAAATGCATGCAAAGCTTTTCTTCTAAGAGCCGTGACGAGTTGTCCTTTTTTCTCAGGATGCGATCGCCAGAGCACGTTTCCAATCAACATTTCTTTGTCGTATTGGCCGTAGGGGACGCCTGTGTAGTGTGAATCGCGCAAAAGATAATCCATGCGATCTGCGTCGAGCTCTCCAGAGACGAGTTCTTTGAGTGCATCATGCAATCGCCATTTTCCAGAGGGACCAACTTTGTCGACATCTTCATATTCGGGGCTTGGTTTCACCCAATCCACAATCAAAGAAGCAATGTCTTGCGCGAGTAATCCCCCGATGCGTCCCTCTTCTTCAGCAGCCATGAGAGAAAGAATTGCCACAGAAAAATCCTCGTGAGCTGTGGGATGATTCATCCATTTCTCTGATTTTAGAAAACGATCTTGCACCCAATCTTCTGAAATAATTCCCTCACGAAAAAGAAGTTTTCGTACGGGGTGCAACGGACGACCTAGGTTTGTGACTCCCTCTAGACTGTGCGAAAAGGGACCATGTCCTATGTCGTGAAGAAGGGCAGCCATTCTTACAAGTCTTCTAAAGTAATCTTGCTGAGGAGGTTGAAGAGAGCGAGGGCCAAAGGTGCTTATAAATTCTTGTGAAACCGAATCAAAGATTAATCCCGCCAGGTGCATGGCTCCTACGCAATGGCTAAAGCGATCATGAGTGGAGCCTGGAAACACAAGATTTAAAAAAGCAGTTTGCTTAATGCGGCGGAGGCGTTGAAAATACGGATGGTCGATCAGATTCTTTTCGGTTCGCGAAATAGGGACCGTATGGTGAACAGGGTCACGCAATAAGTGCTGCATAGTCTGATCACGAAAACTTAACCTGACAGAGGGGGGTCTGTCTGCTAGAATTAAAATATGAATTTCGAAGTCACCGAAAAAGCTGCAAAGCAGCTCATTTCCGTTCAAGCGCGCGAAGGAAAGCAGGATTTCTTTTTGCGGGTGAGCGTCGTGGGTGGCGGTTGCTCTGGTTTTTCTTACAAGATGTCATTTGAGGACAAGCAAAATGAGGGCGATAAAGTTTTTGAACACTTTGGAGTTAAAGTTTTAATTGATCCCAAAAGCTTGCTTTTCTTGGATAAGACTCAGCTCGATTTTTCGGATGGTCTTAATGGTCAGGGCTTTACCTTTCAAAATCCAAACGCCAAGACGACATGTGGCTGTGGGTCGAGTTTTTCCGCTTAATTTCTAAATTATTTTCAATCGAGAAAGCTCTGGCGACTTTCTCGAAGCCTTGCTAAAGCTAAAGATGAGCTATGAACATGAATTTTTTACGAAAAGCTGCTAATTCTGCTCCCTCTCCTACAGGGGGCGATAACGTCTTTTTGTCTCGTATCGATGATGTCGTCAATTGGGGTCGAAAAAATAGTCTTTGGCCTATGACTTTCGGTTTGGCTTGTTGTGCTATTGAGATGATGGCAACGGGAGCTTCAAGTTATGATCTTGAGCGTTTTGGCTGCGGAGTATTTCGTGCCACGCCTCGTCAGTCGGATTTTATGATTGTTGCGGGAACGGTCACGCTAAAAATGGCTACTCGTGTAAAGCGTCTTTATGATCAAATGCCTGATCCTCGCTGGGTCATATCTATGGGATCTTGCGCTACAAAGGGTGGTCCATATTGGAAAGATGGGTATCACGTTTTGAAAGGCGTGGATCGAGTAGTTCCTGTAGACGTTTATGTGCCTGGTTGCCCTCCGCGACCAGAGGCTTTGATTGATGGATTGATTAAGCTCCAGAACAAGGTTGCGATTGCTCGCCCAACTGCTGGTGATCATCAGGGTGGAAGTGGAAAGCGCGGCCGCCAGGTAGGTGAACCCAATGAAAAGTTGGGCGTCGATGAAGCTTTTCCGGAAAACAATAAAGCCACCTAGGTTTTTGGATGCCTATTTTAAAAACAGATCTGTGGTTACCTGCTTCTCTTGAAGACATTTGGGATTTTCATAAAGACCCTCGAAATTTGCTGAAAATTACTCCGGCAATGTTGAAGGTAAAAATCGATCTATTGCCCGAGCAAATCGTAAAAGGTTCTGAACTTTTAATTCACTCGGAGAGTAAAATTTTAAAACCCTTTCTTAAGTGGACCGTCTTGTATGAAGATTGGAAAGAAGACGAAGACTACAAAATGTTTAAGGATTCTCAGTCTCAGGGACCTTTTAAAAGTTGGCACCACACGCATGAGTTTATTCGGGGAACTCGTGAACTTGTCATGGGAGAGAAGATCGTAAAGGCTAAGCTTCCTGGTACGTGGATTAAGGATACTGTTGAGTATGAATTAAAAAAACAGGTTAAGCCTTTTTCTTTTGTAGCTGAAAAACTTTTAACGAAGCTATTTGTCTATCGTAAAAGAACTCTTTTAAAGCTTTTTAATACGAAAGACGCGCTAGAAGTCTCGTAGAAAATCGCAGACACGTAGCCACTAGACACTGACAAAGAGCCTGTCTAATCTTGCTCTATGCTCTCAAAAAAATGTTTCAAAGAGTTCCAAAGTTCTTCTAAAAAATATTCCTATTATTCGCTACCTGAGTTAGCCAAGCTCACGCAGGCTCCTGTGTCACGCCTTCCTGTAAGTATTCGAATCGTTCTCGAAAGCGTTTTGCGAAATTGTGACAATCTTAAAGTTCACGAAAAAGATGTTTTGGCTCTTTGCAAATACAATGCAAAAAATCCTGCCGCTGAAGAAATTCCCTTCATTGTTTCAAGAATTGTTTTGCAAGACTTCACAGGCGTCCCTCTCTTGGTAGATTTAGCAGCGATGCGAGATGCGATGAGCGCTCAAGGGAAAGACCCCAAAAAGCTTGAGCCTCTTGTGCCCGTTGATCTTGTGGTCGATCATTCTGTGCAGGTGGATTATGCGGGTTCCGCTGATTCTTACAAAATGAATTTAAAAAAAGAATTTGAACGCAACCGCGAGCGTTACGAATTTTTGAAATGGGGACAAAGTGCGTTTGATACGTTTAAGGTTGTTCCTCCAGGCATCGGAATTGTTCATCAAGTAAACTTGGAGTATCTCGCGCGCGGAATTTTTGAACAAAAACAAGTTCTCTATCCAGACTCTCTTGTGGGAACAGACTCACATACAACTATGATTAACGGTCTTGGAATTGTAGGTTGGGGCGTGGGGGGTATTGAAGCCGAAGCCGGAATGTTGGGTCAGCCTCTTTACTTCTTAACTCCAGAAGTTGTGGGTGTGTATCTCACAGGTAAATTGCGTGAAGGAGTGACGGCGACTGATCTCACTCTCACACTCACAGAGCTTTTGCGTAAGACAAAAGTTGTTGGAAAGTTTGTTGAGTACTTTGGTCCTGGAGCAGCGGCGCTTTCTCTTCCAGATCGTGCAACAGTTGCGAATATGGCTCCTGAATATGGCGCAACGATGGGTTTCTTCCCTACAGATGAAGAAACTTTGAATTATTTTAATCTCACTGGACGTGATCCTGAAAAAGTAAAACTCATTGGCGACTATTACAAACAGCAAGAGCTTTTTGGAATTCCTCTTAACAAAGAAGATATCGATTACACGCAGGTGATAGAGCTTGATTTGAGCACGATTGTTCCAAGTGTGGCGGGTCCAAAACGTCCACAAGATCGCATATCTTTACCAGAGATGGGCAATGATTTTCGAAAACTTTTTGCCCAAACAAAAAAAGACGGTGGCTTTGAAAAGAAAAGCGATGAATTGAAAAAAGAATTTACTCTTTCAAACGAAAAGAAGGGCCCGATTCACCACGGTGACGTTGTGATTGCTGCGATTACATCGTGTACGAATACGTCTAATCCAAGTGTGATGATTGCTGCTGGATTGCTTGCTCAAAAAGCGGTCGCCAAGGGATTGAAAGTTCATCCACGAGTGAAAACTTCACTCGCTCCTGGCTCACGAGTGGTCACAGATTATCTTGAAAAATCAGGTCTTCAGACATCTTTAGATAAAATTGGATTTAACCTTGTGGGTTATGGTTGTACAACTTGTATCGGAAACTCTGGGCCTCTTGATGAAAGTATTGAGAAGGGAATTATGGAGAACGATCTTGTGGTGGCAAGTGTGCTTTCAGGAAATAGAAACTTTGAAGCTCGCGTTCATCCCGCTGTGAAAAGTAATTTCTTAATGTCACCTCCGCTTGTAGTAGCTTTTGCTTTGGCGGGTTCAGTTGAAAGAGACCTTACTAAGGAAGCTATTGGAAAAGACACTCAAGGTGCGGATGTTTACTTGAAAGATATTTGGCCTAAGTCTGATGAAATTCGTGACGTGATGGCAAAAACACTGAAGGCATCGGTCTTTAGAGAGTTGTACGCCGATTTTGTAAAAATGAATCCCGAGTGGAATGAAATTCCCTCTACAGTAGGAAATCTCTACAAGTGGAACGAGAAGAGTACCTATATTCAAAACCCTCCGTACTTCCATAACTTTAAAATGCAGCCCTCAGCACTTGAAAATATTTCTGGAGCTCGAGTACTGGGAATCTTTGGCGATTCTGTGACAACCGATCATATTTCCCCTGCGGGAAGTTTTAAGAAAGATTCTCCTGCAGGAAAATTTCTTTTGGATCACGGAGTGGATTCAAAAGACTTTAACTCCTACGGAAGTCGTCGCGGAAACGATAAGATTATGACTCGTGGAACATTTGCAAACGTTCGTATCAAGAATTTGATGCTGGGTGGAGTAGAAGGTGGCTTAACCAAAGACTTTTCACAAGATGGAAAAGTTGTTTCTATCTTTGAAGCTTCAGAAAATTACAAAGCTCAGAAGTGGCCCATGATTATTTTTGGTGGCAAAGAATATGGAACTGGAAGTTCTCGCGATTGGGCGGCAAAGGGGCCCATGCTTCTTGGTGTAAAGGTTGTGGTGGCTGAGAGCTTTGAGCGTATTCACCGAAGCAATCTTGTGGGCATGGGAATCTTGCCTTCTTGCTTTAAAGATGGAGCGAATGCTCAAAGCCTGGGACTCGATGGTTCTGAAGTTTTTAGTATCAATCTTAAGGGTGGAGATTTAAATCCTCGCCAAGACATTACTTTGGAATACATGAAAGAGGGCAAGCAGATGAGTATTGTTGTTCAAACTCGCTTAGATACACCGATTGAAGTTGAATACTTTAAGCATGGTGGAATTTTGCCCTACGTTCTTCGTCAGATTATTAAAAACGCATAGTCATGTAAAACAAATGAATAAAAAAAGCCTCGGTTCTCTTAAGTGAGAACCGAGGCTTTGATTTTTGTTTATAAATCAAAAATTAGAGAAATTTAGCGCTCAAACCGAGGCCAAGAGCCCAGTAATTTTGAGTTCCAACTGCTCCGTCTGTTTGGTTGATATCGTTCATCGCGTATTTGAAGCCAATGTGACCGCCGAGAGCAAAGTCAGAAGACATTGCATAGTTGATGTGTGACTCAACGTTGAGTCCATAAACAGTTTCAATTTTAGTGTCAGCAAAACCTTCAGACTTCATTTCTCCAAGAGGCATACCGATGAAAGGTCCAACACCCAAAAGAGCATTTAGGTCGCTTGTGAAAGACATATTGTAAACAAAGTTAACGGGTATATCGAGAAAGTTAATTTTTGATTCAACTGAGTTAGTTTCAGCACTTACCATGTTGAAATCAAGACCCAAAGAAGCACCCATTTCGTTTGTGAACATATAAGCTGCGTCAGTTCCAACTGCAAGGTTGTAGCCCATGTCATAAGTTAGGCCATCACTTGCTAATTTGGTCATGTTCATGTCGATGTTTGTGTAGATCTTCACAGGGCTTTCGCCAGATGAAGTGCTTGTCATTGTTCCCATAGCCATAGCCATAGAAGCCGCTGCGCTCATTACTACAATTGCAAATTTTTTCATTCTTCTTTTTCTCCTTTTTTTACTTGAAGACTTTCTCCGAAAGTCTTTTCAACTTTTATTACAACGCAGCTTTTAAAATAAACAAGGCAAGTTTAGAGCAATAAAAGTGACTCATGACTATCGTCAAGTGCTTCCCTTTTTGCCCAAGAGTTGTACAATTTTTGACCCTTTATTTTGTTTTAAAGGCTTTCTGAATCGTTATGAGCGGTCTCGTTTTTGCTATATTAAATACAGAGAAAGTTAAGAATACGTTAAGACAAAAAGGAATTTAAAAGAGATTATGGGCGTTAAGGGTGTCAAAATTTTGGTCGCTGTTCGTAAAGGGAGTTTTATTCTCTTTGCGGCGATTGCACCATTGATACTTTTTTCTAAAACAACTTTTCAGCCCTCACTTTTGCAGCGAAGTCCACAATCTTATTCAAAAGAAGAAAATTCTTTTTTTCGAACAGAGCAAAATTTTTCAGGACTGACTCCCTTGTCACCTTCTGTTTGGAATTCTTATAATGAAGAGATTCGCGGCAGCACAGAAGTCGGCAAATATTTGTTTCGTGAAGCTTATTTGTTGGAAGCTGATCGAAAAATTCTTCGCACAGATAGTCGCATGTTTAGCATTTCTATGGATGATTTATCCTCGACACAAAGACGAATTTTAAGTCCTTTTCGTCGTGAGGAAGAAGAAAGACAAAGGCGAAATTATGCAGAAAGTATTTCTGCGATTGTTATGAATAAAGGATTGCCGGAATATGTTATTCAGGTTTTAGGTTTTCAAAAATTACGTGAGGGAGTTAAAAAAGTAGAACGAGCGGTTGCTCTTGATGTGACTCTTTCAAGTTCAAAAGTTGCTGAAGATGGATCGATTCAACAGGATAAAAACCCTTGGCGTTATAGGGGAATCGCGTTACCTTATCAAAGAAGTTATCGAATGGGACTTACAAACTCCATATGGACGATTGATGTTCAGGGCGGGGGATCGGCTGTAAAAGGCGATCGGTTTTATGCAGAGATTTCAGCGCGATGGAGTCGTTACCTTCAATCTAACACTTATCAATTTTTAACGACGACCGCGATTTCAAGCTTTTCTTATTTCTTCAGTGATGATCTTTCGGTGAGTTACTCATATTTGAATGAAATAAGAAATCAATCCTCGACTCCTGATGCAATTAAACAATCTGTTGGCTTTAATTATATTTTCTAAGTTGTTTCTTCATCAAATCATCAAGAGTAGCATCAAATTAATTGAAAAAATTAAATGAAGCTCATACAGCGCGTTTGTTTTTGCTTTTAGCAACAGGAATGTGGGGAATGAGTTTTCCGATTGTGAAAGCAATACGCGGTCAATTCTACTGTGCCTCCACAGCAACAGAGCTAGAATTGAGTTCCTCCTTTGTCTTTCTTCGCTTTAGTTTTGCGTCGATTTTATTTGCTATAGGTTTTTTTTTTCTTTGCAAAAAAAAGCTCTCTTTTAAATCCAATCAAGAAATTTATCTTGGACTTTTGCTTGGGCTCACGGGAGGTGCGGGAATATTACTACAAACTGATGGGCTTGCTTATACGGATCCAGGAACCTCCGCGTTTTTAACTCAGCTCACCTGTGTTTTGGTTCCTTTGGTGGCTATTTTTCAGAAAAAAAGAAAAATAAATTTCATTTTTTCAATCGCTTTATTTTTAGGCATAGCCGGTGTGTATCTCTTGTCGGGCTTTGATTTTTATCAAATGAAAATGGGTAGGGGAGAAGCTGAAACACTTTTGGCTGCCTTGATGTTTACTCTTCAGATTCTTTTGTTGGAGTCAAAACGCTTTCAGAAACATACGACGTTGTTTTGTACCTTTACGATGTTTATTTGTTTTGCTCTCGTGAATATTCCCTTTTTTAAGTTTTCTCAATTATGTGTAAATCCACTTGAGAGCCAGGTTGTCTTTTTGCCTCCGGCTCTTTTGGGAGTCGTAGTCTGTTTTTGTTCGCTTCTGACATTTGGACTGATGAACCAGTGGCAGGCAAAAATTTCTGCCACAGAAGCGACTTTTATCTATTCCTTGGAGGCCGTATTTGCTCTTTGTTTTAATTTCTTGTGGATTCCTCTTCTTATTTTCTGGGGATATCCTTTGACTTTGGACAAGCCGGGGCTTTCTTTCTCGCTAGGTGCGTTGATGCTTATTGCTGCCAATTTCTTTCTTTTTTATGAAGCTTTGCGCAAGCCCTTGCGGATCTAAAGCCCGCTGTTAGACTCGTTAATCAGCGAGGAGAGCCATGAACAAAATTTCAAAACTAACAGGGGTATTTTTAGGGATTTTATTTTTCTGTCTTCAATCAAATGCTTGGATTGGGCCGAACGTTTATCTTCAGCCAGGGGAATCAACAGTGATTCGTTCCAATTCAAATACTCGCGTTTTTTGTGGTCGAAACAACAACAATTCTGGTGGAGTTCTTGATTGCGTAGAAGAATGTCAGAGATGGTACAATGTTTGGAAAGATGAAAATGGTTATTGGCATGAAGTCCCTACGTGTGCCTTCCAAACAAAATGTGAAATGCTCGCAAATGGATGTGTGCGCTCGACAACCTGTGGAAATTTTCAATCTAAAATCATTGAAACAAACGGGCATTGGCAAACGATCTTGGTTTGTGTGGGGACCAGAGCGGAAGTCTCCTGCCCGTAAGGTAAATTTTTCGCTCTCTTTTTTGAAGAGCTTTTGCTACATATAGTGCTGTGGAAGACATAGCAGGACTTTTAGAATTTAAACTCAAAAGTAAAACCTCACCTCTCTGGCCTCAGAAGGTAATTGCAAATTTTGATGTTTTTTTAAAGGATCACGCAGCCGCTGAAAAAAAGGCAATGTCGACAGCACTTTCTTTTATTGCAAAGTATCCCGATCAACCTGAACTTGTAAAAACTATGTTCTCGATTGCCAAAGAAGAACTCGAGCACTTTGAGCAAATCACAGAACTCTTGCACAAACGTAAGCAAGGGCTCAAGAGCGATGAAAAAGATCCCTATATTCAAGAACTTTTTAAAGAATTGCGTCATGGAGTGAGAGATCGATTTTTGGATCGACTTCTTCTTGCAGCTATTATTGAAAATCGTGGCTGTGAGCGCTTTGGTTTGGTAGCAGGCGCGCTCGATGAGAGCGATGAGTTAAAAGCCTATTACGAGCACCTAAGCCGTGAAGAAGCTAAGCATTATGGTCAATACATTAAGTTAGCGCGTCTCTATTTTGAGAAAAATGAGATTGAAAAACGCTTAATGGAATTACTCGAAGCAGAAGCACGGATTGTGAGCGCACTTCCCATTACACCCATGCTCCATTAGTTTTATAAAAGCTTTAATTCCTCTTCAGGGATTTTGTGATCTGCGCCTTCAATGATTTTAACTTCAAGTTCGGGCCAGATCTTTTGAATTTTTTTAAGATGTTCAAGAGGGGTTACCCAATCATTATTACCTTGAAGGCAAAAGGTTTGTATTTTTTGTGAGCGAATTTTTTGGATAGCTTCTTCGACATCTTTCTCATTGAGGAAAAAATTATTTTTTAAATAATGAATTTGAATTTTGCTTACATTGATCCAAAAATTACTTAAAGTCGAAGCGGTGACGGGACTTTGCTCTGAAGAGCGTTCTGCAAAATAAAGAGCTCCTTCCCAGTTTACCCACCTGGCAAGAGCTTCGTGATCGGGAGACTCACTGAGAATTTTCTCAGCATAAAAATTGACGAGAGGCCATCCTCCTTCGAGAGAGCAGCAAGAAGCAAAA
Source organism: Bdellovibrionota bacterium (assembly GCA_044347615.1). Classification (GTDB taxonomy): domain Bacteria; phylum Bdellovibrionota; class UBA2428; order UBA2428; family UBA2428; genus CANIGN01. Next base: position 38,401 of record JBIKUK010000006.1, on the reverse strand, counting down.
TCCTTCCAAGCTTGAGTGAGTTTTTGAGCTGCACCTTGCTGAGTGTATGACCAGCGAAAATCATTTTCTTGAGCCCAGAAGGGACTTTTTAAAATGATTTTTTCAACTCGTTCACTAAACTTTGCAGCGTATTGAAGAGCAAGAACAGCGCCCCAGCTGCTTCCCAGTAAAATTATTTTTTCGATTCGTAATCTTTTTCGCAAGGTTTCGATGTCTTGAACAAGAAGTTGAGTGGTGTTTTGTAGAATATCTCCGGCAGGTTCGCTTCTGTTGCATCCTCTTTGATCAAAAAGAACGACTCTGTATTTTGAGAGATTAAATTGAGAGCGATGTTTTTCTTCGCAGCCTAAGCCTGGTCCTCCGTGGATAAAAAAAAGTGCAGGAAGATTTTGATCTCCAATGTCTTCGTAATAAAGCTGATCTTCGATGCCAAGCGGTATAAATCCTGTGCGAATATTCATGCTTCACTAAATATACAGACAAGCTGTGTTGAAGTCAGTTTTAATTTGTGCAAAACCTGCAAACACGGAGGTATAAATAATGAATTTATTTAACAAAAAAACACTTGTGGCTCTTTCTGCAGCAACAGGATGTTTGGTCTCTTTGAGCGCGTATTCAGCGGGTCTAGAAAAAAACGTAAACTGGTCTGGTAAGTATAACGGTGTTGCAGGAGCTGCTACGTCATCTGTCAGTGATTCTGAAGGGTTGTTTTTTAACCCCGCAGGTTTGGCAGGTGTTGAGGGCAAAGGTGATGTTCATGTGAACTTTTCGCCAACTTTTTCTCAGTTTGAGGGGCCTGTAACGGCCAATGATCAAAAAAAGAAATCTGTCCAAAGTTTTTCTCCTCTTGGAGGGCTTACAAGCGCCTATCGTCTAGATGATTCAACTGTTCTGGGTGGTGGTGTCTTTGTGAGTGGTGGAACAAAAGCACGGTATGAAAATATCGACGGTAAGGGAGGTGTCGGCCAATCAAGTTTGAGTATTATTGAGGGGACCGTTGGGGCTGCTAAAAAGATAAATGAAAATTTTTCAATCGGTGCTTCTTGGAGAATTTCCTACGCAAGTGCAGATTTAGCAACCATCCAAGCTTTGGGTGGTGGAAATTTTCTTCATATTGAATTCAGAGATTTGAGCGCGTGGAACTTCACTGGCTTTCGCTTGGGAGCTCAGTACAAAGCTGATAAATTATCTCTTGGTCTTAATGTGAGAACTCCTTTAAGTGTAAAACTAGAGGGAGATACAGCTACAGCAGTTAATACAAATCCAACTAAAAAAGACTCAGATACAACTGTGAGTGCAACTTTCCCATGGGCTTTGTCGTTGGGTGCTGATTATGCTGTAGATTCTAAGTTAAGACTTCTATCTGATCTTTCATATACAAATTATGCTGCGAATAAGAATCTTGAAATTATTTCAGGTACTTTGGGAGATGTTTCAAGAACTCTTAACTGGCACGACCTGTACATTGCACGTCTAGGGGCTGAGTACAAAATTCAAGACAATCTTGTTCTGAGAGGCGGATATGCTCTCATTTCAGCTGTTACCAACAAGGATTTTGCAAACGCAACTTATTCAAGCCCTGGTTTAGGTCATAGCTTAACTCTGGGTGCAGGTAGCAAGTTTGGTAATTTAGATGCAAATGCGGCTCTTGATTATAGTTTTGCTTCTGGTCATTCTGATGGAAATGGTGCAAGTGCTCTTTCTGGTGATTACAAATCACACTCTTACACTGCGCATTTAGGAGTTGCTTACAACTACTAGACCGTTGACTTAGGGTAGGAGAGCTTGCTTTTCTAGCCATGATGGCTAGTTTAAAAAGCGATCTTTCTGCTCAAAACAAAAATGAAATTATGTGGGAAGCTTCGGGTGAACAACTCGAAGCTTCTTCGCTTTGGGCTTTTAAAAATTCTATTGAGAAAAAATATTTTGTAAAATTCAAAAGCTATAACGAACTCCATGCTTGGAGTGTGAAGTACTATCAGGGCTTTTGGCGTGACTGGCTTCTTGCAAGTAAGGTTACTTTTAGCGGAAATCCAGATCTTATCTATGTCCCTAATCCTCTTTTTCCTCTTTATGGTGGTCAATGGTTTCCGGATCTTCAAATAAATTATGCCGAAAACATGCTCTCCCACTTAGCTGAAACTCCCTTGCGCTCTTTTTACGAGAAAAATGAACTCATTGCGGAACTTAAAAAAGAAGAGCTCGTAGGAGCAGTTAAATACTTTCAAGAAGTGCTCAAAGAAAAAGGTATTTGCTCGGGTGATGTAGTGGCTGCTTTTGTGGGTAACAATCACCTGGCTCTTATCTCGATGCTTGCGTGTGCAAGTTTGGGTGCGGTTTGGACGAGCTGTTCGCCTGATTTTGGTGAGCAAGGAGTTCTAGATCGCTTTCAGCAAGTGAATGCAAAGCTTTTTCTTTTTGATGAGAAAAGTGTTTATGGAGGAAAAAAGATTGATCTTCTTCCAAAAGTAGCAAGTATCTCTAAGGGGTTAAAAATTGAAAATCATTCTCTTTCATTAAGAAAGATATGGGATTCTTATCAAAAAGCTCCGCATAAAACAGCTTCTATTCATGAAATCGCTTTTGAGCGCGTTTCTTTTATGTCGCCTCTCTATATTCTTTTTTCATCGGGCACGACGGGAGTTCCCAAGTGCATTGTGCATTCTGTAGGGGGCGTGCTTTTGCAACATACCAAAGAATTGCTCTTGCATTCGGATGTTAAAAAAGGCGAGCGATTTTTTTATTACACAACCACTGGTTGGATGATGTGGAACTGGATGCTTTCAGCACTTTTTACAGGTGCTGAGCTTTATACTCTTGAAGGTTCTCCGTTGGTGGACGATTGGAATTTATGGACTTTTGTCGAGCAGCAGAAAATAAAAGTTTTTGGAACCTCTGCTCGTTTTATTGCCACTTGTCGGATGAGAGATATGCATCCCAAGATCAATGTTCCTCGGATCACTTTTTCAACAGGATCCCCTCTTTTGCCAGAAGATTTTGATTATTATTATTCGGCAATTGATCCAGATCGTCGCTCTCAGCTTGCAAGCATTTCGGGTGGGACAGACATCGTGAGTTGTTTCATGTTGGGAAACCCCTGGAAGCCTGTGCGAAGAGGAGAGATTCAGGGAGCGGGTCTGGCGATGGATATTGCAGCAGTTGATGAAAGGCGACAGGTTGTCGTGAATCAAGAGGGAGAGCTTGTGTGCCGAGCTCCGTTCCCATGTATGCCAATTTGTTTTTTAAACGATCCTCAGCATCAAAAGATCAATGAAGCTTATTTTGATAAATATTTAGGATTTTGGCATCACGGAGATTACGTGACTTTCACCAGCGAGGGAGGTGTGGTTGTTCATGGTCGCTCCGATACAACGCTGAACCCCAATGGAGTGCGCATAGGAACGGCTGAAATTTATAGAATTGTGGAGCAGGATGCTCAGATTGCCGATTCACTTGTGGTGGGCAAAGACGTTTCGGGCAATGAAAAGGTTATTTTATTTGTTAAATTAAAAGAAGGTGAGCTCAATGAGGCTTTAAAGGGACGCTTGAAAGCGGCTCTTAAAGAAAAAGCCTCGCCTCGGCACGTTCCCGACTATATATTCGAGGTCAAGGAAATTCCCTATACGTTGAGTGGAAAAAAAGTAGAACTCGCTGTGAAAAAACTTTTGCGAGGAGAAGAGCCCCAAAATTTAGAGGCGCTTTCGAATCCCAAGGTCCTCAAAGACTTTGAAGTTTTTAAGGGAATAGTCGAGAAAGGTTAAAGGATTAAAATCATGACTCAAGATGAGGCGCTAAAATTTATTGATGAAAAAGTAAAAGGCAATGACGTTGTTCTTTTTATGAAAGGTACTGCGGATTTTCCTATGTGTGGTTTTTCCGGACGAGTTGTTCAGATTTTAAGAACTCTGGGAGTTAAGTTTGAAGGTGTTGACGTGCTTGCAGAGGAGTCTCTTCGAAGTGCGATTAAAGAATACACAAGTTGGCCAACGATTCCTCAGCTTTATGTAAAGCAAGAATTTGTGGGTGGATGTGATATCACCACTCAGATGGCTCAGTCGGGCGATTTGCAAAAGCTTCTTGCTGAAAAAGGCATCGTAAAAACAGTTTAAATCAGGTTAAAGAATTAATTTTCGTAGTGGTCTTGGGCTTCTTTACAGATTTTTCCACGACACACATAAAAACTTAATTTTTCATGTCTCAGTGATTTACCCTTTAAAAGAGGGTGCGTGTTGTCGTGGCCGATAATCGTTTTTCTAAAGGGCTTGTAAATTTTTTCAATTTTTTGATGTTCCAGAAGACGGTCTTCAATCGTATAAGTAGGCGAACAAACAACCGCTACGCTTTCTCTTTCTGTTTGAGTGAGCGCAAGCGCTTCTAGCAAGCGGGAATAGCCCAGCGGATATCTATCGAGTGCATCTGTGACTTGTTCGAGAAGTTTCTCTGCGCGATCGAGATATTCTGTTTTTGTGGAGAGTTCTCCAAGCCAAATCAAATTCAAGATCTGAGTCGAAACCGCAGAAGGCGTTACGTTATCTGAATAATCTTCATTTTCTCTGAGCAGGTGTTCTTGGGTGTTGCTCACGTAATAGTTTTCAGATGAGCGATAAAAGATCTCATCGGCTCTTTCTTGAAGCTCGAGTGCTCTTTCTAAATATTTTTTATCTCCAGAACTTTGAGAAAGTTCGATGAGTCCCTCGATAAAAAAGGCATAGTCTTCAAGCTGGGCCTCAAACTTTGCTTCTCCATCAATCCAGCGTCGATAAAGCTTTTTGTTGAGGTAGAGATTTTTAAAAATAAAATCAGCCGCCTCTTCAGCCATCTGAAGAGCAAGTGGAGAAGCGCAAATACGTGCATAGCGCGAAAGTGCCGAGATCATGAGTCCATTCCACGAGCAAATGACTTTTTCGTCTCGCAAGGGTCTTGGGCGTAGGGAGCGAAGAGTAAGAAGTTTGGACCATATGCCTTTAAAAGAAGAAGTTTCTATTTTTGAACTGTGAAAAACAATTTTTCCTTCCCAGTTTCCATCTTCGCTGATTTCAAAATGTTGAGAAATTTTTGAAAATTCCTCAATAGTGAGTATATTTTTAAGTTCTAAGAAATCCCAAATATAAAAAGTTCCCTCGTGCCCTTCTGAATCTGCATCTTCTGCGGAATAAAAAGCTCCTCCTGGTATTTTGAGATCTCTATGGAGATATTCGATCAATGATTCGGCACGCGTTTTGAAAAAATCACTGTCTTGAAGGGCAATATTTTCAGCAAGAATAGATAAGAGAGAAGCTTGATCGTAGAGCATTTTTTCGAAATGAGGCACTCTCCATTGTTCATCTGTTGAATAGCGATGAATTCCTCCCCCCACGTGATCCCAGATTCCACCAGAAAGCATTTTTTCGAGTGTGTGTTGAGATGTTTTAAGGGCAAGAGCTTTTTCAGTGTCTGTTGTTGCAATCCTGTGAGCGCAAAGCAGCTCATAGTTCATGGGAAATTTGGGTGCACCTTCGTGTCCGCCGAGAGTTGGGTCTACTTGATTTTGAAAAAGTTCAAAAAATTTAGTTTTAATTTTTTCAAAGGGAGGACGCGAAGATTTGAAATGTTTTGCTTGAAGAATTTTTTCAAGATCTTGAGACGCTCTTTGAAGTTCGCTTTGATTTGTGTTCCAGAGCTCAGTGATCTTTTGAAGCAAAGCAAGAAAGTGCTTTGGAGCAAAATAAGTCCCGCCGTAAAAAGGTCGGAGTTTGAGATCTAAAAAGACACTCATCGGCCAGCCTCCCCGTCGAGTCATAATCTGAACGGCTTGCATGTATTGGGAGTCCACTTCGGGGAGTTCTTCGCGATCGATTTTGATCGAAACAAAATGAGCGTTCAAAAAGTCGGCAATTTCTTGATTTTCAAACGATTCTTTTTCCATCACATGGCACCAGTGACACGTGCTGTAACCAATCGATAAGAAAATAGGTTTATTTTCGCTTTGAGCGAGGTCAAAAGCGCTTTTTCCCCAGGCTTTCCAGTGTACGGGATTGTGTGCGTGTTGCTTCAGATAGGGGCTTTTTTCTTTGTCTAATTCATTCATTTTTCGGCACTTTACCCTGAGTCTTAACTCACCTATAAACATAGCATGGACAAAGCGTATAGCCCCGAAATTCATGACCAGAAATGGCAAAAGCTTTGGGATGATAAACAGATTGCAAATCCAGATGTTTCGCACGCTTTGCATCCCAGTCCCTCAAAAGAAAAATTCGTTTTGATGATGCCTCCTCCTAACGTAACGGGGGTCTTGCACCAAGGTCACGCTTTGATGCTCACTCTTGAAGATACGCTTACTCGTTGGGAGCGTATGCGTGGAAAAAAAGCGCTTTATTTGCCAGGAACCGATCACGCTTCGATTGCCGTTCAAATGCAGGTCGTAAAACATTTGGCTTCCAAGAAAATTGAATACAAGAGTCTTGGTCGTGAAGGCTTTTTAAAAGAATGTTGGAAATGGATTGAGGAATATCGAGAGAGAATCTTTAGCCAGATTCGAGCTTTAGGGGTGAGTTGTGATTGGTCGCGTGTAAAATTCACAATGGATGATGATTTAAATCGCGCTGTGAATCACGCCTTTGTTCAACTCTATAAAAAAGGTTCTATTTATCGGGCTCAAAAACTTGTGAACTGGTGCCCCAAGTCGCTCACCGTTTTGAGTGACTTGGAAGTTATTTTCGAAGAACGCGAAGGTTCTATCTGGCATATCCGTTATCCGCTTAAAGATGATCCTACTCAGGGAATTATCGTCGCGACTACTCGTCCTGAGACCATGTTGGGAGATAATGCAGTTGCTGTTCATCCAGATGATGAGCGCTATAAAAACTTAATTGGTAAAAAACTTCTATTACCTTTTACGAACAGAGAAATACCTGTCTTGGCGGATTCTTTTGTGGATCAAAGTTTTGGGTCGGGTGCCGTGAAGATTACTCCTGCCCATGACTTTGCTGACTTTGATGTGGGTCAAAGACATGGCTTGGCGTTGATTAATATTTTCACTCCCGATGCAAAAATTGTTGCCGGGCTTCCAGCAGAGGCTGCAAGCTTTGCCGGGCTTGATCGTTTTGAGGCTCGCAAAAAAATTACGGTTTTGCTCGAAGAGCGTGGTCTTTTAGTGAAAGAAGAAAAACATAAAAATCGCGTGGGTATGTCTGAGCGAGGAAACGTTCCCGTAGAGCCTTATTTAAGTTATCAGTGGTTCTGCAAAATGGATGGCATGGCGAAAGCTGTGGTGGAAGACCTCCAAAAAGAAGAGTTTCGTTTCGTTCCTCATGAATTTCATAACCAATTTATGCGTTGGATGGAAAACATCCGTGATTGGTGTGTGTCTCGTCAGTTGTGGTGGGGGCACGCTATTCCCGCTTATCATTGTGAAAAATGCGCTCATGTCGAAGTGAGCGAAGAAGTTGTTGCGAGGTGCCCTAAGTGTTCGTCTTCAATGACACGCGATACGGATGTTTTGGATACCTGGTTTTCCTCGGCCCTTTGGCCATTTTCAACTTTGGGTTGGCCCGAAAAAACTCAAGACATGAAAGAATTTTATCCCACTCAAGTCCTTGAGACGGGATTTGATATTTTATTCTTTTGGGTTGCCCGCATGCTGATGATGGGCAAAGAGTTTACGGGGGTGGTTCCTTTTAAAAATGTGTACATGCATCCTCTTGTTCGCGATGAAGATGGACAAAAAATGTCTAAGACTAAAGGCAATGTGATCGACCCACTTGAAATTATTCAAAGTGTGGGGGCTGATTCGTTGCGTATGACTTTGAATGCGTTGTGTGTTCAGGGTCGAGATCTCCGCTTGTCTGTTGAGCGAATTGAAGGGTACCGAAATTTTATCAACAAAATTTGGAATGCTTCTAAATTTGTGATGATGGAAAATTCGCAGGTCTCTTTGAAGGATCTTTCTCCAGAGATGAAAGAGGACCTTCCCGCGCAGTGGATTCTTGGTCAGCTTGAGCGTTGCGCTTTTCAGGTGAATCGATCTTGGGAAGAGTTTCGAATGCAAGAGGCTTCAGAGGCGATTTATCATTTCTTTTGGAATGATTTTTGTGACTGGTTTTTGGAAATTTCTAAGACCAAACGAAAAGAGTATCAGCCTGTTCTTGTGCATGTCTTAACGGAGTCATTAAAGCTTCTCCATCCTCTGTGTCCGCACGTAAGTGAAGAGCTTTGGCATGAGCTGGGTACCAGGGGAACAGATGAGTTTCTTGCTTTGCAGAAATTTCCTGAAGGAAAAAATGTTGAAGAGATTCCTTCATTTTTGTTTTTAAAAGAATGGATTGGGGCTCTTCGAACTCTTCGAAACGAAAGTCGCGTTCCTCTTTCAAAAGTGATTCCTGTTTATGTTGAATTAAGTTCTGCAGAAGAAAAGCTTTTGAAGCAAAATTTGCCATGGGTAGAAAGTCTTTCCAAAGCAAAATTTGTTTTTGCTCAAGCAAGCGAGGCTCCTCATTCAATTGTCACTCTTTCTTCTTTTGAAAAAGGGCGCACAATAAGTTTGAAGGTCCCCATGAGTGAGCTAGTTAATACGGAAGAAGAAATTCAACGCATTCAGAAGGATCTTTCAAACCTCAACCAATATGTGAGTGGATTGAAGTCTAAATTGTCGAATGATTCTTTTGTCTCACGCGCTCCTGCTAAAGTTGTTGAGACTGAAAAGGCGAAGCTTCTTGAAGCCGAAGAAAAAATTAAAAAGCTCGATGAAAATTTAAAACAATTGGAGTCTTTATGAATTTAAAACCAAACATTTTTCAACTTCCTGTTACTCCGATTGATCCCAAGCTTAAGCCTGTCGTCACAACTGTTCAGCCTCAAAGTGATGGGAGTTATTATGTGGGTCTTTTATTTGCAAAACCCGCTCTTTTAAAAGTTAAGATTGAAAAAGGAAATGTGGTTGAAGCAAATGATCAAGAAATTGAAAAATCCTTTGATCAAGATTTCTTAGGAATCACGGGTGGGCTAAGAGGCAATCGTGCGGGCGACACAGCTTTTGCCACTCTTCATCGAGGCGGATCGTCTTTGTTTGGAATGTTCAAGAAGGCTCCTGCGGCTTTATCTACAGAGGAGCTTTTTAATGATTTAGCCAATAATGGGAATGCGTTGGGCTTTTCTTACAAGCATTCGTTTGTGCAAATTATCGATGGAAAATTTCAGGTGCGCAGCTCCAAAGAGGGCGGAGCTCTCTTGGATGCAGCTTTGATTGGTGATTATGTTTTTGGTCTCACAGGTGGCGTTATTTACCGTGAGCCTTATTTAAATTCTGAGAAGCGTTATTTTTTGCGCGAAGATTTGGAGCCTAACTTTCGTTTTCATAAAGTAGAGGACGGGGTGTTTTGGTTATTAGGAGCTGAAGATCGTTTGATGAAGTTGGGGCTAACAGACAAAAAAGCTATGCCTACAACAAAGAAGCTCCCATCTTCTCCTTTTAGGGCTTCAGTTGATTGCTCTGTAGATTCTTGGCTTTATGGAATTGCGGGCGACACCTTATTCCGATTGCGAGTGAATCCAGAAAATCGTTTAGATGAATTGCAATCGATTAAAAAATTTGAAGGCACCTTGCCTTTGTCGCTAGCTTCTCAAGCTTTTGATTCGGGGGATAAGGGGCATGTTTGGCTTTCCTCTCAGGAAAATTCATCTTCTGTGCTTTATGTTTTAAAAGCGGAGAGCCAAGAGGATCCAGAGTTTTTGCCTGACGTTCCATTGCTTGAAAAGGTTTTTGCAAGTGACGAATATACGGAGCTTTCAAATCTGTCCGTCAAGTCTGACGAGTTACTTGTGGCTTCTTGTCGATTAAAAGAAGAAGCTCCGGCTCTTTGGATTGCTAAGATTTAGTTAATTTTAGGGTAGCGTCAGAATTTTAACGCTCCCAAAATGTTATACTAATCTTATGAAACCCGAAGATTATTCAAAGGTTTTTACAATGTCGGGAATAAAGCGCGATCACGGGCGCTTTAAGGATATTGTTTCTGGAAAAATTAGACAAAATCTCAAAAAATTTATTTCAAATGGTGAGCTCATTGGGAAAAAGGGGGATGAATTTGTTTCTATTCCGATTCCCTCAATAGAACTTCCACGTTTTATTTTTGGAAAAAACCAAGGCTCAAAGATGGGTCAGGGTAAGGGCAATCCTGGTGATCCTGTAGAGGGCGAAGAGCAAGAAGGCGGGGATCCAAAAGAAGCGGGTAATCAAGAAGGAAAGCATGAGCTTGAAGTGGACGTTTCTCTTCAAGAGTTAGCGGAGATGCTAGGCCAAGAGCTTGGTTTGCCACGAATTCTTCCCAAGGGGTCGCACGATATCGATTCGAAATCAGCTCGATATAAAAGCATTCATCATGTGGGACCTCATAGTTTGCGTCACTACAAGAGAACTTATCGTGAGGCCCTTAAGAGGCAAATCGCTGCGGGAATTTATAATCCTGAAAATCCCGTAATTATCCCGCATAAAAGTGATTTGCGTTTTAGAGGTTGGGCGGAGACTCCTCGTCCACAAACAAATGCCGTGATCGTTTATATTATGGACGTTTCTGGCTCCATGGGTGATGAGCAAAAGGAAATTGTTCGTACCGAAGCTTTTTGGATCGATACATGGTTACAGTCTCAATACAAAGGCTTGCAGCGTCGATATATTATTCACGATGCGGTTGCGCGTGAAGTAGATGAAAATACTTTTTATCGCACACGAGAAAGCGGGGGAACTTTAATTAGTTCTGCCTACAAGATGTTTTTAGATATCATTCACAGAGATTATCCTCCGCAGCAGTGGAATATTTATCCTTTTCATTTTAGCGATGGTGATAACTGGTCGAACGAAGATTCGCAGCTTTGTTTGGATTTATTGAAGAATGAAATCTTCCCTATCGTAAATCAATTTTCTTATGGTCAGGTTGAGAGCAAATACGGCTCAGGGCAATTTTTCAAAGATCTTCTTGAGAAGTTTTCAGAGGAGGAAAGACTTGTTGCGTGCCGTGTTCAAAATCGCGAGGGAATTTACGAATCCATAAAACAATTTTTTACAACGGGACGATAAAAAAGAGGCACTATGAAAGCACGAGACTTAGGACCCGAACTTAATGATTGGATCAAGTATATTGAAGAGAAAGCTCTTAGTTATGGGTTGAGTTTTCCCGAAGTTTGCTTTGAAAAAGTTGATTACAAAGAAATGAACGAATTGGCTTCTTTGGGTGGGTTTCCTCAACGATATCCTCATTGGCGTTTTGGGATGGAGTACGATCGAATTTCTAAATCCTATACTTATGGATTGAGTAAGATTTATGAAATGGTGATCAACACAGATCCATGCTACGCGTATTTGCTCAGTTCAAATTCAGTGGTTGAAAATAAATTAGTAATTGCCCATGTTTATGGACACGCTGATTTTTTTAAAAATAATCAGTATTTTTCAAAAACAAATCGAAAAATGCTCGATGAAATGGCCAATCACTCAACGCTTGTTCGGCAGTGCCAAGAACAGTTTGGTGTAGAAGTCGTTGAGGAGTTTATTGACCAGTGTTTGAGTCTTGAGAATTTAATTGATTTACGTTCCACAGGAGAGCTCCCTAGGACTCGTGAAGAAGAAGAAAAAGCTCCTGAAGAAGTTCAAAAAATTAAAGCAAAGTCTTATCTCGATAAGTTCATTAATACCCCAGACTTTTTAGAGCAGCAGAGGGCAAAGATTGAAGAGCAATCAAAAAAAGAAGAGAAAATTCCTTTTCGGCCTATTCGAGATGTTTTGGGGTTTTTACTCTTGCATGCCCCTTTGAAAAATTGGCAAGTGAAGATTCTGGAAATGATTCGTGAAGAAGCTTATTACTTTGTCCCTCAAGGTCAGACAAAGATTATGAACGAAGGCTGGGCCAGTTACTGGCACAGCCACATGATGACGAAAGATATCTTAGATGATTCTGAGATTGTGGATTATGCATGCGTGCATAGTGGCACCGTTGCGCCTCATCCTCATGGGATTAATCCGTATCGAGTAGGGCTAGAGCTTTTAAGAAAAATCGAAGACCGTTGGAATAAAGGGCAATTTGGTAAAGAGTGGCTTGAGTGTGAGGATACGGTCAAAAAAAGAAATTGGGATTTAAAACTTAACAAGGGTCGAGAGAAGCTTTTTGAAGTTCGCAAGATTTATTCTGACCTAACGTTTATTGATGAATTTTTAAGCCAAGATTTCTGTGAAGAAAGTGGTCTTTTTGCCTCAAAATATAATCAAAGTACAAAGCGATGGGAAATTGAGACAAGAGAATTTCAAAAAGTTCGCACTCAATTTCTTACAGAATTAACTAATTTTGGCCAGCCGATGATTGAAGTTGTCGATTCAAATTTTGACAACAAAGGATCGCTTCTTCTTAAACATGTTTTCGATGGAAGAACTTTGAAAAGAGATTTTGCAGAGCTTACGCTCAAGAACTTGTATGCTCTTTGGAAGAAAAGCGTTTACATTGAAACAGCTGCTGAAGATGGAAAATCTCAGCTTTGGGGTTTTGATGGAAAAGATTTTTTAACAAGAGCCTGAAAGGTTTTATTTACTGCTGTTGCTGCTTGAGCTTTCTTTAAGAGCTTCGTCTACTCGATAGAGGTTGTTCCCAAATTTACAGTTTACCCCTCTCATGTCCCACCCATCAAAAAGCGCGCGACTTTTAAATTCTTGACAGCTTAGCGGACTAAAGTAAGTGAGTGGGCTGTAGTAATACCAAGTCCCTATGATAGCTGCCGAAAAAATAACTTGAGTCATAAAAGTCTTGTTTTTTATTTTAAATTTAAAAGAGTTAAAAACTTGCGGGATCCAGTAGGAGGCCATTCCAAAAGTAAAAATAAGAGGGATGAAATAGTTGTAAATATACATGCCTCGAGTAATGCGTGACATAGCAAACATGTAGCTAATATAAAGAATTAAAAAAGTGAGAAGTTTTCTATTTTCTTCTGTTTCGATTAATAAATTTTTAAAAATTAATCTGAGCATGAAAAATGAAAGCGTAAAAAAAAGACTCAAAAGACCAATCGCCCATCCAAAAGGATTGGAAATCATATAGAGGTAGGAAACATGTTGTCCGCTATCGATTGTTGACCATCGATAACTAATCGTTCTTCCTCCAAAGGGCCACCAGTAAAAAGGGCTTGCGTTCTCTTCTTTTTTACAAAGGTTAAGGGGAGTGAATCCGTCTACATCTACTGCCATAAAGCGGAGGTAATCTCTTAGCTCGACATAAAAATTTTGAAAGAGGTTTTTGTGTTGATCGGGATAGGTTTTTATTTTTTTGAGTTCTTCGGAAGCCTTATACCATCCATTGTTTGGGAGAGTTGGTTCTATTTTTTTCCCTAAACTAAAATGAATTTGCCACATAAAGACTGAGAAAAGAGTCATCACGAGAAGCGAAAGTCCAAGAGATGGTAAAAGTTCCTTAGCCTTTTTAATGAAAGTTTTTTGCGCTGAATGAAATAACAGAAGGGGTAAAAGTAAGATTAAAATAAGACCATTTATTTTGGTCCATATGGCCCATGTAATTCCAAGTGATAGAAGGGATATCCATTTTTTAGAGTAACGATTTTTTTTGTAAACTTCGAAATACCCTAAAAGAGCTAATAGAACTCCAAAGATTTGAATCGATTCAAGCATTGCCCCACGGCTTTGAAGAATAATGGCGTTGTCAAAAATAAACAGAAAACTTAAGCAGAAAGCCCATAGAGAGTTTTGAGTAAGGCTTAACATAAGTAGAAAAAATAAAAGACAATTCAAACAAGAAAATAAGGCAGGGGCTAAGCGCATTCCGGCAAAAGAATATTCCTTGGGAACGCTTTTGATGTAGTCAGTCTTTTCAAAGGAATTTGGGTTATCGGGGTTTGAATTAACAAGTGCATCGGCCCCAGCAATGAGAAGTTTTGCAAGTGGAGGGTGGCTTTGCTGAAAAAAAACTCCCTTTTGATATTTGGCGGCAGAGGGAAGGTAGTAGTTTTCGTCCCAATACAAATCAGCGGGGTACTGGTAATTCCAGAAATGAGTTAAAATTGCCAAGACAAGAACAAAAATTGAGAGAAGCGTATTTTTCTTCACATTTTTATTATGTCATTGCTTATTTATAATGTCATTGACCAGAAAGAAGCCACGCTTCAACAGAAAAAATCTTTGTTTCAAATTTTTTATCTTCATTAATCTCAATCATTCCTAAAAGTGACTCATTTAGCCATGAGCCAATGTTGAGATAGTGTATTTCTTTAGTTAGCGGGGAATTTTCTTTTAGATGGCTATGCCCAAGTAATACAAGCGAGGCTTTATGTAGTTTTCCCATTTTAAGGGCATAATTTTTAAAAGTTTTATCAGCATGTGGATCTCTAGGGGTGGATCCGCTTACATGACGTGACGCAGAGCTTGCTTTGAGCGCAAAGGGATAAAAGTATTTCTCAGCAAAATTTTCTGAGAATTTATTGAGTGTCCATTTTAAAAAACCAGAGGTAAGAAGCTTTCTCCAGAGAGGATGAAGTTTATCAGTCCAATCAGCAAGATCCCCATGAGCAAGGTAGATTTTTAGTTGATTTCTTTCAACCACGGCGTCGTGCTCAATCCAATTAATTTTATATTCATCTAAGAGAGATTGAATCTGAAAGTCATGGTTGCCCTGAACCCAGGTTATTCTTTTTCCATGGTCATTTGCCGTTTTTAAAAAATTAAAAAACTCTGGGTGGAGTCTTTTCCAGAAATTATAGGGTCCAATGAGAATATCGAAAATATCGCCCATCAAAAAAAGCTCATCGATTGAACTTTTTTGAAATTTTTTTAAAATTTCGAGAAAGCTTTTATATCGAGAGTCATTGTGGGGAAGCTGCAAGTGAAGATCTGAGAGAACAAGTATTTTATATGGGTTACAAGTCTTTTCGCTCATGTTGCAAGCGCTTCTCCTTGTTGAAGTGACCACATTTTAGAAAAGGTCGATTCTTTCCCTCTCAAATCCGATGGGTGCCCTCGTTCTACGATTTGGCCATGATCAAAAACAAGAATCTCATCACAGTTCATAACGGTGCTCAGCCTGTGAGCAATAACAATTGCAGAGCGATCATTCATTAAGTGATCAAGGCCTCTTTGAATGAGTCTTTCGTTTTCTGAATCTAAGTTAGAAGTTGCTTCGTCTAAAATAAGGATAGGAGATTGGCGAAGAAGCGCTCTTGCAATGGCTAGCCTCTGACGTTCTCCTCCCGAAAGATTGGCAGCTTTTTCGCTTAACATCGTTTCAAGGCCTTGAGGAAATCTTTGGACGCGTTCTTTTAGTTGAGCAAGTTCAAGAGCTTTCCAAATATCGTCGTCACTTACTTTAGGAGCAACTTTCAACATGTTGCTCTTGAGGCTTCCATGAAAGAAATAAACTTCTTGAGAAACATAAGAAAAATACGATCGATAATCTCCTAATTCCATTTCTTGAATATTTTTTCCGTCCAAAAAGATTTGTCCTTGCGAGGGATCAATTAAGCGAAGAGCTAGAAGCGAGAGAGTTGTTTTGCCTGAGCCACTTTTTCCAACAAGCGCAATTTTTTTGCGAGCCTCTAGTTTGAAATTGATATCGTTAAGAGCGTATTGGGAAGTGCTAGGATTTTTTTCGGCTCCTGCAGTCTCATGATTTTGAGGATAGGCAAAAGAAACACTTGAGAATTCAAGAGCAAGTGGTTTCTGAGGAATGGGATAAATTTTGTGACTTTGAATGTGCTTGCTTTGATCAAGGCTTAGTTGATCAAGGGGAATGTTGAATAGAGAAACGATTCTCATAGCTCCCGCAGAAATGCGTTGGATTTGCACTCCTGCATGACTCATGTTTCTTAACGGAGCTTGAATAAGTCCCGCTGCTGTTAAAAAACGCACAAGGTCCTCAGCCTGGAGGGAGTGGCTTTTATTTACAAGAAAAGCACCTGCGTAGAGAATGATGGCGGCAACACAAGCTGAAATAACTTTGATGACAGGTCCAACACTTTCTTCGATACGAGTGATTTTTAGAAGTTTAGTAACAAGGCTTTCCATGAGATTTGAAAAATCTTTGAGAATCATTTTTTCGAGCAAAAACGTGTGAACAGTTCTGAGTCCTTGAAAGTTTTCGTTCACGCTTTGAATCGTTTCTGCTAGTTGTCCTTGAACTTTGTTTTGATTGCGACGGGCGCTTTTTCCTAAAAAGTGATTGGCGACAGCTATGGGTAAAAGTGCAATCGCACAGACAATGCAAAGTTGCCATTGAAGGTAAAAAAGGTATCCAAGTAAAGCAATGATTGTGAGGGGTTCTTTCACCATTTCGGTGATAAAATGACGAGCTTCGCTGAGAAGTTGTACGTCGGTAACAATGTGGTTAATAGCAGTTCCTGTTTCAAGACGGCTTTTAGCAGCTTCCGAAAAAACAAGATAACGAGTGAAAATTTCTATTCTAAGCTTTTGAGCCATTTTCTCGAGAGCTTTTCGAAGAAGATAGCGATGGAAAAATTCGTTTAGGGAAGCAAAAGCAACAAGTGAGATAACTCCGCCGCAAATAGCAAGAACCATGGTATCTTCCCATGCTCGGCTTATGAAAGTAATGTTAAATATTTTGCCAGCAATCCACGCAAAGAGGACCTGCGAGAGGGCTGCGCCTATGGCAAAAACAAAAGCAGGGATAAGGTATTTGTTTTGTTGTTTGAGTCGAGTGAGAAAAAAATTCCACTCCTGCTTCGTAAGGGATGAGCTAGACATCTATAAAGGGGACTTTAGCAGGAAGATTATCCATCTGTCTTGAAAAAGCGAGGATTTATAGCTTGGAAATTTCTAGAAAATTACACCACGAGGATGCTAGGCTAATCAGGCAATGGATCTCCTCAGTTTAAAAAATCAGGCTTTAGAGGCTATTCAAAAGGTAAGAGCTTACAATAAAAAATCTTCTGTGGGAGTTGTGGGAGATATGGCTGTCGATCGTTTTATTTTTGGTAATGTCGATCGAATTTCTCCTGAGGCCCCGGTCCCAGTTCTTTTGGTTGAAAAATGTGAAGATAAGGCAGGTTGCTCTGCAAACGTTCTTCGAAATCTGAGTCATTTAGGACAAGCGATTGCTTTTCAAACACATATTTATGGATTTATTGGTGAGGACGAGGGGTCGGGATGTATTGAGGGAATTTTAAAGGAAACTTGTCCAAATGCGACAAGGCATTTTGAGAAAGATAGACTCTGGGTGACGCCCATTAAAAGTCGTTATATTGCTGGATCCCAGCATCAACTTTTACGAGTTGATCATGAGCACTCCGCAGAAAAAAAACGTTATGCTGAAAAGCTTCCTCTTCAATGGCAAGAGTCTTTGTCTCAAGCTTCTTTGATTATTGCTCAAGATTATTCAAAGGGAACTTTAAGTGAAAATCTTTTAAGGGGTCTTGTTGAACTATCGCGAGAAAAAAAAATTCCGCTTTATGTTGATCCCAATCGCAACACTTCTCCAAATTGGTACCGTGGCGCGACTTTGTTGACTCCCAATATAGATGAAGCAGAGCGCTTGTGCGGGTTTAGTTTGATGCGTGGTCAAAGTGATGAATTAGTGGTGAAAGCGGCTCAAAAAATTTGCAAAGATTATGACCTTGAAGGTGTTCTTTTAACGCGCGGAAAGCATGGCATGACGGGGGTTTTTGGCAAACAGGGAACAGAGCTTGTCTTTACGTTTCCAAGTTTTGCTCGAGAAGTTTATGATGTCACAGGAGCTGGGGATACAGTGATCGCAACCTTGGGGTTATTTTCTTCATTTGGGATTGAACTTCCAATTGCTGCTTATATCGCTAATGCTGCGGCAAGTGTTGTTGTTTCAAAAGTGGGAACAGCCGTTGCAAGTCTTGATGAAATTTCCTCTGTAATTGAGCAAATTCACTGATTTCTTTTCTGTGTTTTTTTGCTAAGTTCCGCTTAACTTGAAATCATTAAAGACAGTTTTATCTTTGTTCTTTCTAATTTCTTTTGCTCGCGCTGATTTTAAAATTTTAGGCGTTGGAGATATTCTTATTCATCAGCCACTAAGACGGCAGGGATTAGAAAATAGTGATGGATTTAGGAGTCTTTGGCCAGAGCTTTTAGAAGATCTAAAGAAGGCGCACATTACATATGGAAACCTTGAAGGACCTATGGCAGATCTTCTTGCTCCTCAATCAGTTCAGTATAGTTTTAATTTTCCAAGTCGCTTGGCAAAAGATTTGATTGAATCTGGTTTTGATATCGTCTCAACTGCCAATAATCACTCTTTGGATCGAGGTGTGGAGGGTTTAAAAGAAACTATAAGATCGCTGAATAATGTTGGATTGAGCTATGTGGGAACTCGAGTTGATTTAAGTTCTTCTGAGGGGTTTTATAAGATTCTAGATGCTGCGGAGGTGCGTACTGCTTGGATTTCGTGCACAGATATCGTGAATATTTCTCAATCGCCTTTTGTGGCTGATTGCCGTAATGACCAAGAGTACTTAGGAAGTCTAATCAGAGAATTGAAATTAAATTTTAAAGTAGATCTCGTGGTTATCACTCCTCATTGGGGAGAAGAAAAAAGTTTAGAACCAAGTGAAAGGCAAAAGTCTTTGGCTCGATATTTTTTTAGTAAAGGAGCCGATTTAATTTTGGGAGCACATCCTCATGTGCTGCAACCTGTCGAGTCATTAAGGGTAGAAGATGAACTAGGTGAGAAAAAAAATCGCCTTGTTTTTTATTCTTTAGGTAATTTTGTTAGCAATCAGATTTATTTTGGAATTCCTCAAAAAACATCTATTCTTGCTTATACTTCCTTTAAGAGAAGAGACAGGTTTTGGGAGGTTTCCTCGTATAATGTTCTTCCTGTTGTGATGAGTTCCATGCCATATCAGGTCCGTCGAGCCTCTCCAGAGTCCGAAGAATATAAATTTGTTCAAAATTTAAATTTAATTTCTCATTAATTTTTTGTTAAGACGACGGCAATTTTTTGGCTTCCCCTTTTAAGGGGGGTAATGCCAGGGAATTTAGTCAATCATTTTCAAAGTTATTCCGAATAATTCCTTAGGACTTATGAAGAAGACCTTAGGATTATCAATCTTGTTAGGATGTTTCTTGAGTGCTTGTACTTTTAAAGCTTTTGATCATGAAACTCGAAAATTAAAAGTATCTTCTGTGCCTGGAATTAATCAAGATGAAGAAAAGTTAAATGCGACTTTTTCCTACTTGCTTTATCAGTTCCATGATCAAAATGGAGATGATCAAAAGGCACAAAAGGCTCTTACTCAAGCTCTTCGTCATGATCCTGATTCAAGTCATCTACGGCTTCAGTTTGCAACTGATTTATTTGAAAGAGGACTATATGCTTCTGCAAGAGAAGAGCTTCTGAAGTTAAAAGACAAAAATGATGATGCTGAAAAAATTTATATTCAAGTTTTGATTCGTGAAGGAAGTTTGAGTGAGGCAAGAGCTGAGCTCGATAAATGGCTTGTGAAGTTTCCAAAGGACGAAGAGTTTTATGCTCTACGAGTAAGGATTGAAATTGAAGATAAGAATCTGGAGCTTGCCCAAAAAATTCTCAAAAACTTTTTGAAAGAAATTCCTGATTCTTCTCAGGCCTTTTTGCTCCGTGGTCGTTTCATGCAAATTAAAAACAATGAAAAGCTTGCTTTGTCAGATTATAAAAAATCTCTTGAGTTAGACTCTCAAAATGTAGCGGCCGCTGCACATCTTGCACTTTTGCAAGATACGGTAGGTCAGAAAGAGGAAGCGCTTCAAACTTATTCTTGGTTGGTTGAGTTAACGGATAACCCTGAATTTCATAAGCGACTTGGGCTTTTGTATTTGGAGAAATCAGATCTTCGAAGATCGATTGCCGCCCTAGAAGCCTACTCTCGCCATCAGCCCGCTGACTTTCAAAATATGGCTCGTTTGGCCACTCTTTATTTTGAAATGAAAGATTTTGAACAAGCAGAGTTTAAACTTTCTCGCTTGATCGAGCATCAGCCTCAAAATGAGGCAGTTCGTTTTTATTATTCAACAGCTTTATTTGAACAAAACAAGAAAGATCTTGCTTTAAATGAAATACGAAAAATTAAAAAAGAATCCACTTATTTTCCTGAGAGACTTTCAATGGAACTCACTTGTTTGTGGGATTTGGGTCAAGAAGAAAAGTCAAAAGCTTTAGCTCATTCATCAGCTGTTGAGTTATTGGGAAATCATAAAAAAACAGATGAGCCACTTTTTTCGATTCTTTATACTTTTCTAAATCAAAAAAAGATGAAGACGCTTGCTCAACAAATTTTGGAAAAGGGACTTGAGGCTTTTCCGAAGAACTCTAACCTTCGATATGTTCAAGCTCTTGCCTTTGATGAGGCCGGAAAATGGAAGGAAGCTCTGGGAATCGGTCGTTCTTTATTGAAGGAAGATGCAAACAATCCAGCTCTTCAGAATTTAGTGGGGTATATTTTAGCGGATAAAGCTATCGATCTAAAAGAAGCAGAGCTGCTGATTAATGCTGCTTTAAAAAGCAGGCCTAATGATCCCTACATTATGGATTCAAAAGCTTGGCTTAGATTTAAACAAAATCGAATTGATGAAGCTCTTGGTTTGCTTGAAGCTTCTCATAAGTTAAAGCCTGATGAGCCGGTGATCATGATTCACCTTGCCGATGTCCTTGCCAAAAAGGGTCGTATTCAGGATGCTATAAGCTGGTATGATAAAGCGATTAAGGCAGGCATTGAAACGACTCACGAGCGTCTCCGGGTGCAAGAACTTTTGGCCCGACATCAGTTGGCAAACGACCGCAAGATTAGTTGTAGCTCAGGCGGACTATGTTCCTCCAAATAAAATAGACTCAAAAATTATTTTTTTACTTTTTTTCTTTGTTTTAATTTCTTGCTCAACATCAAAGTCTCGTCGTTTTGCCAATGAAATCCTTTCCTGTAAAAGTTTAAGTGAAAGGCTTAAAAACAGAGCAGATACCTTTCAAAGAGTCGAAGGCCTCGCTCAGGGAAAAGATAAATTAGGGAGTTGGCAAATGCTTTTGTCGTTAAGAGCCGATCGCCAGTTTTGGATTGAGATTCGTTCTCCTTTAAGCGGACCTTTTGCAATATTACGCTCCGATGATAAATGGGTGGAGTTTTTAATTCCAAGACGTAAAGAGCTTTATCGTATTCCAGCTAGAGAGTTTTGGGAAAGTTCGCTGAGACAAAAAAAGTTTTTAGAAATCTTACCGCTTAGGATTCGTCCAGAAGTTATGTATGACATGTTGATGGGACGATTGAGTTTTGATCGGCTAGAGCGCTGCAAGTTTTCGGATGAAGAGCAAGTTTATCAGGTTGAAATTTCAAGTTTTTCCGAGAAAAAAAGAGTGAAGATTGATCCTTTGTCTTTTTTCCCCGTTCAATATGGATCTGTAAACGACGATTTTTACGTAAAATTTGTGGGACCTGAGGTTTTAAATTCAGAGAAGATAGAATTCGGCTCATCGTTTGAAGTTTTTCAAAAAGCTAAAAGGGAATTTTCTTTTGAATGGCAGGAGCTTCGATGGCTGAGTCAACTTGGAGATCCACCTCCTGTTTTTTCACGTTCTGAGCAATATAAAGCAGTGGATTATTAAGCATCTAAGTACTTGAAAAGGCTCTTAAAAAATTGAGCATCTCTCGTTGCTCTGCTAGAACGGGCCTATGTTACTGAAAGTCGACAACCTCAGTATTGAATTTGAGTCAGCGGGCCAAAAAGCTCTTGCTGTAAACAATATGAGTTTTGAAATCGCTCAAGGACAAACCGTTGGATTGGTGGGCGAGTCGGGTTCTGGAAAGAGTGTGACATCTTTAGCAATTATGGGATTGATTCCTAATCCCCCCGGAAAAATTGTTGGTGGGAGTATCTTGTTTGAGGGAACGGATCTCACAAAAGTTGAAGAAAATGCCTACCGCCAGTATCGCGGCAATAAAATTTCAATGATTTTTCAAGAACCCATGACCTCTCTGAATCCAGTGTTTACTGTAGGCTATCAAATCAGCGAAGTACTTCAGCTTCATAAGGGTCTTTCCAAGAAAGCTGCTTGGGAACAAAGTATTGATTTGTTAGATCAGGTGGGAATTCCTAATCCGAGTCAAAAAATTTCAGCCTATCCTCATGAGTTAAGTGGAGGGCAGAAACAAAGAGTTATGATCGCGATGGCGATTGGGTGTGAACCTCAGCTTTTGATTGCAGACGAACCAACGACAGCTCTCGATGTAACCATTCAAAAACAAGTTCTTGAGCTTTTGCAAAAACTTCAAGAAAAACACAAGATGAGCATGTTATTTATCACTCACGATCTTGGGGTGATCAAAGAAATTGCGGATGATGTCTTGGTGATGTATCGAGGAAAGCTTGTTGAAAGTGGAAAGGTCAGGGATCTTTTTAAAAATCCCTCGCATCCTTACACAAGAGGGTTGCTCAAATGTCGTCCTCCCCTAGACATTCGTCCTCAGCGCTTACCGACAGTTTCGGATTTCTTAAGTCCTACGGGTGAAGCACAAAATCCAAAAATCGACACTTCAGAAAGAGCGGTTAAAAAAGAAGAAAAAAATATTCTTTTGAAAGTTCAAAATTTAGAAAAAAAATTCCCCATTCGCGGTGGAATTTTAGGAGGAGTTAAGAGCTACTTTGAAGCGGTTAAAAATGTAAGCTTCGAGGTGCCTCGTGGAACAACTCTAGGCCTCGTAGGGGAGTCTGGATCAGGAAAGACCACACTTGGACGCTCAATCTTACGCTTGATTGAACCGACAGCGGGAGAAGTCCACTACGGTGATAAGAATCTTACGGGGTTAGGTCGTGAAGACCTCAGACAAATGCGTCGCAAGATGCAAATTATTTTTCAAGATCCTTATGCGTCCTTGAATCCTCGTATGACGATTGGAGAAGCTTTGCTTGAGCCGATGAAAATTCATTCAATCGGCGACTCTAAGCAAGATCGAATTGATTTAGCTGCAGACCTCTTAAAACGAGTTGGGCTAGGTCCTGAACACTTGCAAAGATACCCACATGAGTTTTCAGGAGGGCAAAGACAGCGGATTTGTATTGCGCGAGCTCTGACGGTGAAACCAGAATTTATTATTTGCGACGAATGCGTTTCTGCCTTGGATGTTTCAATTCAAGCGCAGATTTTAAACCTTCTTTTGGATCTACAAGACCAATTTAATTTAACCTATGTATTTATTTCTCATGATCTTTCCGTTGTTAAATTCATCAGTGATGAAGTTGCAGTGATGTACAAGGGCGAGATTGTTGAAAAAAATTACTCTGATGATTTGTATAAGAATCCCCAACATGCTTATACACAAAAATTATTAGCGGCTATTCCTCGAGCGTGAGTGTTGTGAGTTTGTTAAACGGTCAGCTTGATACAGCGGAATCTGAGGCTTTCTTAAAAGCTCTCGACTTGTTTAACAATAAATACTTTTGGGAATGTCATGAGGTTCTAGAAGATATTTGGATGACCAAAACGCCTCCGCTCAAAACATTTATTCAGGGTATTATTCAGGCAGCAGCAGCTTTTTATCATGTTCTAAACGAAAATCCTCGAGGCGTGAAGAAGCTTGCAAATGACTCGCTTGCAAAGCTCAAACCTTTTTTGCCGAAGTACGAAGAAATGGAAGTAGTTGTTTTAGTGGAGCGTTTGCAGGAATTTGAAAGTCAAGCAGAAGAGATCATCAAGGAAAAGGCTACGGAGTTTAAGTTGTCGAGAATTCCTCTCTTAAGGATTCCAGTGAATGCCCAATCGGGAGCATCTTTATGATTTGGAAGTTTTTTACTCGGGGCTTAGGTTTGCCCAGAAACTTCAAGGATAAAATTGATACTCAAGCTTTAGAAATTGTGCGTGAGCTCCAAAAGGCAGGTTACAGAGCCTATTTGGTAGGAGGCTGTGTTCGAGATATCTTGCTCGGAATCACACCAAAAGATTTTGATATTGCAACATCGGCAAATCCGTATCGCGTAAAATCAATTATTCATCGTTCTCAAATTATTGGTAAAAGATTTAGAATTGTTGTCGCTCGTAGGAAAAAGTCTTTTCAAGGAACTAAGCAAGCCTTGTTTCCACCGCTTGATCGCTCAAAGCATTTTTTAGAAATTCAAATCACTACTTTTCGTAGAGCTCCGGAAAAAACTCTTACGGGTACTTTAGACGAAAATGTTTTTGGAAACGAAAAAGATGATTCCGAAAGAAGAGACTTTACATTGAATGGACTTTTCTTGGATCCGTTTAAGGGCAAGGTAGTGGATTATGTCTCCGGGCAAAAAGATATTTCGCTCAAGCAAATACGAACGATTGGAGAGGCTAATGGTCGTTTTGAAGAGGATCCTGTGCGTATGTTGCGGGCTCTTCGGTTTATGATTCGAATTGGCTTTCATTTAGAAAAAAACACAGAGAAAGCTCTAAGAAATAAAGCATCGACTCTTGCGAGCGCTAAGAAAGAACGTATTCGCGAGGAGTTTTTAAAAATGGCTAGAGAAGGCTATCTCTCTGACTTTTTGAAGCGAACACATGAGTACGGATTGCTCAAGTATGTGAGTTCCTCACTGGATCGCTATTGGATGGCAAAGGGGCACGAGCTTCCATCTTTGATTAAAAAAATTGATGAAGCGGTGAAAAAACATCCCTGGCCCAATCAGCATTTATCGGCACCTTTTTTCTTTGTTATTTTGATGGGGCTTCATGATAATCATTTTCAAATTCATCCAGAACTTGAATCGATCAAGGAAGATTTTTTAATTTCCAAAGCCGAAATGGCAAGTATTGAAACCTTCATGCATATTTTTAACAGGATGTTAAAAGGCCAGAAGTGGAATCAAAAGTTAACCTTTTTGACAAGGCGAAATATCGAAACTCAGTCACAGTTCTTTTTTGTTCTCAAGCTTCTAGCGGAGTGTTACGGAGATCCCTACGAAAAAGTTTGGGAAAGCAATGAAGATCTTTGGAAAGACATCAAGAATCGCCACTTTTCTCGTAGTCAACGCTATTGATTTTTATTTTTTGTGAGAATCAAGAACAATTTTTCAGTCAAGTATTTCTTCATAGCGCACAACGTTAATAAAAATAAAATTTAAAAAAGCATTTTTTTCTTTCAAAATGCTTCGAAACGATTGTAAGAAAAAGATCTATGAGTTTAAACCGCTTTGATGTTCTGGGAGAATTAGTCGAATTTGTTTCTTTTTCAAATGAAGTTGCAAGAGGTCAAGATGAGACAGCGCATCTTTTTGAATTTTCTCCTCAAGTCAAAGAAGCTGAAAACTTACAGCATGTTTTTTGGATCATTGGTCCTCAGGCAAAAGATGCTCGCGTTGATTCTTTTGTGGCTAGTATGACGCTTAAGAGTTTGCAGCGCGGATACATGAGTCCTCGTGATAATCTTTTCTTTACGACTCTTGTTGGGTTTGATCTAGCTTCTCAGGCACTTGGCGAAAAAGAGGTTAAGCTGCTTTCTACAATTGAACGCTGGTTGGCTCGCATTAATCCTAAATGTGTGATTACTCTGAAAAGGGGTGAGTCGAGTTTGCGTTGTCACAAAATGACAGATCCTATTCATGATAAGTTAACGGAAATAAGCGATAAGGGTATTTTGGCGACCGAGATCGTTTCTGAAAAAGAAAAATCAAATACACTTTATGATCGAATTTTAGATATTCTTCTTTCTAAAGAAGTTAGTATTTTGGAATTAGGCTTAGATGCTGTTCAGCGCTCTTTTGAGGAGTGTTCACAGTCAGAGTGGAAGTTGTCTTCAGGTCCTGCACTTCGTTGGATGATTGAGAGTCTTCCATTCAAAATGACTGTTGCGCCTGAGATGCCTGTTCTCGAGGTTATTCCGCCTCTTGAAATTCCAGCTGAATTTAACCTCTAGAATTTTAACAAGATTCTAAGCAAGAGAATTTAGGAAACTACCCGAATCTCAGACAGGTCTCGGTAGCGTTCGCCCCAGTCCAAACCGTACCCAATAACAAATGCATCGGGTATTTCGATACCCACGAAATCAGCGTTAATTTCTACTTCTCTTCGACTTTTTTTATCTAAAAGTGCAATAACTTTTACGCTTCGAGCACCCGCTTCAAGAAATAGTTTTTTGAGAGCTAAAAGCGTTCGACCAGTATCAATGATTTCATCGACTAAAAAAACATCTCGATTTTTTATGTTTAATCCATTCAGGCTTTCAACTTTAACCTGACCAGAGCTTTCTTTAGCGGCTCCGTATGAAGATGCTCTAATGAATTCAACATGAAGAGGGTAATCAATTTTTCTTACTAAATCGGCCATGAACATCCATGAACCCTTAAGGATTCCTACAAAGAGGGCATCGCCTTCATTTGGATGAGACATTTTTTTTAGATGGTTTGTCAGTTCTTGACCCATCTTTTCAACAATCAAAGAGATTTCTTTTGAAGAAAAAAGAGGTTCAGAATTAGGAGGAATTTTTTGAAGGCTCATTTTTTAATTTTCTTTCTGTTGAAACCGTTCGCTTATTTTTGCCAGTAAAATTCCTATTTCAAATAAAACTTGAAGAGGAATCATCATCAAAATCATGCTCCAAGGATCTGGTGGGCTGAGGATAGCCGAGACAATTGCATTTACAACGATCGACATACGACGGCCTTTTGCCCACGTATGTGGCTTGACCCATCCCCAGAGAGAAAGGTTGAGCATAAGCGCGGGTATCTCAAAAAAAAGGGCACTCATGAAAATAATACCGATCGAGGCATTCACATAAGAAGAGACGGTGATCATGGGAATAAGGTCAGCTTTTCCGAATGAAAAAACGGCTTTTATAATAAAAGGAAGAATCCAGACGTAACCCGTTACGGATCCGGCAATAAAGCAAATCACAAGTGAGGTTAAAAGGGTTCCAATATGTTTTTTTTCACGTGGCTTTAAGGCGGGTTTAACAAAAGCTAAAACTTCATACGAAAGAAGGGGGGAGGCGATAAGGAGTCCAAAGACAAGCGAGATGCGAAAAAGAACCCCAACTTTTTCAAAGAAACGAGTAAAAACAAGAGGGTTTTCTTTGTTTAGATAAGCAGCTATGGGTCCCTTAAGCCCTTCATAAATAAAATCAGAAAAATAATAGCCTATAGAGGAACCTAATAGAATCCAAATAAAACAGCGACGAAAACGTCTAAGAAGTTCGTCCAAGTGTGATAACAGAGGCATCTTTACGCTTTCAGCTGGAGCGTGTTCCATCTGTAGAGCCTCCTTCCGTCTTTTTTTCTTTATTGGTTTCGCTATTGGTGTCTTTTATCTCTGCTAGCTCCTTAATCTCTTTGATTTTTTCTTCTTGAAGAAGCTCTTCGTTGAGCATGATTTTAAAATTGTTTATTTGAGTTCTAAATTTTCCAACCCAGCGGCCAATTTGTTGTGAAGTCTTAATCAGTTCTTTAGGTCCCATGACCAGGAGGGCAATGGCAACAATGAGGAGGATCTCTGGGAAACTGATTTCCATGGTCGGTAACCTGAGCTTAGCATCGTCATAAAATGACGTAAACTTGTGTGTGTGTCGCTATGAAGAAGAACAAGTGACAGGGCTTTTGAGGGATTTTCTGCCCGAGTAACTTTTATAGGATTTGAGCCCATATGTATCCATAAAAGAGGAGCCATGGATTTTGGGTCTTCATAAGCAATGTTTAAGAGTTTGGTAATGTCCCGTACCCATTGACCCCCATCTTGATGAAGAGGAGGTGTTAGGAAAATAAGAGGAGTTTGCTGGTAAATCTTTTTTTCTAAGGTTTTTAAGAGTGCTTGGTTTTCACCTTTGAGATGATTGTGAGTTTGAACTTTGTCTTGAGGTCGAAACTTTTTCCATATCTGAGCGTAAGCTCCAGGGGGAGTGACGACGTTCCAGCTGTCTTTTTGAAGAGGTGTAGACCATTGTTGAAATTTTTTTTGATTTCCAATAATCCATTCTTGTGAGGCCGTCCAGGCTTGGTCAAGCAGCTCTTCTTTTTCTACATGAGTGAGTGACGGAAATTGATGGCTATTGTTTTGGGTTGCGGTAATTTTTTTTTGGAGAATGTGAAGCCTTGAAATTTTTAAATCAATTTCTTCTTCGCTTAACTCTCCACTTTGTATGGCTTGAACAATTCGATCACGTGCGAGGATTTGTTCTTTTTTTGACCAAACGATAAGCACGGCATCGACTCCTGCCTTAAGGCTTTCAATTACGAGTTCACTTAAACTCTTGTTGCCTTCTCTGGCGGCTGTCATCTCAAGGTCGTCCGATAAGACAAAGCCTTTGTAACCTAATTCTTTTCGAAGAAATTCTGCCATAACCTTTTTAGATAGACTGGCGGGTTTGCGATCAAGAGAAGAAATTTCAACATGGGCACTCATCATTCCCGCTAAGCGAGAATCTTCTATGACTTTTTTAAAAGGAAGGAGATCTTGTTCGAGGAGATTCTTTTTTGATTGAGAATTTTTAATGGGAAGAAAATGGGCGTCCTGAAAAGCTTTCATCCCGTGACCAGGAAAGTGTTTGGGGAAGGGAAGCGCTCCGCCTTGGAGGTGTCCCTTGATGAAGGCTTGGGTCATCTGTGTAATCGTTTCACTGTCTTCTCCCCATAAGCGATTTGCCAAAAAGTTAAGTGAGTTTCCTCGATCCATGACAGGAGCAAAATTAATATCCACCCCTAATTCAAAAAGCTCACGAGACATAAGAAATGAAATGTTTTCAGCAAGATGTATATCTTTACTCGCACTAAGAGCGGAAGCGTCGGGAATAAAAGATAAGCCTTTTTTAAGCCTTTGTACTTTTCCTCCTTCGTGATCAATTGCAGTAATAATTTTTACGCCTTTTTCAGTTTCTAATTTTCGTAAGTTTTGAATATTTTTTTTAAGTTGAGTGGAGTCATTTATATTCCATCCAAAAAAAACAACTCCTGAGGGTTGAAGTTCCTTAATCTGATCAATGGAATGATATCCGACCCAAAGAAGTTGCCCAGCTTTTTTTTGTAATTTCTCTAGGGAGCTTTGAGCTTCTAAAAAATGAAGACTTAACAAAAAGATAAAAGCCTTGTTAAGAGATCTTTTCACTCTTATTTCTTATCGAGCAAGAGGCAGAATCTTGGAGAAATTAATTTGTTTAGGGCGCCTAATTGATTATTTCTGCTAAAATTTTGACAGCTAGAAGTAGCCTTTGCCTTTTGCTTCTGCAATTTGGGCATTAAATATTGTCGCAAGAGAAGAATAATCTTTGTTTTTTACTTTTTCTGCAATGAGTTCTGCGGAAAGGGGTTTAAGGTAGTGAGCCTCGACTTGAGCAAAGGGTTTAGGGATAAAGCCTTTTGACCAGGATTTATGGAAAGTCCATCGACGATTGGCAAGCGCCACTGTGGGGACAACGGGAGCGTTCAGAATTTCTGCAAGTTTAAAAATTCCATTTTTCGTAAGACCAACGGGCCCCCTTGGTCCATCAGCAGCAAAAGTGATGTAACAGAGCTTTTCTTCTTTGCTAATTCTAAGTAATTCCAAAAATCCCGAGGCCGCTCCGCGTGAAGAGCTTCCGCGTGCAACTTTAAATCCGATTTTATGAAAAAATCGAGTGAGCAAATTTCCATCCTTGCTGTGAGAAACAAGAACTCCAACAGGTTTTCCGACGTAAAAAGCAGAAAGCGAAATATCGTCTTGATGAAGATGGCCAAATATCGTGGGGAGTCCTTGGTCGATTCGCTTTTGAATCTCTGTAGGATAGACGCCAGGAATTTTTTTCCAGCTAAGCCTTAAAAGTAAATGCGCAAAGAAAATGAATTCTACAACGAGAAATTCTTTTATTTTTTGTAACATTTCTTAATTTGCTGATAAATCCCTTCAGGGTCCAGTCCGTAAACTTTGAGATTATCTTGAGGGCTTCCGGAGGCTCCAAAGTCTTGAACTCCCACTTTGCAAAGCGGGAAGAGGGCATTTCTTTCTATAAGATTTTCAGCAATCACACTCGCAAGACCTCCTACAGTGTAGTGATCCTCTACGCTCACAATCAGCTGAGGCTTAAGTTCAGAAATTTTTGAAAAATTCTCACGAGCGACAGGGCTTATCCATGAGGCGTTTACAATACTTACGTTATGGCCTTCATTTTTAAGACGATCTGCAACCTTGATGCAGCTTTCAAGAAGCCCGCCCGAGTTAATAAGCATGATGCTGTTAGCTTCTGTGTGAAGGAAATCCCAATGTCCTACTTTTACTTTTTGAGATTCAATCGGCCATTTGATGGCTTTTAAGTTTTGTCGCGTGAGGCGAAAGTAGCAAGGCCCTTTGTGCGAAAGACTCCATTCGAGTAGGCGCTTTGTGTCTGCTTCATCAGCAGGTTGCAAAACAGTCATGTGCGGAAGCACTCGCATGAGCGCCAAGTCTTCTAGCGCCATTTGGCTGTGTCCGTCTTCTCCGATTCCCACACCCGCATGAGTTCCAATTAATCTCACGTTTGCGTTTGTAAAAGAGACGCTCATTCGAATTTGATCAAAGCGACCTGTTAAGAAACATCCAAAACTTGCAGCAAAGGGAATAAAGTCTGCTCGAGCAAGACCTGCCGCCACGCCAATCATGTTGGCTTCGGCAATTCCCATATTAAAAAATCTCTCAGGAAATTTTTTTGCAAAATGTTGAGTTTGAGTTGATTTTGAAAGGTCGGCATCAAGAGCCACAATGCGAGAATTGCTTGCTCCAAACTCTTGGAGAAACTCTCCAAACGCTGCTCGAGACGCTTTGGCTTTTACTTGAGAATCTGTTAGCTGATCAAGTATTTGTGAGGTGCTCATGTGTGTGCTCCTTCGAGAAGTGAGCCATTGGGGCGATTATTTTCGCCATAAATTTCATCAAGAGATCGCTTGAGTTCATCCTTGTTGGGGGCTTTTCCGTGCCAGTCGATCACTCGTTCCATTGATTTTACACCCTGGCCTTTCAGCGTGCGAGCAATAATAAATTGCGCAGGAGCGTGAGCTTTGACTTCAATAGATTTTAATTTATCTTGTATGACTTTGACGTCTTGGCCATTGATTTCACTTACATTTAGGCGAAAAGCCTTAATTTTTTCGGCGAGAGGTTCAAGGTCCATGACTTCTTTTACGGGGCCATCAATCTGACCTTCGTTAGCATCAAGAATAAAAATTAAATTTCCAGGTAAAAATTTACCGCAGCTCATAAGGCATTCCCAAACTTGGCCCTCTTGAGATTCACCGTCTCCAAGAATGCAGTAAACTTTAGGTAATCTTTTAAGTTCACCTTTTTCAAATTTTAGACGAAGCCCAAGAGCCAAGCCGAGAGCAACTGAAACGCCTTGTCCCAGGCTTCCTGTGGAAGCTTCCATCAGTGGATAGCGCAAGTGATCGGGGTGACCTTGCAAAAAATGACCGCTTTTTCGAAGTCCGCGGAGTTCTTTTGCGTCGAAGTATCCGAGTTGAGAATAGAGAGCGTAAAGAGCGGGAACACCGTGACCTTTTGATAAAACAAGTCGATCTCGTTCAGGGTTTTGTTGGTCTTTCGGCGATTGAATAAAATTGCCATCGAAAATAGCTGTTAGAATTTCGACTAGTGAAAGAGATCCGCCCGGGTGTCCTGATTCAGCAAGAAAAATAGATTCTAAAATTGCTTGTCTGAGTGCAAGACGAACGGGGCTCGAGGTGGGTGAACCTGCAGGCCAAGTAAAAGTCATGTGTTATTGTTAGTCAGCGATTATCGGTGATTCAATCTTAATTTTCTTCAAAAATGCCGCACTAAACAAGAAGTATTTTAACTCTTTGGAGCGCGAGAAGGATCGACGGTTATGACAAGCTCAACTCGACGATTACGCATTTTTCCAGGAGCAGTTTTATTGCTTTCAATCGGTTGTGATTGGCCAGCGCCTTCGGTACTGAGATATTTACTGGGGACACCTTTTGAAATCAAACGAGTTGAAACGGCATGAGCTCTTCGCTCTGAAAGGGCTTGGTTGTAGCTTTCGCTTCCGTCTGAATCCGTGTGACCAATGACCGCGATATTATTCTCAGGATATTTTTTGAGGATATCAGCAATTTGGTCGATGTTGCTCATCGTAGTATTTTTTAAACTCGAGGATCCAGAGTTAAAAAGAATATCGCTTTTGAGTCGGGCGATGATTCCGTTTTCTGTTCTTTTAACCTCAGCAATTTTTTCAAGTTCGCGCGCTTGTTTATCGAGGCGATTTCCGATGACTCCTCCAAGTGCTGCACCAATGCCTGCGCCAATAAGAGCTCCCTTACCAGCATTGCCAGATTGGGAACCAAAGAGAGCGCCCAAAGCAGCACCCGCACCTGCACCAATGCCTGCGCCTGCTGCTGTTTTTTCACCGGGAGTTGCGCATGAAAAAAGTCCTCCTAAGAGAACAATGGAAATAAGTTTTTTGGAGTTAACAAATCTCTTAAAGATCATAAGGAGAAAGTATAGGAGAAGAAAATTAAGCAGCCAAGGTTTCGCGTAAAACTTTGCTTTCGCTTAGTTTCTTATGTGCGGCTAAAAAGGCCGGAACAACTTGGGGATCAAATTGGGATCCTGCGCAGCGTTCAAGTTCTTGGTACGCTTCATCAATATTTCTGTTCTTTTGATAAGTGCGCATAGAAGTCATCGCATCAAACGTATCACATACAAAAATTAAGCGAGCATAGAAGGGGATTTTTTCAAATTGAAGTTGGTCTGGATAACCCTTGCCATCCCATCTTTCGTGGTGAGCTCGGACAGTGATTCCAATGTGCTTGAGTGAGTTAATGCTTTCTACAAGCTTTTGGCTATCAATGGGGTGGTGTTGCATGACGCGAAATTCTTCGGCATCCAAGCGACCTGGTTTTTTAAGAATCAGATCGGGAGTAAAAATCTTTCCAATATCATGAAACAGTCCGCATAGCGTAGCTTCTGCTAACTCTTCGTGGTCTAAATTTAGTTCCATGCCTAGAGCAAGCACAAGTTCTGCGACTCGGAAACAATGAAAAAAAGTATAGGGGTCACGATCGTAGAGACGGTACAAGAGACGACGAGTTTTTTCTTGAGCAGCGAGTTGTCTAACTTGAAATTTTACTTGGGTATGAGGACAAGATTTTACACACTCATCAATCAATGAAATCAAAGAAGGTAATTTACTCACAAAAAATAACGTCTCCTAATTAATCCTTCGGTTTTGAAACGAGAGGGCTTTACTAAAAAATTTAGAATTTAGAATGATTGGTCAAGAAAACATTGAATTGTTAAGATTCGGTTAAGCCATGTTTTAAAAAGAGGCTTCTTGCCTCTTCGATCATCTCTTCTATGGTTTTAGGGGTTGATTCGGGATCAACTTTTCCTAAAAAAGTTGCCCTTACTACTCCTCCGTAAAGAGGTAAAAGTTTACCTTTGGGGAGGATTTCCCATGGTTTTTCAAGGGCTAGAACAATGATTGGAACATTTGTTTTTTGAGCGATTCGAAAAGCGCCTGTTTTGAAAGGAAGAAGGTGTCCTAGTGGGCTTCTTGTACCCTCGGGTGCCATATAAAACTGAAATCCATCCTTGAGTCTTTGAGTGATTGTTTTAAGGGCTTTTTCTCCTGAGCTACGATTTCCACGTCTGACCGCAACGAAGTGAGAAGCAAGCATTCCCCAGCCTAAAAAAGGAATTAAAAGAAGTTCAAATTTTCCAAGCATTCGTAGGCAGCCTGATGTGGCCGCATAAGTAATAGGAATATCAATTAAGCTCGAGTGATTGGAGATAATCAAACAGGGCTCATTAGAATTATAGAATTTATGATTTAAGACTTCGACTTTTATTCCAAGAAAAAAGTTCAAAAGATCAGCGCTTTTTTTAATGATTTTGTTTTGCCAATATCGTGGTGCAAAAATAAGACGTAAGAAGATTAAAAGAGTGCTTGTAAAAATAAAAACCAAAATAACGCCTAGCGCTCCGATGAGAGCCTTAGTGTAACCACGGTAGCGAAGCTTTTCTTTTATTGGCACATACAAAAAATAACACAAGCGTCAGATTCTTAACAGAGTGTGAAGTGTTTTAAGAATGTAAATGAATCAAATTTCTTTTCTTAAAAAGCAATTGTTTAATATTGCCGCATCTCATATCTTAAAAGTGTGGCAGCAAATTTAAGCGCATCATTTGTTCGTTCAATGTGTATCGGTGAGATTGAAGAAGAAATTCTTTTTCCTTATCCCAAGTTAAAAGAGGGTGAAAAAGAAATTTTAAAAACCATTCACGATAGTGTTTCTTCGTGGCTCAAATCGAAGCAAAGTGAATTTCGTAAGTGGGACAAGAAAGGCGAACTTCCCAAGGAAATCATCGAAGAGATGAAGCAAATGGGTCTCTTTGGAGTGATTATTCCAGAAGAATTTGGCGGGATGGGTTTGAGTACAATTGCCTATCAAAGACTCATTAGCGAATTGGCTCAGTATGATGGATCATTGCTCATTACAATGGCGGCTCATAGCAGTATTGGCATGAAAGGACTGTTGCTTTTTGGAACTCAGGAGCAAAAACAGAAATATCTTCCTAAGCTTGCAACAGGCGAGATGATCGCAGCGTATTGCCTAACAGAGGCCGGTGCGGGTTCGGATGCTGCATCCATCAAAACAAAAGCTGTACGTGATGGAGATGATTGGATTCTTAGCGGTGAAAAAATTTGGATTACAAACGGTGGGATTGCAGATTTTTTTACTGTTTTTGCAGCAACCGATACATCCGAAGGAAAAATTACTGGTTTTATTGTTACCCGAGACATGAAGGGTGTTACCTCTGGCCCTCACGAAGACAAAATGGGCCTACGAGCGAGCTCCACGACTACGGTTAATTTTGAAAATGTGCGCGTTCCCAAGGAAAATGTTTTGGGTGAAGTAGGGAAGGGGTTCAAAACAGCAGTTCGAATTTTGAATCACGGTCGTACCGGCGGATTGGGTGGTGGCTGTGTGGGCGTCATGAAAAAATGTATTGCTCTTTCCACTAAGCAAGCCAAAATCCGTAAACAATTTGGAAAAAGTATTTCTGAGTTTGGATTGATGAAAAAGAAAATCGGACAAATGGTTGTGGATTGTTATGCAACAGAATCTGTTGTGACCATTGTTTCAAGTTTGATTGATGTCGGTTACGAGGACTATGCGGTTGAAGCGGCTATTTCCAAGATTTTTGCCTCTGAAGCTTTGTGGAGAGCTACCGATGAAGCCCTTCAAATAGCGGGTGGCAATGGTTTCATGAGTGAGTATCCCTATGAGCAGCTCATGCGGGATGCTCGAGTAAATAGAATTTTTGAAGGAACCAATGAAGTCCTTAGTCTTTTTGTAGCGTTGACTGCGATGAAAGATGCCGTTGATCAGCTGAAAGAATTGCAAGGAGTAGTGGGAAATATTGGGGGAGTCTTTAAAGACCCCATCAAAGGCTTTGGAGTACTCAAGGACTATGCTCGAATGCATGTGGCAACTCGCACAAAATACGGACGACCTTCTTTTACAAAAGTTCACCCGGCGCTTCATGCAACAGCAACTCTTTTTGAAGAAGAAATGCAGTCTTTGGTACGAGCAGTCGATACAATTTTGAGAAAGCACGGCAAAAATATTATCGGTAAGCAATTTGCCACTTCCCGTTTGGCAGCGATTATGGGCGATATGTTTGTCTTAGCGTGTGTGTTAAGTCGCGTTTCACAAGCTCTCGAGGAAAAGGGAACAGAAGGGGCTAAAAACGAGGTGGCGATCCTTAAAACCTTTGCTTTTCAAGCTAAAAGGCGAATGCGTGAAAACTATAAGCAAATTGACATGAACGTGGATGAGGAAATCAAAGAGCTTGCGGTTTTTGTAACAAATGAAGAAAAATTTACTTGGGACATTTTATAGCCTGGGTTAAATAAGTATTCATGTGGTTTCGATTAGCAGCTTTGTTGGTTCTCACGGCTTGTACGGGTCACGAAAAACTTCCTGAGCTTTATCTTTTGCAGGGTAAATGCGAAGTTTCTGTTAAAACCGATGATCGTAAGAGCGATATTTATGTAGATGGAATCATGATTGGTCATGGAGTGGCCAAAACAAAGGTTCCTTGTGGAGAAAAAAAGATTCAGGTGGAGTCTTTGGGTAAGAAAATTATAGAGGAATACCAAACGGTCACACCTCGCCTTGCTTTGGAGTTAGATTATAAACTTCAAAAGACTCATCATGTAGAAAATTGGGCTCTATCTCCTGAATTTATTGAACAGTTGGCTAAGGGCCAGGGTCCTATTGATGTCAAAGACCCTGAAGCTAAAAAAATCGCTGCTGAAAATGCAAAAATGCGTGATGAAGTAGGTTACAACTTCTCTGCTGAAGAGCTTGCGGCAATTGCCAAGAAAGCCTCAGCAAGTGATGATGCTGATGCTGCAGCAGGTGGAGAGATTAAAATCGATCCTAATACAAATTTTGACGATCCTAAAACTTGGCTTTAACAAAAATTTTGCAATAATTTAGACTGGGGGGAGTTTTTATGGCTCAGTCGGATAAATATTGGATAAATGCTCGTTGGACTTTGGGTTTTAGAAAAAAGATTTTTATTGTTTTTTTATTGGGTAAAGATACACGGGGTCCTCTTCAGTATGACGATTCTGTTATTGATTCGCAGCATGAGCAAAGACAAGCTCCTGCCACAAGAAATCAGGTTTTAGTTTACATGGGTGTTTTTATGTGGGTTTTACTATGTGTTTTTTGTATTATGTTTGTATTGACTTACATTTTGAAGTCAGCAATGGGTATTGATATATTTTCAACTTCTTCCCCTTTCCCTGCTTTTTTGAAAGAAATTGGTTTTTGTTCGGCTGTTTGCCATTAGAGCAAACGCGTCGTAGAGTAGTGAAACTTAAGTTTCGCTGCTGCTGTGGTGAAATCGGTAGACACACAGGACTTAAAATCCTGTGGGGGGAAACTCCCGTGCCAGTTCGATTCTGGCCAGCAGCACCACTTTAAATTTCTTTTAGAATATTATTAAGCTTTTTTCCTGAAATTGAATAAGAGGCATGATTCAAAGCCCACTCATAACCTTTATTCGCAAAAGAGTGAATGAGTGGGGGGGTGTCCAGAAGTCTTTTCAAATTGTCATAAATTTCAAAATAACTTGTTACAAGCCAAGCTTGGTTGGATTCAGGAGGGAGAGTCTTTTCGATGTTTCTGTCTGCTGACATGAGAACTGCACAATAAGAAGACAGAGCTTCAACTCCAAAAAAACCTGGAACAAAAGCGTAGAATTGATTCAAAACTATATGAGAATTTCTTAACTCTTTTAAAACGATTTCATGGCTGACGTTTATAAGCTCTTTGTATTCAAAATTATACCCTTCAGTCGCTAATCTTTTTATAGCTGCTCGTACTAGTGGGGTTCCTTTAATAATTGGACTAGAAGGTGCATGAAGAATTTTTATTTTTTCTGTATTGTTAAATTTATCAGTGTTTTTAAAAAAGTTTTCATCAGGATAAAGGTATATGAAAGGCTCACATTTTTTTTCTAAATAAGAAGTTTGATCGACAGGAAAATTAAAAACTACATTCGAGTTTTTTTCTGCGGAATACGCTAATTTTTTCCTTAGGTTTTCTGTGTCTTTAGATCCCAAATCATTAACGACTAATGTTTGATAAGTCGTTATGACGTCTCTTTGTAGTTCTAGGCCAATTTCTAGAAGTTTCGTGTGGGACCTTATGTCAGAGCCAAGAAAACAAGTAACGATTTTTTTCTTCATTTTTTTGAGTTGGCTAAGCTCAAAGTCTCTACCGTCAATGCCTTCAAATAAAAAACCTTTAGAGCCTATATAAAAAAAAGAATCATAGCGATTTGCTAGGTAGCCTAAGATAAAGGGCCCAAAAAAAGTCTTGAGTAAAAACTCAAGCTTGGAATTTTTAGGGTAAAAAGAAAAGGTGTAATTATGGGAGTAGGATTTGTTTTTTCTTAAGCATATGCTCACACTTTTGGGAATGTTTTGTTGTAAGTAGGTTAAGTATGAGGCTATTTCATCAACGCCTATTACCCAGCTGGATTTTTTTTCGAGCTGAAAAAGTTTAAAAAAATAGAAGCTTAGAAAGAAAAAAAGTTTTTGAAATTGAAAAATAAAATAAGCTAAAAGATAAATTTTTTTAAATTTTTGCATTTTACCGGTGCTTAATTAATTTAGCGGGAACTCCTGCTACAACAGAATAGGGAGGTATGTTTTTTGTTACAACAGAACCCGCACCAATCTGAGATCCTTTGCCGATTCTTATTCCTGGTAGAATGATAGCGCCAATACCAATGTCTACATGCTCTTCAATGAAGACTGGTGCAAGGTTTAATTCGCTATGAAGAATGGCTTTTGATCTGCCTTCTTCAATGTGATGTGAGGTTAGGATTTTCACACCCGGGCCGATTCCGACATCTTCGCCAATTTCTATACCTCCAGCGCTATGAAAAAAACATTGTTGACCAATCCAAGAACCTGCACCAATAATTAACTGGTTTTTGTA
>JBIKUK010000003.1:0-290398 GCA_044347615.1 Bdellovibrionota bacterium | reverse complement strand
TCTGTCATGAATTTTTATGTTTTCTGGATGAAATATAAGAACGTCTTTTTCTATTATAACGTCTTTACCAATAAATGAGAGTTCCTCGTGTTTAAAGCTCCCCTCTCCATGTGAGTGTGGGATTTTTTTAACAGTCATATTTTTTCTAAATTTAGCTTAAGAGTTACGATTACTTTTTCTTGTTGCTCTATTGTTAGCGAAGAAAAGAGCGGAAGGCTTAGCGTGCGTGCATATACATCATCCGTATTGGGAAAATCACCCTCTTTAAAAT
This sequence comes from Bdellovibrionota bacterium, assembly GCA_044347615.1. GTDB lineage: Bacteria > Bdellovibrionota > UBA2428 > UBA2428 > UBA2428 > CANIGN01. The sequence continues at coordinate 290,127 of JBIKUK010000003.1, read as the reverse complement.
TATATTTGTTTTTAAAATAATGAGTAAGGGGCATATGGTATGTGCCTATCTGAACTTCAACTCCATCTTCTCTCATTTTTTTTATTAAATCAGATCTTTTATATGCATTAATTTTTTTTGGAAGTAGTACCACGTAGGACTGGTAGCTATGTTGAAAACCCTCTATTTCAGAAGGTGTTTGAAGTGGAAGGTCGAGTTGCCTAATGATATCTTTGTAACGTTTTGCAAGAGTTTTTCTTTTTTCAAGAATTCCATCAAACTTAGTTAGTTGAGATATTCCAAAAGCACCTTGAAACTCTGTCATTCGACAGTTGAATCCTGGAAGTATGAATTGAGGTTGGGCTGAATTTGGATCCATACCATGATTTCGAAGTGCTTTAACGTTTCGATCAATTTCTGGGTCATCGCACACGATCATTCCACCTTCGCCTGTTGTAATTGCTTTTCTTGGGTGAAAGCTAAAGCAACCTATATCAGCCCAAGATCCTGCATGCTTCCCATTCAGTGTAGAACCTAGTGCACAGGCAGCGTCCTCAATGACAAATAAATTATTATTTTGGGCAATTTCTAAGATAGAGGGCATGTCTGCCATTAATCCAAAGGTATGTACGGGCAAAATGGCTTTAATTTTTTTTAACGAACCTCTTTCATTTGAGATGACACGTTCCAAATCTTTTGGGCAAAGGTTAAATGTTCGAGGATCGATATCAACGAAAATTGGGATGGCTCCACATAGTTCAATTGCGTTAGCGGTGGAGAGCCAAGAATAGCTTGTCACAAGAACCTTATCTCCAGGAATAATGCCTTTGGAAAGAAGCCCGATTTGTAATGCAGCAGTGCAGTTTGTAAGTGCAGAAGCAAACAATGAATGGGTTCTTTGTTTAAAGGTTTCTTCAAACTTTTGCACAAGAGGCCCTTGTATTAGAAATCCAGTTTCTACTGTTTGTTTAATTACTTGTAGATCTTGGTCGTCTATGTCTGGTACAGAAAGACGAATCATTTGTTTGCTAAGTCTTTATAAAAAGCACCAGTTTTTTTGATGCCTTCTTCTAGGTCTATGGTTGCTTCAAAATTTAAAAGTTTTTTTGCTTTTTCAACGGAAGGAATTCTTAATTCAACATCAGCATATTCTTTTTTCGTAAAAAATATTTTTGAAGAAGAATTCAAAACGCGTATAACAGCATTTGCAAGGCCATATATTGTTACAGTTGCAGTTTTATTTCCGATGTTAAAAGATTCTCCAATAGCAGCAGGATGCGTAGCGCATGCTATAACTCCGTTAACCATGTCATCGATGTAACACCAAGAACGAATTTGAGTACCGTCACCATGAATTTCTATATTTTCATTTTTAACAGCGCGCATAATGAAAGCACGTACGGCACCTTCTCCAACTTGGCCAGGTCCATAAACATTGAAAGGTCTTACGATCGTTGTAGGTAGACCTCTTTCTTTGTGATACGCATGTGCCAAATGTTCTTCTGAAAGTTTGCTCACTGCGTATGTCCAACGAGCTTCTCCAACCGAGCCCATTACTGTGTTATCATTTTCTGTTGCATTGATTGCATAACGACCAAAAACTTCTGATGTTGAAAAACAAATAACTCGTTCAACTTTATTCAAAGTTGAAGCAGCTTCTAAGAGGTTAGCTGAGCCCATCATATTAACGCGCATGGTGTTAATAGGGCTTTTGATGACAGTATCAATTCCAGCAATTGCAGCGCAATGAACGACGATTTCAGCTTCTTGTATTGCTTTTTTTAGATGCTCAAGGTCTAGTATGTCTCCCTTGATAATGGTTAGGTTTGGGTGATCTTTGTAGCTTTTGGAATCGATCGAGTTTCGGTTAAAATTATCATAAACAGTGACATGATTTTTTTCAATGAGGTGTCCAGCCAAAGTGGATCCAATAAATCCAGCTCCACCAGTAATGAAAATCTTTTTACCATTTATCAACATATATCCTTGCTACATCATTCTTTCTCCTTGGTCGACAAAAGTCTTTATGGCTAAGAGGTTAATGTAGATATTTAGGGATTATATATTTGGAAAAAATGTAAGTTAAGGGCTAAAACCACTTTTTAGAGATGAATAGATCACTGTCAATTGCTGAACATATGTTGCTTTTAAGCTTAATTTTTTGGGCAATTTTTTCTTTTATTTCTAATTCGGTTTTGGCTTTACATCATGTTTTTTTATTGGTCCCTATTTTTATTATAAATAAAAAATTGTTTAAAAATCCTCCTAAAAGCTCAATAATGCTACTGACCTTCGGTTTTATGGCGTTTGTGTCTGTGTGTTTCAATTATGCGGATCTAGATAAACCATTAAAAAATATTTCTAAAATTAAGTATGAGGTTTTCGGAGCATTTTTAGGTATGTTGTCTTTTTATTTTAGAAAGTATTTAAAGAGCTATTTAGTTCTTATATTTTCCTTTTTTATTCTAAGTTTCAGCCTTGCTAACTTGTATGGAGTTTCAAGATGGCTTTATCAAAAATTTTATCTAAATATTTTACCTGATAGGCTAAGCGGATTTTTTGGAATGTGCATGAGTTACGGTTATACGGCGATTATTCCAATTTTTTTTTTGGTGGTTGTTTTAGCTTTTAAGAAATTAAGACATGATTTGATGAGTGCTTTGAAAGAAAGGGTGTTTTTTAGATATTTGTTCAGAGAAAATTTTTTGGTCTTTTTGCTGATTTTATCTTTTATAGCTTTATTGATGTGTCAAACAAGAGGACAAATCGTTGGAGTTTTAGTGGGGATCCCTGTTGTATTTTTTTTTAAAAATAAAAAATCTTTTTATTTTTTACTTGTTACATCAATATTCTTAATTAGTTTAGCTGCTGCCTATACTTATAAATTTGGAAATCCGAATAGTAGAATTTTTAAAAGTTTAAATTCAGTTAATCATAGTCAGAGATTGTCTCAGGCAAAAGTGGGGATGCATCTTTTCTTTGATAACCCATTTTTTGGAGCAGGGTTCAGCAGCATTGAGGAAAGAGATTCAAAAGTAAAAGAAAAATATAATATTTCAGATAAAGATTTTGTGGGGCATGCACATAATAATTTTATTGAAATTTTAGCTACAACTGGTCTTTTGGGATTTGCATTTTTTATTCTGTGGATATTTTTTTGGATTAAAGAGGTTTTGGCTATCCAGAGTGTAGGTTTAAGGTCTTTTTTTATAGCATTAATAACTGGCTTTTTGGTAACAGGGCTTTTTCAGTCAACATTTATCGATTCAGAGTATTCTTTTAGTTTATTTGCTCTTTATGGTCTTTCGTTTGTTGCTTTAGAGTATGAGCGATTTTGAGAGTCTTAATTTGAAGCGTTCTTTTTTGTACTTTATCGGGCACCTTTTGAGCCGTGCCCAGGTATTTTTTTTAGTTCCTATTTTAGTACGTTTTTTAGGCAAAGAACTTTTAGGAGTTTATGAGGTTTTAAGTTCTTTAAGTGTGTTTGTAGTTACATTAACTGTTTTTAGTCTCGATTCTTGTCTTGTGAGTTTTTACAATGAGCAAAAAAACTTTAAAAAAAAGTCAGAGGTTTTCTGTGCTTCTATTGGCTTGTGTTTTTTTATAAGTCTTTTTATCTTTATTATTTTTTATTTTTTTCATAATTATTTAATGAATAGATTGTCCTTATCAAGACATGTTAGTCCATTTTGTTTTTTATTAAATATTGGCTCTTCAGTGTTAAGCGGATGGACAAGTGTTTTTTTGACTTTGTTTAGATTAAGGTTTGAGTCTTTAAAGTTTACTTTGGTTACGGTTTTGGGTCCATTTACGGCATTGTTTCTGACCCTTCATCTGTTCCACAAGGTAGTAGCTGTCGAAAGTGTTGTTTATGCTATCTTTTTTTCAAATCTTTTAACTTTTATCATCTGTGTGTTCTGTGCCAAAAAAAGTTTTATGTTGGTTAAGCCTGATTTTGGTTATTGGGCATCAAGATTTTTTAAAATTATTTTGCCTCTTGTTCCATTTACTTTTTCAGCATGGCTAATTAATTTAGCAGATCGCGAAATCTTAGTAGTTTTAAAAGGCTTTTCAGATGCCGGTGTTTATGGTGTTTTGAATAAGATTTCGAATTTGACTGGAATCCTTTTGGGACCTTTTCAGATTTCATGGACACCTTATGCAATGGCCTCTTGGGAAAAGGGAGGTGACAGTAGAGAAGGTTTTTTAAAAGTTTTTAAATATTTTTTCTTTTTTTCGTTTGTAATTGTATCTTTAATTTTTTGTTTCTCTGACTTTTTAATTAAGGTTTTTTCAAATAGCTCATACTTAGAGTTTTCCTATCTTTTGGCTCCACTTGCTATTTGTAACGTATTGGGTGTTGCTTATTATTTTCCTCTTGTTAGTTTTTTGAAAGAAAAAAAAATGCTGGGAAGCACTGTCGCTTTTTCTGTGGGTGCACTTTTAAATATTTTTCTGAATTTCAGTTTGATTCCGAATTTAGGCATTTTGGGAGCAGTTGTAGCTAATCTTATAGGGTATGCAGCAATGTTTTTAGTGGCAGGTTGGTATGAACGCTCATTAACCAAAGTTGGATATTTTTATAAAAGAGTAGCTTTTTTCAGCTTATTACTTAGTTTTGTTATTGTATTTGCTGGAAAGGGATATTTTTATTTAAATTTTCTTGAAAGAGCATTTTTTGCTATCGTTTTTGTTTCATTTTTTATTGGTTTTCTTTATTTTTTTGCTGATTCAACAAAAAAAGAAATTGTAAATTCTTTTCGTTATCTGAAGTCCAGAATAAATTCTCGATCTAAATTAACTTAATTCGTTGAGGAATTTTTTTGAGAGAACTTTATAGTCGTGATGTTTTTTTACAAAATCATATCCATTTTTTCCCATTTGAGTTCTTTCTTCCTTAGAAAGTTGAGTCATCTGTAAAATCCCATTGGCAAGAGCTTGAGGGTTTTCTGCTGGAACATTTATTCCACATTGAGCCTCTTTAATGATGTCATTTCCAGCTTCGAATGCTGCTATGATAGGTTTTTGCGCAGCCATATAATCCATTAATTTGTTGGGGCTTATTCCGAATCGAAAAAGGGGCTGTTTCTGCAGTCCAATGTAGTTGCAATCAAAAGCTTGGGTTGCAAGTGGTATGTAGTGTTTGGGAATCGAGTCGATAAAATTTACATGTTCGAGTTTTTTATTTTGAGATAGGATTTGTAGATTCTTTTTATCAGGACCGCCGCCGATAAGGTAAAATTTCATTTTATGATTTTTTAGAATTTCTGCAGCATTTATAAAATTATCGAGTGCGTTCGCTAATCCGTGAGTCCCTAAGTAAGCAATTGTAAAATATCCGGCCAATTGATCATTTTTAACTTTTTCTAGAATTTTTGATATGTAAGGATCTTTGTCTGGATTGGGTAATTTAGCCCACTCTTCTAGGTCTATGCCATTGGGTATGTAAGAGAGCTTTTTGGAGTCAAGCCCGTGTTCCATCATATAGTTTAATGTTTTAGGAAGCATAGAAATGACTTTGTCTGAGTATTTGTATGCAAAATTTTCAGCCATTTGCATGAGAATGATAAAGGGATGAGTTTTTTTCATTCCTCCCAACTCAATGGGTGAAAGTGGCCATAAATCGTGAACCTCAAAAAAAAGCTTAGCTCTAGATATTTTTGAAATATAAAATGCAGGATAAATGTCCAAAGGATAGGTGCTTGATGCAATGACAGCATCGGGTCTTGTATTTTTTGGTGATTTCAAAAAATATTGAAAAATCCTGGCTATAAAAACAAGCATATTCATAAATCTTTTAAGCCCGTTTTGTGTATAGGGGAGAGTTTTAGCCCAAATATATTGAATTCCTTCAATCTCTTCTTTTGTAAAAGTCGACTGAATATGTGGCTGTGTGGATCTTACATGGGAATGGGATGCGGCTAGAATAGTTACGGAATGTCCAGCTCTGACCCATTCTCGGGCCATATAGAACGGACGGTACTCCATTCCATGTTTTAAGGAGCCTGCGTAGTGGTTTATGTAGAGAATCTTCAAGCTTTAGCCCTTTTCCATCATAGACATAGCCTCATTTTAAAGTAAAAATAAATCAACAATTTAGGTTTATTTATGAACGATTTTTTACCCTTTGCCCTTCCTGATATTGGAGAAGAAGAAATTGCTGAGGTCGTTCATTCTTTGCGTTCGGGATGGGTCACGACAGGACCCAAGACAAAACAGTTTGAGGCGGAATTTTCAGCCTATTTGGGGGGCGGTGTTGAAGCTATTTCTGTAAATAGTGCAACTGCTGGGCTCCATCTTGCTTTGGAGGCTTGCGGTGTTGGCGAGGGAGATGAAGTCATTACGACTCCTTATACGTTTACGGCTACTGCTGAAGTTATTCGCTATATGGGTGCTCATCCTGTCTTTGTTGATATTGATGAAAAATCTTTCAACATAGATCCTTTAAGGATCGAAGAAAAAATTACAAACAAAACAAAAGCTATCATGCCCGTTCATTTTGCAGGGTTGCCTTGCGAAATGGAGCCTATTTTAAGAATTGCAAAAAAATATAATTTAAAAGTGATTGAAGATGCGGCTCACGCTTTACCCACTCGTTATCAGGATAGGTTGGTGGGAAGTCTTGAGAGCGATGTCACGGTATTTAGTTTTTATGCAACAAAAACTATCACTACTGGCGAGGGGGGAATGATAGTGACTCGCAATTCTCAAGTCGCCCAAAGGTGTAGAACAATGAGGCTTCATGGCATTAATCGAGATGCTTTTGATCGATACACTTCTTCTAAACCTTCTTGGTACTATGAAGTTGTTGCGCCGGGGTTTAAATACAACTTAACGGATATTGCTTCTTCTATTGGAATTCATCAGCTTAAAAAATCATCTCGCTTTCAGTCGATTCGTCAAACAATGGCTCTTCGATACATAGAAGCTTTTAAGGATTTACCTTTAGAAATGCCTCCTGTTGCAAGAGAGGGTGATTTGCACGCTTGGCATCTTTTTGTAGTTCGATTGCATGAAGGGTTTTCTTTAACTCGAGAAGATTTTATTAAACAAATGCTTGAAATGGGTGTGGGGTGCAGTGTTCATTTTATTCCACTTCACTTGCAGCCTTATTGGAAAAGCACATACAACCTTCAAGAAAATGATTTTCCTGTTTCCTTAAGAATTTATAGGAAAGCTGTGAGCCTCCCTCTTTATACAAAAATGACTCATCATGATCAGGAAAAAGTTATTTTAGCCGTTAAAAAGATTTTATGTGGTTAGGTAAGCGGGCCTTTGATTTCTTTTTTTCTCTTGTTGCTTTGATTGTCTTGAGTCCGCTTTTGATATTTATTTCTATGTTAATCAAATTAGAAAGTCCGGGCCCGGTATTTTTTAGACAAGAAAGAGTGGGGCTTTGTCAGAAAATATTTCGTATTCACAAGTTTCGAAGCATGATTCAAAATGCTGAAAAAATAGGGCTTGGATTAACTGTTGGAAATGATTCTAGGGTGACTCGTTGTGGAAGTTTTTTGAGAAAGTATAAACTTGATGAGCTTCCACAGTTTTTAGATGTTTTGCTTGGGCATATGAGCGTTGTGGGACCTCGACCTGAATTGCCAAAATATGTAGAGAAATATCCTATTGAAAAAAGAGATAAAATATTTCTTATGAAACCAGGCATGACAGATCTTGCCTCTCTTAAATTTAAAGATGAAAACAAATTGCTCGATCTCTCATCAGATCCTGAAAAAACATATATATGTGTAATATTGCCGATTAAAATTTCTTATTATGAGGAGTATTCGAAACACTCTAATTTATTTTTGGACCTTAAAATAATTTTTTCAACAATTTCAGAGATTTTTTTGAGAAGGAACGTTCATGAACTTTCTTGAGCAGATTATGGGGTTAAAAAGGCGTTCAAAAGCTTTTTTGATGCTTTTTTTAGATGTTCTTGTTCTTCCTTTTGCTTTTTATTCTTCGGTTGCACTCAGAGAAGGAAGTTTCTCACCAAACGTTGGTGAATATGTTTGGTTATTTTTTTGTATTCCTTTGCTGATAGTTCCTGTCTTTATTCGTATTGGATTGTACAGGGCTGTTATTAGATACATGGACATAAAGCTTTTATGGACCATTTTTTACGGATCTACGGTTGGAGTTCTTTTTTTAGGTACGCTTGTAGCTCTTACGAGAGTTAATTCTCTTCCTCGATCGAGTCTTGCTATATTTTGGGTTTTTTCTTTTGTGTATATTGCGGCTACAAGATTGTTAGCTCGTGGATTTCTTCAGGGCGTTGAGCTCAGAATTGATAAAAAGAAAAGAGTGGCTATTTACGGAGCGGGTAGAGCTGGAGCGCAAATTGCTCAAGCTCTTTTGAGCTCAAGAGAATATAGACCGATTTTATTTTTTGATGATTCTTTAGATTTGCAAAGAAGTAGCTTGTTGGGTCTTAAGATATTTTCACCTCACAAAATTGAGGAGCTTATTTTTACAAAGTCGATTGATGAAATTTTGATTGCCCTTCCTTCTGTTTCTCGTTCTCGACAAAGAGAAATTATTGAAAAATTAAAAAAATATCCTTTAACCGTTAAAATCTTACCTGCAGTTGCAGATGTTGTATCTGGTAAGATTCGATTTGAAGATATTCGAGAGGTTCAGGTTGAGGATTTGCTTGGAAGAGATCGGGTTCCCCCTCGAGAAGATTTGCTAAGAGCTTGTGTCAGTGGAAAAGTTGTTTGTGTGACAGGTGCTGGTGGTTCAATTGGATCGGAGCTCTGCAGGCAGCTTGCCTTTTTAAAGCCTTTGAAACTCCTTCTTATAGAGCAAAGTGAGTTTGCTCTCTATCAAATAGAAAAAGAGTTAAAGAGAGCCGCTCCTTATATCGAAATTGAATCTTTTCTTTTAGATGTCTGTGAGCAAAGTAAAGTAGAAAAAGTTTTTAAAGATTCTAAAGTAGAAACTGTTTATCATGCTGCTGCCTATAAACATGTTCCTCTAGTAGAGTTAAATCCTGTAAGTGGAATTAAAAATAATTCCTTGGGAACTTTATCTTGTGCTCAAGCAGCGATTGAAGCAGGGGTTAAAACTTTTATTTTAATTTCTACTGATAAAGCTGTCCGACCAACAAATGTTATGGGGGCAAGCAAGCGTTTGGCAGAGCTTATCTTGCAGGCCTTATCAGCTGAAAATCATCAAACAATTTTTACGATGGTTAGATTTGGGAATGTTTTGGGATCTTCTGGTTCGGTTGTTCCCTTGTTTAGAGAACAAATTCGAAGAGGAGGACCTGTTACGGTAACTCATCCTGAAGTTATTCGGTATTTTATGACTATTTCGGAAGCAGCACTTCTTGTGATTCAAGCTGGATCGATGGCAAAGGGTGGTGAAGTGTTTTTGCTAGATATGGGAGAGCCTGTGAAGATTTATGATCTTGCAAAAAAAATGATTGAATTAAGTGGTTTGGAACTTCGTGAAGGGAATTCATCTAGTGGAGATATTGAAATAAAATTTACAGGATTACGTCCAGGTGAAAAGCTTTTTGAAGAGCTTTTGATTGGAGATGGTTTTTTAAAAACTGATCATCCGGGTATTATGAAGGGACAGGAAGACTTTTTGAGTTTGAATGATCTTCAGAAGCTTCTTTCTTTGCTGCTAGAAAAATGCAACGAGCAGTCAACGAACTCTAACCACGCTGAGGTGAAAACAGCTTTAAATGAAATTGTTAAAGAGTATGTTCCTCAGCTAAATCAATAACGCACCAAAGAAAAGTTAGTTTTGTTTATCAAGGAGAAATTTCTCAATTTTTTTTGAAATATTTCGAGCGGAATTACCAGTACCGTAAATACCTTTAGGCCAGTGCCCCCCTTTTTTATTTAAAAGTTCAAAAGTCTTTTCACTCGCACTAAGAATCGCATTTTTGTTTAAAGCTTCGGGAAGCGTATTGACTTCTGAACTGACAAGTTCGGTCCATTCGGTTTCGGGTCTAAGAGTTATGCAGCGTTTTTCAAGCCAGTAGGCTTCTTTTTGTAGCCCGCCACTATCTGTCATTACAAATAACGAATTTTGAATAAGTCCCAGCATTTCAAAGTAGCTTACGGGAGGAATTACTTTAAAGGTTATATTCATCCCTTGCTCATCAATAATTTTTTGAGTTCTTGGGTGGAGAGGGAGGATTATAGGTGTTTTAAGATTGATTTCATTAAAAGCAGAAATTATTTCAAATAAAATTTTTGAATTTGTTGTGTTTTCGGCTCGATGAATTGTTGCCAATATATATGAGTTTTTTTCTAATTTTTTTTCTTGAAAATAATCTTTAAAAATAGATAGCGGTAGAAAATTTAAAAGACAGTCAAGCATGATGTCTTCGCTAATGATAACTTTCTCTTTGCCCGATATGTTTTCTTTTTCTAAATTATTGACAGCTGCTTGCGAGGGACAAAATAGAAGATCACTTAAATGGTCAGTAAGAATTCGGTTTACTTCCTCGGGCATTGTCTTGTTATAGGATCTCAGGCCCGACTCAACATGAATAAGCGGTATCTTGTTTTTATTAGCCGCAAGGGCTCCAGCTAATGTTGAGTCTGTATCACCATAAACAAGCAGAGCTTGTGGCTTTTCTTTTTCAATTGCATTTGAAATACCCTCTATCATTTTTGCAAGTCGATTTGCGGCATTAGTTTCTTGTATCCCTAGATTGTAGTGAGGTTTGGGGATTTCTAGTTGAGTGAAGAAAGTTTCGGACATTGAGTAGTCAAAGTGTTGGCCAGTGTGAATTAGAATTTCTTGAACTTTTGTTTCTTTTTTTAAGCTTTTAGAAACAAGAGCGGCTTTGATAAATTGTGGGCGTGCACCAACGACAGTAATTATTTTCATAATATTTTTATTTAAACTGTTAAATCCATTTGTCTGACATTTGAATCTATTTTGATGTATTTGATTCCTTGAGAATCAATAGCTAACCCTTGGGAATCGAATTCTAATATGTCACCGGAAATACCCATGAATCCGATAATTTTTCCTGGACATCCTGCGATGATCGCATGAGCTGGGACGTCTTTTGTAACGACCGCGCCGGCTGCAATAAAGCAATGTTCATGAAGAGTCACTCCGCAAACTATTGTGGCATTAGCTCCAATACTTGCCCCTCTTTTTACTCGAGTGAGAGTGTAGTCGTTTGAAGTGTTGCGAGGGTGAAGGCATCTAGGTGTTTTCACGTTTGTAAAAACACAGCTGGGTCCACAAAAAACATAGTCTTCAAGAGTAACGCCTTCATAAAGAGAGACGTTGTTTTGAATTTTACAAAAACTTCCCACGCTAACATTTGCAGCAACAAAAACATTTTGTCCTAGAACGCAGTTTTTGCCGATTTTAGCTCCTTTGCAAACATGTGAAAAATGCCAAATCTTAGTTTTCTCATCTATGAAGGAACCTTCGTCGATAATAGCTGTTTCATGTGCAAAATAATTTTTCATTAAAAGCCTGCCTTTTCAAAAATTTCTGCAACTTTGAGTGAGGGTTCGTTGCCCGCAAGAGCTTGTTTTTTATTTTGTATAGAATCTATAAAGTCTGTCAGCTCGAGCTTGAGCAAGTCAGCATCTTCAAAATTGTAGACCGATGCACCTTCATCTTTAATGTTGAGGCTTTCATCAATATATTTTTTATGAAGCGTAAGCTGAGCTTTGGATTCATCAAAAAATAAGTAGCCTTTTTCTCCAGTGATCAACAACTCGCGTCGTTTAAAGGGCCAATTCCAAGAGCATAAAAAGTGAGATTGAACATTGTTTTCAAATTTAATAGTAATTCTTGTTTCATCAAAAGTGTTGTTTTTCGAAAGGCTTTGCTTTTGTCCATTTGTTGACACTGTTGCTGGAAAGTGGGGGTGGAGATAGGACAGAACGGCAACATCGTGAACGCCAAGACTCCACCAAGCATTTTCAAAGCTTCGGGCTTTTCCAGTGTTAACACGTGTAAATGTAAAGGTTTTGATTTTTCCAATGCTGTTTTCAATGAGAAGATGTTTTATTTTTTGGATAGCAGGACTGTAAAGTAAGATAAAACCCGTCATGAAACTAAGTTTTTTGCTTTCTGCTACATTAATTAAGTCTTGAGTTTGTACCAATGAAGGCGTTGTTGGTTTTTCAACAAGTACGGATAGATTTAAGTTGATTGCTTCTTTAGCTATTTCAAAGTGGGTAGGAACGGGTGTCGCTACTACGATTCCCCTTGTATCTTTAGGCAAAGCATCAAGTTTTTGTACGATTGGAATATTTGGAAAATCTTTTGAGAGTTGAGAAGCTTTTTCAAGATTTGATTCTACGATTCCACTTAGTGAGTTCATTTTGAAGAGAGTGCGAATATGGTTGATGCCCCAATTTCCTCCTCCGACAACTGCAATTTTTATTTGTTTCATAATTTTTATAGTCGAATAATATTCGAGTCTTTAAAGTTTTTGAGTGCATTACGAGTGTCGAAGATTTTTCGACATTTTGAAATAATCTCTTCCCATTTGAAAGCAGTGTGGTCAGAAATCACAATTGCGGCATTGTACTTATCTAGTTCACCAGCGCTTAAGGGCACACTTGATGCAGTTTCACCATGATCCACTGATATTTGAGGCACGTGTGGATCTGAATACTGAACGTTCACTCCAAAGGTTTTTAGCAATTTAAAGATTTCTAAACCTGGGCTTTCTCGCCAATCAGATACGTCTTTTTTGTACGAAATACCAAGAAGAAGAATGCTTGCAGCACTTGGAGCAATTTTTTGTTCATTAAGAATTCTAAAAAGCTTTTCGATTACAAAGTGAGGCATTTGTCGATTTATTTGTCCTGCAAGACTAATAAAACGGCAGTTAAAATTTAACTCTTTTGCTTTCCACTCGAGATAGTGCGGATCAAGCGGTATGCAGTGTCCTCCAACTCCAGGTCCTGGATAAAAGGGTAATATTCCAAAGGGTTTAGTAAAAGCAGCGTCAAGAACTTCCCAGACACTGAGGTTCATTTTATCGCAAAGCATAGCAAGTTCATTAACTAGTGCGATGTTCACAGCACGAAATGTATTCTCATAAACTTTGCAGAGCTCGGCAACCTTTGCATCTGAAACGAGGACGACATTTTCAATTGTTTGTTTGTAAAAAGCTTCGGCAACTTCGATTGAGGCTGCCCCAATGCCCCCAACTACTTTTGATGTGTTTTTGGTTGTGTATCTTTTGTTGCCAGGATCAACACGTTCCGGTGAATGGCATAGGAAGAAATCTTCGTTAATTTTCAGCCCGGATTTTTCAAGTTTTGAAAGTAAGACTTCCTCTGTTGTTCCTGGGTAGGTTGTGGATTCAAGGCTAAAGAGTTGTCCGGGTCTCATGTGCTTAGAAAGTTCTTCTGCAACATATTCGACATATTGAAGGTCAGGTGTAAGGTATTTTGTAAGGGGAGTTGGAACACAAATCACAACAACATCAAGTTCAGAAACCCGTTCAAAATCAGTGACAACTTTTATGAGGTTTTTTTCAACGAGTGGTTTTAATTCCTCGCTTTTGATGTCGGAGATGTAACTTTCACCTTTGTTCACTTTTTCAGCACGGCTTGGATTGTTGTCGATTCCAAGGACTTGAAAGCCTACTTTTGCTTTTTCAACGGCAAAGGGAAGTCCAACGTAACCCATTCCGACAACTCCGACTTTGGCTTCTTTGGTTGCTATTTTTGCAAGGAGGCTTTTTTTGTTGTTCATAGCAGTCATAATTTTTTCATTCTTGAAACTGGCATAAATAGCAATTTGGGTCAAAAGAAAGCTTTTTTCTGACACAGTGAAAAGAGTCAAATTAAAGATAAATTTTAAAGCGAATTCCCCTTAAAATTTTGCTAATTTAAACTCTATGAGCAAGTGGATTTACTTCTTTGGTGGCGATGGCAAAACAAACATGACAGAGGGTAAGGGAGAGATGAAAGATCTCTTGGGCGGCAAGGGCGCAAATCTTGCTGAAATGGCTCGTTTGGGTCTTGATGTTCCTCCGGGCTTTACGATTTCCACTGACGTTTGCACCTATTTCTACGCAAACAACAAAACTTATCCAGCTTCACTTGAAAAAGACATCAATGAAAACATGTCGCGCCTCGAAAAATGTATGGGCCTTAAATTTGGAAGCAAAGAAAATCCGCTTCTTGTGAGCGTTCGATCAGGTGCACGTGCAAGTATGCCGGGGATGATGGATACGGTTTTGAATCTTGGCTTGAACGATGAAACAGCCGAGGGCTTAGCAAAAATGTTTAACAATTCTCGTTTTGCTTTGGATTGCTACCGTCGCTTCATCCAAATGTATTCAGACGTTGTGCTGAATGTTCACGTTTCAAATTTTGAAAGTTTGATTGAAGAACAAAAAGATCGCTCAGGAGTCAAAATCGATTCTGAGCTCAAAGAAGATGATCTTTTACGGCTCATTAAAAAATTCAAAGAAGTTGTTCTGTCTGAAGGGCATGTGAGGTTTCCTCAGGACGTGAATGAGCAGCTTAATGGTGCCATTGGTGCGGTATTTGGTTCTTGGATGACTCCTCGAGCAGTGCACTACAGAAAAATGGAAAGTATCCCTGAAAGCTGGGGAACAGCAGTGAACGTGCAGTCCATGGTTTATGGAAACATGAACAATGATTGTGCAACGGGAGTTCTTTTCACTCGAAATCCTGCAACAGGAAAAGCGGGGGTTTTCGGAGAATATCTCGAAAATGCTCAAGGCGAAGATGTAGTTGCGGGAATTCGCAATCCGCATCCTATAAGTAAAAAACAAAAACAAGAAAGCGGCGGTGAGGCTTCTCTCGAAGAGAGTATGCCCGAAGTTTACAAACAAATTTCTGACATCTGCAAGAAGCTCGAAGGCCACTACAAGGATATGCAAGATATCGAGTTCACGATTCAAAATCGTAGACTTTTTATGCTTCAAACGCGTCGAGGAAAGCGCACCGCTCAAGCTGCAGTGAAGATCGCAATCGATATGGTGAAAGAAGGCCTCATTGATAAGAACGAGGGTATTATGCGGGTCGATCCCTATTCGATCGATCAACTTCTGCATCCTCGTCTTGATCCAAGCAAAAAAGGCAAACCTATCGCTAAGGGATTGCCCGCATCGCCTGGTGCTGTTTGTGGCGAAGTGGTTTTTCAATCAAACGATGCAGAAAAGAAAAAAGCTCAAGGTAAAAGAGTTATTTTGGTTCGTCATGAGACGTCGCCTGAAGATATTCACGGAATGGATGCCGCGGTAGGAATTTTAACCGCGCTTGGGGGGATGACTTCGCACGCAGCGGTTGTCGCGCGTGGAATGGGTAAGAGCTGTATCGCGGGTTGTGCAGATTTGCATATCGATTACAAGCAAAAGCAATTTGTGATTAACAAAGGCGAGAACGTTGTGATCAAAGAGGGAGATATCATCACTCTCGATGCTAATACGGGCGAAATCTTTGCGGGAGAAATTCCAACTTTAAGCTCCACATTAGACGATGATTTTGGTCAACTCATGCAATGGTCTGATTCCGTTCGTCGAATGAAGATTCGAACAAATGCGGATACCCCGCACGATGCGCGTACCGCAAGAGCGTTTGGGGCAGAGGGCATTGGACTTTGTCGTACAGAGCACATGTTCTTTGATCCTGAGCGAATTGATGCTGTACGAGCAATGATTTTGTCTGATTCTCCCGATGAAAGAGCTCGTGCACTTGAGAGTATTTTTCCTTTTCAGAAAAATGATTTTGTAAAAATCTTTGTCGAGATGAAGGGCTTGCCTGTGACGATTCGTTTGCTTGATCCACCTTTGCACGAGTTTTTGCCACACGCACCAAAAGATATTGAAAACCTTGCGGCAAAGCTTGGAACTTCTGTTGATCGTTTGATGAAGAAAGCAGAAACTTTGCACGAAATTAATCCCATGCTGGGACACCGTGGATGTCGCTTAGGGATTTCATTCCCTGAAATTTATTTGATGCAAGCTCGTGCAATTGGAGAAGCAATTGTTGAAGCTGCTGCAATCACAAAAGAATCTGTTGAAGCCGAGATTATGATTCCTCTCACAATGGAGAAAAAAGAACTTGCTATTTTGAGTGACAAGATTCAAGCAGAAGTGAAAGGTATTTTGTCTAAGGCAAAGCTCGATCAAAAATTCAAATGCGGAACGATGATTGAAATACCAAGGGCAGCACTTTTGTCGGATCAAATTGCAGAGGTTGCAGATTTCTTTTCTTTTGGAACAAACGACCTTACTCAAATGACGTTGGGATTGTCTCGCGATGATAGTGGTCGCTTCTTACCTGAGTATATTGATCGTGGAATTTTTGCGCGAGATCCTTTTGCGAGTATTGATGTTGAGGGAGTGGGGCAGCTTGTGCGTATGAGCGTTGAAAAGTCACGCAAAGTTAAGCCTAACTTCAAAACAGGTGTTTGCGGTGAGCACGGGGGTGATCCTCGGTCGATTTTCTTCTTTGAAGAAGCAGGATTGGATTATGTTTCTTGCTCTCCTTATCGCGTGCCTGCAGCTCGTCTTGCAGCTGCTCAAGCAAAGCTCATGAAGAAAAGCTAAACAATTAATACAACAAGCCGGCAACGCAGGCTGAAATGAAGGTAGCCAAGGTGCCACCTATGACGGCTTTGACTCCAAGCTTTGCAAGATGGGGGCGTTGGTTGGGGGCCATTACTCCAATACCACCTAGTTGAATTCCAATTGAGGAAAAATTTGCAAAACCGCAGAGGGCATACGAGCAAATAATCATGGTTCGATCCGATAAAAGAGATCCATCTTTTGCAAGATGCACATAGGCTACAAATTCGTTGAGAACCGTTTTTTCTCCCAAGAGTTTTCCAACAGTCATGGATTCAGCCCAGGGCACTCCCAAAAGCCAAGCAAAAGGCCTGCAAACATATCCCATGATCAAAGAAAAGCTCAAAGGTTGCTCAATTCCAAACCAAAGTCCCAGCTTGCCAATTCCCGCATCAAAAAGCGCAAGAATGGCAATAAAGGCAATGAGCATTGCGGCTACGTTGATGGCAAGCTTCATTCCCTCGCTGGCTCCGCGAGCAATGGCTTCAATCGCGTTTGTGTCGAGATCAATTTTGGGAACTTTTACTTGTCCTGTTGTTTCAGGTTTAGCTGTTTCAGGACACATGATTTTAGAAATCACCATTCCTGCAAAACACGAGCAAAAACTTGCCGTGAGTAAATGTCCTGCAATATCGGGAATGCGATCTTTGAGAAGTCCAATGTAGGCCGCCTCTACACCTGCAGCGATTGTGGCCATGCCTCCCACCATAATGCAAAAAATTTCACTTCGAGTCATGCTCGCGATATAGGGTTTCACGATGAGAGGAGCCTCGGTTTGTCCAATAAAAATATTGGCTGCGTTTGAAAGCGTTTCTGCACCAGATGTTCTCATGGTTTTTTGCATTACCCAAGCGACTGCTTTGACGACGCGTTGAAGAATGTTGAGGTGAAATAAAAGAGCCATTAAAGAACTAAAAAAAACGATCGAGGGAAGCGCTCGAAAAGCGAAAACAAAACCCCAGGGTTCGCGCGCTTCTGCGAGTGGTCCAAAAAGAAAAGTTGCACCCGAAAAAGTGAAATCAATAATCGTGCTGACAAATGTGTTTAGACCTTCAAAAACAAAACGGAAAAGACCACGAATTTGAAAAGCTGGGATTCCTAAAATCAAAAAAGCAAAAAGAAAAAGAAGTCCCAACCCACTTACAATTCCCTTCCACTGAATAGCTTTGCGGTTGTTAGAAAGAGCATAAGCCAGAGAAAGAAAAGCAAAAATTCCCAACAAGCTCATGAGACGATCAGGAAAGGCTAAAGACATGCAATTGGTTTAGCGCAGTGTTGAAGGGCTGGCTACCAATGAGAGTCGACTGCCTTTGGTAAAAGGCTTCCTAGCGAGGAGCCATTTCCCAAAAATGAAGCTGCTCGGGCTCGAGCAAAAACAAAGCCTTCATAAATCTTTTGATGAGTTTTGTTCCACGTTCAAGACGTTCTTGGGCCCCCAGTCGATAGACTAGCAAGTCCCTTATGTCATCTTCAACTTGAGGAAGCTCCGAGTATTTAGAGTGATTGAAGCTTAATGGGCCTACACTCACATTTGAAAGATCGATCGTCTCAACGTGTGGACTAAGTGCAAGATATCCTTCACTTGATTTTGATCCCAGAGGAAACGTAAATGACTCATCCTCAGCAAGCCATTGTAAATTAAGTGCGACGTCGTCGCTTGAAGCATAAATCGTCACTCGATCACTAACTTTAGAGAGGTTTGCGGAATTTGTTTTGATGAAAACTTCCGCATCTATAGCAGGAGCCACAAGGATAACTTCGCAAAAAGGTTTGATGTACTGAGGATCTTTCATAATATCTTTTTCTTGATAGGAAATGAGGTTTAAAATTCGCGCAAGCGCTCTGCTTCCCATGCTGTGTGCGACAAGATGAAGGCATTGATCCTTTTCGCGGTGAATGTTCTTACGAAGATCTTTCAAGAAGCTATTGAATTGAGGAAGAGATTTTTCAATCGAATTTGCATCTGTTCGAAAATCCCACGGCATGGGAACAGTTACATTTTGCGCGGGCCATGAGTAACTCATGGGGATTCCTCTAAAGCCTAAGTCGAGAGTGAGCTGCGCTGTTTTGCGAAGGGCTTTAGAGAAAGGATTGTTAAAGCCGTGAATGTAAAGAAACACATCGTCTTTATCTCTTCTGAGTTCGTCAGAAGCAGTTCTGGCTTCGAGAGTATTTGAGAGTTCTCGCATGAAAGTTTCTTTGGTTTTTAGGTTGATACTTCTCAAAATAATATGATCTTTGGGGTTGGCCATAAGATCCCAAAACCCTGGGTTTTCAAGGCGGCCTCGAACATGACTTTTAGGCACGGTCACGAGAGCCTCTCCGTAATCCATAGTTGGAGAAATTTCTTGCGAGTAAAAGTAATCGCTCTCAAGAAATCCGCTTTTTTTTCTATTTGTTACAAAGGGAATTTTCACAAGATAGTAGGGCTCCTGGGGAGTGGGTTCAGAGAGCATTTTGTAAAGCTGGGGTGAAGGCAGGGGACTTTGCTTTGGGCGAGGATTATGAGGATTTACAAGATCGGCTAGGACTTTATCTTTCAATTGATTCGCATAATCTTGGGGACTTTTTTGAAAGTGATCTTTAAAATTTAAATTGGTATTTTTGTTTTGAACAAGCAAGAGAGTTAGTTCGAAGTCATTTTTCTTAAGGCTTCGAGTAAGAGGCGTAAGACCGTCAGGATCAATGACATTGGGATCAGCGTTGGCCAAGAGTAAGTATCTAGCAATTTCAATTTTTTCTAATTTGATGGCTAAAGATAGAGGACTCCATTCAAAACCATTTTTTTGATTGATGTTTAATTTTTTTCTAAAAAAATTTTTTGCAGGACTTTTTAATAGAAGCTGTAAAAGTTCCAGGTCTGAATTTTCAATGGCTCTCGTGAGAGGAGTTTTTCTTTCGCTATCTACTTCGTTGAGCGACACTGTGTATCCTTTGTCTAAGAGGTAGATCACAGAATTCAATTGTTTTTCTCGGCAAGCAATTTGTAAAAGGCTATCGTCTTTAGAGTCTCTGATCTCGTCGAGATTACCAAGAATATTTTTTAGGCGACGTATTTGAGGGATGTTTGAGGACTTAACAGCCTCAATGATTTGAGTTTTGAGAGAGTCTTTGTTTTTTAGGTCTTCAGCATTTAAATTTTTTGGAGGACAAAGCAGAGTGAGTAAACAAAATCTCCAAGCTAAATATTTTCCTGTCCTCATCGTTAGAAGAAAATAAATGAAAGTAGGTGTTTTTAGAAGCCTTTAAAAACAAAAATCGAAAAGACTTTCCCTTAATTCTTATTTCACGGGCCACATTTAAGGGCTTGTCGCGTGACAATAGCGCACAGAGTCGCTTATCAAGAGACGGCAAAGGAGACAGTTGGAATGAAATTACATCATAAAATTCTGTTGGGAATGGTTGTTGGAGCGAGCGCTTTTGCGCAGGATGGTGCAGAGGAAAGCCCCAATTTGAAGAAGCTCGTAGAAGCGACTCGTGCTGCTGTACGAGAAGAATCTAAATATGAGGGTGCAAGTGATGTTTTAATAGCAGCTTTTGCAAAAAGGCCAGAAGGCGAAAAGTGGAACAAGATTCTTGCTCAAACCCTTGAGAATCATGCGGGTTATTGGAACTACATTATGCGCTTTAATGCCGAGCGTGAAACTGGAAAATTTAAAGAAGAGGATCGGGGTAATTATTACTTAACCGAAACATACATGGATCATATCGTAAATCTTCCAAAATCTAAGCTTGCTTTGGTGGAAGCTTTTACGGGTTTGCACGCGATACCAGGAAAAGTAACTGATACCCCTTGGAAAGTTGTGAAATTAGATGTGAATAACTCGATAGAAGGTTGGTACCAAGACATGGTCGGCGGAGACATTCGAATTGAGCGATCTGGCAATAAACTCTCAGCGACTCTTTCAGTTGTTCGTGGACCAACGGCACATACGGGAGATATTGAGGGCACTTTAACCGAATACGCTACAAACAAATATAAATTAGATGCAAAAAACTCTGATGGAAAAACTTGCTCTCTTTTAATAGCGAAAAATAGTCTGAATCATTTAAGTGTCCTAACGACCTCTCAAGAGGCTTGCCAAGAATTTCATGGCGCTCGGGCTCAGTTTGATGGTACTTTTTATAAAGTGCCAAAGTCTTGGTACAAGGAATAGTTTTTTAATTGGTTGAGCAATATATAAATACAAAAAGAGGCGGTGGAGTTAAATCCACCGCCTCTTTTTATTTGGTTATATTTCAGTAAATTTAAATAAATTCAAAATTACTTGATAGTTGGAATCTCGTATTCGTATCCGAAGAGACCTGTGATCTTGCTGAGTGAATTCACAACTTTGATAGGAGCGTTGACAGCTGTTTTGCCAATTCCAATAGTTGCGTCTTTTGCTCCAGAAAGAGAGAGCTTAAGGATAGATCGGATAAGATTGTGTGATTCAGTCACAAGGCTCTTACTGATTGAAATAACAGTGTGAGCATCGTCAAGAACGTAGTCGACAGCGCAGTTTACAGCTTTGGCTGAATGGGCACCCAAAGGAACAAGTGTGTATTCGCCTACTTTTGTTCCACCACCTAATTTTTCGATTGAGCCAAGAGACATCTTCACAGCATATCTTGCAGCTCCACCTGTAATGGCCACACCTTTTTCAGTGTAATCAAAAGCTTGGTTAGTGACGTCTATCCCTACGCCACTTGTTGCATTGATGCCTGCTTCATGAAGAGCTTTTGCTTTTTCTACGCTGGCATTCCAAAGTTTTTTAGCTTCTGTTCCAGAGAAAATAACTTGGATAAGTTTGCCTTGCTTATCTAGGATCGCAACCGCAGTATCTCCAGTATTTTTGAGAGCACCACCTTTTGAAACACCAAGAGTTTTATTGAGATTGATGGCAGCGATGCGAGTGTTTTCAATAGCAGAATTTCCTGCGTCAATTGCACCTGCAACAGCAACGCCTGTGCTGAGGGCCACTAATGTAAGGGCTTTTGTAATTTTTAACATATGTAAAGAACCTCCTATTTTGTTCTGGTCTTAAGAACTTAGAGGCTTGGATTAATTTACGAAGTTTGAGTCGACTCCTTAATAAATCTTAATAGTAAGAGCACTAGAGAAGATCGCTTGATAGTTTTGGTGCGGAGTATCCAAGGTCTGAGTAAATAAATTTTCCAAACAGAATCTGAGTGCTTGAAAGGCGTTCGTTAGATCCATTGAACTCAGGAGCTTCAGTCCACTTACCGGTCAATCCAAATAATTTCTTTTCAAAGCGAAAAACTTTTCCACTTGCTTCAATCCTGTACCAAGCGCGCTCCTTTTTTCCTTGAGGAGTTGTTTTTTCTTGGCAATAAATCATTGAGTTTTTTAGTTCACTTTCCGTGAGTGCGGGACGATCTTTGTAAGCTCCTGTTCCCGCTGCCATTTGAGGAAGTCTTTCTGAGAGAATTGAAAGGTTTTGATCAGCTTCTCCAAAGTGTCCTCGAATTGCTTTTTTAAGTCCCTCAAAGTTTTTTCCTCTAAAATCTTCAAGCTTTTGGAGAACATTCTCGCCTTCGCTTTGGACATCTCGTAAAGAACCTTTCATTTGATTTGCTAGCTCTTGGTTATTCCACTTTCCAGTCCTAACGAGTGTGTCTGCAAATTTTTCCTGAGAAGCAAGTGTTTTAGAGGCAAGTCGATCCGTAGCTGTGAGAATTGTTGTTAATGGATTTTGTCCTTCGATGTTTGTTTTTAGAGAGGGATAAGTAGTTGGAACGTTGATACCTTTTTCATTCATACTCTCTGCAAATTTAGGCCACATGGTTTGCCAAAAGTGGCTTCCTTCTCGCAATCTGTCGTAGCCAGCATTGTGTCCCGCGATAAGTCCTTTAAGTCGCTCTCTTTTAGCCGGAGCAATATTCAGATTAGAGGATAGTTGATCAATCATGGCCATTGAACCAAATTCGTGAGCCATGATGTTGCGATTTAAAAAGTGAGTGTCTGCTTCACCCTTTGGAGGCTTAGGAAAAGCTTTTTCAATTGTTTCTCTGTAGCCTTGAGGTAGCTGATCGTATTCTTTACCAAGGTCGTGTAAGAGTACAAGAAGTTTCGCATCTTCTATATCAATTCCATTTTTTTTGAGTTCAGTCACAACGGATGGATTGTTTAAGAGTTCAAGGTGGTCACCCAAGTGTTGTGCGTTTGGACTGTTTTCTCCATTCTTTGTGAGTATTTTTAAAGCAGCGTCTCTGAGTTGAGTTCTTTCTTGAGTTGATAGTTGAGCCTCTGAAAGGACGTTCCCCGTTTTTCTATCTTCCCCAAGAGAGTCTATTGGATTTTCAAATAGTTTAAGGTTTGCTTTGAATCTTTCACCTTCTTCGGAGCTAAGGTTTAATTTTCTTTCGCGACTAGGACGTTGAGGCATTTTGCTTGTGTGAATATCACCGTATTTTTCAGAAAGTGATTTATTGGCAATTGAAAGCGCGTCTTCTTCTAGAAATTTATTTTCTAGTTCTTTTATGTATCTAAATACATCAAGAGATCTAAGGGAGTCTCTGTGTTCAAACAAATCCCATGTGTCTCCTTTTTCATCCTTGCTCTTTCCAAAAATAGTGTTTTCAAAGGGTCTTTGCAGTTTCTGTTTCTGTATGAGGCGTTTGCTTTGAATGAGTCTATTTGAAGTCCTAACATCGTCTCGCAATTCTTCATCTAGGCTTTTGGGTGAAAAGCTTACAAGAGCTCTGTCGCTTTGTTCTGCGCTTTTACTCTGGTCAATTTCGACATTGATTCCTGCTTTTTTTAAAAAATCAGATGCTTTTTCGGGAGATTCAAGAGCGAGTTGTTTATCTCTTTCGTAAAGTTTTTTAAAAAGTTCTTCAAGTTTTTGCTTTTGAGCAACAATTTTCTGATTATCTTCGGGAGTGTTTTGGGGGTCTTTTTCATCAAACGAAGGAAGTCTTATGTGAATTTTTTTATAATCTTCTCCTTCTTTGCCGTCGATGATGTCCTCTATTTGTTTTCGAATTTCGGTGATTTCTTTTTGAGTTTTTGGCGGAGTAACTATAGGACTTGGAGTAAGCTTAAGACTATGAGATGTATCCCGAGCCTCGATATCTAGCTGTGTGTTTTCTCCTCGTAGTATTTTAATACATGGTAAAATATTTAAGGTGGTTGCAACGGAGATATTTCCAAGTTGCAGGCAGAATAGAAATATTAAAAAATTAAGAGTTTTCATCTTAAGTGACCCCTTAAGATGATTATGAATGAATTTTCTTTAAATTCCCAGAGCTAATTCGGCGATACGAAGAGCTTCTTCAATCACAACTCGTGTGGCTCTTATCTTAGAGTTTATTTTTTGGGGCTCTTCATGTAAAAAACCACTTTTAGCAAGTGAGATGTTTGGGTCGAGCTCATTTGGATTGAGCCCAAAAGTGTCTAGCTCTGTGTTGATCAAAGAGGGGTTCTCTTCGGCTTGTTTTAAAAAATGTACAATTCGAAGAAGTGAATCTTTTTTGGCCACGATCCTTACGGACAGGTCTTTCATAAACTGACTTGCAGAAAATAATCCACTCGCCCGAGCTGCGTTTGTTCTTCTGGGGGTCTGTGTGCTGATTTCAGGATTCACCATTTGAAGCATTTGTTTTGAGTAAGTGATGACTTCATCAATTGTAAATTCAGCGTAGTCCTGGGATTCTGAAGAATGAGGGGTGTTTTGTTCGCTGAGAATTTTGGGAACGAATAAAACTTTTTGGTCTATAAAGGCATGTGTCGCTTCATGGAGTAATGAATAACTAACTTGATTAGGAAAGAGAGCCTCTTCTAAGCCAAGAGTGATGATTTTATTTCGAGGTGAGTAGAATCCGTCGATACCGTAAAAATAAAGAGTTTCAAAATCAATTAAAAGATTGATTCCTTGTCTTCTTAGATTGTGAGCTATGCGACCAATCCGAGATTTTCCTCCAAAAACAACAAAAGCTGTTGAGTGAGGAATGGGATGAATGTCGGTTCCTTGGTCGATCATGTTTTGTATGATTTCAAATTTAGCGTGAAGGGCAAAATCTATTTGGTCGGACTTTGGTATTCTATAAAAGTTAGAATGCGAAAAATAGCTTTGAAGCAGGTTTTCTCCGGGTCCAAAAATTTCATTTTTAAAAGCTTCTTTATCACGGTCGAAACTTTGTTTTAAGATTTCTCGGCAGGGTGGATGCTTAGGGGTGCTAGCCGAGAGCCATTCAAGAGTGCTCAAAAGGTACAGAGATAGAAAGAGGGATGAATATTTCAATTAAGGGAGGCTATAACACGTCGCATTAAAACTCAAGCTTTTTTATTTTGTAAAATTAGTTTTTTGTCCGGCTTTTGCTCTTTTATAGAGGTTATCGTTACTTGATCAAATGCTAAAAGTAGTTTTTGAGGCAAGAATTCACTGTCAATAGTTCCTTAACTTAAAACTTAACTTATAGACAAGTTTTGCTTTGAAGCATTTAAAATGATGATTTTCCTCTCTACTTGAGGTTTTGAATAATTTAGCAAACAAATTAGGGAGTTAAATTTCATTATCAAAATGTCTTTTTTAAAAGATGTTGTGTTTATAATAACTAACAGATGATTAGTGTTGTTATAATAGGTAAAAACTCTGGTCCTTTTTTAATTCGAGCTATTGACTCTGCTTTGGCGCAAGTCGATCAAGGTGATGAGGTTATTTTTGTAGACGATCATTCAGGTGATGGGTCATACGAATCAGTCCTTAAAAAATACAAGGATAATTCATTTGTTAAGGTTTTTAAGTCTACTGGCCAGGGAATTTCAGCTGCTAGAAATTTTGGAAACAAAAAAGCTACAAATGATTTTGTTTACATTTTAGATTCGGATGATTATTTACGAAGTGGTGCTCTCTCTGTAGTTAAAGGGGAAATGTTAAAATTTCCTCAAATTGATGTTTTCTACGGAGATATTTTTGTCAGTTTTAGAGGTAAGGTTATTCCTTATCTTAGTTATCCGGAATTCAAAAATAAAAAATGTGCAAAAAGAAGAATCATGGCTTTTCCTGTCGTGCCCTTCAAGCATTCAGCTATAATTTATAGAAAGGAATTTATTAACGCCTTGGGTGGTTACGATGAAGGTTTGTCGTCAAAAATTGATATAGATCTTGCTTTAAGGATTGTTAGTCAGACTGATAGAATAAAGAAAATCAATTCTTACCTAGTTGTACATCAAAAACATCGAGATCAAGTCTCTTCGAGAAGAATCAGGGGCATGCTACAATTTAAAAAAATATACTGGAAACATGAAACTTCATTTTTAAACAGGTTTTGCTACCTTACTTTGAGAGCTTTTTCTGAATTTACTAAGGCGATACTTTATTTTTTAAAATTTATTTAGAGCACCTTTATTTTAGAAAGTGTCTAATTCAGTACCAACGCTGTGCGCGTTTCTGTGAATGTTAAAATCTTTTTGAAGATTATTTTTTTCATATGATAAAATTTATACAACATGGCTTTTTTTGAGTATTGGATTACGTTTTTTGGAGTTTTTTTTAGATTTGGTGCTCTTAGTTCTTTTAGCGATTTTAAAGCAGTTTTTTTTTTAAAGCTGGTATTTCTTTCTTGTTCTTTTCTTGTTGCAATATTTTATTTTCTTTTTAGAATTCAAATTTTTGTAAAAATAATTCGTAGTCATCCTATTTTTTTTTCGTTTTTAGCTTTGGCTGGTTTTTCTATATCGTGGAATATGAATAAAGCTTTTGGATTCTTAGATTTTGTGCGTAATCTAGATATTGTTTTATTCTCTTCTTATATTGTATACCGTTTTGAGGAGAACAAAGTTTTAGAATTATTTAAAAACATTTTAATCTTCATTGTTATTATTTCATTGGTGACATATGTCGTGGATCCTGTACGAGCTACTTGGGGGCAGGGAGATGATCCTTTAGATTCTTTTACTGGGTTTAGGTTTGGGCTAAGGGGCGTTATGGCCACAAAGGGTCATTTTGCAGCAATTATTAATATTTCAATATTATATTTTTTTTCTAAAAATAATTTAATTTCTTTAAGGGAAAACTTTCTCTCCAAACTATTTTATATGTTTTTACTTTTGGTTCTATTTCTGGCTTCAGGCTCAATAGCATCTATTTTCGCTATGTTTTTTGTCTTGTATTTTTGTAATATTTTTAATTCTTTTACTCAAAAGAACAGTTTAAAAACTTTAATTTCAGTTTTTTTAAAAGTATTAATCATTCCCGTGATATTTTTGTTAAATGTTCAGTTCCGTTTTTTGGACACTTTTTTTAATAGAGATTTTACAACTTTAACAGGAAGGTCTGACCTTTGGATTATAGGACTTGATTTAATCAAGAAAAATATACTCCTTGGCTACGGGCCAGGTGGTTTTTGTCTGTCTTACGAGTTGGATGGAACTAAATGTGAATTTACTGATAATCTTTCAAGTTTGAAAGCTTTTGTTGGAACTGCACCTCATAACGAGATTGTTAATATTGTCCTTTCTTATGGACTTGTCGGATTAATTTTATTTCTTCTTTTATATTTAAACTTGTACATAAGATTATTTTCTTTAAAAAGAAGAAAAAACATAGATTCAATTAATTTCTATTTTTACTTTATTATTTTTTCTTTAACTGTTCAGCTTTTGGGAGGATTTTTTTTAAGTCCCTTGAATGCTTACTGGCTTGTTTTTACTGTGATTTATTTTTTAATTTTTCACCCAAGGCATGATCGATCTTCAAGTGCTTTGGCTTAGTGTTTTCTTGTTGAATCTTTCGTGATCCTCTCCTAAATGCCACGTTAAAAAGTTTTTTTTCGAAAATAGCTTGGATGGAGTTTTTCTCTGAGTTCAAGAAATTCAATCTTGATTGTTTGAGCTAGCTGCAGGTTTTATCCATGAAATATTTAACCTTTCCCTTAAAGTTTATTGATTCTTCTGTTGTGAGCTAGGATATAAAATTACACAAGGTTTGTGCCAATAAAATCAGGTCCGATAAAAATCATGTAACTTAATATGATTCTGAAAGTTATATGTGTATTTATGTGTAACTTAAGAAATTTCCTTTTGTGCTTATTGTTCTGTCCCTACAAAATTTATTCAGCTAATCCAAAGAAAATTATGACAATCTTGTTAATCGATTTTTTTGTATTTAACTGCACATCTAATAATTGTACAATTTTGGGGGTTTGGGGGATGGATGGCTTTGGTCAGAATCAAGTGTTGTTACTAATAGACTCGATCCTTCTTCAAAAAAAGAAGTCATTGATATTTTGAAAAACCAGATGCAGCGGGATCCAATAAAAGATAAATTTGATAAATCATTTCAAAATAATGATCCCTCTTTTATGTCAAATGTCTTTTAATTTTGCAGCTATCGGAATTACAAAGATATCGATTGGGTTCGAGGGTAATCGATGTGTTTTATAATTATAAACACTTATGCAAGCAAAGTTCATTTCAAATACAAATAAAAAATAGATCATTACTCATCTAAATGGACTTTACTAGAAAAATATTTCGACTATCTTTCAGACGCATTTTCGCAGGTAACTGTTTCGTTAGGTGCCCAATAGCTTAAAGCTTTGTTCAGGTCCAATGGTAGGGTACTAGTATTGAAAATTTCTAGCTAGGCCTATGTAATCGCTTCTTCGTGAGCATCTCTTCTACAGTTATTTATGTATTTGAGTTCTCTGGATTTCTGGGTTCAATCCATTTTCGTTTACCGAAAAATGGTCGGCGTGGCAGGATTTGAACCTGCGACCCCCTGCTCCCAAAGCAGATGCGCTACCAGTCTGCGCTACACGCCGATAATGTTGATCCCGGTGTAAAGACTAAATAATTAACATGAAAAAGCCCAATTGCCACGGGAGCAATCGGGCTTTTTTGCAGAAATCGTAAAAGATTTACTTGGTTTTTTCTTGATTAGCTTCCACGTTGATGATGATCGCAACTTCGTTGCTAATTGCGAGGTCTTTTGCTTTGTTCACAGCTTTTTTGAGCGCATCGGGCTTATGAGCCGCTTCAATTTCTTTGTTCCACGTCATTCCAAATTGAGTGCGGTCGATTTTGCCCTGAGCATCGAAGGCTGTTTTTTGTGTGCCACCCATACTTGCGCTGCCGTTATATTTCACGTTGAGAGTCACGTTTTGTGTTTTGCCAAGAAGAGTGAGTTCACCTTTGATGGGTTTGCCATCAAGCTTTACGGGTTTTGTGATTTTAAATGTTGAAAGAGGAAACTTTTCGACATTTAAAAAATCAGCGGCTTTTAAATGACTATCACGATCAGTGTTTTCTGTGTTGATGGATGCTGTTTTGATTTCGACGTTCAAATCTTTCAACGTTTGAGACTTTTCATCAAACTCAAAAGTTCCTTTGAACTCTTTGAATTTTCCAGGGACTTTTGAAATTCCCAAGTGAATCACTTCAAATCCAACTGTTGTGTGAGTGGGATCAAGTGCATAGACCGCGCTAAATGCAGAAGGTGAAAGCAATAGACAAGTCATTAAGCCAAGTTTTTTCATAATTATCTCCTCGAGATAATTAAAGAAGAAGCTTGTTACTTAATCAAGGCCAGCTACGGGCACAACATCGGTAAATTTATCAAGACCGATTTTAGCCATGATTATTTCATCACGACGTTGTTGGATGAAGTTATTGATCACGGCTTGTTTTGCCTGATTCATGGGCATGAAGTGAAGACCCGTATGGATGGCGTCACCAAACTCGGGAGCAGCCATCTTTTGGCTCCAAACAACTGCCGCTTGAACAGAAAAAAGTTCTGCCGTGTGAGGGAGAGGAATTTCAATTCTTAAAACAGTTTTAGCTTTGAACACATCTTTGGTTCGAAGACAAAGTCCTGTCTTTGAAAGGTTCATCAATTCTGCGTGATGAACGATAGGGCCTTTTTCCATAATTCGGTAGCGAATATCAAGGTTCACATCAACGCGTTCTTTTCGCATCGTGTGTGCTTTGAAAAGTCCTTCTCCACCAGAAGCCGCAAAAAAAGCTTCCGGGTCGAATTCGTCTTCCTCTGTTGTTTCTTTAAGCTTTTTAGAAGCTTCAAGAGCTGCTTTCACAGCTTCTGCAGCTTGATCGCGTTTTTGTTCTATCGTTGGAGCCAGAGGAGCTTTGGAATGCAGAGCTTTTTGAGGAGCTGTTTTTTGAGTAGGCGATTTTTCTGCAGCAACTTTTTTTGCAGGGACTGCTTTGGCGGAGCTTGCTTTTGTAGAAGCAGCTTTTGCAACAACCTTTGGAGCAGGAGTTTTGGCTTTACTGCTCTGGGCGGGTTTTTTCTTTGCTGCAGGGCTTGAGCCTGCAGAGGATTTGCTTTTAGCTTTAGGAGCTGCTTTCTTTTTAGTCGCCATGGAAAATGAAGATACCTCTCAAACTGCTTTCTGTAAAAAAGCTTCCCAGAAGGTACAAGAATTAATGCATCAAGTCAAGAGTTTTGGGGCTCCTTTGAAGCTTCAAACCGCACGACTTTTCTCTAAAGAAAATCTCAAAGAAATCATTGTTTTAGACTTTTATCCTCATCTGAGAGAACAGGCTTTTGGATACTTTGAAGGCAGTCTGCGTGTGGCCTCGTTCAACACATTCCAAAAGGAGCAGTTTCTCGCTAAAAAAACACCGCTGCTTCTTTATTTAAAGGCTCATTTTGTAGGACATTTCTTGCAGAATCTTTTAGTGAGTGAAACGGGTCGAGAAATTCTTTTTGATTTTGGCGATCGTTCGATGAGATGGGATCTTGCTCAAAAAGCGTGTGTCCTTAATGTAGAAGGGCGAAAAGACTATCAACAAGCACTCCCTCGTTGGGCCTCTCTCGAAGAATTAAAATTGAAAGATTTTGATGATAAAAATTCGAAACAACTTTTAGTTGCGCAAGATTCTTCAAAGAAAAAAAAACTTCTGCAAAATATAGAGAGTGATTTAAAAAAAGCTCAAGATTGGATTTTGCATAATGAAAAAGCTATTCGTTTCTTTTTAGAGAATCCTACTATGTGGGGCGAGGAATCCTCCGTTCTTCCTGGGTGGACAAAAGATTTTTTAGCAAAGCTTTTTGAGATAAAGGGTGTAGTGTTTAAAAAAGAATATCGAAAAACATCTCTCGATCGCATGAAGCAACTTCTTAAAAGGCACGAGAGAAAAGTACAAAAGGCTCAAGAGCGTCTTTTTGAGGTGGCAAAAGAAAATGAAGCAAAAACAACTCAAGAGTCCTTTCAAAAGAAAAAAACAAATCAAGGACAAACAAAAAAACAAAATAAGATAGGATCTGTTCAGAAAATTGCAAATGATTTGGAGCTTGTGGTTGGTCGAAGGGCCACAGAGAACGATGAGCTTTATCGTCAGGCTCGGAGTCGTGATCTATGGTTTCATATTCGCGGCCAAAAAGGGGGCCACGTTTGGCTTCGAAGAGGACAAAAAGGTTTTGGGTCAAAAGATGAAGCCTCACAAGTCGTGTTGCAAGAAGCGGCGTTAGTGGCCGTGAAACATTCAAAAGTGAGAGGATCGTGGATTCCTGTAGACTATACCGAGCGTCGTTATTTAAAAAAGCCAAAAGGAGCTGCAGAAGGTGAGCTTTTGGTTTTGAAATCAAAAACAATCTTTGTCAGTTTTGAAAAATAGAGAGAGAATGCAAAAAATAGAGAGAAAACACCCGTGACGACAGCTTTTGAGAAAACCCTTGATGTTTTAGAGTGGAATCGGTTTTTAGAGATTCTTACTCAAAATGCCCTATCCCCTATGGGGCAATCTTTTATCGCAGTTTTTCGTCCTGACTTTTGGGAAAGAAAAAAATCCTCTACGATCGCCGAAGCAATCATCGATGTGGTCGCTCTTCAATCTAAAGAAAAACAACTCCCCTTGAGTGATTTGTCTGATTTGAACATGGTCTACAAACGAATGGCTAGAGGGGGAGCGATAAGTGTCGAGGAGTTTGCTCAAGTCATTCGCAATCAAAAGGGTGTCATAAGTTTAAGATCGGTTGTTCAAACAAGTCAGTTGCCCTCTCTTCAAAAAGTTTTAAATTTGCTCGAACCTCTGAAAGATTGGTGTGACGTTCACTTTCCACTCATCGATCAGCACGGGCAAATTTCTGATTCTGCTTCAGAAGATCTGCGTGCTCTGCGAATGATGGCACGCGATTTAAAAAATCGTATTGATGATCGCTTGAAGGATTATCTTCAAGATCCTCATCTTGCAGAAGTCATGCGTGATAATTATGTGACCTTGCGTGATGGTCGCTATGTTCTTCCTGTTAAAAATAATTACAAGGGACGAATGCCTGGAATCATTCATGATGTTTCAAAAACTGAATCAACAATTTTTGTGGAACCTCAAGCGATTGTTGATCTCAACAATCAACTCAAGGTTACCGAGCGCGAAATTGAAATAGAAATTGAGCGAATTCTTGCTCAAGTCGTCGATCGCTCAAAAGATGTCGTGCCTTTTTTTATCAGCAATCAAGAGCAGCTGGCGCTTGCAGATTATTTGCAAGCAGTTTCTCGAGTTGTTTCGAAGTGGGATAACTTTTGTGTGGCTTCACAGAGTGATGACTTATCGTTTGATTACTTAGCGCATCCTCTTTTGTCGCTACAAACAAAAGTTGTCTCAAACAGCTTGGAATGGAAAGAGGCGCTAATTTTATCGGGTCCCAATACAGGTGGAAAAACGGTTCTTTTAAAAAGTGTTGGCATGGCTCTTCTTTTTGCTAGAGCGGGAATTCCTGTTTGTGCAAAATCTGCCAAAGTTCCTTTTGAATTAAAAAAAGTTTTTGCCGAGATGGGCGATGATCAAAATCTTTTTGAAAAACTTTCTACTTTTTCAGCCCATATTCATTCTTTAAGCCGAATTTTTAAAGAAGCTTCACCTGGCGATTTGGTGCTCATTGACGAAATTGCTACAGGAACCGCACCTGAAGAAGGTCAGGCGCTTGCGCGCGCAGTGATTGAGTATTTTTTAGAAAAAGGTGTGCGGGTTTTTGTGACAACTCACTACGGTGCGCTCAAAGTAATGGCGCTGGCAGATGAGCGATGTCGAGTCGCCTCGATGGCTTATAATACTCAAAAAAGAACGCCTCTGTTTAAGATTGTTATGGACGTTCCGGGTGAATCTTCTGCGCTCGATGCGGCAGATCGTCTTGGAATTCCTCAAGGAGTTTTAACTCGCGCGCGACAATTGTTGGGAGACGACTCAAAAGATCTTACCAAAGCACTTAAGAACTTAGAAAAAAGTCGAAAACATTTTGAAGATAAATTGCTGGAAGTTGAAGAATCAAAAAAATCATTTCAGCAAAAGAACAAAGAGGTTAATAGGCTCAAAGAACTTGCTGAAGAAAAGCTAAGAAATCTCTCAAGAGAAGAAGCAAAAGAAGTACTCCGTGACTTTAAAGCACTTCGAGAAGAATTAGCTGGAAAAATTCTTTCCTTAAAAAATGAGGGCAAAGAATCCACGGAGATTTTTGAGGATATTTCTCAAAAAACTCAGGAATTAAAAAAACTAAGCTCTGAAGATGTCCCTTTTGTTCAGCCTAAGAGAGGAATTGATCCGCAAATTTTAAAAAAAGGAATGATCGTGGAAATTGCGGGTCTTGGAATGGGCCAAGTGGAAGAAGATTTTCAGTCTCAAGCTAATGCAAAAGCCACGGTTTCTGTAAAAGTGGGAGAGATAAAAACTCGGGTGGGTGTTGAGCGAATTTTTGATGTGACAAATGAGGAAAAGCTTCGTTTCGATCAAAGTCGTAAGAGTTGGCTTGGAGTTGAAAAAAGAAAATCTGGTGCGAAGACCCAAGTTCTTGCTCAATCAAAGGCACAAGTTGGAAGTTTTATTTGTGATGTTCGAGGTAAAACTTGGGACGAGGCTTCTCGCAAGATTGATTCGGCTCTTAATCAATTAACAGCTCGTGAAGTGAGTTCCGTTACAATTATCCATGGTCATGGAAAAGAAGTCCTTAAAGAAAGAATTAGAACTTATCTTGAAAAAGAAAGAACAGAGTTCAAATTCAGAACGGGATCTTGGCCTGGAGAAGGCGGAGATGGCGTAACCATCGTGGAAGAATCCACTTAGATAATTTTTATTATATAAAAGAAACCCTGCGCAAGGCTTCTAGCTGAGTGAGTTTTCTTCAGATAGACTTTTCAGCATGGATAGAAATTTAGCTCTTGAATTTATACGTGTAACAGAAGCGGCTGCAATTAATTCTGCAAGGTGGATGGGAAGAGGAAAGCGCGATGAGGCTGATCAAGCTGCGGTCGATGCGATGAGAAGAGCTTTGGATGTTTTGGATGTTTCTGGAACAGTGGTGATTGGAGAAGGCGAGCGCGACGAAGCTCCCATGCTTTACATTGGCGAAGAGTTTGGCTTGCGCGAAAAAGGAAGTCCCGCAGTTGATGTGGCGCTCGATCCCTTAGAGGGAACAAATCTAGTGGCTCTTGGTCACAGCAATGCCATTTCTGTGATTGCGGTTGGTGAAAAGGGGCATTTCTTACACGCTCCTGACACCTATATGGATAAGATTGCCGTTGGTCCCGAGTGTCGAGGACTGATCAAGTGGGGAATGAGCACAAAAGAAATTTTGACAACTGTTGCAAAAGCTAAGGGAAAATCAATTCAAGAAACGACTGTGATTATTTTGGATCGCGATCGTCACAAGGGATTGATCGAAGAAGTTCGAGCGATGGGAGCTCGTATTCGCTTGATTGGTGATGGAGATGTGTCGGCTGCCATTTCGACATGCAACCCGGAAACAGGCATTGATTTACTTTTAGGAACAGGTGGAGCTCCTGAGGGAGTCATTGCAGCAGCCGCTTTGAAGTGTTTGGGCGGTGATTTTTGGGGACAGCTCAAATGGAGAAACGATGAAGAGGTCCAACGTGCAAAAGCAATGGGTATTACGGACTTAAATAAAATTTATTCAATCGAAGAGTTGGCAAAAGGAGAAGTTATGTTTTGTGCCACTGGCGTTACCGATGGCTCTTGGTTGAAAGGTATTAACTTTACGGCTTATGGTTGCACTTCTCACTCGATTGTTATGAGAAGTAAAACAAGAACTATCCGAGAAATTCAAACTCGACATGTTTTTGAACAGAAGAAAAAAGCAACGTGAGGTTTGTTTGACTAAGAAATTATATATAACTTTTTTTCTTTGTATTTTTACATGGATTAGTCCCTCACGCGCTTTTGCAACAGATCAAGGTGATTATGTGATTCATGTTGTGGAATCATGGAATAATAACTTAGAAGTTTTTCAAACAAGAAGTGTTTTTTCTTATGCTTTTATGAACGATTTTTCAGTTGGGGTAGCTTTTGAAATAAATAAATTTTATAAAAGCCCCGCTTTGAGTTTGAACTGGCATTTAGAGCCTTTTGAATTGTCAGCCGAGGCCGGCCCTCTTTTTTGGGATTATAGAGGTGAGCGTCGAGGGTCTTTTCAGTTTTCTATTTATGCAAATTACTTGTGGCAAATGACGACGCATTTTCAACTTCTTTTTAGTGCAGGAATTAATTTACCAAATAAATTTTTCAGAGGAGTTCCTTTAGGCCTAGGTTTTAGATACTGGTTCTAGCCCAATTTTTTTGACATCAATAAATTGACTTAAGCCTTTAAAGGCATCTCCGATAAAGATTCTGTGAAGAAAGTGGCTTCCGATAGGGCTTCCATTATAGAAGAGGCTCTTGATTCGTTTGAATGGCTTTATCGAATAGGCATTTGGTTAGCTTTTGGATTGATGGGTGCTGGCTTTTTATTTTGGGCTGGACCAGAAAAAGAATCACTAAGTTTTATAAGTTACGGGATTCTCTTCTTAACGACCATTCCTTTAAAAAATAAAAATGTAGTTTTAGAAAATTTAAAGGGTTTAGTTGTACTCTCAGCTTTGGTCGCACACATGCTTGCTTTGCAGAGCGAGTTTGATCGATTGCCTTCAGTGTTATTAATTGTTCCAGCTTTTCTTGCAGGAGATCTTTTTGGCTCGTGGGTTTTAAAGAGTGTTTTTACAGCAGCTCTTTGGTCAGTACACACGTACTGGGTTTTTGGTGAAATTCCTGAAATCGAAAAAATGGGAAGTTCTTTGGTGGGGGCTGGGGTTACCCTCTGCTCTTTGTACTTGTTTAATTCAATTCGAGAACTTGGTAAGAAACTAACTCTTCAGAAGCTAGAGGCTTTGCGAGGGAGAAATGATTTTAATCAGCAAAGAATTCACGCCTCAAGACTACAGACAATGGGAGAGTTGAGTGCCGCCCTCATTCACGAGTTAAGTAATCCTATCACAAACCTGCAAGGTTTTTTTGGACAACTAAGTGAAGCAGAAGAATTGAGGCTTAATATAAAGTTTCGTGAAATGATGGAGAGAATTGAAGCGAATGTGACTCGAGTCAAGGATCTCATCTTAGGGTTTCGTTCTTTTTCAAGGCTTCAGCCTAGTCAAGAAGTAGATTTTTCTTTAGAAGAACTTTTCAAGAACTTAGATATTTTAGCAAGACATGCTTTTAAAGCTCAAGATGTTGAGCTGCAAATAAATTATGAAAATTCAGAGTGTCACCTTTTAGGAAATAGGGTTGAAATTGGGCAAGTCGTGATGAATTTTATGTTGAATGCATTAATGGCGGTTAAAGAAGCTTCATTGAAAAAAGTTAAAGTTGGTGCACGCCTTGAAGAAAATCAAGTGATTATTTTTGTAGAAGATAGTGGCCCTGGTGTTTCTACGGAGCTTGAGGAAAAGATTTTTAGACCATTCTTTAGTACCAAGGGTGAAGAGGGAAGTGGTTTGGGGCTTTATATTTCAAAAATAATCGCCGAAAATCATGAGTGCGAATTAAGTGTAAGAAGATCGACAGATAATTCTCTGGGAGGCGCTTGTTTTGAACTTAAATTTCCTTCCAAAAGAAATATAGAAAAGCGTCTCGCAGCTTAGAAGTTAAATTTTAAAAAAGTTTGTCACTCAACTTAAGAGCGTGTAATTTTAAAGAGTGTTTTCAGCAAACGGGCCTGTTTTAGTTTTGGGTCGCGCACGCAGTGGAGAAGCTGTTCATGAGCTTTTGAGTTTTCTTTATCCACAATTAGAAATCTTTTTTTACGATGATGTTCTTTCTAGAAGCGATTTTAAAAATCAAACAGAAGTTCTCAATAAAAAATGGTCTCATGCCATTATCTCCCCTGGGGTTCCTTATTCTTCCTTTGTAGATGAACTTGTAAAGCAGGGAGTTTGCTTGCTCCAAGAGATGGATATAGCAGCTTCTTTTTTAACAGATGAAAAAGTTTACGCCATAACGGGAAGCGTGGGAAAAAGCACAAGTGCGTGGGTTGCTTATCAGGCACTATCTTCTTTACAGAAAAAAGTTTTTATAGGCGGAAACTTTGGTGTTCCTTTTATTCAGTACGTTTTGAATCTCAAAAAATACAATCGTGAAAAGGCTGAGTATCTAATTATCGAAATGTCGAGTTATCAAATTGAGCGAATGGCTTTCATGATTGATCGCGGCCTCATTTTAAACCTTCACCCCAATCATCTGGATCGTTACAAAAATCTAGATGCTTATTACCTCGCAAAATTGAGAATGCTTGATTTTACACGTGAGGGTGTTTGGGGAATTCAGCCAGGTGGAGATTTACAGCATTTTGCTCACATGAGTGGCTTTACAAACAGAATACGGTGGATAGATCCTTCTAAATCTTCAGCCCTCTTTAGGCATTCTCAGCTTTTAGGCGAGCACAATCGTGTAAATTTGGCCGCTTTGCTCGAATTTTTAGCATCGCCTGATCTTGATGAGGCTCAGGTTATAGATGCTTTAAATTTAGCAGAAGCTCTTCCTCACAGGGTTGAGCTTTTTACTCATAAAAACTCATTTTTTGTAAATGATAGCAAAGCCACAACAGTTGAAAGTGTGTTGTCTGCATATGCGGCTTTACGAGAAAGATTTCCCGATCAGACCCTCATTTGGCTTTTGGGTGGGCGAGATAAAAACCTTCCTTGGACTAAGTTAAAAAGATTATGGAGCGATCAGGCTCTTGAGCTTGTTTTTTTTGGTGAGTCAGGAACTTTGATCAAAGATGTGACGGGCTTGAAGGGTGAAGTGGCTCAAAATCTTAAAGAGGCTTTATCTTCTATTCAAAAGCGCTTTCAAGAAAAATCATTACTTGTTTTAAGCCCCGGTGGAACAAGTTTGGATGAATTTAAAAGCTTTGAAGAACGAGGAGATTTTTTTAAATCGTT
The DNA here is from genome assembly GCA_044347615.1 of Bdellovibrionota bacterium. Taxonomy (GTDB): domain Bacteria; phylum Bdellovibrionota; class UBA2428; order UBA2428; family UBA2428; genus CANIGN01. The sequence goes on along the minus strand of JBIKUK010000003.1, from coordinate 252,425 downwards.
TATTCAGCAAAATTTTTGATATCCTAATCAAAGATGGACATTGATTTATTAGTTCAAAAAGCGACACATTTCTCTACTCATTCTGGAGAAGTTTCAAAAGATGGAATTTTTGTGGCTCTCAAAGGGGATAAGATCGATGGTCATGATTTTGTAAAAGATGTTCTCCAAAAAAATGTTCTCGCTGTTTTTGTTGAAAGAGATGTCGGCATAAAAGATGAGCGAATATTTGAAGTCATAAACACTCAAGAGATTCATTGGGAAATTGCATTCCATTTTCGAAAAAAATTTAAAGGAATTGTGATTGGAGTGGGGGGAAGTAACGGAAAAACTTCAACCAAAGATTTTCTTTACCAAATTTTAAGTACTCAATTTAATTGTATTCGAACAGAAAAGTCTCAAAATGGAAAATTGGGATTACCCAAGACTTTAGAGAAATTACGCTCTGAAGTTGAGATTGCTATTATCGAAATTGGAACTGATGCTCCTGGAGACATGAAGCAAAATGTTGCGCTTGTACAACCAAAGGTGGGAGTTCTTACTTCTATAGGAGAAGAGCATTTAAATCTATTAGGTAATCTTGAGGGTGTGTTTCAAGAGGAAAGGGTTTTAGCGGATTTCATTCTAAAAAATAACGATAAGTTTTATTGTCCTGCGAAAGATCCTTTCTTGTGTAAACTTAAGAGTATGGGAGCCACTTTAACTCCTTCCAAACCTGAAGATATAGATTTACGGTTTAGGGTAGAGAATTTATCTCTTCATGCGCTTCAAAACTTGTCACTTGCTATCTCCGTTGCTCAGGATTTGGGTGTGACTGATGATCAAATTATAAAATCTTTAAAAACCATTTCTCTTCCTGATGGAAGAGGTGCTGAGTGGCAAGTTCGGAAGGATCTTGTTGTGTTAAGAGATCACTATAATGCAAATCCTAGCTCAATGAGAGCGGCGCTTAGGAGTGCAATCGAAAGTGCGCAGGTGAAAGGCTTAAAGCTAAAATTAATCTTGGGAGACATGCTAGACTTGGGAGTTGAGTCTGATCTTCATCATGAAAAAATTTTTAACGAAGCTCTTCAGTCTCGCCCAAGTATTGTACTGTGTGTGGGGCCTCAGTTTTCCAAATATGCGAAGCTTTGGAATTCGCCCGAAGTTTTACATGTAGATCATTCAAAAGCGCCTTTAGATGAATCGCTTTTGAAGGAATTTCGGACTCCTGGACTTGTTTTGGCTAAGGGAAGTCGGGGAACTCAAATAGAAAATATTTTGAATAAAATATATGGGGATTTTAAATCGTGAAAATAAAAATTTCGAGTATTCTTTTGTTTATTTTGGCTGCTTGTTCCAGTAAAAGCACTTCGATCTTAGAGCAATCGCAAGCTTATTCGTCTTTTGCCCAAGATACTCGCTCTGACATGCAACTAACAGAAGAGCAGTATGTTCGATTATTGAAAGCTGTTTTTGAGGTTGTGGTTCCCCAAGTTGAAGATAAAAATATTGTTTATGAAGAAGAGCTTCCTCTTCATCTTTTGCCATATAAATTGAGAAAAAGTCCTTATCGTGGAATTGGGACTGCTTTTGCAATTTCTAAAAATCGGTTTGTGAGTGCCGCTCATGTTTTTAATTTAGATGAGCCAACGCTAGTGGGTCCTTTAAAGTTAAGAGATATCAACGGAAAGGTTTATGAAATTGATCAAGTTCATCGCTACTCTCAGCATAGAGATTTGATAGAGTTTTCGTTAAAAAAAGCTCCAGCTGAGATCGAGCCTTTAAAAGTTGCTCCTGAATCACGAATTGGTCAGTTTGTGTTTACTGCAGGAAATGCATTGGGCGATGGAATTGTGACTCGAAGCGGGTATATCACCTCATTTACTCCAGAGCCTGTGAATGGTGATTGGAATGACCTTCGCTATTCGGCACCTGCTTCACCTGGAAATTCAGGCGGGCCACTTTTAAATAAAAATCTTGAAGTTATGGGCGTTGTGGTTCGAAGAACAGAGAGTGAAAATTTAAATTTTGCCATTCCCTTTAGTGAGTTAAATAAAGTTAAAAAAGCAGATTTTTTTGTTCAGGATGTTTCTGTTTCCTATTTTAAAAAGAGGCTTTCAAAGGATTGGAAGTTTTCTTTTCCTTTACCTTCAAGTATTGTCGAGCTTACCAAAGCTGCAAATCAAGATTATTTAAAGTTTTACCAAAATCTTCAAAATGATTTTGATCGAAAATATCGGGACAGTGTTTTCCCGACGGACTCTAAGCTCCAAAAGTGGGCAAAGGATACAACATCCTACGATCTGGCGGGAGTTATTTATAAAGATACAAATGATCGCTGGTATACTGATCCGATTGATTGGACTGTCGTTCAGCTGAGTGTTGATCGACTTATGTTGATTGAAAAAAGCCAAAGCTACAAATCGGCATTTTTTTATTTAGAAAAACCTAAGAAGACAAAGCTTCTAGATTTTTTTAACGACTCAAAGGGAATTTTGGAGTCACTTTTAAAACATTTGAATTGGACTCGTTCTTTTTTAGGTCGAAAAATTGCCATTAAAAGCTATGGTAAACCTCAGGAAACTTTTGAATGGCGTGATGGTTTTAAAAGAAAATGGATGACGAGTGTTTGGACGAGTTATTTTGACGATCGTGTTTTAGAAATGAATTGTTTGCCCTCACCTGGGGGAGTCTTTTGTGCCTTTTTCTCAGATCCTTATAGCCTTAAAGATTTTACAAGAATCATGACTCGAAAGTCATTGAATCGTTATGTGATTGATTACAGTGGGAAAATCCGTGATTGGAAAGAGTGGATTCATTTGCCTCAGGAGTGGAAGTTGCCAGGTGCTTTATCTGATATTGAAATTGATAATAAAGAAAATTTTACTTGGAAGTTGGGAAAATATTCCGGAAAAGCTCAATCGAAGGATTTCAGTGATGATGCTGAATTAAAGCTTTCTTTTTATTCAGATCCCCGTGATTTATTTCAATTGAATCTTAAATCATTTTCTTTAACTGAAAAAAATGGAGACATCCAGCTTAAGGTTGGAAGTTATTTCAGGCCAGATGAAGGAGGAAGTCCAGATTACTTCGAAGCTTGGGAGAAAATTTTGAATCAGCGCCCCCCCTATAACGGACAGGGGCAAGCTCAAGGTAAATATGTTTACATTTTGAATGTTTTGAAATCCGTAAGCTCTTCAAAGAAAAAAGAAAAAATTCTAAGCTTACCAGTTACTTCTTGTGGATTACTTTCTTCAATGGGAGAGCAAAAAATTCGCGAAACCTGTCAGGACTTTATAAAAAATATTCAGTGGCAATAATTTAAATAACCTAAAGTGAGCTGTTCAGTGTTTCGTCGTGCCTTTTAAATTTACAGGTTCCTCCGTTTTCAAGGCAGGCAATGTAGATTTCAACTGCAAGAGCTTCTGGAACTTTTTCAATTTTTTCGTCTTGAAAAATATTTTCACTGACAAAACTTCTTCTTTCCATGATTTCTAAAAGCCACTTGTGATCTTGAAGAAATTTTTGAATTCTTTCTCGAGCTTTTAAGCGTCCGTCATGCTCAAGCTCGTTAAATTCTAAGTCGTAATCAGGACCTAGAATTTGTCCAATAGATGCACTTTGAACTCGCTCAACGAAGGCCTGACTTTTCGCGGGTGCCTTTTCGATCTTTTCTTCTTCTGGGGTTGTTTGAGGAACTTCAGACGGATCGTAAAGCATGCCCGAAGGAAGTTCTTCAGGTGGGGTGAGTTGGTCGGTAGTGAAGCCTAAGTTTTCATCCGTTAAGTCAAGAGATGGAATGGCTTCTTCTGTTTGGGCTGTTTGAACTTGAATAAGAACTTTTGAGTCTTCAGAAGTTGCTGGTGCTCCTTCAAAGTTTACTTGATTATAGCTACCTGAATCTGAAGAGAGTTCGGGGTTGAGAATTAAATATCCACATCCGCAAAGAATATCAAAGGCTCCAGGATAGTCTTCACTTCTGTGTTGAGCGCTACAAGAGGGGCACCTTACTTCCATCTTTTTATGTTAACGTGCCTATAAAAAATCTAAAAGCGATACGAGTCTGACACCGTATTGGGTGGAGCCAAGTCGACCAAGGCCTCTATAAACACCAAAGCTCGTTTTAAAGTCAAAATAGTGAAGGGCTTGGCAGAAAAAGTCGATTTCGGCGCCAAGAGTTTGAAAGTATTCTTTGCCCATACGAACTTTTGTCTTAAAGGGAATTTGTTCATCAATTTGGTAAAGATCAGTGGTTAGGACTTCGTATAATGGCCTAAATTCAATATCTCCAATGTGAAAGCGGTTCCATGGGAGACCTCTGTTTACTCTCATTAATCGGAAGCCAATTTCTGCATTGGCGCGAAGAATTTGTAATGAGGGGCCAATGCCTACGGGAAAGCCTCTGGTAAGAAAACCACTGTCTAAAGTGGTTAGCTGATTTCGTCCGCCCCATTCATAATAAGATTTTGGAAAAGATTTCGGCGAAGTTTTTGCATATTCTATCCCTAGAAGATAACCCATTCGTGAAACTTTTCCCTGAAAATTGCCCTTAGCTTCGATGGAGGTTTCTGGTAAAAAACGAAGCTTTGCAGAGAGGTTGAGAGCGTTTCTGAAGTTTGTAATCTGATATTTTTGAAGAAATGGATCAATGGCTGCGGGGCTGGCAAATCTAATACCTAGAGAAGGTATGACACTTGAAAAAGATTTAAAAATTCCAGCACTGCTTCCTTTTCTATATTCAAGACCCGGATAAACAGCTGCATAAAATGATGTGTTTAAGTGCTTGAGAGCTCTGAATTGAGTGAGAACGGTTATTCGGTCTTGAAGTTCTTTTTGAGAGTATTGAAAATTTTTAGCTTGCTGAATTTGCCATTGATCGAAGGGTCCCCAAGCAAGAGAGTTTCGTGAGAGAGAGAATTCATTAAATAAACGATTGTTATAAGAGGCATATCCCAAGTTTAGGGAACCTTGCCAGTTGTTAGAAAGGTCGGAGAAGCTTGTTTGTCCAGAGAAAGTCGTTCCACCTTTTTCACTGACATAAGAAAAAAAACGATTTTGGGGAATAATACTTGGCCAAGCTGAATATTTTTTCGAAGAAAGAGTCTCTTCTTTGATGTGATTGGTTTCTTCTAAGGTTATTTTTTCAATTTGAGCATTTAAGGAAATAGCTTGTTTTGGCTCATGGGCAACAAGACGATCTTCGTCCCAAAGTTTTTGATTAGAAAATATCTTTTCTTCAAGGGCATAGCTAACGGGTGCCTCAGTAAGTTGCGAAAAACGCTTGAGGTCTTTATTTTGAGGGTTATAGATGAAGGGTCCTCTGTAGTCCTTGCTGTAAAGTGTAGACAAAATACAGTCTTTACAGTCAGGTAGATTGATTCTTTGGGGATAGCCTATGGCCCCTTCTTTTAGGTGGAGTTCGAATCCATTCTTTCCAATAATGTAATCTTGGGAAAGTTTTGTTCCCAAGCTTCTAGATATGAGCCAATCATCTTCTTGTATCCATGGATGAGAAATTCGCTCAAAGGGATTTTCAGTTTTGTAAACAAGTTCCATCGTCGAAAGTTGACAGCGTTCATTGAGGTCGGCTTTTTCAAAAAATAAAAAACCATCAAGAGATGATCGAATCCAAGCTACTTGCGTGTCGTTCACAGATAATTCGCGAATTCGAGAAATCTCTTTTATCTCGCATTTGATTTTTCCATTAAGGTCTATAAGAAAAATGCTTTTTGTTAGATTTTGATTCGTATTAAAGTCTAAAGCTGTTCCAAGAAAAACCCATTTATTTAAAGAGTGGCTCCAAAAGACTTGAGAGCCATAGATTCCCGCATTTTCAATTTTTGTTGTTTGGATATTTTTACCGTCATTTGAATAGTGAAAAGAAAATTTTTCGACATTATCGGGGCCAATACTTTCAGTTTGAATCCATGAAATTCCATCTTTTGAAACAAAGGGGCCTTTTATTTGTTTTGAAGAGACAATTTTTGAAGAGACGTCTGTTTCAAGCGGAGTTGCTATCCATTGCTTTTTTAAAACTTCAAAACGATCCGTCAAGATCTTTCCGTTGTCTCGATAGATATTGTGAAAAAAGAATCCAATGTTTGAAGACGCATTGTTGAAAAGGTTTTGAGGAGTTTTAGATGTTTTTTCTTTGAGTAAATCATCAACCAGTAAATATCCCAAGTGGTAGGGATAGTTGCCTGCATGAACGTATCTAATTCCTTCCATAGATCCATCCATAAGGTCACTTGTGAGAGGATCTTTGTTGGTTCTTTTTTTATATTCGCTTAACTTTCGAAGATCAGCGTGAATAATTCCGTTATTTCCTCTTCCTTTATTGTTCCCTTGTGATTCTGCCCAAACAGCAAAGCCTTCGTGAATCCATCGGGGAAGAAAAATATTGGGGTTTAGTAGATTTCCAAAAGCGTAATGAAATAAAGTAAAAATACCTTTCCTCTGTTGAAGCACAATCATGTGAGCTAGTTCATGAACGGTTGTGTCAAGCAATCCATTGTCTTCTAATCCAATTGTTCCCTGAAGGTCGGGTGTTTCTGTGTGAACATAAATTCTGTTGTTAGGTAAAACGCTTGCAAGACCGTTATGAAAGTCTTGGCGATTATCAAAAACGATAGAAAAATTATCTATAAATTGACCTTGAAAAAGGGATTCAACCTTTTTTGTAGCTTGTAAGGCGAGATCTGAAAAATAGGGGAGATATTTTTCTTGTCCAATTCCCACAATAATAGTGATTCGAACGCGAGGGTTCTCACTTGGGTAGGAAAGTCTCATTTGGCTTTCAAGTAGGCCGCGGGCTGTTGCGCGCTGAATCACGAAGATAGACAAAACAAATATGCTTTTTGCGAATAAGAGTTTCAATTTGTTCATTTTGGAAATAATTTACCAGATGTAGGGCTATCATAGAGTAGACCCAGAAAATAAAAGAAAATAAATTTGGTTTTTTTAAATACAAATTTATGAACTCAAAAAGGAGAATACACATGAAGATGAATAAAAACTGGGGTCTTTTGACATTGTCACTTAGCTTGAGCGCGATGATGACTATTTCTTGCTCGAAGAAGAAAACTCTTGAGGACGGTGATGGATCTGAAATCACATCTATTGATACAGGATCAGGTAACAGCAAAAAGATTGCGGGCCTTCCTACAATTTATTTTGACTTCAATTCTTTTTCTTTAAGTTCAACAGCTAAAGAATCGCTTGTTCTTGCAGCTAAATGGTTAAAGACAAATAAAGATCAAAAGGTTCAGGTTGAAGGACACTGTGATGAGCGCGGTACAACTGAATACAACCTTGCTCTTGGTGAGCGTCGTGCCTCTGCAGTTAAAAACTTTCTCATCTCTAAAGGTGTGAGTGCTTCTCAGCTTTCAACAATTAGTTACGGTGAAGAAAGACCTGTTGACGGCGGTCATGATGAAGCGGCTTGGGCGAAAAACCGTCGCGACGATTTTGTTTCTGGAATGTAATTTAAGTCATATCTTGTGACTTTGACGGCCAGCTTCTCTGCGTTTTAAGAACGTCTTGAGAGCTGGCCGTATTTTTTTTTTAAGTTATGATGAGAATATGAGTTTAAGAAGTGCTTGGCTCTTTGTCTTTTTACCTCTTTTCTTTTCATGTGTTTCATCTTCTAAGCCTATAAAACCGATGATTTTTGCAAGTGCTGCGATGAAGGGTGCAGATCGTGCACGAGCTGAACGCCTCGCTCCTGATCTTTATCGAAATGGGGAGGTAAAGTTTTGGTCTGCAAAAAAAAATTATATGCAGAAAAACTTTGATCTTGCAGAAAAAAATGCAAAATTAGCAAAAGTACTTTTTGAAAAAGCTGAAATTAAAGCCTCCTTAAAGGCTGCCGAGGAATCTGATGATGAATAAAAATAATAAGTTTCTTTTTTTTCTTTTTTGTTTTTTTGTCTCTTGTAAGACTTCGGGAGATTTGGCTGCAGAAAGAGAAAGTCAAGACCCTGGCAATATTCGAACTCTTCCCGCGCCTATTTCGGGAGTTGAAGTGGCCCCCGTCGTGACTAATGAAGATACGGCTCGTGAGTTGGAAGTCCTGAAAGGGAAGCTTCAAGAGGTGGAGTATCTCCATCAAAATGAAAAAACGCAGTTTGAAGCAAGAATTGCACAATTAGAAATTGAAAAAAAAGCTCTTCAAGAGGAAGTTGCGGTACTCAAGGGTGGGGGCTCTGAGGAGGCTACCAAAGGAGGAGACTTGCTTTGGGAGACAGCTCAAAAAGATTTGGTTGAGAAAAATTACCTAAAAGCCGTTTCAGCTCTAAAAGACTTTATTGAAAATTTTCCTAAAGACCGTCGAGCAGAAGAGGCCCTTATTTTGAAAGCTCAGGCCGAATATTCATCAGAACTTTTTAAGGAAGCTCTTGTAAGTTTTGGACTTTATTTGGATAAATACCCCCAAGGTAAACAAGGATCTATGGCATGGCTGGGGCAAGGAGCTGCGCTAATTCGTATGAAGCAAAAAAAAGATGCAAAGCTTTTTCTTGAGCAATGTGTGAGTCTTTATCCAAAGAGTCGCGAGGCTCGTATTGCAAAAAAACTCCTCAAGGATCCTCGATTAGTTCCTGCGACACTCTTCAAAGTTTAAGCTATATTTGCCTCCAATGATTTTGGCTTTTGAATCGTCATGCGATGAGACAGCGATGGCGCTTGTTGATGCTTACGGTAAAGTCGTGCTCAATTGTTGTTTAAGCCAAATAGAACTCCATAACCGCTATGGAGGAGTTGTTCCTGAGTTAGCAAGTCGTTCGCATTTTGATATTCTTGAAGAGCTCTCGCTACAACTTCAAAAAGCAGAAAAAGATAAAACTTTTGATCGTTCTCAGGTTCAATCTGTGGCTTGTACTATGGGGCCTGGTTTGATCGGACCACTGCTAGTGGGGTCCAATTTTGCTCGAGGAATTGCCTCAGCTTGGTCGAAGGATTTTCGAGGCGTGCATCATTTGAGAGGTCATTTAGCTTCGGTGCTTTTGGATTCTCAACTTGATGAAAAGTATCCGGGCCTGACTCTTGTTGAAAAGGCTCAAAAGATTTTTCCTGCTTTGGTTTTGCTTGTCTCAGGTGGGCATTGCTTATTGATGTTGGTGTCTCCGCAGCTTGAGGCCCGAATTCTTAAGACAACTTCGGATGATGCGGCTGGAGAATGTTTTGATAAATGTGCAAAATTGATGGGATTGCCCTATCCTGGGGGACCATCAATTCAAAAAGAAGCGTTGCTTTGTACGAGTGAAAATGAAAAAGCATTGTCTCGTGAGTGGGCCGCTAAATTACCTCGACCTAAATCCGAAGAAGGGTTTTCTTTTGCGGGATTGAAAACAGCGTTTCGTTTGCTTTTGGAAAAAGATTCACGAGCAAAATCAAACAGACCTGCTCTCTGTAAAGCACTTGAAGAAACAATTGCGGATTCTTTGTTGAGAGTTGTCAAAAATACAGATGATTTTTTTGAGGGAGTTAATCATTTTATCTGCTGTGGGGGAGTCGCTGCAAATGTGTATCTTCGAGAAAAATTAAAAGATTGGGCTGAGAAAAAATCATTAAATTTTTATACGGTCCCTTTTGCTTATGCGACGGATAATGCGGCTATGATTGCGGCGGCGGCTTGGGTTCAGGCTTCAAAATTAAACGAGAAGCAAGTGTTTACGCGTGGGCATTTGGAATGAAAAAAAATAATTCGCTTGCTCATGATAAAGAACTTGGACAGCACTTTTTAGTTAACCAAGGAATTATTGATAAAATAATCTCCAAGATTCAGTTTTTTAATGCTCAATTAAAAATTAAAGAAGTGATTGAAATTGGTCCCGGTGGCGGCGCTTTAACTTCTGCTTTGTTAAAAGCGGGTTTGAGAGTTGTGGCCGTTGAGTTTGACGAGCGATGGGTAAAGTTTTTGACTGAGAAGTATTCTCAAGAAAAAGAAAGCGGCCAGCTTGTTATTCTTCACGAAGATGCGACGTTAATTGATTTAGAAAAGTTGCGCTCACAACTTAAAAATAAAGAAACTCTTTTATGTGGAAATTTGCCCTACAATCGTGGGCAAGAAATTGTGATGCGTTACTTTGAAGAGGCTGCTTTTGTACAAGCGTTTGTGGTGATGCTTCAAAAAGAGGTATCCGATAAGTTTCTTCCCAAAAGTGAAAGGCGCACTTATGGGCCTCAGTCTATTAAGTTTCATTTCTTAACTTCAAATACGGAGAGCTTTCCGGTAAGTCCTGGAAGTTTTCAACCTCCCCCTAAAGTGGAAAGTTCTGTTTTGTCTTTTGTTCGTAGAAGTTACGAGGGTATCAATCCCTTTGAAGCTCGCCAAGGTTATGAGAGTTTTTCAGATTTTCTAAGAAAAGCCTTTGCTCAACGTCGCAAAAAACTGAGCAATAATCTTTGTAAAAAGGCCCAGTTTCCCCAAGCTTTTGAGTCTTATGCGGATAAAAGAGCGGAAGAGTTAAGCCCAGAAGAGTTTCTGGCTCTTTGGAAAGCCTTTAGGCTTTTGTAAAAGAAACAAGAAGAAAAGTCTGGGAGTCTGCTATGGTATTTTTGTGGCTAAATCAAAATCTATTCCTAAAAGCACTTTGGCCAGATCTGCGGAGCTTCTTAAACTTGCTGCAAAAGTAGGGGGTAAGGAAATCAAGCATCGCTTTCAGCAGGTAAGTGAAAAAGTTCAAGAAAATTCTCCTTCTCAACTTTCAAAACAAATTGAACAAGTCAAAGTGATGGTCGATTCTTTGGGGCGCCTTAAGGGGGCCGCCATGAAGATTGGTCAGCTTGTGAGTATGGATTTTGGGGATCTTTTTCCTCCAGAGGTTCGAGCTATTTTAGAGCAACTTCAGAATCAATCGCCACATTTTTTAGGGGCCGAGGAAATTACAAAAATTCTTCAAAAAGAATTGAATTCAAAATTTGAGCTTTTGACTAACCTCAGTGAAAGGCCCATTGCAGCTGCAAGTATTGGGCAAGTTCATACGGCTCTTTATAAGGGTCGAAAGATTGTTCTCAAAATCCAGTACCCCAACATCGAAAAAAGTATTGATTCTGATTTGACGATTTTGCAAGGAGTTGTGCAGGCTCTTTTGAGTGTGGCTCGTAAAAAAATGGATCTCACTTCTATTTTTGATGAGATGAAAATAGTTTTTTCTCGAGAAACAAATTATTTGTTAGAGCTTGAAAATTTAAAACGCTACCAAGACATTTTTTCGCCTCACTCTGATTACGTTGTTCCTCAGGCTATCGACGAGCTTTGTACCGAGAGAGTCGTTGCGATGCACTTTGAAGAGGGTGTCACTCTTCGTGAGTGGATTCAAAAAACAAGTGACCTTAAAGAAAGAGAATCGATGGGTTCAAAAATTCTTGATCTATATCTGATCGAGTATTTTCAAAATGCTTTTGTTCAAAGTGATCCAAATCCCGCAAACTTCCTGGTGAACTCAAAGAATCAACTTGTACTGTTGGATTTGGGGGCTGTGAGAAGTTTTGAGCGATCATTTGTAACGGATTATGTCGAGCTTATGAATTGTGTCCATTCGTTGGATAGGCCTGCCTCTACGTTCCAATCAGAAAAAATGGGATTTTTAGATCCTCGTGAAAAACAAGAAACCAAGAATCTTTTCTATGAAATGCTTCGCTCGAGCCTGTGTGCTTTCGATGAAGATAGGCAACCCTTTGATTTTAATGACCGTGAGTATTTTAAACATAGCCAAAATGTATCTCAGGATTTTAGTCGTTTGAGCGAATTTACCCCTCCTCCTTCAAAATTGATCTTTCTGCATCGCAAACTTGTGGGCATTTTTGGTCTTTTAAAGGATCTTGGACTTAAAGTTGATCTTCGAGACTATTGGCAGAGGGTTAACCAAAGCGTAAAAAAGAGCTAATCTAGATTTCAATGAGATTCATTAAAAATACCCTCATCTTTGGTTTGTTTCTGGCTGCTCCTGCGGGCATGACTTTTCTAATCATTAAAGGGGTCATTAATTTTTTTGATCAAACATTTGCTCCCATGGTTCCCTTCAACTTTCCCGGAATGGGGCTAATCTTTGCTTTTTTATCAGTTTTTATAGTGGGGCTAGTTGGGTCTACTTTTTTAGGAAAAATTTTAAAAAATTATTTCGATTCAGCGCTTGAACATGTTCCCTTCGTTCGTAACGTTTACAAGCTTTTTACTCAAATCGGGGACGCTTTTTTTTCTAAGGATACAAAGTCTTCTTTTAAAAAAGTTGTAAAAGTTCCCTTTGGATCTACCCTCACTAAAGGGCTTGGTTTTTGGGTGAGAGAATCAAGTAATGGTCATGCGATTGTTTTTATTCCCACGGCACCTAATCCAACAAGCGGATTTATTCTCGACGTTCCTCACGAGCATATTCAAGAAGTGAATATGAGTGTTGAAGAAGCTTTTAAGGTGATCTTAAGTTGTGGAGCTCTTATGGACACACCTAAAAAGAACAGTTCGCAATCGTGAGCTACAAAAATGAGTAAATCTAAGAACTCTCAAAGCGAAGAAAAGAAAAACGCTCCTACGATTCAAAACCGCCGAGCTTTGCATGATTTTCAAGTCATCAAAAAAATCGAAGCAGGAATTGAGCTCAAGGGCAGTGAGGTTAAATCTTGTCGAGAGGGAAAAGTGCAGCTTGTTGATTCGTTTGCGATCATGGAAAAGGGAGAGCTTTTCCTGCATAAAGCGCATATATCTGAATACAAACAGTCGGGGCCTCACTTTAACCATCTCCCTACTCGTAAGAGAAAGCTTTTGCTCCATCGAGCGGAACTTCGAAAGTTAGAACAAGAATTAAAGGTGGCAAGCACCACATTGGTTCCTCTAAAAATTTACTTTTCAAAGGGAAATGTAAAAGTCGAGATTGCCTTAGCAAAGGGTAAAAATAAAGGCGATAAACGGGAAGCTTTAAAGAAAAAAGAAGAAACTCGAGCATTGGCTCAGGCTAAAAAACAGGCCCAGCGCGAATAAAGCCAGCTAAAGTCGCTCATGAAGCCACTCGACGCTGAGGGGAGTCTGAGATAGTTTAAATCTTGTTATGGTGAAGTATCCCCGTACAACTTGGAAGCAGCGTTTGTATATTCCTGAGATCATTCGTGGTCTGATGCTCACTCTCAAGTTTTTGTTTCGAAAAAAATCAACACTTCAATATCCGGAGCAAAAACACACTTTGCCTGTTGGATACAGAGGTGTTCCGCGTTTGATTACCGGAAATGACGGAAACGAGCGTTGTGTTGCCTGCAAGCTTTGCGAAGTAGTTTGTCCGCCTGTTGCGATTTACATTGAAGCAGAAGAGGCTCCTGATCAAAATTATAAAGAACGTCGACCTAAGGTTTTTCAAATCGATTACGGTCGTTGTATCAATTGCGGTTTTTGTGAAGAAGCTTGCCCGGTTGAGGCCATCGAGATGAGTCAGTCCATCGAGATCGTTGGCGAATCAAGGGAGGCGCTTGTGTATCAAAAAGAACAGTTACTTGCGGTACCTGCCGATCCTCGTAAACCACAATTGCGTGGTTTGTAATTCTTAAAATAACTTTGCGACAAAATCCCGACGCCTCTTTTTGTTGTTTAGCGGTTCAATATAAGGATGCATAAATTTTTTTTGACACTCGCTCTAGGTTCAATGCTTGCGCACGCTAATCAGGATAAAAAATATATTTTAACAAATACGCAATTATTAGAAGCTGCAAAGGTTCCTGCCTTGATGAGTGATTCAAAAACAGGAATGGCTGTGGCTCGCATTAGTACACTTCAAGAGTCGATGTTAATTCGAAAGAGCCATGAGCGCGGTCGTTGCGCAGGCTTTGAATTATTGCCTGTAGAGAGCTTCAATCAAAAAGATTTTCAGAAAATTTTAAATGATGTCGCAGCAAGAAAAATTCTAGATCAAAAAGCTCAAAAATCTTTAAAACGAATTTCTAAAAAAGAATCAGTTGTTTCAGCGATCAATGAAGTAAGTCCAGCAGAAATTCAAAATTGGGTGAAGTGGCTTTCCTCTTTTCCCACTCGTTACCACAAGGGTGCGACTCCCAATAAACATGTGGAAGCATTGAAAGTAAAAATCGATGAGATATTGTTGAAGTATCCGCAAATCAAAGCAGAAACATCTTTGATAGCGCATCAAAGCACTCCACAAAAAACTTTACGCCTTCATATTGAGGGAAATAAATTCCCTGAAGAAATTGTTGCGGCAGGTGCTCACTTGGATTCAATCAATGCGGGATTTTTTGGTCCTACCGGAAAACTTGCTCCAGGCGCAGATGACGATGCCTCAGGATCGGCTTCTTTGCTTGAGTCATTGAGGCATCTTTTGGCTCAAGGTCCTTTTGAGCGTAGTGTGGAATTTTTTTGGTATGCAGGTGAAGAAGCGGGTCTTTTAGGATCGGCAGAAGTGGCTGCTTCTTATAAAAATCAAAATAAAAAAGTCGTGGGAGTTCTTCAGTTGGACATGACTCTTTATCCTGGAAACGGGGATGGAAAAATTGTTTCTATGACTGACTTTACTTCACCTGAATTGAGAAATTTGTTGGAAGATATCAATCGCTTGTATCTGAATATTGAAATTATTAAGGATCAGTGTGGATACGGCTGCAGCGATCACGCCTCTTGGTATAGAAATGGGTTTCCTGCCGTTATGCCTAGTGAAGCAACTTTCAATCAAATGAATCACAATATTCATACAGAAGCTGATGTGATCGATTCAAAATCAAGTTTTGAACACGCCGCTATTTTTAGCAAAATCGCAGTGGCTTTTGTATCTCACTTGGCAAATCTTTAGTTTTATTTGAATAGTTATTTAAAAAGCAACTCTTTGAATAAAAACAAACGCGTTCTATAAAGGTTGGGTGCTCATAGTTTTATTTGCGATTATTGCTTATCTTTGGGGTTTGGGCGGCATACAAATTCCCAAAATCGGAGATGAGGTTCTTTATTTACAGATAGCACGTGTCACGTCTGAAAGCGGGTCGTGGCTGCCTCTTCGGTATGAAGGGGGAGTTTTGAGCACCAAGCCGCCGCTTCTTTATTGGTTGGGAATGTTTTTTAGCAATAAAGCTCAAAATTATAACTTATGGCTTATGCGCTTACCGATCGTTTTTGTCACTTTTGCAGGTGCTTTTCTTGTTTATTTGCTTTCGATGCGATTGATGTCTCATGGAGATAAAAAAAATAAAAAAACTGCGCTTTGGGCAGCGGGTGCTTACTTAGCCTTTTTGTCTACCTATCAACATGGGCGACCTTTTTTGGTGAATTCATTTGAAGTTCTTTTTCTCCTCGCTCCATTAGTTTTTTATTTTTATAAGCCTTTCTTGAATCAAAGTTTTTGGTTTGTGTGTGTGTTGTGTTGGGGGGCTGTCGCGTGGGTTAAGAGTTTTGCTCTTATTGGAGTAGGGGCTTTTTCCATGGGAGCAGCTGTGTGGGTTTTAGATTCTCAATTAAGAGAGTCTCGGAAAAAGTTTTTAAAAGCGGTTTTGTTTTTTTCTTCGGCAGTTTTTCTAGCACTTGGGATATTTTCCCTTTGGTTTGTTTTTGACCCCGATCCTAAGCTCTTATTTCAGCAGTTTGTGATAGGCGAGAATGCCGTAAAATTTAAAGGCTATCAGAATTATCTAAGTGGGTTATTCGTGGGCGTTTATCCAATTTACCGTATATGGCTGGGGCCTTTTGCAAATGCTGGGTTGCTCGCTTTTTTACTTATTGGGCTTTCTTTTAACTTTTTTAAAAAACATTTTCCTAAATTTAGAAAATTAAAAATTGATCATTTAAATGAATCACACAAAAAAGTTTTGGCTTTACTCTCATATGTCGGAGCCTTTTTGGTTTTTTACTCGCTCCCGACTCAAAGACAAGAAAATTATCTTTTGCCTGCCATGGCAGTCCTTGCGGTTCTTTTAGCGGAATACAGATCTCAAATTCCACGAGTTTTTTGGAAAATCACGCTTGCTTTAACTGGATTTGTTTTTGTTGTTTTAAGTCTCACACCCTTTTTATTTTCTTTCTGGTCGCAGTGGCCTCTTGTGGCTCGTTGCTTTTGGTTTTTGAGTGTCTTCTTGTTTCTATTAATTTTCAAAACAAAAAAATATTTTGAGTTTTACCCTGTTTTAGTTTTTCTTTGTTACATTCAGCTTTCAAATTTTTCGATTCCTTTTAATCAAAGCTTTCAATTTATGAAATCTCATCCTGGGACTGAGTTATGGGTTCCCACTCATAAAATTGCTCAAGAGGAGCGTTTTCGTTTTGTGGCTCCTTATTCGAAACCCAGGGGTTACGAGAGCCCAGAGAAGCTTTTAGAGCTTTGCAAAAAGCTACCAAGAGGATCATATCTTGTACTTGAAGAAGGGATGGAGAATTCTTGTTTGCGGCAAGCAACTTTGCTTGAAGTTCTACCCGATCTTAGATCACGTCAGAAATTTTCTGAAATGTTTCAAATTCTTTTAGGTAAAACTCAGTATTTAATGAGAACATTAAAGTTACTGAGGTTAGAATGAAAAAAATCTTTTTTATTTTTTTTCCGTTTTTAGCTTTTTCAGCTGAACTTCATCAAGTTGTGCAGAGTGCTTATCGACAAGCGTGGGAACTTGAAAATGCCCAGTATTTAAAACAAAACGCGGATGCTGATTACTCCACAAAAAAGTATTCTTTTTTACCTGCTTTAAGTCTCTCAACATCTCATGGCTTTCAAGGGGCGCAGCCTTCTATCGGAACGGACAAGCTTTCGGATTACAAAATTGAAGCAAAAGCAAATCTTTTAAGCCTTACCCAGCTCGATGATTTATCGATTTCTAGAGCGGGAAAAGTTTTGCAGGAAAAAAGATTTTTTGAGCAAAAAAATCAATTTTGTTTTGAGGCCTTAAAAATTTATTTAAATTATTTATTAGAAAAAAAACGCAGTACGAATCTTAACGATATAGAAAGTTTACTTGAGGATCAGTTTGAGGTCACTTCTAGTGAATATAAGCAGGGTATCAAACCTCGAAAAGATTATCTTCGTTTGAGAGCTGAGTTAAGAGGTGTTCAGTTAGATCAAAACCAACAACTCATCTCATTGAAAAATGCAGAAGATCTTTTAAGAAATGTTATTAAAGAAGATTTTTCTCGTTTTAATTATGAACCAAGTGTTTTGACTATACCCGAGCTCTATAAAAACGAAGAAGATGTTAAGCTTTCAATTAAAGAGGAAACGCTTACTCAGGAGCTTTCTCTTTTAAGAGAACAAAGAAAAAAATTGAACAATACCCGATGGCCTCAGCTGACACTTGGAGCTCAGTACAATTTTTCGGATTCGAGCTTTTGGGCGGGATCATCCTATAATCCATCTCTCAATCAAAATTGGTCAATTACTTTGGGCGTCTCTTATGTCTTATGGGACTGGGGAACTGAGCGTCGCTCTCGAGAGAGTGGATTTCGAAATAATTCAATTCGAGAAAATGAAGTTTACCAAGAGATTCGAACAGCTCGCATGAATTATGATTTAAATCGTGAAAAAATTAGAGTTGCTCGAAAAGTATATGCTCAAAGAGCCCAGGTCTTAAGCGATGAGCGTGAGTCCTACAACATCATCAGTCGAGACTATCGTGAAGGTAAAATTACATTCTTGGATTATGTTTCGTCTCTGCGTTCTTACACGAGTGCTGAGTTGGGCGTATTTCAAGCTTTAGTCGAGCTGAATAAAGTTTATTACGAAAGCTTGCTTCAAAAAGGCCAGCTTGTTTCTTATTTTCAGCTTTAAATCATTTGCTGAGCTTTCAAGAGTGTTTGTGAAAGACTTTTAAAGGTTTTTAAGGCTCAAAAAGGGGCACGTGTGCCTTTCGCAGTTATTGCGACATGTTATAATCCGTGTGCCATGCGTCTAAATGTATTTAACAGTCTCTTTTTCGCATTCGTTCTTTCTTCTTGCAGTCAGCAGCGCAGCGAGCAGTTTGCTCAGGGGCAAGGGCAAGATTTACACAAAGTTTCTGAATACCATGATCAATGGTTCAAGTTACAAACGAAAGACGTTATTGGCGCTTCTCCTACAACAGCGGCATTAAGTTCTGAAATACAAGCTCCCGAATATAATTTTTATAATTTTCCGATGGTCGCTTATGAGACAGATGCAAAACTCTTGGGTGATGTCGCTTTTCGAGGAAAGCCACACGCGGAATATTCTTTGCTTTATCATTTAGAAGATAGTTATTTAAAAATATACAAAGTGGCTCCTAGGGATTTGATTCCTACAGATGAGCATCCTTATGCTGAATCGATCGCTTCTGTGCCCGAAGGAAAAATTGCCGTTCCTCTCGTAGCTTATCCTGTGAAGGGATACTTCAAAGTAGAGAATGTAAAAAACTCTTATAATGAAAAAAGTAATCTTCTTGTGGAGACGCCGCGTTCTGGCTTTCAAAACGATGGCTTTGTGAAAGTTGATTTTTTATCTCGTCAGATTTTTAGGTCAGAAGATTATAAGGATATTTTTCCTGCAAATTTTTTCAAGGGAAAATGGTTTTATGTAAATTCGGTCGTCAAAACAAAAGATATTTCAGAAGATATGAATTATCACGATGGAGAGCGTTTAGTTACCAGTCGTGTTGAATTTTTTAATGATCAGGAAAAATTACTTTCCGCTAAAAGCACTGAAGTTCCAGGAATTCTCAAAAACAATACCTTTAACTTTGAAACTCTTGTTCGAATACCCTCTCGATGGATTGACCCTGAAGCAGAGTCTCTTGGGCGCTTTCACGGAATGCGCGGTACGCAGAAAAATAAACTTTTGTGGAAAGATAAGCCCTATGTGGCTCTTGATCTTGCAGAGTTGAGTTCGCTTGATGAAGTGGAAAAGGAATTAGGTTCTCGAAAGTTTTTAAGTGATGTTACTGTTCAAGATGATTTTTTGGGTGTTACTCTTTCTTATCCTGATTCTGGCCGAAAGATCACTCACGCTTTTATGCGTCTTGATAAGCGCTTGCCCTATAAGCCAAGAAATCTTTCAAAAGCAGATTCATATTTATTTGGCTATTTCCCAGCCGGTATAAGTCCTGAGCAATTTCAAATGAGATGGAGAGATCGAGACAACGAACGCCATCAATTAATGTCTCGTTTTAATCCTGAAAAAAAACAATTAAAGGTTTATTTTCCTGTTGGTACACCTGATCGTTTTAAGGATTGGGGCCGTCAAATAGTCAAAAGTTGGAGCGATGGCTTTGATGCCATTGGAAAGCCTAACTGGTTAGTTCTTGATGAAAGTAAAGAAGTTCAGCTGGGTGATCCTCGCTATGACATCGTTTTAAATTTCATATGGAGTGAGAGTGACAATAAAACTCCTGGTCTTTTAGGTTATGGTCCTGGATTTACGGATAATGTAACGGGAGAAACTATTGGGGGAACAGCGAACATCTTTGCCTCTCAAATGTTTCATTCACTTGTAGGAGATGTTCGTGCGTATATCATCCGAAAGAGTAAGCTTGAAGTTGAATCTAATGCTGCCAAGTGGATCGAGCCTGTTTCTAAAGTTGTTTCTGTAACGGAAGGATCTCGCAAGGATTTATTTGCTTCGATGCAAGAATCTCTTGGAACCTCAGGTAATGCTTCGCTCCATGCTTTTTCGCTAAATCATGTCGGTCAAAATCGTTTGGGTCTTGATTCAAATCTTTTAGGTGATTTTTCAATTGGAAAAAATTCTTCTCTTAAGGCTCATTTCTTTGCAGATGCTATCAAGCCTTTTTTGCCAGAAAAAAAGAAACTCAAAAAAACATCCGACTTTAAATGTGAGGCTGCAACGGCAACTTCTGCCACTCTTCAGGATATAGAAAAACTTTGCCCTGAGATTGTGGAGTACACTCTCAAACTGAGAGAGGGAGCGAAGCCACGTGAGGATGAAGCTGATTTCATCAAAGCCTGTGCGAATCGACTCTTGCCCTCACACATTGTGGCTGTTGGAGTCCATGAAGTAGGTCACGTTTTGGGCTTGATGCATAACTTTAAAGCAAGCTCTGATAAGGTGAATTTTTATTCACAAGAAGAAACCAATACTTCCACACAAGTGGAGTCTTCCTCGGTTATGGATTATTTGGCGAGCGGGGAAAAGGGCTTGCTTCGAGTTGGAAAGTACGACATCGCGGCTCTTCGTTTTGGATATATGAACCAAGTCGAAACATCTTCTGGCTCTGTTGAAAATATTAAAGCCGGATTTACGATCGAAGAAAGCGTCCCAAGTTTTAAAAAATTTAGTTATTGCAATGATTATGACGTACATTTTGGAAATGATTCCCTTTGTGATCGTTTTGACAAAGGTACAAGCCTTAAAGAAATCGTTGATCATATTGTTTCAGAGTATTTCTTGAATTTGAGTATGAATCAGCGTCGCTACGATCGAAGTCGTTTTGTACCTCAGTCATCTTTTGCTTATCGCTTGATGAGCTTGGAAAAACTTTTGGCAATTTATGGCGACTATCGCTACGCTCTTCAAAGGGATGTTTTAAAAAGAAGCCCTTATTTTGAGGGAATTACTCCTGAAAACTATCTCGATAAATTCATTAAGCCTTTAAATGGAGCAATTGATGCTGAAAAGAAAAGCTCTTTAAGTGGATACTCACGCATGGAAGATTTAAGGCGAGCAGCACTCACGATTGAATCTTTTTTCTACGAACTTGCTTTTCTTCCTGATCATTACTGCAAGATTATAAGCTCAAACAAAAACGTGCCTTTGGAACTTGTTCCGTTTTCGCAGCTTCGACATGAAATTCAAACTGAATTTGGAATCAAAGTTGAAAATTGTCGATCTGAAGCTGTTGAGAAGTTTTTATCTGCAACAAATCGCCAGGTTGCAAGTGGTGCTCAAGGTGAGTTTGGGTATGATGTGAAAAGTTATCGCCTTCAAACTGACGATGAACGAAGACCCAATCTTGAAGCTATTTATGATGTCGCAGGAACAGAGTTCGATCGGCAAATTGGCTTCATTGCCATGTCGATTAGAGCGACTTCTTCTTTAAAAGCTCTTCAAAAAAGACTTTTCCCAGTTATTTTAGATGATCCCATAGTTCGCAAGAATTTACAGTTAAAGCTTTGGAGCCGTGTTATTCTTGGGTTGAATTCTGAAGGTCTTCCTCCCAACCTTGCGGACTTTGAAAACAAGACTTCCTCTGCATCTGTGAATGCGAACGCAAAATTAATGAAAGCTCTCGGAAAAGCTGAAGTTAAATCATCTTCAAAAAAAGATCCCTTTGAAGCAGAGGCTCCTGATAACGATATTTTGAAGCTTGTTCTTTCTTATGAAAAAAGTCGTAAGGTTTTATATAAAGGATTTGATAACGAATCTTTGATCTTAAATACAGCGATGGCTTCTTTGTTAAGGGGTTACATGGTTCCTGGTTCAACACAAGAAACTTTGAACCGGTTAACAGAAACTCGCGTCTACCATACGAAAGAGCAGGAAACGATTCAGGCGATTCAAAAAAATGAAGATATGGTGAGCGTGCCTTTTCAAGCTTTTGGAACTTTGGCTTATTCAAGTTTTACAGATAATCCCTTTGGCGCAGCTTTACTTTATTCTTACAAGAAAGCACTTCAGCAACAGCAGTTGTCTCAGATGAAGCCAGCTGACTTACGTAAGGCTCTTTTCCAATCTTTAGAGAATTCGAGCAAAGAAGGTCTCAATATTTTGTCTATTATGGATTCAATTAATAGGATCAATAAAATACTTTCTATGACTCGACGTTTTGTCAGTCCTGAGTTGAACGAAGATCTCATGGGCTTTATGAAAGAAATTTCAAAGAGAGTCGATCCTGTTCAAAAAGCAATGAGTGAACTTGAGAAGTCTACCAAGAGTGGAGCTTTAAGTGTTGCAAATGGGGAAAGGGCTTTGACCATGTCACTTTCACAGGAAAGTGATGATAAATTTGGTGACGAAGAAAAAGCTCTTTTTAAGGCAGGACATGATCTTCTTGAATATTTGAAAACTTTTCCTGCTTTAGAACCAAAGTTTGAAAGTTACTTCGCAAATTTTGATCGTTTTATTGGAGCCTCTGATCACTTTAGGGGAGAGATGAATAAGCAGATTGATTTGATGATGAATCTTGTGATTGGTCCTTCGGCAATTGACTAGAAACAATGAGGAATAGTTTTTTTGTTTGCTTAGTCGGTTGTTTAGGGGGAGTTCTTTTGAAGGGCTCCCTTTTTGCCCAAGATTTGCAAAACTTTCATGTAAAGTCCACTCTTGAGGCTTCTCGAAATCGTCAGGCTTTAAGCGATCCTTCTCAAAACGCATATTTTTTTTTAAAGGTTATTCCCCAGTACACCCTTGAAAATAAATGGAGTGTCGGAATAAATCAGGGGGCTAGGCAAAGAATAAAGCCTGTGAGGGTTTGGAACTGGGCGGATTCTGCTTTTTTTACGCTTTCTCCGACTTATCGCTTATCTGAGAGTGTTTCTTTTCGCTCTATACTTTCTCTGCTTTATCCCACAAGTGATTTTTCTCGTCGTGATTTACAAATGCGTTGGGGCTTGGGAGCAACAAATTATTTCACGTGGAAACTTTCGGGGGGGCGTGAGTGGTCTTTTCAATCTCTTGAATATGTTTTGAAATTAAATAAAAAATTTTATGCCTTCAAGACAGATGTTGCCGGTCAAAGTGTTACGGAATGGCTTTTTTTTCATGCTCTCGAGTTAAATTGTATGACTTTTGAGAAACTGGGTTGGAGCGTCGCACTTTCGGCTGATTCTGAGTTGAAAAGCTCAGGTAGGATTCAAAATTCCTACGCACTTACGACGACTTTTTCGTATGAGATTTTATCTCAATCTGCCGTTTATTTAACGCTCTCTAATTCGGGTTTCTCTGACGGGACTCAAGAAAGATTTGGTCGATTAGGTAAGTTTTATTCGCGCGATACAGAAATAACGCTTGGAACTTTGATCAGTTATTAATCGGATAGGTATTTGTAAATTATTATTTTGTTATCTTATTCTTAAATTGAGTTTCTTGTGAGGAGAGTTAGAATATAAAAAGTGGCAAATCATCATTCTGTTAGTCATGTGTGTATTTGTGCTGCAACCTATTTGCGACCCAATAAGCTAAGAAGTCTTCTCCTTTCCATCAACGGATTGGACTTGGTGGATTTAGCAAAAACTATAAAAATAACTGTCGTGATTGTAGATAATGATCCAGATCAGTCGGGATTACCGGTTACTCAAGAATTGCTTAAAAGCGGCTTTCGGTTTCCTTTGGTATATTCAGTGGAGAGCAAAAGAGGGATTCCTCAAGTTAGAAATAAACTTTTACATGTTTCAAAATCTTTAGATGCGGATGTTATAGCAATGATAGATGATGATGAAACTGTAGATAAAAGATGGTTGATAGAAGGATTAAGAGCTCTTCAAGATTGGAATGCTGATGTTATATTTGGGCACCTCGTTCCAGTTTTTGAAATAAGTCCTCCTAGGTGGATCGTTGAAGGAGGATATTTTGAATTTCCGTTCTATAAAAACGGAACAAATCTGAAAGAAGCATACACTTACAATGTTTTTTTTAGGATGAGTGTATTGAAGGAGGTTCCCTTTTTTGATGAATCATTATCTTTATTCTGTGGGGAGGACGTTTTGTTTTTTAGGCAAATTTTTGATAAAGGTTTTATAATTAAATTTTGTTCTTTGTCTGTTGTTTATGCCCAACTGTTTAAAGAGAGAATGACTTTAAAATGGATTTTAAAAAGAAGATTCAGCTACTCTTTCCCTGTTGATTTAATTTTGAAAATCAAAAAAGGCAAATCTACTTTTTTATTAAGATTGTGGATGATTTTTATTTCTATTCATGTCATCTTAATCGGGCTTTTTGTGGCACCATTTATCATATTTGGGCTTATTCCATATAAGTCATCAAAGTTTTTGGGAAAAATTTTGGGGCCGAGGATTGAGCTTTTTTTTAGAAGATTTAATTATGGTTATAGAGGTGTATTATGGTTTTTGTCTTCAAGGGTTGGTTTTTTAGCGGGTGTTTTAGGTTATAGGTATAAGGAATATGCTAAACCAAACATAGAAATGAAAGTTTAGTATTATTTATTGTAAGGTTTTATCGCTTTTTCCTATGATTGTTTTAGACTATGGTTTTTTAATGCTTGTTGAAAAAAAAGCTCTTCGATGGGCTTTGATTGCATTTTTCTCTAGTTTTGCAGTGGCTGGATTGTTTTATTTGAAATCGAAAATAGATCAAAAAGCAGATGATAAATTAGGCGACTCCTCTCGGATTAATTTGCAAAATGATGGCTCGAAATCTTTCTCTAAGGATGGAGTCTCTTTTCGTGAGGTAAACTGGAAAGAACTTGTACAACTTGATTATAAATCGGGAAAAAAAGCAGGAAATTTAAGCGAGATTGAAAACAAAATGGTCCGCATTCCTGGTTATATTGTTCCCTTAACAGATGGAACAACTGTTTTAGAGGAATTCCTTTTTGTGCCCAATGAGCAGGCGTGTATTCACGTTCCTCCTCCTCCCCCTAATCTGATCATCAAAGCAAGACTTAAAAACAAACTTGCTTTTGAAGATGTCTATAATCCTTCATGGCTTTACGGAAAATTGGAAATCACCGAAACAAAAAGTCAGTACGGCGCTGCTTCTTATCAGATAAATGATGCCGAGTTAGAAAAGTACGAAGAAGATTCTGCAACGAAATAAATTTAGGTCTGAATTATATAAAGACTGAGCATTTTTGTCGGTTGAACGAATTGATCGTGCATGGGCTTCACAGAACGATAGAAGTGCTCTTTTGTTTCTTCTTCTGTGCGACCTCGCTCTATTTGATCGCGAGTGATGCGTCTTCTCAAGCGAAGTTCTTCGGTGGCTTCCATGAAAAAAGTAAGATCAAACTCGGTGAGAAGATCTTTTTCGGTAAAAATTAAAATTCCTTCTACAATAATAATGGGCTTAGGAGTGATTGTTTTGGTCTCTTTGCGCCGAGCATGTTCAACGTAGTCGTAGATAGGGCATTCGATAGTTTTTCCGCCTTTTAACAGCCGAAGGTGCTTTGTAAGAAGTTCAAAGTCGATCACGCTCGGATGGTCGAAGTTTACGGAGCGAGGGTCTTTATTGAAGGCCTCTTTTTGATCTTTGTAGTAAGAATCTTGGCCAAGGATAATTCCACGCTCAGGGCCCACAATTTCGAGCAATCTTTTGGCAAACGTCGTTTTGCCTGAGCCACTTCCACCTGCAATTCCAATGACCATAGATCATTAGGTTATCAGGAGGCGCTAAAATTCAGCAAGACTCAAAAAATAGAAATGCTACGCTGAGTTTGTGAATATAGCTGAGCTTGGGCCCTTGGCCCCTCGAATACTTTTTGAGGATACTCATTTGATTGTTTTGAGTAAGCCTGCGGGGCTTTTGAGTCAGGGAGATAGCTCGGGCGATGATAATTTAGTTGATTATTTAAGAAAGTATTTGGGCCGCAATTATGTAGGTCTTATACACCGCTTAGACAGAAACACCTCTGGAATTATGATTGTAGCGAAGAGGACAAAATCGGCTCAAAGACTGACAGATGCACTTCAAAAAGGAAAACTAAAGAGAAGCTATTTAGCTTTTGTAGAGGGAATGCCTCCTTCTTCGCAAATTCTAGAGCATTGGTTGCTCAAAAATGAACAGACAAATGAAGTGCGTGTGGTGAGCAAAGAAACTTCAGGCGCGAAAGCTTCGAAACTTGAATTCAAAAAACTTGCTCAAGCTCAATTTCACGCAAAAGATGTTGCGCTTCTCTATGTGACTCTTGAAACCGGAAGAGGGCATCAGATTCGTGTTCAATGTTCAGCTGCGGGATATCCCCTTTTGGGTGATCAAAAATATAAAGCTCAAATCAAAGAGCCTGGCAGACCAGCTTTGCACTCCTATGCTCTTGAGGTGCCTCATCCAATGAGCCAAGAACTGCTAACGTATAAGGATTCACTTCCCGTTGATTTACAAAATTTAATTCCTAAATATAAGGATTGGCCATAATGAAAGATACAAAACAAAAAGCTCGTAAGTTTGAAGTTATGAACAAGGGAATGGGTGATGATCGCTTGCCGATAGAAGTGATTCTTGATCAATTTCAAAATGAAGGAGCGAGGGATTATTCTCTTCTGGATTCAGGCGAGGGACGTAAGCTCGAAAAAGTGGGTAACTTTGTGATCGATCGCCAATGTGCAGTGGCGTTTTGGTCGAAGAAAAACAATAAGGATTGGACAAAGATTCACGCCTATCATCAACGAAGTGAGAAGGGTGGAGGTTCTTGGGATTTAAAAGCAAAGCTACCTGATTTTTGGTTTACAAAAGTTGGAAGAATTATTTTTAAAACAAAACTTACTTCTTTTGGCCATCTAGGATTTTTTGTTGAGCAAGCTCCTCAGTGGGATTGGTTTTATGAGAAAATTTCTTCTACCCCCAAAGACAAACCCCTCAAGATTTTAAATCTTTTTGCCTACACAGGTGCGTCTTCTGTTTCTTGTGCACTTGCAGGTGCTCAGGTGACTCATGTCGATGCGGCAAGAGGAGTGGTGGATTGGGCGAAGCAAAATGCGGCTTTAAATCGCGTTCCTGAAAATTCTATTCGCTTTATTGTGGAAGACTGCAAACTCTTTTTGGAGAGAGAAGCAAAACGTGGAAATTTTTATGATGGCATCATTATGGATCCACCCTCATTTGGTCGAGGTCCGAATAAAGAAGTTTTCAAAATTGAAGAAGATATTCTTCCTCTTTTAAGAGCGGTGAAGAAAATCCTTTCTCCTGATTGCAGGCTTTTTCATTTCTCTTCGCATTCACAAGGTTTTTCTCCAGAAGTTTTAAAAAATCTTGCTGCAGATATTCTTACTCTTGAGAAATTTTCTTTTGAAGGTGGTGAAATGCTCATGCCTGAACAAGGTGGTAAGCAGGTTCCCTCGGGACAGTTTATACGCTTGTGGCGCTAGGTTGCTGTAGAAAGGTGGCGTAGAGAGTTTAATTCCCCAAAATTAAAGGAACCCACGTTGTCCAAGAAAGTGGAATCCAGATTAAAGAAATCATTGTGCTCAATGTAATTGTGAGAGCGATTTCATCGGAGGGAATTTTAAGTTCTGTGGCAATCGCAACTCCATTGGCAGCCATGGGGACAAGTGACATAAGAAGAAGGATCTCTGTGAGTTCGCGATTTAAAAATCCCAAAGTGTAGCGATCTAAGTAGATAAAGCCGATGGCAAAGAGCGGGAAAGCCACAAGCTTAATGAGTAAACATGTTGCGATGAAACGAAAATGTAGGCGAAAGCTTTTGATGCTTCCAAGTCCCAGACCGATCATCATAAGACCAAGTGTTGAGTAAGTTCCCCTGAATCCCATAATAATAGGTTGAAGATTCTCGGGTATTTTGTTGAAGCCCAAAGCCGAAAAAATCATCGATAAAAAAAACATCCATAAAGATGGAAGCGTGAGCACTTTTTTGAGGGCTTCCTTAGAATCGTAAGTTCCCTTTGCTGCGATATAAAAACCTGTGGTGTATTCATAGAGGTTGTATCCAATGATCACAAATATGGCTGTGGCGAGTTTGTCTTCGCCGAGTAAAATTGCAGTGGCAGGAATGCCGAAGTATCCCGTGTTGGCAGAGGCTCCAGCGTAAGACAATAGGTTACGCATAGGAGAGCGGAAGAATTTTTTTGAAATGTTGTAAGTCAATATCCCAAGGAGAGAGCAAAGTCCTGCATAGGCGAAGGGTAGAGCAAAAAGTTTAGCGTTAAAAGGAGATCGCACAAGAATCTCAAAAAAGACAATCGGAGAAATGATATAGATCACAAGCTTTGCAAGGGATTCACGCGTTACCTTAAGAACACGAGCCGCAAAAAAGCCTATGGCTAATAATAAAAAGAGTGGCGAAAGACGCTCAAATAAAAGAGCAAAACTTTGGAAGGCGCTCAAGTTTTGATGATCCATTTATTGGTGCTTAACCTACGCCGGAACGTTGCAGGGGCAATCGGTGACCCAATGATCTTTTTTAATCTCAACTAATTGAGGCACTTTTGTTTCACACAAGGAAGATGATTTTTTAGGGCAACGAGGCGCAAAAGAACATCCTGGCGGAGGATTAATGGGTGAAGGCGGATCACCTTGCAGAATAATTCGCTCACGTTTTTTTTCGGCTTGAGGATCAGGCAAGGGAATCGCTGACAAAAGTGCTTTTGTATAAGGATGCAGTGGGTTTTCATAGAGTTCGTCAGAACTAGCAAGCTCGATGATTTTCCCAAGGTACATCACAGCCACGCGATCGCAGAGATATTTAACCACACCTAAATCGTGGGAGATGAAAATCATAGTGAGGTTGAGCTCTTTGCGCAGATCCATAAGCAAATTTAAAATTTGAGATTGAATCGACACATCAAGAGCAGAGACAGGCTCGTCCGCAATGATTAATTTGGGTCTTAGGGCTAAAGCGCGCGCAATCGCGATACGTTGGCGCTGACCACCTGAGAATTCATGAGGGTATTTGTGTATGAATCGAGGAGCAAGGCCCACCATTTTCATAAGTCGATGAACTTCTTTTTCGACCTCTTTTTTTTCAACGATGTTGTGAAAAAGCAACGGCTCTGAAAGGGTATCGAACACTGTCATTCGTGGATCAAGCGAGGCGTAAGGATCCTGGAAGATCATCTGGAACTGAGGACGTTCCTTGCGCAAAGCTTTAGGGTCCATAGAAGAAATTTCTTTTCCGTCAAAAACAATTTCTCCACTTGTGGGTTCAATCAATCGAAGAATCGATCGGCCCAATGTTGATTTACCGCACCCAGATTCTCCCACAAGGCCTAATACCTCTCCTTGCTTAAGCGTAAGAGAAACTCCATCAACGGCTTTAACGGTTGCTACAGTCTTTGAGAAAAAACCGCCTTTTTGAATAGGAAAATGTGTTTTGAGATTTTTAACTTCTAAAAAATTCATACTGAAGCCCCGTGAATGCACGCTGAGCAATTAGACACATAGTGATCTTTATAAAGCTCTACGAGCTGAGGTCTTTGTTCTCCGCAGTCGCGACTATTTTTTTCGGGGCAGCGAGGAGCAAAAGCGCATCCTTTGATCTCTTTTGAAAGATCAGGAGGCAATCCGGAAATGGTTTTCAATCTTTCTCCACGTGCGTGAAGAGCAGGACTGCTGCTCAAAAGCGCTCGAGTGTAGGGGTGAGAGGGTTTTTCAAAAAGTTGAGCCGTGGGTGCGGTTTCAACAACCTGACCTGCGTACATGACCATCACGCGATCTGCGATTCCTGCAATCACGCCTAAGTCATGCGTAATAAAGATTACTCCTGTATTTTTCTTCTTTTGAAGAGCTTTTATTAAGTCGAGGATTTGCGCTTGAACCGTGACGTCCAGTGCTGTGGTTGGCTCATCGGCAATAAGTAACTCGGGCTCAGTGATAAGAGCCATGGCAATCATCACGCGTTGGCGCATGCCTCCTGAAAGCTCATGTGGATAGGCTTTGAGTCTATTGAGTGCATCTTGGATGCCCACTTCTTCTAAGGCATTTTTTGCTTTTTTTACGGCTTCTTCCTTGGAGATTTTGTCGTGAATAAAAAGCGGTTCCATGATTTGGTCGCCAATCGTCATGTAGGGATTGAGACAGGTCATGGGATCTTGAAAGATCATGGAGATTTTTTTGCCGCGAATTTTTTGTAATTCTTCTTTCGAGCAACTTAAAAGATCTACTCCATCAAAAGTGGCGGTGCCTCCGACTATTTTTCCGGGTGGTGTGGGGATGAGTCTTAAGAGTGAATATTGAGACACACTTTTGCCTGAGCCAGATTCGCCCACAATTCCCAAGACTTCACCACGTTTAACTGAAAAAGAAATTCCCTCAACAGCACGGTACACTCCATTACGAGTGTAAAAGTAAGTTTTTAAATCTTTGACTTCTAACATATCAATCCTTTGAGGCCTTTGGATCGAGCGCATCTCGAAGTCCGTCACCTAAGAAATTTAAAGAAAAAAGAGTCAGCGAAAAAGTAAGCCCTGGATAAATCAAAAGCCAGGGGTATTCTTCCATGTTTTCAACTCCACTACTGATGAGCAGACCCCATGAGCTCATCGGAGGTTGCACGCCTAAGCCCAAGAAACTTAAAAAAGCTTCGGTGAGCATGACTGTTGGAACAGTAAGAGTTGCGTAAACAATAATGGGCCCGAGTACGTTGGGGATAAGATGTTTAAAAATAATTTTTCTATTCGAGATTCCCATTGAGTAACAAGCCTCAATAAATTCTTGCTTGCGAATACCCATCACTTGCCCGCGAACAATACGAGCCATTGTGAGCCACTCTGTGGCGCCAATCGCAATAAAAAGCAAAAGAAGGTTATTTGTATTGTCTCGTGTGTTCACAAACACCATGAGCAATATCACAAGAAGGATAAAGGGAATCGCATACATGATGTCTACGATTCGCATCATGATGGAATCTGTGCGACCTCCCACAAAGCCCGCAATGGTTCCCCACAAAACTCCAATTACAAGAGAGACAAAAGTGGCTAAGAATCCGACCATTAATGAAATCCGGCCGCCGTAAAGAATACGCGTGTACATGTCGCGACCTAGAATGTCTGTTCCAAACCAATGTGCTGAGCTGGGAGATTGGGGGCCGATGTTCAAATCTTGAGCATCATAAGAGTAGGGCGCAATCCAAGGTGCGATGATAGCTAAAATCACAAAGGCTAATAGGAGAAAAGCTCCCACCATAGCGGCTTTGTTCTTAGATAAACGAGACCATGCATCTTGCCAAAGGGAGCGACCCTTTTCGATTTCTTCTTGTCCGTTAAGAGTGAGAACGGCTTCGCTCATGATTGCCCCTTATCAAAGTTGAGTTTGGGGTTAACCCAAATCAACATCACGTCTGAAACTAAATTGAAAAAAATTATAAGAGCCGCCAAGAAAACGGTGGTTCCCATAATCATTGTGTAATCGCGATTAAAAGCGGCTTGAACGTAGTAGCGACCTAATCCTGGGATTTGAAAAATAGATTCAGTGACAAAAGATCCAGAAAGCAATCCAGCAATCGCTGGTCCTAAGAAAGAAATCACAGGAAACATTCCGCCTTTGAGAGCGTGTTTTATAATAACTTGTGATTCAGAGGCACCTTTTGCCCGAGCGGTTCGAATAAAATCTTGAGACAGAATTTCGAGCATCCCACCTCTTGAAAGACGAGACACGAAAGCTGCATATGCCGCTCCCAGTGTGATGGAGGGAAGGATTTTGTGCGCAAAAGAATCCCAGCCCGAAACAGGCAGCCAGTTAAAATGAATTGAGAAAATTAAAACCAAAACAGGGCCTAGCAAGAAAGAGGGCACGCAAATTCCTGCCATAGAAAGTGTCATAGGCAAATAATCAAGCCATGTGTTTTTTTTGAGAGCGGCAATAATTCCTGAGGTGATTCCTAAGAGAAGAGCAATGATCAAAGCGTAGCAACCCAATTCAACAGTTGCGGGCAGCCCTTCAAAAATCATTTCGTTAACAGTCCGACCAGGATATCGAAATGAAGGACCTAGGTCACCCTGTAAAATGTTTGTGAGAGTATCCCAATATTGCACATACAGGGGTTGATCAAGTTTGTATTGAGCGTTCAAGGCCGCCATCACTTCGGGAGTGACTTTTTTTTCTTTGTCGAAAGGCCCGCCTGGAGTGGCGCGCATGATGAGAAAAGATAAGGTGATGACAATTAACAGGACAGGGATCGACCCTAGTAATCTTTTGATGGAATATTTTAGCACTTCAACGCTCTCTTCGTTTTAATTTATTTAATGTCTAAGTACTGGTAGGGGTGAAAATCGAGGATGTTGGTTTTCCAGCCCACAACGCGTTCGTTGAGCAAGTACTTAATCGTGTACGTGTAAATCGGAATGATGGGCAATTCAGTTAAGAGAATTTCTTCAGCTTGATTAAAAAGATCGAGGCGTTTTGCGGAATCACCGGTCATGTTTGCTGTTCTTATGAGTGAATCATATTTTTTGTTCGCAAAACCTGTGTCGTTGTTTCCGTTGTCTGTTGTCCACATATCGAGGAAAGAGTTGGGGTCAGAATAATCTCCAATCCATCCAGCACGTGCAATGTCGTAATCTTTCTTGTGTTGAGAATCGATGTAGACTTTCCATTCTTGGTTTTTCAGGGTCACATCAATTCCAAGGTTCACTTTCCACATTTGCTGAATAGATTCAGCAATCGAGCGGTGAGCTTCGAGGGTGTTGTAGAGAATTTCAACGCCCTTAAAGCCTTTTCCCTCAGCAAAGCCTGCTTCTGCTAAAAGTTTTTTTGCTCCTGCAATATCATACTTAATTTCTGTCTTAGAAGTATAACCGCCAGTGTTGGGAGGTGTGAAAGCTTTTGCAGGAATTTCTCCTGCTTTAGTCACGCGTTCCACAATTGCTTGACGATCAATCGACATAGAAAGTGCCTTGCGAACACGAGCGTCTTTGAGTTGCGGACGAGTCGTGTTGATTCGATAGAAGTAAGTTCCCAGGTAGGGAGCATTTATAAATTCTTTGGGACGATCTTTTCTATAGTTATCAATTTTGTGCGTCGGAACACTATTTGTTTTGTCGAGTTCCCCAGAACGGTACATTCGCTCTTCAGTTTGAGCAAGTTCAACGGGGTGAAAGCTAATTCCATCGAGCTTGGTGATTTGATTGTTCCAGTAGTTGGAATTTCTTTCGACCAAAAGAACTTTGTTGAGATCCCACTTTGTAAGCTTAAAAGGACCATTGCCCACAAAATTTTCAGGACGCGTCCATTTGGTTCCACGAGATTCCATTGCATTGAATTTTTCGATTGTTGGCTTATGAACCGCGTAGGTTGAATAATGCATCAGAAGAGCAAGGAAGTAGGGAGTAGGCGCTTTGAGTGAGATTTCAAGAGTGAGAGGGTTTTTTGCTTTGACTCCAACTTGTGAAAAATCTTTGAGAGTTCCTTTGCTGTATTCTTCTGCGTTTTTCACAGGAAAGAGCATGTAGGCATATTCCGCACCTAATTTTGGAGAAAGCATACGCTTCCAAGAAAAAATATAATCCTCAGCTGTTATTTTATCGCCATTACTCCACTTCGCTGTTTCACGAATTTTAAAGGTATAAATTTTTTGGTCTTTAGAAATTGTCCAAGATTCTGCAACACCAGGTTGAGGCTCAAGCGTTTCGGGGTGAGGAACAATTAAACCTTCAAAAAGAGCGGATATCACATTGTGTTCAGGAACACCCGTAACAGTATGGGGATCAATATCTTGAAGTTCAGAACCGTTCCCTAGACGAAGGATTTTTTTTCCGTTCGCAGAAGAACCACCAGATTTTGTACAACTAGAAAAGGTAAATAAAAGGGCGAACGTAAGACCAAGTACGCCGATAAAGTGTCTCATGTTTTTTTTCATATATTCTTCCTCTTTGGGCCAAAGGTTACAATAACTTAGTAGAGAGAGCATCTCTAAAGTCCTTAATAATTTAAAACTTCAAAAAGTCGCTTTTGACAAGGGGCAATAGAGGCTGTTTACTTGGCTTTTCCCATATGAGTTTTCAATTTCAAGTTCACTCAAAAGACGGACAGGCTCGTCGCGCCACGATGCACACAATTCATGGTGTCGTGCAAACTCCCGTCTTCATGCCCGTAGGAACTGCGGGAGCTTTGAAGGGACTTTTGTCTCGCGATCTTTTGGATATGGGAGCTGAGATTATTCTCGCCAATACTTATCACCTCTGGCTGCGTCCTGGGCTGAACGTTTTAAAAAGCGTAGGGGGTGTGCGAAAATGGGCAAAGTGGCCTCATTCCCTGCTCACTGATAGTGGCGGATTTCAGGTTTTTTCACTCGCAAAGCTTCGTGAGATTCGCGAAGAGGGTGTGGATTTTCAGAATCATTTAGATGGTTTACGGGCAACCCTGACTCCAGAACTTTCAATCGAGATTCAAGAGGCGATTGGAGCTTCAATCATGATGATTCTCGATGTGTGCCCGGCTCTTCCCGCCACTCATGAAGAGCTACGTTTTGCCTGTGATCAAACAACTCGTTGGGCGGCTCGTGCTCTGAGAGCCAAGAAAAGCGATAATGCTTTATTTGGAATTGTTCAGGGTGGGCTTGATGCTTCTATCAGATTGCGCCATTTGGAAGCACTTGCCGAACTCAAAGAAAATGGCCGAAGTTTTGAGGGTTTAGCTCTTGGGGGTTTGAGCGTGGGAGAAAAGCCCGAAGATATGTACGCCCTTCTCAAGCAAGTGACTCATCATTTTCCTGAGGAAAAACCACGATATTTAATGGGTGTGGGAACGCCGTGGGATTTGCTCGAGGCGGTCGAGACGGGTGTGGATATGTTTGATTGCGTGATGCCCACTCGAAATGCTCGCAATGGAAGTTTGTTTACAAGTCGTGGAGTAGTTCGAATCAAAAATGAACAATACGCTCTCTCGAGTGAGCCTCTTGATTCCGATTGCGATTGTTTTACCTGCAAAAATTACGAAAAGAGTTACCTTCGTCATCTCTATCATACGAACGAAATCAACGGTGGAATTTTAGGAAGCATGCACAACATTGCTTTCTATTTGAATCTTATGAAAAAAGTTCGTGCGAGCATCGAATCCAAGACCTTTGCCTCATTTAAAGAAAAGTGTTTTGCGGCTTGGGGTGAGCGAGTGGGAAGTGCCGCTACGCCGCGTTAGTTTCTTTAAAACTCTAGCCTCTCTAGACAAATGCGGGGGAGCCACTTAATTCTTAAAGGATGCGAAAATCATATGCTCGTTTTCTTACCTTTCTTTTAACAAGCTTGCCCTCAGCACTTCTTTTAGCTCAGGAAGCTGCAGGTCCTTCGATTGGAACTCCAGCCGTGCCAGGCGCAAAGCCACCTGCAAGTCCGTTCATGATGCAGTTGCCGATGATGATCATGATCTTTGGTCTTTTGTATTTTGTTTTGATTGCACCTCAAAAAAAGCAACAAAAACAAATTCAAGAATTCCAAAAAGGTCTCTCTAAAGGTGACGAAGTGGTCACCACAAGTGGAATCATTGGAAAAGTTGCCGGATTAAATGAGCGAGTTGTGACTCTTGAAATTTCTCCTGGAACCGAAATCAAAATGCTTCGCAACCAAGTGAATTCAAAATTGAACGATCTTAAAAATCTTGAAGGATCTGCAACATGAATTCAAATTTAAAATTTAGAGCATGGGTTTGCGGCATCCTTACTGTTTTGTCTTTTTATCTTTTAGCTCCAACTGTTTATAGCCTTTGGAATCCCGAGGCAGAAAAACTCCCCTCAGGATTTGTCGATACAGCGATGAGGCTCGGTCTGGATTTGAAGGGCGGAGTTCATATGGTTTTAGGTGTGGACCTCGATAAGGTTTCTAAAAATCAGCTTTCTTCCTACGGAAGATCGCTTGAGAAATCTCTCAAAGACGAAGGAGTCAATGTCGTGAGTGTGATTCCTCACGAAGATAAGGGTGAGTTAGAAATTAAATTGGGATCTGAAGAGGATCGCAAAAAGTTTGTGAAATCAGTCAAAGACAATTGGGCAGGGACTCTTGAGATGCTAAGTCCTCTTGGGCAAAGCGAATTTATTCGCATGACTTCTCTGGCTGATGAGCAAGTACGTGACAGGGCCAGAGAGCAAAGTATTCAAACTATCCGAAATCGTATCGACGAGTTTGGTGTGGCTGAGCCGATTATTTCGAAAAAAGGTAATGATCAAATTCTTGTGCAATTTCCGGGAGCAAAAGAACCTGAGCGTTTGAAGGCACTCATTGGGCAAACAGCTCAATTAAATTTTCACATAGTTGCGGGTTGTGATGAAGCTAAATCCGATTGTATGGCGGCTCAAAGAGAGGATCTCAATACAAAAATTACAGCTGCTGAAAGTGCAGGTAAATATAATAAAGAAACATTTAAGCAGTTTTCTGAATATAGAGAGCGTGTGAATGCAGATTTGAAAGGAAAAATTCCTGCTGATTCGTTTATCGCTTTTGAAAAGCAAAACGATCCCAACGAAGTGAATAAAACGAAATACATTCCTATTTTGCTTTCTTCAAAAGATGTTTTCTCCGGAGAATCAATTGAAGAAGCGAGAGTGTCTATGGGTCAAGATGGAGGTGGTCGAGGTTTTGGAATGGAGCGACCAGAAGTTGTTTTTAGAATTAATCCATCTTCTGCTAAAAACTTTGAACAATTTACAGGTCGTTTTGTAGGTCATTACATGGCAATTGTCCTTGATGGAGTGGTGAAGAGCTATCCGGTACTTCAATCAGCTATTGGAGACTCTGGACGTATCACCTTGGGCTCTTCTGCATCTGCTGATCAAGCTATGAAAGAAGGACAAGATCTTGCGATCGTCTTAAGAGCGGGAGCATTGCCAGCTTCTATCGAAGTGCAAGAAGAGCGCGTGATTGGTCCCAGTATCGGTCGCGATGCGATTGAAGCGGGTAAGGCTTCTCTTATGCTCAGTTTTGGAGTCGTCCTCTTGTGGATGATTCTTTACTACGGAGTTTCGGGTTTGCTTGCTGCTGTGATTACGCTGGTAAACGTGGCTCTTGTGTTTGCCTTCTTGGGATCGCTCCACGCAACGTTGACCTTGCCTGGTATTGCGGGAATCGTGCTGACGTTTGCTATGGCGGTCGATGCACTTGTCATTATTTTTGAGCGTATGCGCGAAGAAATGCGAACAGGCAAGAGCGTGAATCAAGTGATCGAAGTAGGTTTTGATCGAGCCTTTTCGGCAATCTTTGATTCAAACATCACAACTATTATTGGAGCGTTGGTGCTTTTGAACTTTGGTACGGGAAGTATTCGTGGATTCGCCCTCACTCTTATTGTGGGTATTATTGTGAACGTTTTAATGGCGACTTATTATGCAAAAACTCTTTTCTTGGTCTTCATGAGAAATAAGACCAAGTTAAGTATCGGTCTTAGCCAAAGAGAATTAACTGAATTGAAAGCAGGAGCTTAAAAACCATGGAATTATTTGATCCGAAAAAACTGAATTTTCAATTTGCTAAATCTTTTAAATATGTCGTAACGGTTTCGGTTATTATTTCTTTGGTCTGTCTTTTTGCGATGTTTATGAAGCCTGGCTTCAAGTACGGAATCGATTTTCGTGGGGGAACCGAGGCGGTTGTTGGATTTAAAGATGCTCAAGTTAACACTTTGCAAATCCGTGATGTGCTAAATGATAAAGTTCCGGGTTTGTCGATTGTTGAAGTTGAAAATAAGCAAGGACAGTCTGAATATAAAAAAGAATTTTTGATCATCGGTATTTCAGAAAACAAAGAAAGTGTTGCGAAAGCTTTTGAAGAAGGTCTCGCGAAATTTGGGACGAAAAATTCCGAGTGGACTATTTCGAAACTTGATACGGTTGGTCCTAAAGTAGGTGGTGAATTAAGGCATGCTGCTTTATGGTCTTTGATTTACACCGCTCTTTTGATCACTCTTTATATTTATTTGCGTTTTGATGCTCGCTTTGCACCGGGTGCCATGATTGCCGTTGTTCACGACTTGCTTTTGACGTGTGGCTTTTTGATTTTTTCGAAAACAGAAATTTCCACAGAAGTTGTGGCAGCCTTGCTCACGCTAGCAGGTTACTCGATCAACGATACGGTGGTCGTATTCGACCGAATTCGTGAGGTGGAGCATTCTATGATTGGGCGAACAAAAGCTGCTTTGATTGATTACGCGGTCAATTCCACACTTTCGCGAACGATGATTACAGCTGCGATCTCTTTGGTAAGTTTGGCGATTTTGTATTTTGTTGGCGGAGTGACACTTCGTGATTTTTCGATGACTTTATTTGTGGGAATCTTAGTGGGAACTTATAGTTCTATCTTCGTTGCCGCTCCTCTTTATTTGTGGGGTGACAAATATTGGGGAACTTCTGCTTCAACAAGTTCTTCTCCAAAAAAAGATGATTCTAAAAAACTTCGTTCTAATAAAATGAAAGCCGCAAAAGCTTAATGAGCTTTGTCTGTTTTTGTAAGAGACAAAGTTCATGACTGAACGGGAGCATTGGAGGCTTCGAGAGGGGCTTCATAATGCGGAGCTTTCTCAAGTTTATGAAAAAGAGTTTGGTCTTTTGCTTGGAAAGCTGTTGTCTGCTCGTGGTTTGCTAAGTTTAGATGATGTTAAGAATTTTCTAAATCCTAAGCTTTCACTTTTGCCCTCACCTTTTAGTCTTAAAAACTTAGAATCTTCTGCAGAATTAATTGCTCAGTTTATTTTGCAAAATAAAAAAATCCTTATTTACGGAGACTACGATGTGGATGGAATGTCGGGTCTCACGCTTGCGAGTGATTTTTTTAAGAAAATCTCTTTTGAGAATTTTCTTTGTTATCAGCCCCATCGTTTTGATGAGGGATATGGTGTGCATGTCTCGGCGCTTGAGAGAATTTATAAAGATTTTGCTTTTGATTTAGTTTTGACAGTCGATTCGGGAATTACAGCCGTTGAGCCCGCAGAGTGGCTTCAGAAAAAAAACATTCCTTTTGTGATCACTGATCATCATCTACCAGGGCCAATGCTTCCAGAGACTTCCTATATTGTGAATCCTAATCAAGGAGATTGTCAGTCTGAGTTGGGAATGCTGTGTGGAACAGCTGTGATGTTTTTTTTATGTGCAGGTATTAAGGCCAAGCTCAAAAAAGAAATCAAACTTGATGATTTTTTGGATCTCGTGGCGCTTGCCACTGTTGCCGACCAAATGGAATTAACCCCTGTGAATCGTGCTCTTGTCAGAGAAGGCTTAAAGCGATGGCCGCAAAAGGGTCGTCCAGGCTTGAGGCTTTTGACTTCTTCGATCACAAAAGATTTGGATGCGAGAGATATCGCATTTACGGTTGCGCCCAAACTCAATGCCGCTAGTCGAATGGGACAGGTGGAAAAAGCTTTGAGGCTTTTGCAGGCGCCCTCTCTTGAGGAAGCCCATTTAGCTTTAAGCGACGTTGAAGCTTTGAATGCGGATCGAGTGGCCTCTCAGGCCGTTGTTTTAAAAGAAGCTCAAGAACAAGCTTGGAAGCAAGCGCAGTCTGAGCAAAAAGTTTTGTGTGTTTATGGCGAAGGTTGGGTAGAGGGTGTGTTGGGAATAGTGGCTGCACGCCTCGTCGACGAATTTTATTTGCCCACAATTGTTCTTTCAAAAACACATCAAGGAACTTTTAGGGGTTCCATGCGTTGCCCGGTGGGATTTCATTGTCTTTCTTTTTTAGAGGGAGCGCGCTCCATACTTGTTAAATTTGGCGGTCATGCGGAGGCGGCTGGCTTAGAAATCAATGCTGAAAAGCTCAGCCACTTTGAAGCTTACATCCGGACGATGGATTTTTCATCGAGTGGTGCTTTGGGGCGAACCATTGATTTTGATGGATACATCGAAAATCTTCCCACAATTGAAGATGTGCAACGCTTGAGCTTGGGAGGGCCTTGGGGTCGCTCAAACCCGCAGCCTCTTTTTTGTGTTTCAAGATTAAGGCTTTCTGATCGTACAGTGATGAAAGAGCGTCATGTAAAATGGAAGTTTGGAAATTTTGGGTCTGTCATCGGATTTGGCTTTGAAGAACTTTGCCAAAAATTTTTAGAAAATAATCACCAAGAAATAGATGCTCTTGTGATTCCCGAATTGCAAGAATGGCGCGAGAAGATTTCTGTTCAACTAAGAATTTCTAAACTCAGGGTCAGCCAGTAAAATGTAATTAATTGTTTAAATATCAAAAACTCATCACCACTGACACGTCAAATCGAGGGGATGTAAACAAAGCTTTTCCATCAAAGCTTCTGTAGAGAGGCCATATAAAAGAAGAATCTATGCCGAGATGATTTTTCAAAATACGTCCGCGAATTCTGGGCCCCATAAGAAAAGCATCTGTCACACTACTGTTGGTTCCGCTCCCAATTTCGTTAAAGAGCTTGTACCATCCACCCGTTGCTCCAATATCGACGAAGCTCGTATAAAAAACGGAGCCTTTTAACCACGAAAAAAAATTTCCTTTTTCATAGTCGTAACGCAAAGAGATTAAGATTTCAGAATCAAGCAACGGTTTTTTTTGTGAAACTAAATCTGTATGAGTGGTTGCTGTTCCTATTGTTAACAGAAGAGATTTTCTTTCTTGATAAGGTTCTGGAAGTTGAAGTTCTGAAACAAGTTCTTGGTTTCGAGAATCCAAAGAATCAGCTTTTGTTTGTCGATAGGTCAGTTGAACAAAGCCGCGGTAGGTTGATTGGGGATAACTGATGTTGGCGCGACCTATAGAAACTGCCCAACCCTGGGTGCCGAGGTAGGTAACTTCTTCTTGAGTTTGAGCAGTGTTTCTGAAAAAAGAAGGAGCAATATAAAAACCATGTAAAAGAACTTGCGAATTATGAGTGAAAGCAAAGACTCCGGTCGCCTCATAGTTTTGCTTAATAAGTCGTGAGGAGAAGCTTGCGATTCCCTCAAGGTTTAGGAGGTGAGCTTGGGGAAGGGGCAGTGTAAGGGTGTCATATGCACTATAAAAAAAGAGCGGTGAGGCATTTAATTGAAAACGATTGGTGTGTATTTGCAAAAAACATACAAAACTCAAAAAACTTAAGCGTGCGCAGCGGCTCAGCCCTAGAAAAGATGAACAAAATTGACTAACTTTTTTGAATCGTGCCAACACAGACTTCTCTTCTAACCCCTGAACTTGTGAATCGTCGATACCCCGAGATCGAGATTCTTGTCACAAAAGAGTGGGTGGAGAAATATTTTAAAACTCTTTCTTATCCGTATGAAGCAAGCGGAGAGTTACCTCATTCTTTTTATGGATGTTTGAGGGAGGGTGAGTTTAAAGTTTTTGCAGATCTAGGGATTTCTTTAAAGCAGTTGCTGCACGTCTCCCAGACCTTTCAGTATTTTAAGTCTCTCAAAGTGGGTGATCAGCTTACCTCAACAGTTTCAATCGCTAAGGTTATGTCTCGAAAACTCGGTGGGGATCTTGTGACTTTTTTAGAACTTAAAAATGTTTATTCCTGCCAAGGTGACATTTATGCGATCGCTGAGGGAACTGTCATTGTTCGAGGTATCAAGGAATGAAATATTTTGTAAATCTTGAAACCATAAAAATGTTTGCTGAAGTAGCGGGAGATCCCAATCCTATTCATCAAAACGATGCGGTTGCAAAAGAAATGGGCTTGCAGGGGCCCATTGCTCACGGCATGTTCGTCTATAGCTATTTGTTGCGTTGCTTAGATCTTTGGTTGAAGGATTTTAATGAAAAAAATGGTCAGTCTTGGAATGTAACTGAGACAAAGTGTCGCTTTCATCAATATGTTTTGATTGGTGATGAGTATGAAGCGATGATTGAAATCGCTGATCAAAAAGAAGATCAGATCAAGATGAATTTAAATTTTAACAATCTAAAAGGTGAGCGACTTACGAATGTTGTCGCAATCTTGAAGAATAAATAAAGCACACTTAGTTTTTTGTAGAAGTAATCGTTCGTTCGGGATTTTTATTTTCTTTATTGGTAATTTGAGGACTTTTGCTTGTACCTGTTCCACCAAGTAATTCACCAAGATGAGCGTAGACTCTGCGGTGGGTAAGTCGTGCAAGTTCCATAAATCCGTTGCCATAACTTGTGAGTTGTTTTGCGCCCTCGGGGCCAACGTTGGCAAAGGGATCTTCTTCGCCAGGCATCATGGGATCTCCAAAAGGGTTATCGCCTGAGGGAATTCCTCCCCCGGTTCCATCTCCTCCACTTGCAAGAGTTCCACTATCAGGTTGACTGGGGAGGCCTTGAAATTGGTTTGGATCAGTAGTGTCATTTGGATTTTTAAAGTCCCATCCAACGCCTCCATTGGCTCCACTTAAGCTGCCACCCGATCCTGGACCTCCAAAATTTCCGCCACTACCACTTAGGTTTTTTTTATTATTAGGCGCAAAGGGATTTTTTGAGTTTAGGTTTGAGGAAGCAATACCTCCTCCACTTAATTCACTAACGCCAATATTTGTATCTTCAGCAACAGGAAGACCGTTAGAGTCGTTTGCAGCAATGTCTACTCTTTTTGCAGCAAATTGTTTTCGAAGACGGTCAATGTCGCTTGCAAGTTGTGCATTGATCGCATCAATTTGTCGTTGAATCGCATCGGCTTGGCTTTTGATACCCTCAGCACAAGCTTCATATCGTAAATCACCCATTTGAGTTGCTGCTTTAAGATCGTTTTCCGCTCCTTTTTTACCTTGATTCATTAAATATCCTGTTAAACCTAGTTGCGCAGCTGCAGCGGCTGTTTGTGCAAGCCCTTGACCAACTTGAGCTTTTTGTTGTTCTGCTTTTTGAATAGTATCTTTTGCTTCTTCAGCAAGACTTTTTAAATGGGCCAATTTTGCATAACAACCTTGATTAAAGCCTGGTGTATTAGGAATGTTTTGAGCCATCTTGACGTTAATATCCCTCAAAACGTTAGCTACGTTTTTACCGTCTGAAGACATTCGAGTAGTCGTACAGGTCACTAAAGCAGGATTGGAGGCAGTTGTTCCCTGAGGAGAAGCTGTTGGTTTTGAGCTAGTGTTTGAGCTGTTGCTGTGGCTAAAATTAGATGGAGAATTAGATTGATTGTAAGTATCTACTGCAGACTTTATTTCTTCATCAGCCTTTCCTTTGGCTCCTTGGTACATATCTTTGATTCCACCTAGAAGAGGGGCTACGCCTCCAACACCTTGTTGGAGAGCATTTGTTTGCGCATTTGTTCTTTTATCGTCTGCATCTTTTTGGCCTTGAATGTTTGCAATACTTTTTTCAGTGCCGCATTGTGAGAGTTGTACTTGAAGAGCGGCATATTGATTTTGTAAATCAAGTTTTTGTCTGTTGGCCTCGTTTTCGGCGTTTGCAATCAAGCTTTCAAGTTGAAGCTGCTGTTCTCGACGAAGATCGGCGGCATCTTGTGTGGAGTTTGCTTGCGTAACAAGACTACTTGATTGACCGAAACTATTTTGAATAAGAAATACACCCATAAAGAGGGCAAGCAAAAAACGCATACTTATATTTTCGCAGTTTTAGATTCAAAAATGTAATTTTATTTATCTTTTTTGTGTGAATTTTTGGTTAAGAAAATAACATTTTAATTAGACGCTGCTATGAGTCCGTTTATAAGAACTTTGAGGTTGTCCTGTATGGGCAAGGTGGGATTAAGCTCAAAAACTTTGTTGTTATACTTAAAGAGGTTTTTTTCAGCGTCAACAATTTGCATACTCAAAAACACTTCTTTTTTGGAGTCAGTCTCGTCATAGAATTTAATTTCTTGAGGAGAAAGTTCCGCAACAGGCATACTCTCCATTCGTGAAAATTCTGCTTTGATGAATTGTTTTTCAATAAAACTCATTTTTCTCTCTGTAAAAGTTTCTAGGTTTGAAATGAGTTGATCGATTTTATTCATGTCTTTGCTTTGATTAAATTGAAGGCTAATTTTATTGAACTCATTGATGTGCATTTGGAGTTTTTTGTAATCGGCATTTAGATTTGAGGGTTTTTTTGCAACAGAGGCATGGAGTGCAGAGGTGCAGATGAGTGCGATCAATGAGAAAGTTTTTAGTAAATTGTTCATGCCTTTATAGGATCTCAAATTGTTGTGGGAATGACAGGCCTTGGATGGATTTTTGACGCTTTTTTTAACGTTTTTTTAACGAAATTAGTTCCTCTGAGTAGCAAGAAATCGTTTATTCTTGTTCTTATGAGAATGAATTTAGTTTCTAAAATCTTAACAGGAACAATAATGGCCTCTGTTGCGTTTCCCGCATCACTTTTCGCGGAAGCTAATCAAGGTAACACTAAAGGGATAGTTGATACGAAACTTGTCGCAAGTTGGAATCGCACGGCTAAGAATTGGCCTACTCTCAAAACGCCTTCCGATGTTGATCGTGAAATGAAGAAAATGAAAATTAGCTATAATCCTCGTTTTGAGATGCAAGATAAAAAGTTTATTGATTCTTTGGTTTCTCAGCTAAGTGAATTTCCTATTGTTAAAGTGAAGGGCGATGCTTACGAGTGTTTTGATAAAAAATCCGGAACTCTTCTTTTTACAGCTAAGGTTTTAGGAAATAACAAATATAGTTTTAATGGAAGAGATTTTGAGTACGACATGAAAGCCACTCTTGAGTCGAACGTAAGTCGCATCAAAGACTTAGTTATGAATGAAAAGGTTTCTTTTCTAGATCAGGCTCTTCTTCCTCAAGCATATGCAATGAAGCCTCTTGCAGTCGTTGCTATTTCTATTGGTGCCGCTATTTTGGTGGGATCAACTATTTTTAATAAGGGTGAGAATATCACTCAGGGGTGGAATAAGGTTACAAGAGGAGTTAAAGATGCTGGTGCTGGGATCTTACAAATACCTACAGGAATTGGAACTGAGAATCCACCTCCTCACAAATAATAAATTAATATAAAAATTTTAAAATAAAGTATTAAAAATCTTTTTAGCCCTTTCGACCCCTGGTTGGTCGAAAGGGTTTATTTTTAGGCCACAACCTGTAAGCGCCACGATATCCATCCAAAAAGCAAAAAGGCTTCCAAGACTCTTTTCGTCAATAGATTCAAGAGTAAGGGTGTAGCTGGGGCGTCCTTGCTCCGAAAGAGATTGAAGAGTAGCGAGGCCTTGGGTTCTGTTGATCTCGGTCCATGTCTTTCCTTGGCAGAAAGCAAATTTTTGAGCAATCGCAGGAGAAAGATTTTGAATCGTAAGATCCGCTTCGTTTTCTTGAACAAAAATAAAGCCCGTGTAGCTTCCAGAATGTCCTTCGTATAGCTGTTGAAGCACAGAATGTTGATCAATCGATCCCACACACGGCAGAGCAAAAGATCCTTTTGTGATTC
The DNA here is from genome assembly GCA_044347615.1 of Bdellovibrionota bacterium. Taxonomy (GTDB): domain Bacteria; phylum Bdellovibrionota; class UBA2428; order UBA2428; family UBA2428; genus CANIGN01. Next base: position 207,685 of record JBIKUK010000003.1, on the reverse strand, counting down.
CGTGGCTCACTTTGCCAAGGCTTTCACTCCAAAGTTGTCTCCACCATGCGCCGATTTCGCGTAGTTTGCTTGAGTAAGTCCACAGTGAGTGAAGTTGGTATTGAGCTTGGTCAAGGTCGCAAAGCCGTAAGGCAAATTCAACAGCTTCATTGTTCGGGCCTTTTTGATAAACACTCTCAATACCTGAAAAAAATTGTCTAAAGTTAACTCCTGCAAACGCAAGAGGAAAGGCACCTACAGATGAAGTCACACTCCAGCGTCCCCCCAGAAGAGGATCCATAAAAAGTTGCTCGACTTTATTTTGGCTGGACCATTGGGTGATGGCAGAGTTTGACCCTGCATCGGTGATAATTGCAAAGTGATCACTCAGCGAAAGAGAATTTTTTTTATATTGATCTTCAAAATAAGCAAGAGCCAACAAGGTTTCTAAGGTGTTACCGCTTTTAGAAATGGCAACGACCGCACTTTCTTTAAAGTCAGCAGTCGTAAATTTTTGAGGAAGATCAGAGACGTCCAGGTTTTCTATGCAAATAAGCTCTCGATCACAGTGATTCTTGAGCGCAGTGTAAAGAGCTTTAGCACCTAATGAGGAGCCGCCTGTGCCCAGCAAAAATAATCTTTTGAAACGAGATCTAAATTTTTCTGCTAACTGAAGAGACTTTTCTTGATCGAGCTTTAATTTAGAAAGATTTCTGTAAGAACTTGTTTGAGATTTTTCATTCAAAACTGTTTCCTCAAAGCGTTTAAGGAGTTCAGCTTTTGAATCCTTGTGTGTTTCAGGGGCTTCCATGAGCACGCGTTCATTTTTTAATCCAGAAATGTCGAGTTTCATGAGATAAAATTTTAACTCGATTTACGGGAGCAAGTCACTTTGTTTCTACCAGAACTTTTTGAAGTATAGAGCGCTTGGTCGCATTCTTCGATAAATTGTTCAGGCGTTAAGTGTCTCTCGGTCCACTCACAAATTCCAAATGAAGAGGTTACAGAAATCTTTTTTTCGTCGTAGATGAAATCGTGTTTTTCGATATTTTGTCTCATGCGTTCTGCAATAGATTCGGCTATTTTCAGTGAGCTGTCCGGAAGAATAAGCATAAATTCTTCTCCCCCAAATCGACCAAAGACGTCTTCGCTCCTTAACCCGGTAGCTTTGAGAACTCGGCAGATTTCTTTTAAAACGTGATCGCCTGCAAGGTGTCCGTAGGTATCATTAATTTTTTTGAAGTGATCAATATCCAAGAGAATAATACTTAATGGATAACCTTTTTTGGCTATGTCAAAGCTGGATTGCAAAGCTTGCATGAGGGCTCCGCGCATCCAAACGCCTGTAAGCGCATCAATCTTTCCTTGCTCTTGAATTTTTTCTAAAAGTTTTGTGTCTGCTTGTTTATCTAAGAACTTTAAAACCTGGCTTCCAATTTTGATCAGATCATTTGCTCGCAATAAAACGGGACGATCAATTTTATTTTGATTCAAAATCACACCGTTCGTGCTGTTTTTGTCGGCTAGTAAAACTGATCCATCATGAAGAACTTTAAATTCAGCGTGAATAGAACTCACAGCTCTTTGCTTCACGTTGATGTCGCAATCAGGGTGTCTTCCCAAAGTTGTGGTGCCTTGTTTAAGGTGAAAAACTTGTCCCAATTGCTCGCCTTGAATCACGACCAAAGCAGGATCAGATTGTTCGGCTTCTTTGAGTAGGTCAGCAATTTTTGAATCACTATTATCCGAAATCTCCGTGCGAGTGTTTGTTTGCTCCTGGGAATGATCAGAAAATGGGGGTTTCTTTTTAAGAGCTTTCATTAGAGAGTGGCCTGCCCTGTATTGCAAAGGTTAATAAGTGTTGGTTCTTCGCTCGAATTGTTTTGACTATTTTTACAAGCGCTTTCGATCGAGAGAAGTTTAATTTGGTACCCACTTCTTTTTTCAAGATCGGGTGACCAAGCGGATGTGACAGCTTCTTTGTTAAAATATTTATTCATTCCTTGGCCGGTGGGCAAATCTTGTAACCAAACATAGGGATTGGGCATGGATGCTCGTCTGTCTTCCATTCCTTTAGATACCCTTTCAGATTGAAAGCGTTCATCTGGACCATAAAAATCTGAATCTTCATTGGCATAGTCAAAAACACTGAAATAAAGGCTATCAAAAATGGACGGGCTAAAAGCAAGCTGTTGAAGGTGGGCTTCTTCACCAGTTCCTGTTGGTCTAAGTTCGTTCACGGCGCTTCCTGGAGCAGGAAGATAATTTCGAAAAGCATAGCCAAGAAAGTTTCTTCGACCCACTCCTCCTGTCGTTATATCTCGAGCATCGTCACCAGGAAAAAGAGTGACATTTCCATAGCCGCTTCCTGATGTCCCTTCGGCGTCAAGATATCTTTTGGGTGGTCCTATGCGACTGCCAAAGGGTTTTGCAGCTGCCACTGCAACGAGAGTTGGTTCAAGTCCTTGAGGCCAAAAAAGAATTTTAGATTTTATGGCAGATGAGAGAAGAGCAACTTGAACAATTTTTTGGGATTTGCGAGCAACACCCGTGATCATCGTTTTGGCAGTTCCATTTGCACCGCCAGCATTGGGAACAATGCTGCAGCCATTGCTAAATTTAGATTCGATATAGGGAAGTCCTATAGATTTTTCAATGCTTACAAAATCATCGTCGAACTTAAGAGAACGCTCTGAGGCTTTATTTAAAAAAAGAATAGATTGATCGCTCTGTGCTGCTTCGTAAGTTGATCCCAGCAAATTTGAATAAAACGTATTTTTAGCAGCTAATCCACCAGGGCCTTTAAGAAAAGGGCCGCCATTTCCGAGATCCTCCGCAAAATCTTGGGTTTGATCAGCAAAAACTTTTGTTGCTTCCGCTGTATTGTCTCGAACTCTTCCCAAAGCCCACATAACCCAGGCTGCATTAGATCCTCTCCATTGATCGCAGGCATCCGCAAATTGTTGAGCAATTTTCATGAGCGCTATATTGATTGCTATATAAGCAGGATCAATACCTGGAAAAAAGGAAGGTATAACGGGAGTGATTTTAAAGTTTGTACCAGCGTGTTGGCAGGGGTCTCCGGATTCTGTGCCACCTGTTTCTCCGGGCAGTGTCGGATGAAAACCCTCTTTGATTTCGCAGACGATCAGAGTTGTGACAGGGTTCTGTATAGGAGCTTCGCTGATTGATCCAGCTACTTGAGTTTGAAAATTTTTTCCAAATCGAGACTGCGTTACATAAGAATCAAGTAAAAAAAACTTGAGTAAAGCTCGAATTCGATAGTTCGCAACAGAAAGTGTGTTCATGTGCCGAGCCTGAGCAGAGGCCGCACTCATAGCTGAGAGATCTATCGAGTTTTGAAGATTTATTTTTGATTGAACAAGGTGTCCGATGGAAACAGTCATTCCAAACATAATGATCACAGTGGTCACCATCATCATGACCGCCACGAGCATTTGACCACTCTTCCTACTTTTCCGGGACATAGGTTTTTTTCGTCAAAAAAAACGAATTCTTGAATCATTAAGATTTTGTTAAGACAAATAAAAAGCCTTTATTAATAAACTATCTAAGAGCTTGATCGAGGTCTTTTTTTAGATCTTCAATATCTTCAAGGCCAACACTCATTCGAATAAAGGTATCTTCGATACCGAGTTCTTTGCGGACATTAACGGGTAGGCTTGCGTGGGTCATAAGAGCAGGGTGCTCAATCAGGCTCTCTACACCCCCGAGTGATTCAGCAAGAGTAAAAAGTTGTAGCTTTTTGAAAAACTTAGTTGCTGTTTTAAGGTTTCCTTTGAGAGTGAAGCTGAGCATTCCTCCAAAACCAAGCATCTGTTTTTTGGCAAGAGAATGTTGAGGGTGAGATTTGAGTCCAGGGTAAATGACTTTTTGAATTTTGGGATGGTTCTCAAGCCAACTTGCAAGAGAGAGCGCGTTTTCTTGGTGGGCACGCATTCGCACAGGAAGTGTTTTTAAGCTTCGCAATAAAAGCCAGGAGTCAAATGGAGGGCAAATAGATCCCACAGAGTTTTGGTCAATATAAAGTTGATCGGCAAGCTTTGAATAGTTAGTAATAATGGCTCCCGCCACTGTATCGCTGTGTCCGCCAATGTATTTGGTGAGAGAATGAATAACGAGATCTGCTCCGAGTGAAAGTGGTTTTTGAAAAACAGGAGTCATAAAGGTGTTATCAACACAGAGAAGCCATTTGTTTTTTTTGCAAATAGCCGCAATTTTTTGAATATCAAAAACTTTAAGAGTGGGATTAGTGGGAGTTTCAAGCCAAACAAGTTTTGTGTTTTTGCTCGAATTTTCTTCGATAAGTTTTGGATTTTTATCGAGTTCAGTAAAATTCAAAAACTTTGCTTTGAGTCCATGTCTTTTAGCAATAGTGGTAAGGATTCGATAAGTTCCTCCGTAAACATCGTCTCCGCAAAGAACTTCATCACCTGGGCTTAAGAGTCCAAGCACCAAATGAATCGCACTCATCCCGCTTGATGTTGCGAGTCCGTAGGTACCTCCTTCCAAAAGAGCGAGGCAATCTTCAAGGGAGCGTCTTGTGGGGTTGTGCGAGCGAGAATATTCAAATTCACCAATAGGTTGAGCGGGAGCTTTTTGAGCATAGGTAGAGGTTTGATAAATGGGGGGCATCACCGCACCTGTGATAGGGTCTGGTTCTTGGCCTCCGTGAATGGCTAAACTTTTTTCTTTGAGATTTAAAAATTTTTTGAGTCGATTTTTTGTTTCGCCTTGAATTTTCATTTCAAGAAGAAGCTAACACATTTCAATATATCTAAACACCGGGTATAGTTTTGGCTCCCTCAATATATTCGACATCGGCTCCAAGTTTGAGCTCGTTCCACTCTGTACGAACATTTTTTTCTTTAAGCCATACGTCGTTGAAAACTTTTGAAAGGTAGCGACTTCCCGAATCGGGCAAAAGAATAACGGCTCTGTAATCGGTGAGTCCTTGTGACTCAAGCCAACCTAAGTATTGTACGCCACCATAGTAAGCAGAACCGCAAGATCCCCCTACAAGAAGGCCTTCTTCCTGCGCAAGCATTCGGGTTGCCGAAAAAGATTCGGTATCACTCACATAAATGCATTCATCAATCAATTTGAGATCGATGGTGCTGGGAACAAAATCTTCTCCAATTCCCTCGACGAGATAAGTTTTCGCGCCCGTTCCATGACCAGTTTTGAGAATGTCGTAATAAAGGCTTCCGATGGGATCGATTCCAATAACTTTTAATTTGGGATTTTTTTCTTTAAGATATTTTGCAATTCCTGTGACGGTTCCTCCGGTTCCAAGACCACAAATGAAATAATCGATTTTGCCTTCACATTGCTTCCAGATTTCGGGACCTGTTGAAAAATAATGGGCTTCAGGGTTGTCGGGGTTGTGATATTGGTTGGCCAAAAAAGCATTCGGAATTTCTTTGGCTAAGCGTTCTGCCACACGGTAGTTACTTCGAGGATCTTCAGGGGGAACTGTGTTCGGCGTGATCACAACTTTAGCACCAAAAGCTCTTAGGGCGTTTATTTTTTCAGCAGACATTTTATCAGGCATGACAAATACGGCTTTATAGCCTCTTTTTGCGGCAACCATGGCCAGTCCAGCCCCTGTGTTTCCCGAAGTGGCTTCAACAATTGTCGAGCCAGCTTTGAGTTCGCCCCGTTGCTCAGCTTTATTTACAATGTGAATGGCTATTCTGTCTTTGACACTTCCCGCGGGATTTAAGAATTCAATCTTGCTCAAAACATCGCCCTTTAAAGAAAAAGCATGAGAGAGTTTTTTTTCTTCGATCATCCATTTCCCAGCAGGGATGTTTTTAAGAGATTTTGAAAGCCTCAAAAGGGGGGTTGACCCTACGAGCTCTTCAATGGAATTCGCAATATTCATGGTCTCTAGCTTAGTTCCTGTTTCTCGATTAGAAAATGATTATGAGTCTTTTCTTTGAGGACTTTCACCATGAACTTCAAAAATCCGTGCGCCGTTTTGCCGAAACGGAGCTTAAGCCCCAGGCTGAAGAGCTTGATGAGAAGCAGGGTTTTAACCACCAAGCCCTTAAAAAGCTTGGTGAAATGGGATTGCTCGGCATTACCTCTGATGAGGCCCATGGCGGAGCGGGCATGGGAGCCATTGCTGCCACTCTTGTTATGGAAGAATTGGGAGCCGTTTGTGCCTCAACGACGTTATCCTATTTAGCGCACTCAATTTTGGCTGTGAATAATTTAAGTCAAAACGGCTCTGAAGAGCAAAAAAAGAAATATCTTCCAAAGCTTTGTTCGGGTGAATGGTTGGGAGCGATGGCTATTAGTGAGCCCGGCGCGGGGAGTGATGCGTTTGGTTTGAAGTTACAAGCTAAAAAAGAAGGCGATCATTACATTTTAAATGGAACAAAAATGTGGATCACAAATGGCCCCTATGCAGACTTTTTTTGGGTTTATGCAAAGACGGGTCCTTCTAGAAAAGACATTACGACGTTTATCGTTGAGAAAAATGCTCCTGGTTTTTCAGTTGGAAAAAAACTTAATAAATTAGGAATGCGGGCTTCTCCAACAAGCGAGCTTATTTTTGAAAATTGCAAAGTGCCCGTTGCCAATCGTGTGGGAGAAGAAGCCAGTTCTATTGCGCATATGAGTCACAACCTACTCTTAGAGAGAGTGACAATTGCAGGGATTTCATTGGGTATCTCGAAAGCCACAATTGAATATTGCACTCGCTATACTCAAGAGCGCAAACAATTCGATATGCCTTTGATTGATTTTCAAATGATTCAAAAAATGTTGGCCGATGCAACAGCTGAATATCTTGCAGCCCGAAGCTTAACGTATGAAGCAGCTGCGGCGATTGAACGAAAGGGGCTGGATTCTCGTGAGGCACTTCTTCTAGGAACAAGCGCAAAACTTTTTGCGGCTCACCGTGCAACCAAAATCGCTCTTGATGGAATTCAAATGTTAGGGGGGTATGGGTACACCAAGGAATATCCTGTTGAGCGTTATATGCGCGACGCAAAATTAATTGAGATTGGCGCAGGTACCAATGAAGTGATGCGAATAATTTTGGCTCGTGAATTAAATAAAGGAAATCTTCCTGGGTAGGATTATTTTATGAAAATTGCTGTTGTTGGATCGGGGATTTCGGGTCTTTCAGCAGCCTACGTGCTTTCAAAAAAACATGAAGTTCATGTTTTTGAAGCAGGTGATTATATCGGTGGCCATACTCACACGGTTCCTGTCGAAGTAGAATCTGGAAAATATTTTATCGATACAGGATTTATTGTTTTCAATGATTGGACTTATCCAAATTTTATAAAACTCATGAATCAGATTGGGGTTGCTTCTCAGGAATCATCAATGAGTTTTAGCGTCAAAGCTGAATCGTCTGGCCTTGAGTACAACGGAACTGATTTGAATGGTCTTTTTGCTCAAAGAAGAAATTTGATAAATCCCAGTTTTTACAAAATGGTTTTCGATATTTTGAGATTCAATAAAGAAGCAACAGTTTTGGTCGGAAATCCACTTGCAGATAATTTAACGTTGGGGGAGTTTTTGCTTCAAAACAAATACTCTGCAGAATTTAAAAATCATTACATCGTTCCTATGGGAGCGGCTATTTGGTCGGCCTCTACCAAGCAAATGGAAGATTTTCCATTGGGATATTTTATTCGATTTTTTAAAAATCACGGAATGATCAGTGTCAATGAGCGTCCCGTTTGGCGAGTTATAAAGGGTGGTTCTCACTCATATATAGAGCCTTTAATAAAAAGCTTTAAGGAGCGAATTCGACTCAATTATCCCGTAAAAAAAGTGAAACGCTTAGAGGCGGGAGTGAGACTTTATTTTTTAGAAAACGGGCAACAACGGGAAGAGGATTTCGATCAAGTTGTATTCGCTTCTCACTCGGATCAAACCTTGGCGATGATTGATTCTCCTTTTGAGGAAGAGAGAAATGTTTTGTCTTGTTTTGCCTATCAAGCAAACGATACGGTTTTACATACAGATATTTCTGTCCTGCCAAAATCACAGCGGGCCTGGGCTGCTTGGAATTATTGGATTCCTCAAAAAGAAAAATCAAATGTGGCTGTGACCTACAATATGAATATTTTGCAGGGGTTACAGGCGCCTGAAACTTTTTGTGTTTCGTTGAATATGACGGAGCAAATAGATTCTAAGAAAATTTTGGGTCGTTTTGTCTATGATCATCCTATTTATACTCAGGCAGCTGTAAGTGCTCAAAATGAATGGCACAAAGTGAGTGGAAAAGATCGCCTTCATTTTTGTGGAGCTTACTGGGGTTTTGGCTTTCATGAAGATGGGGTGAAGAGCGGATTGAGGGTAGCTTCTTCTCTTGGGTGTGAATTTTGAAAAGTGCTCTTTACACAGGGACGTTGAGACACCGTCGATTTTCTCCTAAAAAACATTTTTTTAATTACAATGTCGCTTTGTTTTATTTGGACTTAGCGGAAATAGATCATTTATTTCGAATACCTTTTTTGTTTTCACAAAAAGCTGGTTTTTTAAGTTTTCGAAGATCAGATTATTTGGGAAATCCTGGGCTTTCACTTGATGAGAGTGTTCGCTCAAAAGTTGCTGAGATTTTAGGCTTTAGACCAGAAGGTGCTATTCGTCTTTTAACGCAAATTCGATATTTAGGGTTTTGTTTTAATCCTGTGAGTTTTTATTATTGTTATTCCAAAGATGAGGTCTTGCAGGCTATTGTTGCTGAAATTACAAACACTCCTTGGAATGAGCGGCATACTTATGTTTTAAAATGTAACGTTCAAGAAAAAATACAAAATTTCAAATTTGAAAAAGATTTTCATGTCTCACCCTTTTTGCCGATGGAGCAAAAATACAGTTGGTCTTTTAGTTCTCCTTCTTTAGACTTTAGGGGTTATGACAAAGGGCAGCTTTTAAGCGTGCATATGGAAAATTTTGGTTTCGAGGGGTCCCAAAAAATCTTTGATGCGACTATGCTTTTAAAGAGTCGAAAGCTAAATCCTTGGAATGTGTGTATGACACTTATCTCATATCCCTTGTTAACTCTTAAAGCTTTTGTGGCTATTTATTTTCAAGCACTAATTTTAAAATTAAAGGGGATCCCTTTTTTTTCGCATCCTAAAAACAAGGAGTTCAAGTATGACAGCTGCTCGTGAAGTGACTCGGCCTCGACTTTCTGTAAGAAATTTATTGCAAGCAGGTTTTGCAGATAAATTGTGTCGAGATCTATTAATAAAAAAACTTTCTGGAATTAAAGATTCATTTGTTGAGATTATAGATCCTGAGGAAGGGTCTTTTGCGTTAGGGGATAGAAACGCTCCAGCTTGTTATCAGGCTCAAATTAAAATTCATCGATTGAGAGCTTATAGTCGTATGGCTTTAGGGGGCTCTATTGGAGCGGCTGAAAGCTATATGGAAGCGGATTGGGATTGTGACAATCTTGTTTCTTTGGTTCGAATTTTTGTTTTGAATAGGGATATTCTTAATGCTCTTGATGCAGGAGCAGGTGCTTTGTTCTCTCCTTTTGCTAAATTAAGTCACCGACTCAAAAAGAACTCTCTCTCTGGATCGAAAGATAATATTCGCGCCCATTACGATTTAGGGAATGATTTTTTTTCTTTATTCCTTGATTCAACTCTTATGTACAGCAGTGGTGTCTTTTTGAAAGCTGATTCCACCATGTTTGAGGCTTCAACAGAAAAGAACGATCGCATTTGCCGCAAGCTAAATCTCAAGCCTTCTGATCATATTCTTGAAATTGGAACAGGATGGGGCGGCTTTGCTCTTCATGCCGCCCAAAATTACGGGTGTCGCATTACGACCACCACAATTTCTCAAAAGCAATATGAGCTTGCGGAAAAAAGAATTCGCGAAGCTCATCTTCAAGATCGGATTACCTTACTTTTGAAAGATTACCGGTTGCTTGAAGGTACTTTTGACAAAGTTGTTTCGATAGAAATGATTGAAGCCGTAGGACTTGATCACTTAGAAACATATTTTGAAGTGTGTAGCCGACGATTAAAGCCTCATGGGCAAATGTTGTTGCAAGCTATTACGATTCGAGATCAGTACTATGATCAAGCGAAAAATAATGTTGATTTTATTCAACGCCATATTTTCCCTGGTTCAGGCATTCCATCGGTACATGCCATGTCGGATGCGATTAAGAAAAAAACTGATTTTAAATTAGACAATTTGGAAGACATTGGAATTCACTATGCAAAAACGTTGAGGTCGTGGAGTGATTCGTTGAGAGAAAGGAAGGCAGAGGTGCTTTCTTTGGGGTACTCCGATGAGCTTTATCGCATGTGGCAATTCTATTTTGCCTACTGCGAGGGTGGTTTTAGAGAAAAGAGTATTGGTTGCGCACAGATTTCTTTAACAAAACCTTTATTCAAGGAGGAAATTTAAAATGTATAATCTTGTGATTGAGGCGATGGAGCGTGGTTTGGTTCCTGATTTTGCAATTCGCATGGGAATTCGTAAGTTATGTCGTGATCGTTTAAAAAGTATCACCCTCAAAGATGAGATGCTTTTAAATGAGAAGGTTCTTGAATATGTTGAGGAGTTAAAAAAATCTCCCCTTGCTCCCGAGGCCCACAAAGCAAATGAACAGCATTATGAACTTCCCTCTGAGTTTTTTCATTTAGTTTTAGGTAAAAATAAAAAATACAGTTCCGCTTACTACTCTGATCCAGATACAACTTTGGATAAAGCTGAAGATATTGCTCTTCAGGAGACCGTTCACCGAATTGAAATTAAAGATGGAATGAGCATTCTTGAATTAGGCTGCGGCTGGGGATCGTTAACTTTGGCGATGGCTCGAAAATATCCAAACTCAAAAATTGTCGCTTTGTCTAATTCTCAGCCTCAAAGGCTTTATATTCAGGAGCGCTGCGAAAGTGAAGGTCTGAGGAATGTTCAAGTCCTCACTCGAAACATTGAAAACGTAGAGACTTTAGCAGAAGAATTTGGTCTTTTTGATCGTGTGGCCAGTGTTGAAATGTTTGAGCATTTGAGAAATTACGAGTTATTGCTCCATCGAATTTCAACTTGGTTAAAGCCTGAAGGAAAACTTTTTGTTCACATTTTTACTCATAAAAGCTCTCCCTATCTTTTTGAAACCGAGGGGGAAGATAATTGGATGGGTAAGTATTTTTTTACGGGCGGTCAAATGCCGAGCCACAGCCTTTTAAGTTATTTTCAAAAAGACATGAAACTTTCAAAGCAATGGCTTTGGAATGGAACTCATTATTCTAAAACATCTGAGGACTGGCTAAAGAATTTAGATCAAAAAAAACCACAGGTTATGGAAATTTTAAAAAGAACCTATGGTGAAAAAGAGTCGGCTCGTTGGTTTCAACGATGGCGGATATTCTTTTTGTCGTGTGCAGAGCTTTTTGGATATAAAAAAGGACAGGAATGGGGAGTGTCTCATTACCTATTCGTTAAGAAATAAATTATTTTCAGAAAATTATGGTTCTTTTCGGGTAAGTTTAAATTCGAAGCGAATATGCTCTATGTTTTGATCCTGGATTAAAGTTAAAATTTTCTTTTTGTTTGTTTCGAGAGCTTCTTCAGCAGCGTGATCAAGTCTTTTGTGACTAGATGATTTGATCATTTCAAAACTTAGTTTTTCTATGTGATCAGATTTTTTAATTTTGAAAACGACCTCTCCTTGCTCTTTGAATATTCTTGAAAGGCGAGGGTATACTGCTTCAAAGTTTGCAGCAGAGGTTAGAGTGTCGTCTTTTGTGTTTGAAAATCTTTCTGATATTGGATGAGAGAGAGTCGCAAAGGAGTTTTGGGTTTTTTTGTGGGTGCTTAATTTTGCTTGTTCGTAATTATTTTTTTGCTTTAAAATTTGAGTCTTTTCTCCTCCGCTTAAATGGATGACAATTTTTTTATCTGAAAGAAAAGGGTTGGTGTTTTTTTTGAAGAAAAATCCTAGTCCAATGATATGTAGAAGAAGAGAGATTGCAAAGAAATTCGTAAATTTAGAATGAGTACCTGAGTGAAAGTTTTGTGTACCTTCCTGGGCTTCCAAATCCATCAATTTCCTCGTACTCAGTATTAAGAATATTGTCTATGTGAAATCTAGCAAGAAGATTTTCTTTTATTTTATATTCAAAGTATGAGTTCAAGAGCCAATAGGGTTTCATGAGTTTAACATCATAAGTGACCGCATCGATGTCTTTTTTGCGTCCATTAAAGAGAGCTTCGTAAGTCATCTTTAATGTAGGTGAAATGTTATAGGTTAATCCGAGCGAGGCTTTGTGTTCGGCAACCCTTAAAGATTGGGAATCTGTCCATGTGTAAGTTGTTCGAGTTTTTACTTTAGAGTTCCACTTGGTTTCAAGAGCACTTTCTATTCCGTGGTTTTTTTTATCGCCTCCATTAAAGTATTTTTCTGTGACAAAATCAAAGTCGATACTTTCTTTTAAGTGATTGTCAAAAAAAGTTGTTTCAAAGGTCGAATTAATTTTTTCAAGATCTTGGAGAATTCCAGCCTCGTAGGAAACAACATCCTCAGCTTGAAGCGAGGGATTCCCGTAGCTTGAAAAAAGTTGGTAGAGGCTTGCTCTTCTGTAGGCTTTGGCAGCTGATAAATGAAGAATAGAATTTGTTAAATGGATGGGCAGGCTTAGGCTTGAGAAATAAGCTAGATTTAATTTGGAAGAAAGATTGAGTTCTTTCTCAAGTCTGAGGCCCGCTTTAAAATCAAATTTCTCAAAATGTGCATCGTAGAGATTTCTCAGGCCTAAGGAGTATTTCTTTTTGTTGATGATCCCTGTTGTTTCTGAACTGTTTGCTTTTTCAAAGTCACTCTCAAAAGCAGAAGTGAGTTTGTGTTGCTCTCCAATTTTCCATTTATTTTCATTTTGAAGAGATACGAAATCACTTTCATAGCGAGCATATTCAACTGAGTTTTTATGATAACGAAAATCTTTTTGATAAGAAATTGAGCTTTTGTTTTGATAGTTTTTCTGAGAGTCATAGAGTGCGTTCAGGTGAAGGGCCAGATTGAGTCCTGAATCGCGCGCTCCTATTTCGTCACCTCCAGTGCCACCTCTTAAATCAGCTTCGTTGAAGGAGTGGTTGATAAAAGAAGAAGAGTTAAGGTTCCAGTTTTTAGAAAGTTGAGTATTCGTAAAGAAGAATCCGTTTTGAGAGCTTCTTCCGTCTTTTTCGCTATTTCCTAATTTTGAGCTAGCGGAGGAGATGCCCTCTGTTGAAAATAGGTTTCCAAAAATTAAGGATTTTGTGTTTCTAAAGTTTTTTTGAAAAAGACCTTCAAGGTTAAAGCTGTTGTATGTGGCATAGCTTCCTTCTAGATGACTTTTTGCTTTTGAAAGATCTTGATGAATGAAGACAACGGCTCCTGTTGAACTTGATCCCCAAATGCTTGCCTCAGGTCCTCTGATGATTTCTATTTTTTCTTCACCTGATAATTTGAGTCTCGAAAAATCAAAGCTTGAGCTTGGATCAAGTAAGTCATTGAGTCGTATACCATTCCAGATAACAAGAATGTTTCCGTTTCCAAGGCCTCGAATGGTGCTCGTGCTAATGCCTTGAAAGTTAGAATTAAATTGAAAGCCGTTTTCTTTTTTTAAAATATCTCCCAGGGTTTTTTGTGAGGAGATTTCGAGAGATTGCTTAGGTAGTTGGTAATTTTGGGGAGAGGGGCTTTCGTCAATTTCTTGGCTCTCGACCGAGACGACGATTTCTTGTTCTTTTGGTTGAGACCTTAAAAACTGAAAAAAGAATGAGCTCAAAATAATGGCCCAAAAATAAAAAATTTTCATTGAATTTAAAACCTTAGAGATGAATCATAAGAGAGTGTTTGACAATGGAATAATTGTTTTTGATGGCGGAATTGGAACAGAGCTCTATGGGAAGGGTTTTTTTATCAATCGACCTTTCGAGGAACTTAATCTAAGTGCCCCTGGAGATGTTCTTGCCGTCCATGAGGCTTATATCAAAGCAGGTGCAAATGTTATTACAACCAATACGTTTTCGATTAGTCGCCCTCAGCTGAAAAAGTTTGATATCGAAGATAAGCAAGGGGAACTCATAAAAGCTGCTCTTGAAATAGCCAACAAGGCTCGTAAGGGAACAGACGTAAAAATTGCTTTTTCTATTGGACCTACGGGAGTCTTAATTGAGCCGCTGGGGCCTACCAGCCGACAAGAGGCGCGGTCTTATTTTGCAGAAATTGCAGCTGCCGCTTTGAAACACGGAAACTTTGATCTTTATATTTTAGAAACCTTTACAAATATTTCGGAATTAGAAGACGCCATAGAAGGTGTTCGAAGTGTGGATTCAAAAACTCCGATTCTGGCTTCTTTTGCGCCTATCAGTCATCAAGAGAATTTGATTCAAAATTTCATAGATAGAATTTCTCATCGTGAGGACATACAGGCTGTAGGCCTTAATTGTGGTCAGGGGCCGAGTGATTTATATAAAACACTTAAAAAGATTGCTCCGTCAATAACTAAACCGATTATCGTTCAGCCAAATGCGGGCATTCCTAATCAGCTCAACGGGCGTTATTTTTATATGACAAGCCCTGACTATATGGCAAAATATGCGAAGAATTTTGTTGAGGCTGGAGCTGCAGGTGTGGGGGGATGTTGCGGAACGGGTCCTGATCACATTCGTGCCATCCGAAATGCAGTTCGAATGCTCAATTCAAAGCGTGTCGTTGTTGTGCGCGATCAGAGTGCTGAAAAAAAAGATTCTCAAAAAATCCAAGTTACTCAAAGACCTTTAATCGAACGCAAAGAATCGTACATGGGTCAGAAGTTAAGAGAAGGAAGAAAGATCTTTTCGATTGAAGTTCTTCCGCCCAAGGGACCTGATGTTGAGAAGTTTCTTCAGCAATTGGAATTAATCGATCAAAATAAAATTGATTTTGTAAACGTTCCCGATGGTCCTCGTGCAAGTACTCGTATTAGCTCCATGCATGTGGCTTCTCTTGTAAACAGAGATCCAAGGTTTAACTTAAAAGCTTTGCCACATTTTACAACGCGTGATCGTAACTTGATTGCGCTTCAGTCGGATCTTTTGGGCGCTTATGTGAATTCTGTTTATGATGTACTTGTTGTAACAGGTGATCCTCCTAAGCTTGGAAATAATCGCGAGGCAACTTCGGTTTATGATGTTGATGCAATTGGTTTGACCTACATGATGAATTCTCTCAACAAAGGAATAAGTCCTAAGGGCGAAAATTTGGGCAAGCCCACTAATTTTGGTATTGGGGTGGCTTCTAATCCAACAGCAATTAATATTGAGCTCGAAATACAACGCTGGAAATACAAATGTGAATCAGGAGCTGATTTTGCGGTGACACAACCCATCTTTGATCCTGAGTCTTATATGCGCTGGCGGGAAAATATCTCAGCGGATAGTCGACCACATCTTGTTGGTATTTGGCCCTTTATCAGTTACGCAAATGCAGAGTTTCTTGCACATGAGGTTCCTGGTGTGAAGGTTCCTGAATCTATTTTGCAAGAAATGGAAAAAACAAAAGATAACAAAGAAGAAGCTATAAAGCGAGGAATAGATCTTGCCCTCAAAACCATGAAGAAATTAGAAAATTCTTGCGAGGGCTTTTGTGTGAATGCTCCTTTGGGTAAAGTAGAAGTTGCTTTGGAGCTTATAAAGCTTTTTAGGAAATGAAAATTATTTAAAAAATAATGAAAATAAAAGTTGAATCTCGATCTGAGAATTTTGAACTTCAAGTTAATGTTGGTCATAAGCTTCTGCATTTTTTACAAGATGCGGGAATTCCTGTGAATGCAGCGTGCGGAGGTGCGGGAAGTTGTACAAAGTGTCGAGTCAAAATTAAAGAAGGTTTTGTAGCGATCACAGCTGCTGATAGAAAAGCTTTTTCAGAATCTGAATTAGCTGCGGGGTGGAGGCTTTCTTGCCAAGCTCATCCGAGAACAAATCTAAGTTGTTTAGTGCCTGATGTTGAAAATCTAAATGCAAAGCCTCGAGTGATCGTCAAAAGCGAACATTCTTCTTGCGTGAGTCCTGTGCTTGTCTGTGATCTTGGGTCCACTGGTGTTGTCGTGGCTCTTGCAGATGAGAATGGCAATGTTTTAGTAGAAACTCATTTGCTCAATAAACAGGTTCGTTTTGGTGCGGATGTCATGACTCGGTTAAAAGTTGCTCAAGATCGGGGAGTCTCTTTACTTCATGAAAAGATTCTGGAGTCGCTTGGACCATGTTTAAAAGAAATCGAAAAGCTTCGCCCTGAGTTGTTTGGTAAGGCCAAGGAAAAGGGACTTTTTTGCTCAGGTAATTCCGCGATTCTTAGTTTTTTACACAATTGGGATATTTCAAGTCTTGCGGTTTTTCCTTTTCAACCTCTTTACAGAGAGGCTTTTGAGTCTTTTTCTGACAAACTAAACATAAAGTTTAAATCGCTTCCTCTTTTGGGAGGCTTTGTAGGTGCAGATACTTTTGCAGGACTTTTTTATATTGAAAAGCTTCAAGCTCAAGAGCCTTGGATGCTTGTGGATATTGGAACAAATACAGAAATTGTCCTCGCAAACGGGAAAGGGGAGTTTTATTTTTCGAGTGCTCCTGCCGGGCCTGCTTTTGAAGGTGGAAATATTGTCCAAGGTATGCGAGCTGAGGCTGGCGCTATTAGTCATGCTGTTTATAAAAACTCTCAGTGGGATTTGGAAACAATTGGTCAAGATAAGCCTCGTGGAATTTGTGGTTCGGGTTTGATGGATATACTCTATGAAGCTGTTAAAGGGGAATTACTTCAGAGCGACGGTTATCTTCCAGATGGCAAGTTGATGTTGAATGATGAAATCTACCTTGTTGCAGATGATGTTCGTGAATTTCAATTGGCTAAATCGGCAACTCGAACGGCTTGTGACCTTTTGATTGATCGAGCCGGAGTTCGTCCAAAAAAGATTTATCTTGCAGGTACTTTTGCTGAGCACCTCAAAGAAGAAGCGGTGAGAGGTATTGGGCTTTTACCTGAGGAAATTCCTTTTGAAACGATTGGAAATAGTTCGCTCAAGGGAACTCTCTTGTATGCGATTTCAAGTCTTGATGAGCAAGAAAAGTACTGTGCTGAACTTTTAAAAAAATTAAAGCCTTTAGAGCTTGCGCTACAAGATGATTTTCAAGATGCTTTTGTTAGAAATTTAAATTTTTAAGTTAAATTGAGAGGTAAGACATATGGATTTTAGAAGCGAACTCAAAAAAAGAATACTTGTCTTGGATGGTTCCATGGGAGCTTTGCTTCAAAACAGAGGTCTACCAGCAGGGATGGCCCCTGATGTTTGGATGATGGATAATTCGGAAGTTATTTTTAAAGCTCAAAAAGAATATGCAGATGCGGGAGCAGATATACTTCTCACCAATACTTTTGGTGCCAGCAAGTGGCGCTTGGCAGAGTATCAATCCGATAAACGTTTGTATGAGATCAATGCCAAAGCCGTTGAAGTTGCACGCAAAGCCGGTGCTGGGCGATGTTTTGTCGCAGGTGATATTGGACCCTCTGGAGAAACGGTCTATCCAACAGGACAAAAATCTTTTGATGAAGTTTGTGAAATCTTTTACGAGCAAGCCGTTGCGCTTGTTAAAATTGGTGTTGATTTAATTGTTGTCGAAACAATGTTTGATAGCATTGAATTTCGCGCGGCTCTCTCGGCCGTGAGAAGTGCTTCTTCTTCAATTCCTCTTGTTGCACATGCCACGTTTAATACGGATGCAATAACTGATACAGGTGCGACTCCTGAAAATATTGCAGCCATTGCAGAAGGGTTTCACGCGGATGCAGTAGGAGTGAACTGCTCAACAGGACCTGAGCCCATGGTGAAAATTGTCGAAAAGATGTCTCGCGTAAGTCCTTTGTACATCAGCGTTCAGCCCAATGCGGGATTGCCTAAAATTAAAGAAGGTCGCACTCAATTTCCAATGAGCGCAAAAGATCTTGAGCCTTATGTGCAGAGATTTATCGAAGCGGGCGCACATATCATCGGAGGATGTTGCGGAACAACGCCTGAGTTTATTCGCCTTGTAAAAGAAAAATCTTCACAGCTTAGTTCTCTTCGTAAAGATCCTTCAAAAGCCTCACGTGTTCTTGTGTCGAGTCTTTCTTCCTATGTCTTGCTTGGGGGAAATCATCCTTTTGTTCCGATTGGCGAAAAGATGAATCCCTCTGGAAGAAAAAAATTAAGTGAATCCCTCAAGAAGGGTGATCTTGAATTGTTGCTTGCCGATGCGGAGGCACAAACAAAAGCGGGTGGGAAATTGTTAGATTTGAACGTGGGCGTCCCTCTTGTCGATGAACCTGCTCTTATGAAAACAGCTGTTGTGGCTGTGCAAAATAAATATTCAGTTCCTTTGATGATCGATAGTGCCAATAGCTTTGCTCTCGATACGGGAGCCAGTGTTTATTATGGAAGACCTCTGCTTAATAGTCTCAACGCAGAAGATGAAAAGCTAGACGAAGCCATTCCTATTATGAAAAAACACGGTGCTGCAGTGGTTTGTATGTGCACGGGTGTTGATGTTCCTGTTCGAGCAGAGGACCGCTTAAAAAATGCTCAAAAAATAACCAAAATACTTTTTGAAAAACATAATTTCAAAGAAGAAGATATTGTTTTTGATTGTTTAGGTTTGGTTGTTTCAGCCATGCAAGACGGTTCTAAGCAAAGCTTAAAAACAATTGCGCTCATTAAAGAATATTTTCCTGGAGCAGCGACAACTTTGGGGTTGAGTAATGTAAGTTTTGGTCTGCCGAATAGAACATTTGTTCATAATGCGTTTTTATCAAGTGCGGTTCAGCATGGTTTGGATTCAGCTATCATGTCTGTTACAGATCAAATGGGCAAAGCTCTCGCAGGTGCCGCGAATATGTGGGGGCCTAAGGCTGATTCGGTTCAGGGTTTTATTGAAAACTTTGCTGATAAAATTGATCTCGCTGTGGGTGGAGCAGGCCATGGAGGAGCGGCGGGGGCTGCGGGTTCGGCAGCTCCATCGGCAAAAGATAACCCCAACAAAGAGCCTGACTTTTTAGAAAAGGTTTCCGATTTAGAAAAAGATATTTTTCGTTCTATTGTTGAAGGACAAAAAGATCGAACCGTGAAATGTACTCAGCAATTTATTGAAGAACGTCCAGCGGATGCCATGAATTTGTTTCTTGAAGTGATGACTCCCGCAATTAGGCATTTGGGAAATCTCTTTGGGGCTCGAGTGAAGTTTATTCCTCATCTTATTGCAGCAGCAGATGCCATGAAAGCGGGGGTTGGTGTACTTGAGCCCTTACTGGTCAAGGCTCGTGCGGCAAGCTCAGCTGGAAGCGATAAGGGAACTGTTGTTTTTGCCACTGTCAAAGGCGATATTCATGATATCGGAAAAAACATATGTATCCTGATGCTTAGAAATTTTGGTTTTAATGTGATCGATTTAGGTCGAAACGTTGAGTCTGAATTGATTATCGAAACAGCGATCAAGGAAAAAGCACAAGTTGTTGCTCTTTCAGCTTTGATGACCACAACGATGATGCAAATGAAAGTGGTGATTGATGCTGTCAAAGAGCGTAAGCTTCCTTTTAAGGTTTTAATTGGAGGAGCTGTTGTGACTCCTGATTTTGCAAAAGAAATATCAGCTGATGGGTTTTCCACTGACGTCGGAACGGTTGTCTCTGAAGTTGAGCGAGTTATTGTATTGCTAAAAGAAATGGGAATAGGAAAATGAAAAAATATCCTTGGATTTTAATAACTCTAGTATTTTTAGCTGCCTTTAGTCGTCTGGTTCCTCATCCGGACAACTTTACATCTCTTACAGTCTTATCTCTCCTAGGTGTTTCTTACTTGAAGAAAGCAACGGAATCTTTTTGTATTCCCTTAGCAGCTCTTTTTTTAAGTGATTGCATTTTAGGCTTTTATCCCTACATGTGGGCAGTTTACGTGGCTTTTATGCTTGTCTCTGTGGTTGGTTTTTTCGTCATGAAAAAACTCTCTTATTTACAAAAGCTTTTATTTTTAATTCCGGCTTCTTTATTCTTTTTCTTTTTTACAAATACAGCGTTTTTCTTTCAGGGAAATTTCTATCCTCAAACGATGCAAGGCTATATAGCTTGTTTAGTGGCCGGAATTCCTTTTTTGAGAAACGCTCTTTTAGGCGATGCCTTTTATGGAATTCTCTTTTTTGGAGCCGCAGAGCTTGTTTACCGAGAAAGGCTCATCAAGTCTGCATACTTTTCGTGATTGAGCTCACGGCATTCGCTTTCAGTTATCAGTTTTATGGCTTTTCCTAGAAGAAGTGTTTCGCTTTCTTTCCATGCGAGAGGGTGATGGCAAATGCTTTGAAAGCGTTCTTTTTCAAGTCCATGTCTATTGTCGCCTACAAAAATAGCTTTTAAAAATTTTCGCGAATCTGGAGCCGTCCATGTTTTGTATTGGTTGTGGTTATCAATGCAGTGAACGTTTTCAAGAGAGAGGGGCATGTTCCACAAAAGCTGTGAAGCAAGTCGAAAGTCTGCTGCTATAAAAAGAGTTTGATCTTTAGGAGTCTCAAGTGTTTGAAGGGTTTTTTCGCCCCATTCCTTCCAGCCTCGAAAATCACCTCGAGGTGACATCCTTAAATCGTATTTTCGATAAATTTCAACGATCGGCTTAATAACATAACCAACTGGAAAAAGTAGAATTGCAAAGATGATAGGAGTGAAGATAATAAAAGTTTTTTGAGAAATTTTTGAAAAAGTTTCTCTTTGTTTTTGAGTTGCATGTTTTAGCAGAAAAATCGAAAGAGGGTAGACAGCAAAGCACGTCCAGTAGACGCGCGTTTCACCGTTTATCGCCGATAGTCCGAATATTCCAATAAAAGGTACTGCATACGCTAAAAGAAATAAGTCTGATTTCTGAAATGAGAACTTTCCTTTTTTTAAGGATGTTTTGAAATACTGAAAAGCTAGATAGATAAAGCCAAAGCCCATGAGCAATAAGAAGACTGTTATAAAAGAAAATCCATTTTTTAAAAGATCTAAAATTTTGTGAGAGTGGCGAGCGTGTCGTTTTACGAAATGGTAGTAAAAAGGCTCCCAGTTGTGTTGTGCGTTCCAAATAAGAACAGGTATTTGTAAAACACATGCAGGAATAAGATATGAAAAAAGATTTTTTATTTTTGATCTAAAGTTTTCTTTTTCTTTGAAAAGAATAGAAAAGCAAACGGCAGGTAGAAGCAGAAGGGCGTGCCATTTTGCGAGCAAAGCAAAGCCGCTGCTTATTCC
The DNA here is from genome assembly GCA_044347615.1 of Bdellovibrionota bacterium. Lineage (GTDB taxonomy): Bacteria > Bdellovibrionota > UBA2428 > UBA2428 > UBA2428 > CANIGN01. The sequence goes on along the minus strand of JBIKUK010000003.1, from coordinate 186,429 downwards.
TGATCGAAAGTATTTTTTACTTTCAGCTAGATAAAGGCTTAAAAGTGCTAAGGGAAGAAAGCAAATGTCGGGAAGTATGATCCATGAGAAAATATAGAAAGTAGGTGAGTTAAGGCAAATCCAGAGCGCTGAGTCTTCAATCTTGTGTTTTTTGGCAAGCTTTAGAAGAAGCCAGCCTGAAAAAATAAGAAAAAGAATAGCAGGAAGTCTTACGGCAAAGTTATTCTTGCCAAAAAGACTCGTTGAGAGAGCGGTTGTCCACGCTTGAAGTGGGGGATGGTCAAAGTAGGAAAGAGCGGGTCTTAGACTCCAGCTCCAGTAGTAGACTTCATCGTCGCTGAGTTCGACGATGAGCCCTAAAAGAGTCATCGCGAGAATCATTGCAAGAAAATACAGTTCGGATTTTGAAAGTTTTAAAAATTTTAGACTCATCTTACAGCGCTCTCGTCCCAGCATTCTTGAAGAGATCCTAAGCCCTAGTCAAGGCTTAGGATCTCAAGTTGTGCGTTTATTTAGAGTCCAATGAGAGTTTCGTTTATCTTCGCAACAAGGTTAAGCAATTTGCAGAAATTTGTGTTTGAGGCACAACTGCAAGCGCCCAAGAGGTCTTAGAGTTGCTTTCTTGCTGGCTCTTATACTTAAGATGCGAGGGGACTTTGATGTGAGCAATTTCTGCTGCTTTTCTTTCAGAAAGAATATCCTCGATCTTAGCAACTTCTGCTTTTTCGACATCTGCTACAAATTCTTTTACAAGAATAGGAGTTCGAGTACTGGGGGCTTTTGCTTCACGAAGTTTTTTAGTCCAATCAAAAACTTTTTTGAAAGCTTGAGCCACGCGGCCTTTTTTGGGTTTACTCCAGTAATCTGCAACTTCGTGCTCTGAGAAAAATTTCTCAATCGCCGCAGAGTCAACTTCTCCTAAGCGAGTGACTTCGCGACCAAAGGCAAAGAGAGTTTCTCGGTTATCTTTTAAAACCTCTTGAGCTATATCTGTCGCTTCTTGAATTACATTTGCTTTAGCAAGTTCAAGTTTACGTCGTTGCTCAGGTGAGAGTCGATTTAAGTATTGGTTAACCGTTTCTCCACGCCCTGGACCTTCAAAGCCCCAGCTGCCTTCAAGACCCCATTTGAGGATCATGATTTCAGCAATAGCGTTCGTACGTTCCAAGTCGTTACTTTGGCCATGTTCTGAAACATTTCCGACTGTTACCATACGACCAGCTTCGCCACCCGCAATGAGTTCTGCCATTTGAGCGAGCATGTCATTTCGAGTGCCGCATGTTTTAGCGATTTCTTCCCAGGAAGCAACTCCAGCGTAATAAATGTATTCCCCTGCAATTTCTGCAACTCCAGGAATGATACTGACTTTTTTAGATTTAGTGAATTCACGAGAAAGAGCTCTTCTGGCAATCTCGTGTCCAGCTTCGTGAGCGCCGGTAATCAAGCGCGCTACTTTTGTGTCACTGACTCGCGAAAGAACTTTCTTTCCTTGAACTTGAATGGTTTGAGACTCCCCAGCATGTTCAAGAGCTAGAATAATATCGCGACGTTTTGAGTCGTGAGTGTCGGTTTCTCTTGTTTCGATAAATTTCAAAATTACGGGCTCTCCGTCTTTAAGATGAAGGCTTTTCAAGGCAACAAGAATGTCTGCATCAAGAGTTTCGTTCACGAAAGCTTCAATGGAGCGACCTTGTACCCACACATCAAAAGCTGCCCATTCGATAGCTTCTACAAATTTTTCAAAATTTTCAGGGCTTTCAAATTGGAGTTCGATCTTTCTGGACTTGAGGTTTTCGGTGATTCCTTTTTCAAAAATTCCAATCTTTGAGTGCACAAGTTCGCGCAAAGCTTCGTGGCTCAAGGGCGGGAAGATAACGATATTTTCGGGTGGAAATCGGTTAAGGAATGCTTGGCGAAAGTGCGATTCTAAAACGGCTCTCTTGTATTGAGGGTCGTTATTGAATCTTTTGTAGATATCGATTTGAGCCTGGCGCTGAATTTCTTCAGGGATGCTTCTCATAATCACTCGATAGATTTCTTCCGTAGCGTTACCTGTGAGAATGAAAGTAACGTTTTCCATTAAACGAGGAACGTTATCGTTAAATCCAGTTACCTTTGCTTCGTCTAGCAATTGGTAAAGAGGGACGAGAGCGTTGATGTCTCTGACGTTGGCGATTTCGTCCAGGAGGATCAAAACTTTTCCGTTATTTTTATCGTAAGCTTTCATGAACGGACTGGGGCCTTCGCCTCTTCGACCGTAGAGTAAGTCTTGAACGTCTTGTTTATGGTTAACGTTGTTGAAGTCGATCATTTCAAGTTGAGCATCTTCTCCGTAGTAAAAGCGATTCACTTCTTTTGCAGTTTGAGTTTTTCCTGTTGCAGAAAGACCCAATTCCATAAAGCGTCTTGCTTTTCCAATGCTACTTCTTCGGCTTAGAGCTTCGCTTAGATAAAGTGCTTTTGAGAATTGCTTTCCTAGTTCTTGAAAGCCGAAAATATGTTTTGAAAAATTCTTTTCAAAATTTTCAAATTTTACTTTTTCAGCTTCACTGAATAGGTCTGGAGGCGTTTCGACTGTTCTGACGTAAATGTTTTTTGTCTGATCTTCGAGGAAGGCTCCCTCGTTTTTGGGATCACGAGTTTTTATTTGAAGAACAATGTGGCTTTCTTTGTCCTCTACAATTCCGAGGACATAAGTTCTTCCCGTTGGACCTTCATCTTTGAGCTCACCATTTTGAAGAGCCGTAAGGATTGGCTTTTCGATAAAATCATCAATGATCGAATCTATTCCTTTCGCTCCATCGATGAGTTTACGTTTAAACTTTGAAATATAGGCTACCGTTTCTGGGAGGATTTCAAAGTTTGCTTGCCCCAAGTATTTTTGAATTCCCTGATAGGTTTTAATTTTTGCCTGAATTTTTCTACGGGTGATTTCTTTTAAAATTTCTTCATCATGAGGCTTAAAGAGAACAAGCTCTTCGTTTGAAAAAAGGTTTGTGAAATCAGACGGAACACTTCGAGGTCTTTCGTCTGGTCGATCAAGCCTTAGGGCGCCTCTTCTTTCGATGGCGTTACGTAGCTTAGACTTGTCTTTGCGGGCTGTATCGTAGTTCAAGAGAGCTTGTTTGAGAGTCACTTCTTTTCCTTCACGGTCGTCAGGAAAAATGATTTCACTTCCGTGTTGAGAAGCTACGACGATATTTACGGGCACTTGAATTTCAGCAAGACCATCTTGTCCAGGCGCTCGGATAACCATTTTTCCTTTTGAAACAAGATCAATCAAAATTTTATCAATGAACTCAGAAGACCATTGGTCAATTTTGTTGATAAAAACAACTGCCTGACTTGGCTTAAAGGTAGCTCCCTCGTGTTCGGGGTGAGGACCATCCAAGACGATTTCTTTTCCTGTATCGTCTAAGTCGATGTGATATTTGCCACCCGAGTGATTTACGAGAAAGTGAACGAAGCGCGATTGTGCATTTGATCCAACGTATCCAGTAGATGAGCCCGTGATTGTACTCAAATCACCTTCATTGTGGACAACGGGTAATTCAAAGACATGATCTGCTTCACTGGCACTTTTGCCAATATTGATGGCAGAAGCAAAGGCGTGAGTATAGGCATCTTTACCTGTAGCAGTGGGGCCCATGAGCCATACCTTTTGAGGCTTGCCGTCGGTAGCACCTAGGAGACGTTTTGTTTCCATTCGAGCAAAAGCATCTTCGGCATCTTGTTGTCCGATTGCATTGCCTTGAATAGCAGCGCGAAAAATTTCGATCTGTTGAGGAGAGAAGTGATCGGGGTTGAGAGCATCTACTTTTGCAAGTCTGCTATCTCCAGTTGCTTCTAAAAAGTTTTGAGCTTTTGAGATAGGCATGAAATCAGGATGATCAGGATCTGAAATTTCAGTTATGTATCGAGCTTTATTTGTTTTGTTTTCTGAAATTCGAATAGCGTAATGCAATTTGTTGAGAAGGGAGTCGTAAGCTTTCTTGCTATCATCGTGAACAAAAGCGTGCTTCGTCTTGAAATGCTTTTGTAGGTGAACGAACTCGTCGGCTTCTGCTTCGATAAAAGGAACGTCTTGAGCAATTCCTAATTCTGCAAGAGCGCTGTAGTAAAAAGTCAGAAGAGTCGTGTAGCGAAAAAAGAATCTGCTTTTAGCGGGCGTTTTTTTAATCTGATAAAGATCGGGAAAATATTTTCGCAAAGAATAGGCGTGATCTTTAACGAGGTGAGCAAGGAATTCAAATTTGTATTGTTTGATTCGAGTGAGGTATTCTTGTGCCTTGAAGACTTCTTCCTCGGTTAGATAATCTACTTGAGGATCCATTGCCTTCAGGCAGATTTCTTTCAATTTCACAAAAGAAACGACAAGTTTTGCCTTTAGCTCTTGTTCAATTGCTGGATGGTCACTGAAGTAATCTTCTTTGGCCGCGAAACTTGATGTCGCTGCGCCAAAGCCCAAAAGAAGTATCAAAGTTAAGAAGCATTTTTTCCACCCTCGTTGATATGCCATAAAGTACATTCTCTTGTGCTAAATATTTATGATTTTGAGAACTTACAAATGCTATACTGAGCTTACATATGCTTTACATAACGCTTAGCGTTACATTTTCAAGTGCGGGCTCTTTGAGAGAAAAATACGGCAGCTTTGTTTTTCACCCCCGGTTTGAGTGATTTTCTTGCTTTGTTCCCACTTTTTTCTAAGTGCTTGAGCGATTGTTTTGGTCTCTTGAGAGATTCGATAATTGTCTGCCAGACGGTAGATTTCATAGGCAAGGCCGGAGATTCCCAGACCGTAGTAAATACTATCTGCCAGCACGCCGGCGTGAAGTAAGTTTGCAATCTTGAGGACAGAGTAGAAATAGCCAAAAACAGCGTTGGAAATGGCCTGTCCTTTTTGGGCGAGAGTTCCTTTTCTTACGTAGTGAAAAATAATGGATTTCGGTAGTTTCTTGGCAAAAGCTCCGGTCATGGAATTGAGCATGACGTGAGGGACTTCTCCAAGCATTTCCACTACCCCAAAAGGGCCGCTCAAGGCTTGACCGCTATAAACCATAGAAGTTACATGACCAAAAACAAGGATGTAAAGGTCTCCTACAAACGAAAGCATGAACTGAGAAGCCACTTGCCATGCGTAGGGTGTTTCGAGACGATTTTTATAAGGGTTGTATTTTTTTCCTAGCTTAAGCTCGGCATCCGCTGCTCGATCAAAAACTCCCCAAAAGGTGCGCACCATAGCGGCAGCCATTCCAAAATAAAGAGGATCAAGAGGAAGAACGTCTCCGCTTGCGTGGATTTGTTCACGCATCGAAAAAAATAATTGGTAGTGAGTCCAGTTAAAAAAATCAGGACTTATGGGCATGATATTTTTCATGACCGAATAAATCGCGCTGAAAGTAGAAAAAACAACCAGGGGAGATTGCCAGGCTAAGTCGTGAACCATGCGACTCAGGGGTTGGCGAAAGCCTGTTTTATGATTGGTAAAAGCTTTTTGTACAAGGTAAAAGCGAAGGCCTTGCCTGAGGCCAAAAAATTTTTTTAACTCAGCGTTTGAAACATTAAGCGCGTATTTGATTTTTTCCGAAAAATTTCGATCGTGAGCGATTTGAGTTTCTTTTTCGCTCACTTTAGCAAGAAAGGGATCTAGCCATTTGTCTTGTGATTTTTCGAGATTTTCAACAAGCTCAAGGCCTTCTTCGTTGGAGCGATCTCTTTCGAATTTTACCCAAACACCTCTCTTAGTCAGAACAGAAGCGAGCCAGCGGATATTTTGTGGAACTCTTTCGCCTGCGTACAAAAAGAGAAGCGTAGCGTTTTCTTTGGGATTTGAAATATTGTGGGAGACAGCACTTTCTATAAATTGTTTTTCCAATTGATCTGCGCTGAGCTCTGCTTCATAGGCGTTTGCGGGAAGTGGAATTTCAAGATTTTGTGAAAAGGACGTAAATGAAAATAAAAAGGAGCCCGAAAGAAAAAAAACTTTTAAAAAGTTAAAAATAAATCGCTTCATTTTTTAAAGCTTCTAAGGCTTTTGCGCGAAACTAGACTTATTTGAATTCAAAAGAAACCTAAAATTTGTTGATATAGAATAAAATTCTTTTATGAGCAGAGCGTTGAAAATTGCAAATATTTCTCATGAGACTTAAGAACAATGGTTATGAAAAAGCAGGAGCAGGGGTTTTTAAAAGTATTTTTTCTTTCAATTTTATTTTCATGCATTGGTTGTGCGAGTCTTGTCGATGATTTGGCAGGCAAAGGTGTGCGTCTAGAAATTCACGGAGCACCACAAGATCAGGGTCATTGGGTAGGAACTTTGCGTGACCCGCAGGATTTTTTCAAATTTGAATTTGTTTCACTCCTATCGAAGGATCCAGATATTAGAAAGCAACTTTCAGAGGTCAAAAGACACGATCGTGTGAGAGTTTGGGGCGAGATTATTGTGAAGGCACCCCAAAAACATATCAACGTTACCAAACTTGTTATCGAAGAAAATTCTCAAACAAGTTACGGAGAGGCTTATGATCGTCAATCTGCTTTTCCAAAAAACTTTCCAAATGAGAGAACTCGTTTTCGGGCTCTTGTTCATGCAATCAACCAAGAGAACAAACTTTTAGTGGTGGAATATCAAGATGTCGTGTTGCCTGTGCGTTTAGCTCCAGGAGTGCAGTTGCCCGAGCTTTATCGAAACGATGTGGTCGAGATGACAGCAAAGCTTGCTTCTACTCCGGAGTATCCCAAGCATTTACGCGCTTTAAGTCTTAAGAAAAAAGTAGCGATTGTAGAGATTCATGGAAAAGATATTGAGCGCACGGGGGTGTTGGTAAAGTTTCCTAAGAGTTCTCAGGTAATATTTGATGTTTTTGCTGTGAAAGAAGATATTGCGGATGGTCTTTCTCGTCAGTACACGATTGTAAATTTCGAGGATCAGGAATTATTTAAAAAAATCAGAGAAAAATTGGCAGCCTTTTGGGATGCAGGTGATGCTTCAAAAGTTACAAATGGTCGAAATAAATTAATTAACCCCACAGTGATTGTGAAAATTAAGGGCAAAGGAAACGTTGTGGATCCCCAGCAGGCAAATCCACAAATTTTGGTTGATCACTTAGACGACGTTGAACTCGTGGCTAGCCCTAATTGATCGGATGATTATCCTCAGAGGCCTATAGATTCTAGAAAATCAAAGCCAGTTTTTTTGAATTCATCTAATCTTTTTTTGACTAAATCCCAATCAATAGAAGAGTTGTTAATTGTTTCAAGTTTTTCTTTAAATTCGCTCGGATCTTTGGCGATTTGATTTTCTAAACCTAGCTTATTAAGCAAAGAAATGACCCTGTCGTTCATTTTAGAGGCTTTTCCTAATCGCAAAACACAGATGAAAGGTTTTTCGAAAATAATGCTAAAAACGGTTCCGTGAAAAGAGTTTGTAACGACAAAACTCGCTTCAGAAATTTCTTGCAACCATTGATTAATTGAAAGTGGGTGGGTTTCTAATCTATGGTTGGGGAAAACGTTAATAATTTCAAACATAGATGATTTTAATTTGATAATATCCTGAAGAAAGATTTCAAAATCTATTCCCAATGCATAGATAAAAACTTTTCTTTTCACATTCTTAGAGGGGTTGTTTTCTATTAGATTCTGCCATTCTTCCTTTAAGAGTAAAAGAGTTGGGTCTGGGACGACTGTGACATTTTCAAGCCCAAGGTCTGCACATATTTTTACTCCGGAGTTCTCTCTCACACTCACTTTAGACAAATTTTTTACTAAAACTTTGTACATTTTTATGAGTGATGGGTCTAGTTCTTCAAAGCCAAAACTAGCTGCATAGGAATAAGTCGATATTTTTTTTTTTGCTGCAAAATTTAAAAAGTAAAAACTTAGATCGGCCTCGAGGTTTTTTGCAAAAGAGTGATTCCAAACTTGATCGCTTCCGACAACAAAACAATCGGCATCAGGAGGTGTTTTTGATATGTCGCTTATGTATGGTCCTATTTGTAAATATTTTCTTTTAAACCTAATAAAATGGGCAGCTCTGTTGATTTCATTTAAAACTTTAAATGGAAACCTTGAAATGTTTAGAAAATTGAACAAAGCATAGATTTTATATTTTATAAAACTTCTTAATGAATTGTTTATGTTTATTCCGTGATTAATTAAAAAGGGTTGGTGACCTCTTGATATTAAAACTTTTTGAAGGGCATATGCTTGTAATGTCTGCCCGTAATTGACGGTTGTGTAAATAAGTGTAACTTGTCCTATTTTCATATTATTAAGTTAGTATAGTGGTAAATGGTTAAAGCAGCTGATGTACTAAAAAAAAATGTTATTGATAACGGATATTGCGTAGGGTGTGGCGTTTGTTGTGTCCCAGATGATTCACCTTTTGAAATGCATCTTAATACTTTTGGCCAGTATTTCCCTTTTCAGGTTTCTTCTTTTCAAGGAACACAAACAAACTATTTAAATATTTGTCCTTTTTCAAATAGCTTTACTAATGAAAATTATTTAAACAGTAAGTTATATTCAGGTTGCGATAACGAAAGCAAAAATTTGGGAAAATATAATTCTATTTATGCGGGTTATGTGGCCGAAGGTAACTATCGATTGTCTGGTAGTTCTGGAGGTTTTGGTACTTGGATTCTAGATCAATAAAAAAAAAATAAATTGGTTGACCATGTGATTCACGTTGGATCTGCTGAATCAGATGATGTAATTTTTAATTATAATATTTCATCTACTTCAGAGGAGATATTGAATGGATCTAAGTCAAGATATTACCCAGTGACTTTGGCGGACTGTCTAAAAGAGGTTAAGGCTAAAGAGGGAGCATGTGTAATTGTTGGAGTTCCATGTTTTATAAAGGCTGTTCGCTTGCTGATGGAACAAGATCCAATATTTAAAAAAAGAATAAAATTTTGTATTGCTTTATTCTGTGGACACTTGAAAAGTACTGAATATGCAAGGTTGCTAGCTTTACAGTTAAACGGCTCATTTAGCAAAAAATTTTCAATTGATTTCAGACATAAAATAAGATCAGGTAGATCCTCATTTTATCAAACAAAAGTAGCACTTGATGGGGTTGAATACCGAAAAAATAATTCAAAGTTGTTCGGTACGGATTGGGGTGCTGGCTTAATGAAGCTCAAAGCTTGTGATTATTGTGATGATATTTTTGGTGAAACAGCTGATATGGTTATAGGTGACGCTTGGTTGGATCCTTATACTTCAGATGACAAGGGTACAAACATTCTTATTTTAAGAAATCGCGAATTGGATCAGCTCGTTTCAAGCGCATTTGAGAAAGGATTGATTCATTTAACTTCTGAGACAGCTGAAAGAGTTGTGGCTTCTCAGAGAGCATCTCTCGAACATAGGTCTTTGGGATTGTCGTTCAGATTATGGTTTTGCGATTTTCTTGGATTCTGGCGCCCTGAAAAACGAATAAAAGCCAGTTTAGATAATTTGTCTTTAGGATTTTGCCTAAAGCATATTCACCGCCTAAGTATGCGATGGCTCAGTCATAGAGCATTTTGGTTAGCAAAGAAGATAAATTCATATAAAATATTTTATATTTTGATGAAACCAGTTGTTGGTATAGGTAAGGTTTTTAGTTTTTTTACTAGGCTAAAAAAATAATCTTAAATTTTTTTCTCAAATTCTAATTGATCAGCCATTTGGCGAGCTTTGGGGCCGCCTTCGTGGAGTGAGTAGAGGCATCCACAGTAATCTTGTCTGTAGATATCGTTTTCGATGGTGAACTTCACGCTTTCTTTGAATCCTTCGTGCTTCATAAAGTTGCGCGCAAGGTAGGGAACGCCGTGCCTTTTTGCGGCAACTTCTCCAAAAGCTTTTAGTTTTTGCTGAACCTTGTGAGGAGAAATAGCGAGAGTGGTGGTGAATAAATCACAGTTTTGTTTTTTCGCTTCGAGAGCAGATCGTTCAAGGCGCATATCGTAGCAAACAGAGCATTTAGCGCCTTGTTCAGGCGTATGTTCTAATCCTTTGATGTTTTCAAAAAAGTTTTCAACGTCGTACTCGCCGATGATGGCTTTTGTGTTTTTTAATTCTGCAACTTTTTCAAAAGCTTGAAGTCTAAGATCGTATTCTTCTTTGGGTTGAATGTTAGGGTCATACCAAAAACAAAGAACTTCAAATTCTTCTTGGAGTTGTTCAATGACGCCCGCAGCATCGGGCCCACAGCATACATGAACAAGAATTTTTTTCTTACGATCGATTTCTTTGACGATTGATTCAAGTTCGGGATGTGTGAGGTCGTAGAAATTTCTAAGAGCTTTACGCTCAAGGCATGAGGTGTGTTTTGAGGGATCGACTTCTTGCCAGTTGATATCAGGAGCCAGAAAGCTTCGTTCTTTTTGTTTGAGAAGTAAAAAATTTTGCGCACATTCTTGAGAGCGTTCGATAAGGGGCGGATATTTTCCTGTTAAGAGCAAAGCTTTTCTGTCTTGCCATTTCCAGTAAGAGAGAGAATTTCTAGAGATTGAGCGACAGTCAAAAAGCGCTGTTATGGTGATCTCACGAGGCATTTTTTCTAAAAGCTCATCACAAAGCTTTGTTAAAATTTCTGAAGAAAGTTCTTGAGCATTTTTTCTCTCATTGGGTTTTATTTCAAAAATATTTAAGTAAGAGCGAGGAGTACGCGAAGCATTTTTAGGCACGTCCTCATAGGCAACAGCAAGAATGTATTCAGAACCTAAAAAAGAAGGACTTTTAAAAAAATCGAAATGCTGCGAGGAGAAAATCGAAATTTTAAAATGCGCCGTTAGATCTTTAATTGAATGATCAGTTGTTAAGCTCAAGGATTCCTCTTCTAGAAGAACCTTGTATACGCTTACGCCCGCTGATTCAAAGAAATAACTTTGCGCTCAGCTCGTCCTGTGTAATTGCTCAAAGGGCGAATCAATCGATTGCTCGCTGTTTGCTCAATAATGTGAGCAGTCCACCCAGTGATGCGGCTCATGACAAAGATAGGTGTGAACATATCGATGTCAAAGCCCATGAGGTAATACGCAGGTCCTGCAGGAAAATCCAAATTTGGATAGATATTTTTCTTTTCGATCATTACTTTTTCAAGTTTTTCAGAAATTTGGTGCCACTTCATTTCACCTTTGATTTTTGCCACTTGAAGCCCGTATTTGTTCATTGTGGGTGCGCGTGAATCACCTCGTTTATAAACTCTGTGACCAAAGCCCATAACTTTTTTCTTTTGAGCAAGGGCATCGAGCATCCACTGCTCAGCCTTTGCAGGGTCATCCACTTCTTTGAGCATGTACATGACTTGCTCGTTGGCTCCACCATGGAGGGGGCCCTTCAAGGCGCCAATCGCACCTGTCACCGCACTGTGAAGATCGCTTGTTGTAGAAGTGATCACACGTGCCGCAAAGGTAGACGCGTTGAAGCTGTGTTCAGCGTAGAGAGTGAGTGAAGCATCGAAGGCTTTGACGATATCTTTGTGAGGAACTTCGCCAAAACACATATGGAAAAAATTTTCAGAGATAGATAAATCGCTGCGAGGCTCGATGATTTTGAGGCCTTTTTTGAGGCGATAATCATAGGCGATTACAGTGGGGATTTTTGCAAGAAGACTTACGGATTTGTCGTAGTTAGTCGCGGGGCTGTTGTCCCAAATGCGCTCGTCTTCGCAGCCTAGGAAGCTTGCTCCTGTGCGAACAGTGTCCATGGGGTGAGAGTGTTTGGGGAAAAGCTCAATGACTTTTTGAAGAGCAGGAGAAATGTTTCTTCGGCTACGTTCTTCTTTTGAAAATTGATCGAGCTGAGCTTTATTCGGGAGCTCACCGTGCCACAAAAGGTAAGCGACTTCTTCAAATGAGCATTGATCGGCAAGATCTTGAACGGGATATCCGTAATAAACAAGAGCATTGATGTCGGGCATGACTTTGCTGATCGCTGTATCATCTACCACTACACCATCGAGACCTTTTTTTACTTCAACGACATTTGTCATAGATAAAAGCTTATCCGAAAAATGGCATAGGTCTAGGTCGCTTCAGGTATCTTTCAATGATCTTTCAGCGCGATCAGTTATTGATTTTGTATTATTGGTCTTTGTTCAGCTTAAAGTTAAAGAGGCCTTGGTCGAAGTCATTGTACTTTTCATATTCAAGAACTTCGTAGAGGCGGCTTCGAGTTTGCATTTTATCAAGAAGGCCTTCTTGCGTTCCTTTAGCAGAAATTTCTTTGAGGCCATCTTCGATCGCTTTCATTGCCAAGCGGAAGGTTGTCATAGGGTAAATCACCATGTTGTAACCCAAGCGCTCAAGTGTAGAGACAGAAAGAAGTTTGGATTTTCCAAACTCCGTCATGTTGGCAAGAAGGGGAACTTTTATTTCTTTGCGAAAAATTTCGAATTCTTTTTCGTCTTGGAGAGCTTCGGGGAAAATCATATCGGCTCCTGCATCGACGTAAGCCTTGGCTCTTGCGATGGCCTTGTCGAGTCCCTCGACTCCGCGTGCATCTGTTCGAGCGCAAATCACAAAGTCGCTATTGCGGCGGCTTTTGGCAGCCGCTTGAATTTTGAGCACCATGGATTGGGTGTCCACGAGACCTTTGTTTTCTAAGTGCCCACAGCGCTTGGGATTGATTTGATCTTCCATGTGGCAGCTTGTGATGCCAGCATCTTCAAGTTCACGAATTGTGCGAGCCGCATTCATGGTTTCACCAAAGCCTGTGTCGATGTCGATCATGGTGGGGAGGGGAGTTATACGAGCTATCGCATGCCCACGAGCCACGACTTCGCTCAACGTAGTGAGACCGATATCTGGAAATCCTAAGTCATTGGAAACTCCTGCTCCTGATATATAAACACCTTCAAAATTTAACTTATGAACCATGAGAGCAATGTAAGGCGACCAAGCTCCCACAAAGCGCTGAAGCTTTCCGGAGTTCAGATTTTTTTTAAATTGAGAAGCTGTTGTATTGTTCTTGTGGTCGCGAATGAGCCAAGTCATGCAAAGAGGTTAGTCGAAGAGTGAGTGGCTTTCCAGCTGGAGGTTTACGGATGGCGTTCATTAAAACATTGAAAATACTCAGCATTTTGGAGCTATAAAAAGCTCGATACAAAAAAGAACTTTGCTGCTAAATTAACGCGGCGTGCGAGGTTTGGGTTTTTTAAAATTATTCAATAAATGCTTTTTGTTAATAGCTCCCGCAATTTCTTTTGCGATTCCTACAGACAAGGTAAAACTCGATGAGGGATCTAAGATTGCTGTTTTTAACGGAACCTTTAGTCCGCCTCATTTGCGTCACCACGAACATGTTGAAAGAATTTTGGAATCAGGCGAGGCCGATTACGTTTTGATTATCCCTAACGATGTCACTCCTCATAAACCTTTTGCCCTTTCTTCTGAGATTCGACTTAAGCTGTTGATGGCCGCCTATCAAAATCATCCTCGGGTGTTGATCCCGCATAGTACCGACCTTGGTTTTCCCATAAGCAAAAAAGTTCGAAATTATTTGAATGAAAAATTTCAAAATCTAAATTGGTTGGGCGTGCTCGGAAAAGATTCGCTTGAAAACAAATGGGCGGTGCTTGGGGCATACACTCAAAAAGTTGAGAAATGGTTGTTGCTCACACCTGATGAAATCGATGAAAAAGAAATTCCAAAAAAGCTTGGAGGAAAAGATTTAGAAAGAGTTTTTTCTCCCACAGATCATGATATTCACTCCAAGGATATTCGCGAGGCTGCTGGGCGAGGGGATCTTCAGCGTTTAGAGGAATATGTGTTTCCTGGAGTTGCTCAAGAAATTTTAGCTCTTTCCCTCTACAAAAAACCAGATCCTAAACCAAAGCTTAGAGATTACATCCGATCCTGTAGAAATATTCTCAATCGATATTTTCAATAATTTTTACCATTGATAATGGCGAATGTGCTCACCGCGAGTGGCGATGTTAGTCATTGCTTTGATTCCTAGTTCAATGTGAATATCCGTGAATTTTCTAAAGACCTCTCTGGCAGATTCTTTAGTCTTAATTCCGCCTTCTCTCATGGGGCAGTCACTCACAAGAAGAAGAGCGCCGATGTTGACCTTGCTCGCAAAGCAACTTGTGAAAAGAGATGCTGTTTCCATTTCAACAGCTAAAACTCGCTCTGAGATAAGTGTTTGAATAAACCCTTTGTCGAATTCCCAAAATCTAAAGTCAGTTGTATGAACAGTACCAGTTCGATAATCGTGTCCGGCTTCGACAAGGATCTGGCTTACGAATTTTTGTACTTTGAAAGTAGGAAGTGCGGGAACTTCTTTGGGCAAAAAGTGAATTGAAACGCCTTCTCCGCGTACGGCTGCGATGGGAAGTATGAAATCTCCAACTTCGAGAGAGTTGTGAACGGCTCCGCAAAGTCCTAGGAAAAGAACAGCGGAGGGGTCGACTACGCTAATTAATTCGCCCACAAGAGCGGCGACTGCTGATCCTACGCCAAACTCGATGATGCTGACGTTGGCACTTTTGGAAGTGGCCACCGTAAAAGCACTTCCTGTTGTGAGGGTTGCATCCGGTAGGAGAGCTTTAAAGCGTTCAATATAATAGGGAAAATTTGTAAGAATGATTTGTTTCGCAAAGTCTTCGAGCTTGTGTCCGGTATAACGTTCGAGCATATCGATCGCGATTTTTCGTTTGCTTTCATTGCCGTAAACAGTGGTGCCCATGAGTGAAAGTTTGCTTTGAATGACTTCTTCTCGAACTCGTGATCTTACCCAGCGATCCACTTTTTCGCTAAACTTGCTAGGGCTAGGGTGGGATGTCGTTGTTTTTGCGTTTTTTGACGGGCTTTTTTTCTTTGAGGGAGTTTTGGTGGGTTTCTTTTTTGAAGCCATTGAAAGTATTTTCAATTAATCTTGCCATGTGGTCAATGAGAAATGGCTCATTATTGGGCATCGTGGTGTAGGAAAGACTTCTTTTTTGAAGCGCTATGGCCATCTTTTTTCAAAAACTTTTGATTTAGATGCTGAAATCGAAAAGCGAAGCCATAAGAAAATTACGGATATCTTCCAGCAAGAAGGAGAAGCAGGCTTTAGAGCTTTAGAAGAAAAGATTCTTAGGGAATTAAATAATGAGTTAAAGAACGAGGCTTCGGCAATGATTGTTGTGGGGGCAGGTTATTGTGCGAGTTTTTGGCCAGAAAATTTTAAGTCGCTGTGGCTTCAGCGAGATTCAGATCAATTTCCAAGATATTTCCTAGATCGTCCTTTGGTGGGAACTTCTGATCCAGTAAATTTTGCAAAAAATTTTCAAGAACGGGAGCTCCGTTATCGATCAAAAGCTGATTGCGTATGGACTTTGCGTGAAGGAGAGGATCTTTTGTCGGCACAAGTTCCAGTACGGTGGATTTTTAATGAATTAAAATTTGAAAATGAAAGTGTTTTGACTTTGTTTCCGGAATCTCATCGGGATTTGGAGCAAGTTATCGACGCAAAGAAAGCGTGGAATTTAGTTTTTGAATTACGCAATGATCTTTGGAGTTTTGAAAAAAATTTTGAAGAAATAAAAAAGCTTGTTTTGAAGTTTTCCAAGGTGCGTTTTCTTTTAAGTTTTAGAAAAGTTGAAAAGGTTAATTCTGAAATTTTTTCTTTGCCTAATGTTTTATCTGATTGGGATATTCACTTGGGGTTGCCTCCTTCAGGTCTTAATGTTTCTTATTTTTCGCTTCATTATTTAAGGGAGTCTTTAGCAAAAGATCTTCAGAGCTTAGAGGCTTTTATAGAACAAAATTCAGATATTCAATTGAAGGCAGCTCCAGAGATTTCTTCTTTCGAAGAGTTAGAGATTCTTTATAAGTGGTGGCTAGAAAATCCTTCGAGAAAAAATATTTTTCCTCGAAGTCCTTCAACAAAGAATCCAAATGCTTTTGTAAGCTTTCCCAAGTGGCAATGGTTTCGTCTTTTTATGAAGGGCAAGCAAAAGCTTAATTTTTTACGAGAGGGTCGAGAGGGCTTGGCGGATCAACCCACACTTTGCCAGTGGTCTTGTCAGGTTGATTCTACAAGCGAGTCTACACGCTTTGCTGCGATTTTGGGCGACCCTGTTCTCCATTCTTATTCGCCAACCTTTCATGATGAGTTTTTTAAAAAAAAGCACATGAATTTTTATGCGATTCCTCTTTCAAAAGAAGAGTTGATTGAAAAAACTTTTTCTTTTTTAGATGACCTTGGTGCGTGTGCTTTTGCGGTGACAAGTCCGCTTAAAAAACATGAGGTTTTGCTCAAAAATTCAATTCCTTTAGATGCGAACTCAAGCGAGGTTCATAATACGCTTTTTAAAATCCAGACAGATTCACAAAAAACGGTCTGGAAAAGAGCAAATACGGATATAGCTGCTCTAAAAAAAATAATTGCCGATTTTTCAAGCAATCATTCAAGTCAAGAGACCTCGTGGATCATATGGGGCTCTGGCGCTATAGCTGAGCAAGCTTTTGATTTGCTTGAGAATGTGCAGCTTTTTTCGGCTTCGCAAAATGTATGTTTAAAGAAAAAAGGGCAAAGTTTAGAGCGTCCATTTCTTTTATGGGCCGCTGGAGATGAAGCTCCTTTACCCCCCTTTACAAACATTCAAAAGGTTTTGGATCTTTCCTATTCTCCAAAATCAAATGCTCGGCTTTATGGCTTTCATCAAAAAATTCCCTATCTTAGCGGCTTAGAGTTTTTCGAAATTCAGGCTCGTTTGCAGCAATCTTACTGGTCTGAGCTTTAAAGATTCGTCGCTCTTGAGAGGGCCATCTGCTATGATTTTCCTCTCAATATGTCGCTTCGGTCGAACTCTTTTGGCAATGCCTTTAGCCTCACGTCTTTTGGCGAAAGTCATGGGCCTTCTATGGGTGTCGTGATTGACGGGTGTCCAGCAGGAGTTGTTTTCAAAGAAGAAATCATGCAGGATTTTCTAGCCCGTCGAAGACCGGGATCATCTGCTTTAGTAAGTGCTCGCCATGAAGCGGATGCCCCTCAGGTTTTGAGTGGTGTTTTTGAAAATAAAACATTAGGAACCCCCATTGCGATTACCGTTCAAAACAAAGATCAAAAAAGTGAAGACTATGACCTTTTGAAAAAAAATGGATTTCGCCAAGGTCATGCAGATGATTTGTGGCTGAATAAATTTGATCACTTTGATCATCGCGGTGGAGGCCGTGCCTCGGGTCGCGAAACTCTTTCACGTGTTTTAGCTGGTGCTGTAGCCAAGATGTTTTGCACGCAACTTTACCCGGAACTTCGAGTGTTATCTGAAATTAAAAGTGTAGGAGTTCTCAAATCTCATGACGAATTATTTGAGGAAAAACTCTCTAGCCTTTTGATGGAGGCTAAAAAAGAAGGCAAAAGTTACGGCGGTTTAGCAGCTTTGCAGATTTTTCATCCTCCTCAAAGTTTGGGAGAGCCTGTATTTTTGAAATTCAAGTCTGAGATGGCCAAGGCTCTCATGTCTGTGGGAGCAGTGGTGGGAGTTGAGCTGGGTGCGGGTTTTGAGGCTGCCCATGGGGAGGGAAGTGCTTTTCACTCATCACAAAACACTCAGAGCAATCCCTATGGAGGAATTCGTGGAGGGATCACCACAGGTGAAACTGTTTTATTTCAAATCGCCGTAAAGCCTACGAGTTCTGTGTTGGACGTTGCCAAGCAAGGTCGTCACGATCCGTGTATACTTTTGCGAGCACTTGTTGTGTTTGAGGCAATGGCATGGCTTGTCCTTGCAGATCAAATTCTGATGAAAAGATTGAATCAGCTTTGAATTTTTTAAATTCTTAAATTTTTTCTAAGCGATAAATATAAGCAACGCTTCCTAAAAGTGGAGTGACTTCCAGATCTTTCCAAGTTGTGGTTGAGAATTGTTTTATAAATTCTTTTCCCGAGGGGAATTCTTCAGAGCTCTTATTGAGGTAGCTGTAGGCTTCTTGGTTGCCGCTAATGAGACCACCTAAAAAAGGAAGGACTTTACGATGATAGGTTCCATAAACTTTTGACCAAATTTTATTTTGAGGCTGACCAAACTCAAGAACATGAAGTTTGCCGTGAGGTTTAAGAACTCGTTCAAATTCCGAAATCGCACCCAGTAGATTTTCAACATTTCGAATACCGAAACTGATGGTGATGTGGTCAAAACTGTTGTCAGAGAAGGGCAGCTTTAAAATATCTGCCGCTAAAAAGCGAATTTTTTTAAATCCAGCTTTTTCAGCTTTTGCAGGGGCCTGGTCGAGCATTTTTTCGCTAAAATCAATACCTGTGACTTTAGCTCTTTTGTAATGGCGTTGGATTTCAATGGCGATGTCCCCGGTGCCCGTTGCGCAATCTAATATTTCGAAAAATGTTTTGTTATCTTTAGAGATTCCATTAACAAAATTCTTTTTCCAAATTCGATGCATGCCCAAAGACAATAGATCATTGGCAGAATCGTAACTTTCCGCAACTGAGTTAAACATGTCCCTTATAAGAGACGCTTCTTTAGAGAGCACGCCTCTATAAAAGCCACATTCTCTACCTTTGACAAGCCTCTTTTATAGAGGAAGTGTTCATGGGGCTTGTACGGGCCTTAGAATCAAGAATATTGCTTTGCGACAACCAATATTTTATTTATTGAGGCACGGTGTTCGGTGTGTTTGAACGCAGGGTGGAAATGTTCAAAAAATGATCAAGCGATGGTTAATAGCTTATTTTTGGCTTCTGTTTTTGGGGGGTAGTCTTAAGTCTTATGCTGCTTGTAGAGAGGTTCTCAGACAAAAAATTAGTGAAATCTACCTGTCTCCACTTGAAGTTCAAGACGTTTTACATCGTTTAGAGGATTTAACTTTAGATTCTTCTGGGCAGCCAGTTTTTAATTACAGTTATATTTCAAAAAAAGCTTTTCCTGTTAAATCTGAGACTTCTAAAACTGAGCTCTCTAAGGCTAGCGATGAGGTGAATGAAGAAAATGCTTTGCCTCGCCAGCTTGAGTTTAATTTTTTAAAAGATCCTCAAGAGACTTTACTGCATTCAGATCTCAAAAGTAGTTACGAAACAATTTTAAAATCCTTATCGGACCCAATCAAAAAAGCATGGGCTGAAAAGATATTTGCAGCCCTTGAACGCTTTCATTTGAAGGTGGGAATAGAAAACTACGAGTCGTGGATTAAGTTTTTAACGACCAATCGGCCAACAGAATTAAATTATCGTCTCTACGAAGGAGCTTATGCGTTGAGTGTTTTGCGCTCGATGAATGTTCGCGTAGCTTTTGAGCCTCCAAAAGGATTTTTTTCTCGTTTGGATGAAAAACAAGCTAGTAAAAGTATGGATTTGAGATTGAGCGATCCCGAGACCGGAAAGATTTTAGCTTTTCGTGAAGTGAAGCGAATAGGATCAAGTTACAATGTTGTTGCGGGAGTAAAATCTGCTTTTCGTAAAGCTGACTTTGCTTTAACTCGATTAACTGAGCGAGTGGAATTGAGTGCGGTTTTGTTTATTGAAGGAGAAATTCCTGAGTATTTTGTAAATGAAGGAATGCACGAGGGAGACTTTTATCCACAAGCGATTCATCGCATTGCTTATGAGTTTAGCCTTCGCACAAGACCTTCTTTGGATTCTGTTTTGATTATCAATTTAAAGTTAAAAAAGTTTGCCAAAATATACCATCTACAAAATGGCAAAACTCAAATTGAACAAGGTGATTTTGGATAGTCCTTAACTTTAAATTAATATTTAAAGCTTAGTTCTTTTTTTTACGAAAAACATAAAAGTGCATTTAGATTTTTTAATCCCATTTTTTTCGGGGATTTTTTATTTAAGTATCTTTTTTTGGGAAGGGTCAGCTTTTGCAAAAAATATTCATCCAACTTTTGAAGATTCTCAGGAATTAAGAATCAAGCTTTCTGCTCAAGAAGAGGGTGAGTATTTAAAAACCCAAAGTAAGACTTGGGACTCGTGTCCTTTTGATTTGATTGAAAGAATAGATGGCGATGCAAATGTAAATGTCAGGAATTGGTATGGAAAAAAAATTGGTAATTCGGATGATTATTGCACAAATGCTCTTTCCAAATTAGTTGAAACTCCGGACGCAACAGAACTTTCAAATCGACTTTTTTCACATCCTCTAACAGCTTTAGGTAATAACGAAAAAAATATTTCTGAAAGATGTATCAACTTAGTGAAAGATCCAGTTGGAAGAAAATTTTTAGTGGCTGAGTATTATTCTAATATGGCACGTCTCAGGATTGCCTCTGTTGCTTCGCTCGAAAGTATGGCTGCTATTGATTCTCTTTTGGGGAAAAAAGGCCTCCCGGATGTAGAGTGTCCTCGTGAAGGAATGCCTTATGTCATTCAGGCTTGCAAAAAGCTCAAGTCTTGTGAGCCGAGAGGGGGTCTCGCGTTACAAGCGCAAGAATTACAGGATGTTTATCCTCAGTATATGACCCTCAAAAAAGAAATTGCTGATTTGAGGTCTGCCAATACTCTATCTGTTGTGAATATGGGGCCAGGTTATACGCCTCATAGAGAAAAAATTTTAGAATTTTCAGCAAGAGAAAAAAAAGCTGCAGAAAATGAAAATAAAGTAAAAGCACTTGAATCAATTTATCCAACACTTAAGGGAAAAGAGTTTTTAAAAACTTTTGATCCTTCTAAACAAAATTTTTTAGAAGCCATAAAAAATCAAATCAAAAAAAGTAGAGTAAAAGTCTTCGAGCAGTTTAAAGAATATCAAGAGGGTGTTTATTGTATGCGCGGAGTGGGTGGTTGCGCAGGTTTTGATGAGCTTCTATATAAAACGCCTCCTCTAAATATTGAGCACTTTAATAGAGGGGATGAGCTGTCTTTTGAAGATGGACAAGTTCAAGCTTACCTAGGAGCTGTGGAGTGTCGGCAAAATATTAGAAAAGTAAATGAAAACCAAAGTGAAGCTTTTAAGGATTTTGTGCTGGGCACGACACTCGCGCTTACGACTATTGGAATCAGTGCTTATGCTTCGTACTGTAAAGCCGCAGTTTCTGCCATTGAAAATTCGGTTTTTCTTTCAACTTTTGCCAATAGAGCAGCTGTTCTGGATGCAGCCGTAAATTTGTCACAAAAAGCAACCGTCGCAAGCAGAACTGTTTTAGGATTTGATTTGTTCACTCTAGGGAAAAATGGAGTAGATGCATATAATCATTGCTCAAAAGAACTTAACAAGTTGAGTAACCAAAAATATAAAAAAAATACATCTAAGGAAGATGTGCTTTGTCCGTCTCAATTTGCTCAATCATCATCGCAGCCTCAGCTTGTGGCCAATTATCGTTCTTGTGTTGCGAAGAGTATTGTGGCGGGTGTAGCGGGCATGGTTATACCTTCGAATTTGAGAGAAAACGTTGAGGGGCCATTTAAAGGAGGTATAGGTCTTGTGAGGAGAGGTGTTGTCACTTTTTCTCAAACAAGAGAGAAAGGCAAAGAAGCTAAAAACAAAAGGTCAAAAATGCTTAAGGACTCAATCAAGCTTGAGCCTGCAAGTAAATAAAGTTTTAATCTTAAGTTAATAAAAATTTAACTTTTTAATCTTAAGGTTTTTTATGTTGGTGGTCGAAAAACTATAAGTGCCTTTGTATTTCTTGTTAAGAATTTCTTTGATTCTTTTTTTAGTATTTTTTCAGAAAAACACTTTTGCCAAAAGCTTCCATTCTTCTGGGCAATCAAGCGAATTAGAAGGAGGGTATCGCTATAATGAGGAAAAGGAGTACGGTTCTGCAAAAAAAGTTCGAACTGAGTCCGCTTGCCCAGAACATCTTATTGAAAAAATTAATAAAGATGCCACTTCGAGCATAAGAAATTGGAATTTAACCAAAGAGGGTAGTTATGATGATTTCTGCGGGAAGAGTGTTAGATATTTATCTAAGGAAACAAATTCAACACAGCTCTCTAAAAGTCTTTCAGGTCATAACCTAACAAAGCTAGGTAACAATCAAGAACATCTTAATCTTCAATGTCTTAATTATATAGATGATCCAAAAAGAGAAAACTTTTTAATAGCAGAATATTATTCAAACATGGCTCGTCTTAAGGTTGGAGCTCTTGCCTCTCTTGAAAGCTTGCAGGCTATTGATTCTGTGTTAGGTGAAAGTTCTCTTGATGATCAAAACTGCTCTTCTTTGGTTCACAAGATGGCGCAAAGCGGATGCGAGAAGCTAAAAGTGTGTAAACCTCAGGGTGGTTTAGAAAAACAAGTAAAAGAGTTGGAGGAGATATATCCTGGATACATAAATCTTAAAAAAGAAGTCGATGATTTAAGATCTCAGAAAACTACTTCAATTTTAGCTTCGAATCCTGTTACACTTTCTCAACCCTCGAGAAATTTAGAAAATGTTGAAAGAGGTACAAAGATTACAGAAAAATTAAAACAAATAGAGTTTCTAGAGGCGATGTATCCAGCTTTAAAAGGAAAAGTTTTTAATGCTACCTTCAATCAATCAAAAAATAATTTTAAAGAAGCTTTGGTCAATCAATTGAAGGAAACTCGAAAAGTCATTTCGGGTGAGCTTAAAGAGTTGCAGGGGGCGACTGAATGTATGAATGGACATACGAGTATGTGTGGCCGCTTTGATGAAGTATTAAAAAAGTTACCTCCCCTTGATATTAAAGCATTTAATAATGGAGCTAGTCTTACTCAAGAAGACGCACAGGTTCAGACGCATTTGATTGCTGCGGATTGTTTTCAAAAAGTTCGAAAAGCTGGAGATAATCAAAGTGATGCTATTTCTGGTTTTGCTGTAAATGCGGGGCTCGTTGTTTTGACGATGGGATTAAGTTCGTATGCCTCTTATGGAAGAATGGCCTTTTTAGCTGCTCGTCAATCAAAGCTAGCCGCTGAAGTTGCTGCGGTCATGCCCCAGGTTGCAAGTAGAGCTAAAATAGCAAGCCAAGCAGCTTTAAGTTTTGATATATTTTCTTTAGGTAAGGGAGGTTTGGATGCCTATCAGAAGTGTTCTAAGGATTTAAATAAACTCACCGATAGTGGATTAAATAAAGATCATTTGAGCAAAGATGTAGCTTGTGCTGAAAATCCCGAGCAATCTTCTCAAGCTCAACTTGTTGCCGATTATCGCGCTTGTGTTATCCACAGTGTCTTTGCGGGAGCTTCTAACGTTCTTTTACCTAAGCCCGTTAAGAAGGCTCTGGAGGGAAGGTTTAAGGGCTTAACTAAAGGGGTAAAAAAAGGATTGGGCGAGTCGGGTCGGATGAAAGAGATTGAGGAATAGGAACAATCAAGTGATCGTGAGCCCGCAAGTGAGTGAAGAAGAAAAGCTTTCAACGAATTCTTCTTTGAGTTTTTTGTAGCTGAGTTTTTCTCTTTTACTTTCTAAAGAAGGATTTCGAATCAGTTCGCTTTTAAGATCAGTCATCAAATCTCCAGCAAGTCCGCAGGGATTAAAGCTTGTCCAAATGTTTTTTCCGGTATCAAAATTAAAAGCAAGTCCGTGATAAGTCACCCAGTGGCTCACAGCCACACCAATGCTTGCGATTTTGCGAGAGCTACTTTTGTCTCCTACTTTTTCGCCCACCCATACGCCTGTTTTTCCATCGATCGACCAAGCAGGGACATCGTATTTTTTGAGAACTTCAATCATCCAGTTTTCGAGCAAGCGAATAAAGCAAACGATTCCACCAGGAAAATTGGTTTCGCTTTTGGGAGCGAGGCGTACAATCGGATAGCACACAAGCTGCCCTGGCCCATGATAAGTTGCAAGGCCACCGCGTTCCACATTCACTGTGGGAATATGAGGAGGAGCAAAAAAGGGAAGCTCTCCGGGTTTGGGTTTTCCTCTACCCAAAGTAATCACGGCAGGATGCTCACAAAAAACAAAAGTGTCTTGTATGAGGTTTTCCTGCCGTTGCCGGAGCAATTCTTTTTGTTTGATCAGAGCCTCTGAATAATCAATACGACCCCAATCAACAAAGTTCATATTCTTTATTTAGCTTTTAACCGAAGCGCTTGTAGTTGTGGGAGTGCTGGGCTTACGTTGGAAAAAGTGAATCGCTCTTCCATGCACAGCCTCTGCCGCTTCCATCAAAGTTTCGGGAAGTGTGGGGTGAGCGTGAACGGTAAGTGCTAAATCGTGTGAAGTTGCACCCATTTCAATCGCGACAGCGACTTCCATAATTAAGTTTGAAACATCAGGGCCCACCATCGTAGCGCCTAAGATGCGATCCGAATCGCGATCGACGATGATCTTTGCGAAACCTTCAGCTTCACCTGTGGTGAGAGCGCGTCCGTTGGCTACAAATGGGCACTTGCCTGTGACAGGATTCCATCCCGCGGCACGAGCGCTTTCTTCACTGTGACCGACAACGGCAATTTCTGGATCAACAAAGATCGCCCATGGCAACGCTTTAATGTCGATTGTGGTGCTTGGGTTTTTCATGTGCTCCACAGCCACCAATCCCTCTTTGCTCGCTTTGTGAGCAAGCATAGGGCCTCCGATGACGTCGCCAATCGCATACACGCCAGGGCAACTTGTAAGAAGGTGATTGTTCACGGGAATAAATCCGCGCTCGTTTGCTTGAACGCCAATTTTCTCAAGACCGAGATCTTTGGAGCGAGGTTTTCTGCCGACTGTTAAAAGAATCCAGTCAGAAAGAATTTTTTTGCTTTGTCCGTCTGCTGTTTCAACAGTGAGCTCAGCTTTTGTTCCTACTTTTTTGAAATCTTTTGCTTTTGTTTTGAGTAAAAGCTCGATGCCTTTTTTCTTTAATTTTTTAAAGACAACTTCCACACACTCTTTGTCGGTGCCAGGAAGAAGTTGCTCAGTCGCTTCAACAACGGTGACTTTTGTTCCAAGTTTTGAAAAGAAAGTTCCAATTTCAAGACCAATAAATCCGCCGCCCACTACAGTGATCGACTCGGGGATTTTCTTTACATCCAATGCTTCTTTGGATCCAAGTACACTTTGCCCGTCGATTTTAAGAAAGGGCAATTGAACCGTTTCGGATCCACTGGCAATGATGACTTTTGAAGCTGTTACTTGAGAAGGCTTTTCTCCGCTTACTGAGATAACTTTTTGTCCGCCTTCGACTTTTTCAAATTTGGCAGCGCCCGGAATATGAGTCACTCCGTTAGCTTTGAGCAATTGCCCAATGCCGCCGGTGAGAGATTTTACGATGGATGCTTTCCAGTCGATGAGTTTTGCAAGATCCACACTCATGCCTTGCACGTTGATTCCCATGGTAGAAGCATGAGATATCTTATCGATCACATGCCCTGCAGAGATGAGAGCTTTTGAAGGGATGCATCCGTAGTTGAGGCATTCTCCGCCCAATTTGTGTTGTTCAATGAGAGCTGTTTTGAATCCCTCTTGAGCCGCACGAATTGCAGCCACGTAGCCACCTGGGCCACCACCAATTACGACGACGTCAAAGTTCATATCATCTCCAACATGAGTTTAGATGGATGCGCGAGACGATCAATCACAGCGTTGCAGAATTGTCCGGCAACAGCGCCATCCACTACGCGGTGATCGCAGCTTAAAGAAAGGTTCATGGTGTTGCCCACAACAACCTGACCGTTTTTAACAACAGGTTTTTGTTGGATTTTGTAAACACCCATAATCGCAACTTCAGGATAGTTAATGATCGGAGTTGCAAAAGTTCCGCCGATATTTCCCATCGAAGTGATCGAGAACGTAGAGCCTTTTAATTCTTCAGCTGTTGCTTTTCCGCTGCGAGTTTTTTCAGAGAGGGTTTGAATTTCATGAGCGATTTGAAGCAAAGATTTTTTATCAGCGTGTTTGATGACGGGTACGATGAGTCCGTTCTCAGTCGAGACCGCAATTCCGATGTGATAAAATTTCTTATAAATCAATTCTGCATTGCCATCTTTTTCTTCAAGGCTTGCGTTCACTTGAGGGAATTCCTTCAAGGCAGCCACAACAGCTTTGACGATAAAAGGCAGGTAAGAAAATTTGATTCCGTAAGATTCTGCGCTCTTTTTGATTTCTTCGCGCAACGCCATGAGGCTTGTGCATTCGAATTCATCGACATAAGAAAAGTGAGGCGCTGTGAATTTACTGCGCACCATCGCTTGAGAAATCACTCTTCTCAATCCGCGAAGAGGTTTGCGTTCGACAACTTCTTCGAAATTAAAATTATTTACAGGAAGTTCCTTGGTGGGGACAGACGATACTTTTGTGAGTGAACCGCTTGATGCTGCTCGAGGAGATTCCACGCGCTGAAGTCCGCCGCTGCTCACTGATGAGCTTACTTGAGAAGCTCCGCTTGTTGTTGCTGCGCGGCCTTGAGTGTCGATAAAGCGAAGTACGTCTTCTTCAAGAACGCGTGCCACGTTGCCCGCCATAGGACCGCTACCTTTTACTTGGCGAATATCAACGCCTGCTTTTGCAGCGAGTGATCTCACATAAGGAGAAGCGGGAACGTTTGAGCTATCAAACGATTTTTGAAAGTCACCTGAATAAGGTTCGCCATTATTTGTGTTAAGAGATACGGGTTCTGCTTTTGTGTGAACTTGTTGATTCGCAATAGGAGCAGCTGCTTGAGGAGCAGGGGGAGCGGCTGGAGCAGGAGCTGAAGCTGCGGCACTTGCTTTCGCGCCTTCTTCGATTACCAAAATAACTTGGCCAATTTTTAGTCGATCGCCTTCGGCTGCTTTGATTTCTTTGATGGTTCCCGCAACAGGACTTGGGATTTCAACAGTTGCTTTGTCGGTCATCACTTCAAGCAAGGGTTGATCCATGCTCACGGAGTCGCCTACTTTTACTTTCCATGCGATGAGTTCGCCTTCTTGTACGCCTTCGCCTAGTTCTGGAACTTCAAAATTCATAAATCACTCCTTCAGTATTTTCTAAAACTTTATTTTCTAAAATCTCTCATCGAGCATGGCTTCTAGCTCACGCCTGATATCGCTTTTTTGAGGGACGGTTGCTTCTTCAAGAGTGGGAGAAAGCCCCACACCCGGAAGATGTTTTGCTAAGCACACGCGTGGTCGCGAGCGCAATTCATAAAAATGTTCTTCGATTGTTCTTCGTAACAAGTGTTCCGCAAAGTTTGTGATCTCAGTATCTTCGTTCACAAATAAAACTTTTCCGCCTGTATCTTTAACCGCTTGAGAAATGCATTCCCAGTCGTAGGGGTGGAGTGAGCGCAAATCGATCACTCGAACTTCGCCTTTGCCTTCAGCCGCGAGTTCATTTGCTACTTCGCGCGCCATATGCACGTGGCGACTGTAGGTGACGACAGCGGCATTGCTTCCTTCGCGCACAACTTTTGCTTTTCCAATTGGAATGGGCGCATATTCTACAGCAGGCCACTGAGCTTGCCATGTTTTGCGTGCTTCACTTCCCATAACGGGAGCATCGATCATTTTTCTAAGATCCGCATCGTTTTCTGGTTCGCCTGGAATCAGCTCTTCACCTTTTGCTCGAAGCAAAGCTTTGGGAATAAGGTAAAGCACTGGATTGGGTTCTTCGATTGCCGACAACATTAATCCATAAGCATCGCGAGCGTTTGAAGGGATCACGATCTTCCATCCAGCTAAACGAGTCGCCCACGCATCAAATGAGTGGCTATGGTAGAGCGATCCATGGATTCCTGCTCCGTGAGGAGTCATCACAACCATGGGCATATTCCACTGACCGTTTGAAGACCAGTAACTGTTGCCTGCGAGTTTGAGTAAGTCGATTGTGTTAAAAATATAATCGCAGAATTGAATTTCAGCGACGGGCTTTTGTCCTGCTAGAGCAAGACCCATGGCTGTTCCAATAATACCTCTTTCATCGAGAGGAGAGTTCCATGTTTTTTTGAGTCCTTGTGTGCAAGTGAAAACACCTTCTAGAGGAGGTCCCACGTCTTCACCAAAAATATCAGTTACCCCTAAATGCGTTTCACCATAATGCAACGCAAGCCTCACTGCTTGAGCCAAATTTGCCACAAATTTGTTATACGCTGTATAGGGCGTTCGGACAACGGTGTTGGCAAAAAGCCATAGCGCAAAGTGCTTTTTTTATTCGGTCTTTTTGGGAGCAAAAACATGATCGAAGATACTGTCTGCTGAAGGATAGTTTTCCTTGCGAGCCTGTTCATGGCCTTCGTTCATTTCAGTAACAGCTTCCTCGTAAAGCTTGTCAGCTTCTGCGGCTGTGATCCAGCCTAGTTTTTCGAGTTTTTTCTGAAAAGTCTCAAGGCAGTCTTCTTCCCCTTCGACACGGTTTGCTCCAGATGAGGAGCTATGGCCGTTCAAACGAGAAACAGAGACTTCCAAAAGATAAGGTTTGCGTGATTCACGCACGTATTCGAGTGCATCTCGCAGGGCGCTCCAGATCTTTTCTGGATTATTTCCATCTGCAAGACCGGTTTTGATTCCAAAAGCCTTTCCGCGATCGGCAATGTTTTTCTCACCGTGTTGGGTAGAGGCAGGAGTGGAAATTCCAAATTGATTGTTTGTTACAATCATCAAAAGAGGTAGCTCTTCATTTGGGCGTGAAGACCAAATAAGACAGGTTGCAAAATCTCCCTCCGCTGTTCCTGCGTCACCGCCAAGAACCACTGTGATTCCCGCTTTTTTTCCCTCTTTGTGAGCACGCCATTGAGCGCGAGCTGTGCCTGGTGCGACAGAAAATTGAGTTTCAATCGTGGAGGTAATGGGCACAACGTTCCATTCTTTTTTAGACACGTGAGCGGCAAAATTTCTTCCACCTGAGTAAGGATCTGTCTCAACGGATCTCATCTGGCGAATGAAGTTAATAGACGGTTCGCCCATAGCGAGCACGCATCCGTTGCTGCGGTAGTGAAGGTGAAGCATATCGTGCTCAAGGCCTTCGCCTTTATCCACTTGTAGGCCAAGTGCAACTTGGAAGGCTTCTTCACCGGGGCCGCCAATCCAGAAAAAGCCATCGCTACTTTTCGACATCTTGATGAGTTTTTCTTCAAGAGCTCGAGTGCGAGTCATGAGTTTAAAAAAGCGCAGTGCAAAATCTTTATCTTTAAAAGGTTGAACGGGAAAAGCTTTTTGATTTTTAGCCATGGATTGATCCTTGAATTGATCTCTGGGTTGATCCTTGGATTCTGTTGCTGTGTTCTTCGATGTTGGTTTTTTTTGGGCTAAGGATGGATCCATCGCTTTTTTCCCCTCTCAAAATCTTTTCAATAAAATATTCCCCTGCTCGATAGCTTGAACGCACAAGTGGTCCCGCTGCGACATAGGCAAAACCCATGGCTTCTCCCTCTTTTGCAAGAGCGGAAAAACGCTCGGGTGAAACGAATTCCTTCACGGTCAATCGACGCTCAGTGGGTTGAAGGTACTGTCCCAAAGTGAGGACTTTCACGCCCACGTTGAGAATGTCTTTCATACAAGAAATAACTTCTTCGTCGCTCTCACCAAGGCCCATCATGAGGGAAGTTTTGGTCGCGACTCGACGTCCAATAGACTCAGCTTTTTTTAAATAATTTTCTAAAACATAAAGGCTTTGCGAATAAGAGCAGCGCGGATCGCGCACTTCTTTTTGCAATCGCTCAATGGTTTCTACGTTATGAGCCAAAACATCCGCTTTTGAATGTGACATGGCTTCGATGCACTTATCGTCGCCTCTCCAATCGGGAGTGAGCACTTCGATGAGCATATCGGGTCGCATAGCTTTTGTGAGCTCTACGGTCTTGGCAAAATGGCCTGCGCCTTGATCGGGCAAGTCATCGCGATCGACCGAGGTGAGAACGATGTAGCTTAGGTTCATACCTGATACGGTATGAGCAATTTTTTCGGGTTCAAACTCATCGACCACTCCACGTGGGTTACCTGTTTTGACAGCGCAAAATTTACAGCCTCGCGTGCATGTGTCGCCCAAGAGCATGAAGGTTGCTGTTCCACCCGCCCAGCATTCACCGATGTTGGGGCATCTGGCTTCTTCGCAAACCGTGTGAAGATTAAATTGAGCGAGGTGGGATTTTATTTTGAGATAATTCTCTCCACCAGGCGCGCGAACTTTGAGCCACTCGGGCTTTGGTTTTAACTGCTTGAGTTTTGGGGCTGTGTCTGCCACATTGCTAATTCAATACTTTTTCATGAAAGAATCAATAAAAACTCAGCCAGAAGTGATGATTGTGGTGGGGCAAGCCTGCGATAAAAAGCTAGAAAAGACAATGAGTGAGCTTACAGGGCTTTTAGGCGTGGAGCGGGTTGTTGAAAGCGGGCAAGTTTCTGAAGCCCTAAGTCATGCTCAAGATTCTTCACGAATACTTCTTATGGGGCTTTATTCGGAGTGGAAAGCAAACCCAAGCATTTGGCCTACGGTTGATGGGCGGCGAGTTTACTTAGGACTTTTGGCCGAAGAACGACCGCCCTCACAAGAGCTTTTTGAAGCTCTCGATAAAAGTGTGTCTTTTGTTTTGCTCAAAGAGCTTCCTCTTCTGGCGCAGATAGAAGCTTTCGGCGATTTATTTTCTTAGAGATTTATTTAAGCCTTACTTCAACCACGTGTTTTCAATGACGTCTTTATACGAGATTTTAATGAGTTGATATTTGGGAAAGGATTTTTTAACAAGCGGTTCAAGTTCGCTTGCATCTCCAATGATTCCCATCACCATGCTTGAGTTTTTTGTAAAGCTCGTGAGTCTTTTGGTTGCTTGAGTTTTGCTCACATTCCATTTGTCGATGTTTGATTTGTAAAAATCAAAACTCATATCATTTGTTGCCACGTCTTTTCGGCGATGGAGACGTCCATCGGGAGTTGCTCCATCTTGGCGCTCACCATTCTTATAAGAAAGAAGTTTGCTATTAAAAAAAGGATCCGGAAGAGTGTTGATAAGATCTGCTTTTTCAAAAGTTCCTTTTACGAGATCTGATAAAACCTCAATCGCTTCTTTTTGCTTAGATCGTTGAGGATTTGAAAAAAGAGAAATCACCGGAAAATCCAAATACTCTGTGTAAATTCCTGATACTTGATACGCAAGGCCTTTTTCAGCACGAATCTTTCGGCCATAGATGCTGTCAATTCCTGCACGAGTGAGAAGATAGTTTATGATTTTATCGGTAAGCTCATGCTGGTTTTCTTTTTTCTGATGAGCAACTCGGATAAAACCGTAGTCTATTTGAGCTAAATCTTTTTTGTCGATCAAGATAAAAGTTGGACTCATTTTTCCAGTTTGCGGAAGGGCGAAGCCACTTTTTAATTCTGTTTCAAGCATACCTTCTTCAATGTCGCCCGAGTTAGAGAAAAGTTTTTGGCTGAGTTTTTTTATTTCTTCTTTGAGTTCTTTGGGCCCAATTACGCCTATCCAAATGTTGGCATGGTTGTAGTAGTTTTTGTGTAAGTCCTGAATGGCCGCAATATTGACTCGATCAAAAGTAGAGCTTTCATAAAAAGGGAAGTTAAAAAGTTTTGCTCCCATATAGCGATTCATTGCAGAGATAAGCAGGGAGCTATCTCTTTCAAGCGTTGCAATAAAGTTTGCTTTGAGGAGTTTTCTTGCCTGCTCATAAGTTTCGTCGATGATGCGCGGTTCGTAGAGAGAATCTTTTGTAAGTTGCACAAGCCCTTCTGGGATTTTTCCGCCACTCAAAGGAAAAGTGAGACCCACTTCTTGGTACGATTGGCCGGTTGAGATTTCAAGAGAAGCTCCATACGAAGCTAAAAGGTCTTGATACTTTTGCTTATCAATTTTGAGAGTACCTCCTTCAAAGCACTCTTCTAAAATTTTGAGGCCAAGATTTTCAGTATCAGTCTTGAAGGCTTCTTTGGCAGGAATAAGTATATTGATTTTGATAAGTGGAAGAGGGTCGGCCTCGTAATCAAGATAAATTTTGGAATAAGAAACAGAAGAGATACCCAAGAACAAAACAAAGTATAAAAGGCGTGATGAGAAATTCTTAATTATGTTTTTCATTTTTTATCCTTTTGAATGGTTTTGTCTTTTTTCATGGGGTCATTTTTCGCAGCAGGCACAATAAGGACACGGGTTTGTCCAATCTTCTCTCTGTTTTTGAATTGTTTTTCGATGTCTTCAAATTTTAGTTTTTTTACTGCTTCTACAAGTTTAAATGAATAGAGAGGGTCTTTGGCTGTGACCGCGTTGCTGGCAATGGATGTGGCAAAATCCATAGGACTTCGCATGGATTCAAGCTGGGAGATCTCAAAGTATTTTTTGATATTCTCAAAGCGATCATTATTTGCCCAAGCTAAAAATCCTTTTTTGGCTTCTTCGTATTTCTTTTCTAACGTGGCTGCACTTAATTTAGGTACACCTACAATTGTGATTGTGGAAAGTCCTGGGTCGACACTCGGGTAGCAGGATGCAGAGACAGATCGCGCGATGCCTTTTTCGACAAGAGCATGTTGAAGGTATCCGCTTGAAGAATCTGCAAAAAGTACGCACATGAAGAGCTCGGCAAAAGCTTCTTCATCTTTGTAACTGGGTGAAAAAGCGGAATCACCTAAGAAAACCGCTTGAGTTTTGAGGCGAATTGTTTTTTTGCGATTTTTTCTGAAGAGAGTTTCTTTGGGCGTTTCGAGTTCTTTAAAGGGAACCTCTTCAAAGGGGCCAAAATATTTTAAAAGAAGTTTTTTTGTCTCATCTGTTTTGAAGTCGCCAATGAGAACAATCGAGGCCCTGTTGGGAGCGTAGTATCGATGATAAAAAGACAGAGCGTCTTCGAAGCTGCTTTGTTCGATATCATCCTGCCAACCTATTGGAGTGGTTTTGTAGGGGTGTTTGTCGAAAGCTGTTTGATAGAGCTCAAAGTGCAATCTGCCACCAGGAGAATCTTCGTAATTCATTTTCCTCTCAGACACGACAGCACCGCGTTCGGTGTTGAATCCTTGGGGAGTGATGAGAAGTTTTCTCATGCGCTCAGATTCAAACTTTAAAGCTTCTTCAAAGTTTTTGAGGGGCACCATTTCGTGGTAAACGGTTTGGTCGTCAGAAGTGAAAGCGTTAAACTCGTGCCCTGACCACTCGGATAGAGTTTGAAAAGGCTGGGGGAAGCTTTCTGTTCCTCGAAACATCATGTGTTCGAAAAGATGCGCAAGTCCTGTGCGCCCCACTGTTTCAAAGCGGCTTCCCACTTCGTAGCCCACCACAACGCCCACTGTACCGTTTTGTTCGCGAGGAATGAGATAGGCATTGAGTCCGTTTGAGAGCTGAACGTGTTCGATCTTGAGCCCAGGATAGGGCTCTAAGGTTTCTTCTTTTGTAATCGTTGCAACAGCAGGTTTTTCAGAGCTCTTAGATTGGCTTGCTGAATCCGAAGCAGGGGAGGATTGATTTGAAGAAGAGCAAGATGTGATTGCCCATAAAAAAAAGACCGTCCAAAAGTGGCGCATGCCTTTAATGTATCAAAGTTTTTTCCAAACTTCGCGTACATGAGGACTTAAATACTGATCGAGAAGCTGACTCGTGGCCCCATCGTTTTTCTCTCTGAGTTCTGTAGAGGAAATATCACTGACAGTTTTGAGGAGTTTGAGCTTTGAGTCGCCCTTTAATTTTTTAAGTTTTTGTGAAACATGCTTTTGGGTTTGCTCAATTGAAAAATTTGAATCGTGAATGTTTTTTCGAGGAACAACCCAGACTTGAGAAAGAAGCGAGATTAGTTTTTCAGGATTTTTCCATTGATCAAGGCTCAATGCGGAGTCGCTTCCCAAGAGCAAAATCCATTCAGTTTTTATTTGATCCTGATTCTGGAAATGATGTTTCTGATCGTTACGTTGAAGTTCTTCGAGAGTTTCAACGGTATAGCTCTTTTCGTTTTTCGAATTGAATTCAGAAAGTTCCAAGACACATCTTAAAAACTGTTCGTGACTGAGATCGTTCGCTAGATCAAGCATCCAGGCTTGGATGAGTTGCAGAGAAGAGCCGGGGCTTTCTTTGAGAGGATTTTGCTTGGTGGGTACGATATAGGCCAGAGCGTTTTTGTCGAGACTAAGTGCTTGTCGAAGCATCTCGGTGTGAGCTTTATGCGGCGGAAAAAACGATCCTCCAAAATAGATTCTTTTATGGGGAGAGGTCATCGTCTTTTGTTCTCGTTTTCTTGTTAAGATTTTATCTTAGGATGGCTTTAGCTTAAAAGCGAGTTAAACGAGCGTCTTAACACAAAATTAACCATAAATTAATTATTCCTTTATTACTTTAAAGTTACGATAAGAAGAACATGCGAAAGAAGTTAGGTGCTTTTATTCTTGGGGTATTTGTTTTTGTAGGTTCCGTGGGGCTTGCAACAAAAAGTTTGTTAATGAATCTTGCGTCTGTTTCTTTCGAAAAAGACGAGCAAGAGTCATTTCGTCCGCGCCGTGCTTTTGCCTCAAGCGAAGAGAAAAAACTTTCAGTTCATCCTAAAGATAAAATTTAATTTTACAACTCATTTGGTTCTATTTTGAGCGGAATAATTGATTTCAAAAGTTCTTTTGTAATTTCTTCAACTGTAAATTCTGTTTCTTCAGTTTTTAAAATAACGGCAAGGGCTTGAATGATATTGTTCTTTATGTCCACAGGATTTTCTTCAGCATCTTTATTAATTGAGAGAGTATAGATACCGTTTGAGTAGGATACTTTAAATTTATTTTTTTGTTTAAATTCGTTGGTGTTGTATGTTTTGTATTCTTTTACGACCCATGAGCTATTATAAATTTTTTCTTTTAAAATTTCTTTTTTCTCAAGAATCCATTTCTTGACACTTGGATCACCATTTTTGATGGGAGTTTTTCTGTTAAATTTTTCTATGGAATTTAGATAGGCTTCAAAAGAAAGTTTAACGATGTATCCATTGTCTAAGCCGATCTCAGAAGAAGATTGGGGAAATATATCGTTAAAAATTTGAAATTTTTCGTATAAGTTTTCTTCCTTGTGAGTTGAGGATGTGCCTCGGGTTCCGACTCCCGTTTTGTGCAAAAGTTCGGAAGCCCTAACGCCTATTGAAAACAAGCTGCTAAGGATGAATGTGTGAGTAACGAGAGGTCTGAAAGGTCTTATTAACATAGTGAGGTATGTCTATCTTTTGTTGTGCGTATGGCCAAGTGCTTTTGTTTGACCGTGCGTCCCGCAGTGTCTCTTCATAGGGGAAAGTGTTCGCCTTTTTAAACAACGACGTTAATTTCAAGCGAACAGAGCGTTTTGTTTGTCTTATTTACTTGTCTTCGTCGAAAAGATCTTGAGGTCCAAGTTTGAGTTCTTCATTGACGACATTCTCTCTCTTGATGTTGCCAATTTTTTTCAATTCGCTTTCAACTTTCAAAGTGAGTTCATCAAGGCCTTCTCCACTTGGAGCAGAAATAAGAAGCGGAGTTTTTTTGAGAAGCTTTTTTAGGGCAGCATACCCTTCGCGTTGAGTAATGGATTCTTCATTCCAAATATCCCCTTTGCTCAACACAACGAGTTTTGGTTTTTTTGCGAGTTCTTTTGAGTAAGCCTTAAGCTCTTTCATCAGAACTTTGTATTCGTCGCTTAGTTTTCGATCAGTTAAAGGATCACTGTCGATTAATACGATCAACATATGTGTGCGTTCGCAGTGCCTTAAGAATTGGTGCCCCAATCCCTTGCCTTCACTTGCTCCTTCAATAATTCCTGGAATATCCGCTAAAACCCAATCGCGACTTTTTCCGCGCACTACGCCCAGATTAGGAACAAGCGTGGTGAAGGGGTAGTTTGCGATTTTAGGTTTCGCAGCACTCATTTTTGAAATGAGCGTTGATTTGCCCGCATTGGGAAAGCCTACAAGGCCCACGTCGGCCAAGAGTTTGAGTTCGAGTTTTACTTTTAAGCCTGAGCCTTTTTCGCCAGGTTGAGCAAAGTTAGGTGTTTGTCTGCGTGAAGTGGCAAAGTTCATGTTGCCCAATCCACCGCGACCACCTTTTAAGAAGAGCACGGGTTTATCGGCTTCTACCAGGTCGAGCAAAATCTTGCCCGTTTCAGCGTCTTTGACCATGGTTCCTACAGGAACTTTAATTTCGAGATCTTTGCCTTTACGTCCGTTTTTGTCGGTGCCTCGTCCGGGTTCACCATTTGGAGCATAGTATTTTTTTTGAAAACGAAAATCCAAGAGACTGCTCATGTTACGAGTCGCCACAAAATAAAGGTGACCGCCTCTGCCTCCATCGCCACCATCAGGACCCATTCGAGGTCGATAGATTTGGCGCATGAAATGTACGGAGCCCGCACCTCCGTCACCGGAGCGAACATCGATACTTGCTTCGTCTATAAAATTCATATTTTCGTCTCTTCAAAATAAAAAAAGCACCCAATCAGATTGAGTGCTTTTTTTATAAAGTTTTTAAATTTCGGTCTTCTTAAGCTTCAACAGCTACTGGAAGAATCTCTACTTGTGTAGGAGAAGATTTATGGTTTTTGAAAGACACCACACCGTCAGCCAATGCAAAGAGAGTGTGATCGCGGCCAAGGCCTACGTTACGTCCCGCGTGAAACTTCGTTCCACGTTGTCTTACGATAATGCTTCCTGATGTTACAAATTCTCCACCAAAAGCTTTTACGCCTAAGTATTTTGGATTGGAATCACGTCCGTTTTTGGTACTACCACCAGCTTTTTTTGATGCCACAGTTGTCTCCTATTCTGCCTAAGCAACAATCTCAGTCACGAGCAAACGTGTGAGAGGTTGACGATGTCCCAAAGTTTTTTGTGAGCTTTGGCGACGACGGCTGTGACGGATTAAAATCTTTCCGTCGAGTGTTTGTTGAAGAACTTCGCATTTCACTTTCGCTCCTGCGAGTGTT
Organism: Bdellovibrionota bacterium; assembly: GCA_044347615.1. Taxonomy (GTDB): domain Bacteria; phylum Bdellovibrionota; class UBA2428; order UBA2428; family UBA2428; genus CANIGN01. The sequence goes on along the minus strand of JBIKUK010000003.1, from coordinate 149,751 downwards.
GGTTTTCCAACTTGAATTTTTCCAGGACTTTGAGCCACGAAGAGAACTTCTTCTGCAGTCCAAGAACTTCCAGGCTCAAGATTTAGTTTTTCAACTAAAATCTGATCGCCTTTTGAAACGCAATATTGTTTGGAGCCCGTACGAAGAACCGCATAAGGAAACTCAAGAGGAGCTTTCCAGTTTTTAGTTGTTTTAACTTTGGGGGCTGCTGATTTCTTTGTTTTTTTCTCAGTTTTTTCTACTTTTTCAGTGGACATAGCTCTTCCTTATAGTTCCTAAAATGTCCTCCTAACATCAACCAGAATGTGGTCTTGGTCAAGACGAAAAGAGGCTAATTCGCAGCTTTTACAAGCTTATGGAGCGTCTCACAGGGAGTCGTGCGATCCAAGACAAAACGTCCTTCTTGGAAGAGGATTTTGAGCACAGGAATGGGCGGCAGCACACTTATTTGATCGATTGTTTGGAGGCTTGAGGGGAGTAGTTTTGCCACATCAAAGAAGGCTTGAGGAGCTTGTTTGGGGCTTATCCACAACACAGGCAAAAGGGGCTGAAGGCGAGGGTCGTAGTGGGCCAAGTAAGCCGCGAGAATCTCGGTATTAAAAAAGCGTGCACCTAAAGGATTTTGGGCAAAGCGATCCGTTATGTCCATGTTCGTCATATGAATTTCGCTTGTGAGGGTGCGAAAATCCACGGGCGCTTGAACACCCTTGCATCCCAAGGCGGCACCCAAAAGATCAAACTTCATAGCTTGGTAATTTGGGCGCTTGAGGAGCGTTCGAGCGAGCTGGTCAGCCATCAGGCGCTGAATGCGATAGTTCATGAGTGTGTTGTGAAGGTTTGCTGATTGATCATCTTGAGAATTGATCTTGTAACTTGAAACTAAGTGAGTGAGTTTTTGGTAGCGAGGGTGTTGAGGGGCACTCTTTAAAAAATCTTGCAGATTCTTTTCTTGCTTAAGGGCCTCGGGGTTTTGGGTGAAGGCTTTGTCTACCCTGTGTCCGCGATACGCTCCCTCGACATCCATCTCTTTGTCTCGAGTTCCAACGTAAGGTTCCCATAGGGGTATGATTGTTTGATCGATGCCTCTGTGGCAGCTCAAGCAAGAATCCTGCGGGCCTGGGCGAAAAAGTGTGGGAAGTTTTTTGCCTTCAGGATCAAATTGAATAGATGAAAGTAAAACAGCGTCGTTTTTGTATTCCAAAAATTCAAGCGAGTGATATTCGTCTTGGTCGGGGTGACCATTGAAACTCATGTAGAGCGTTCCCTCGGCGTTTGATGTGATGGCTCGAGGGTGAGTGGGGGAGGCCCCTTGCATGCTATCGGAATCAAATTTGAGAGTGAAATAAGTTTTGAGTTCGGGGGAAATAACTTTGAGAGCTTCTTCGACCGTTATACTTTTGTGAGAAATTATTTTTTTGTAGATGGAATCTACGCTGAGATTTTTTTCTGCGCGCTGACAGCTCAGCAAAGAAAAAATAAAAATCCAAAAACAAATACGCAAACGCACGAAACATGTTTAATTCTCAAAGTGCGGTTTTTCGAGAGGATCTTGCCGAAGTTTTGACGATTTCGTCAGAGAATTTTTGAGCCTTGCGCAATTTGACTATTCCTCGCGCAGGGCGGCACTTGTTAGCATCATCGTGTGGGGAGGAATTGGGCAACTCTGGTCGTCCTTTCTTTCTTTCTGACCCTCTTGGGCCACGGGGAGGGAGATGAGTCGCTGAAAGGTGATTCTCCTGTGGTTCGAGAGATCAAGGAGCCCCTTCCTCTGAAGGTCCGAATCCTGTTAGAGCAAAGAGAGTTTTTTCGTCCACTGAGCCTTCGGGCAAGTGAGCTGAAAGTAAATGGAATTGCCCTGCAGGGTTCGGAACTTAATTGTCGATTTAGAGATGGCTGGATCTGCCAAGGCAAAAATAAAAAATTAAAGTTCGAAGGTCGCATCGTTGTTCAATCAGGCGAGGGATTTATTCACATTGGCAAGGCTTTTTATCGCGACACGATTCATTTGATTCCTGTGAAAGATCGCAAGCTCATGATTGTGAATGAGCTGGATATGGAATCGTATCTTGTGGGCATAGTGAATAGCGAAATTTCTTCGAAGTATCCCAAAGAAGCAATAAAGGCGCAGGTGGTGGCGGCAAGAAGCTATGCGCTGGCTTGCCTTAAGGAAAGACGGCCGCGACAGATGGAATACGATCTTGATTCCACAGACATGGATCAAGTTTATAAAGGGGCTCATGTGGAAGATGCTAAAAGCCACTTTGCTGTGCAAGAAACTCGCGGAAAAGTTTTGTTGAGCAGTGGCAAGGTTGTGAAGGCTTATTACCATGCCTCATCGGGGGGCACTCTCGAGCGGCCAGAAACAGTGTGGGGGTCTAAAAATACGTTAGAGGGTTCTATTTATTCTTTGCGGTCGCCTCCTGAGGCAAGTGATGATCGCTTTCGATGGAAGGTTTCGATTGGCCCTTGGTTTGGGTTTAAAATTCCTGGATTAGGAGCCCTGAGAGATTTTCAAATTGTAGAGCGAACCGAAGGCGAGCGTGTCCAAAAGGTTTATTTGGTGGGAGATAGTGGATCGAAAGTTTTGAAGGGCTCAGAGTTTAGAAAACTTTTAGGCGGTCGTTGGATCAAGAGTACTCTTTTTGATGTGGAGCCTAAGGGGTCGGGTTGGCTTTTAGAGGGAAGAGGTTTTGGTCACGGTGTGGGCCTGAGCCAAATCGGCGCACGTAATCTTGCGGAGAAGGGATGGAATTATAAAAAAATTCTCTCTGCTTATTATCCCGGGGCAAGAATCAGCGGCGAAAGTACTCCTGTAAATAAAGCTCCCTTTCAGCGCGATTTATTTTCTATGGGTGTTCGTTAAGGTCTATTTCGCTTGTCCTAGAACTTCTTGCAATTTACAGTCTTTGCCTATGACAAAGGCGACTTTTTCGGATTTGCCAAATTCCTTGGCCGAGTACTCGTATAATTTTGAGGAGTCTTCTATCGCGCATTTTCCGAGTGATCGGCGAGATGAATCCAGGTTGTTGATTGTTCGTCGCCATTCCGAGGGAGGACTTCCTCGTTTTGAAGATCTTAAGTTTTCGGATCTTCCGCACGTTGTTGCGCAGAATTCTTATTTAAAAGACTATTTGTGGGTTCGTAATCGCACACGCGTTTTGCCTGCGCGTTTGTTTGCCAAAAGACAAACAGGAAGTCGCCACGAAATTGTTCTCACGGAAAAACTTTCTCCCACTTCTTGGAAAGCGCTCATCAAGAACGTTGCAAAGTTGAAATTCCCTGAAGAATTAAAAATCGAAGGCAGTGAAGATATTTTGTGCGTGAGTGGTCCCGATGAAGTTTCTTTTTCCTCTCTTGAGGCGGTTGCTCGGATTGAGAGTTTTGGACGCATCCCTTTGCCTCCGTATATCAAACGCGATGTCGTAGAGGCCGATCGTGAGCGTTACCAGCCTGTGTGGGCCCAAGGGCCCGCGCTGAGTTCAGCAGCGCCTACGGCTTCTTTGCATTTTACAAATGAGCTATGGGAGCAGTTAAAGTCTCAGCAAATTCAATCTGCGGATACTTATTTGCATGTGGGTCGGGGAACTTTTGAGCCTTTGCGCACAGATGATTTGAGTGCGGCGCAATTACATGCTGAGCCCTATGAATTGCTTTTGTCTGAGGCACAAAAAATTCAGCAATCTTCAAAGGTCTTAGCAATTGGAACCACGGCTTGCCGTTTGACCGAGACGGTAGCTGATTTGGATTTAAAGAACTTTCTTCAAGGGAAATCTTCACCTAGCGAGGATTTCGTTCAAGGTCAGACCCGTTTGTTTGTGCGTCCAGGTTACGAATTCAAAAAAGTTTCTGCTTTGATGACTAATTTTCATTTGCCGCAATCATCTCTTTTTGTGTTGGTGAGCGTTTTTGGAGGATCGCTCAAGCTCGCACAAGAAGCTTATCAATATGCGGTTTCAAAAAACTATCGCTTGTTTTCTTATGGCGATGCATCTTTGTGGATCTAGATTTTCAAATAAATTCTTGAACGTCGACATATTCAATTTTACTAAATATATCTTTTTGGCTGAGCTCTTGAGCGAATGCTTTTTGCTCAGGACTGAGGCTCAATAAAAAAGCCTCAAAAGAAGCGTGGTTTTTTCTCATTAAAGTAAAATCAAAAGACGTTGAGCAGAGTTTTTTGATTTCTTCTTGGCTAATAATTTGTGATTGAGGATTTGCTTTAAGGTTTGTGCAAAAAACTTGAAACGTATTGTACAGATCCGAGATAACTTTTTCAGAAACTCCCAAGCCACTTTTAACATTTTTTCGAAGCGACACGTTTTTTTGATGCACTTCCAGAGAGTTGGGCGCAAAAACAAGAGCTTCAACTGCATAGCCTTTGAGAGTTGTTTTCAGCATAAGCGGAACTCTTTGAAGTGTGAGGTTTGTGATATCAAAAACAACGGCCTGCTCAGGCTTTGTAAGAGAAAGAAGGTAATCGCTATCCATCACAAGAGCTCTTAGTTCAGGGCAAAAAACATGCTCTTCATTTTGAGGGTCGGGCAGGGTGAGTTGTCCGTTGATCAGAACTTTTTTATTTTCAAGTTGGGCTTTCTTAAGCCATTCCACACGAATGGAGTCGGAATTCAAAACGTTCCAATTGTTTTGCTCAGCAATTCGAGACCAGTGAGATTTTCCAGATCCAGAAATTCCAATCGTAAAAACAGCCCGTGTTTTTGCGCTATCGTTTTTTTGTGAGTCAAAAAAATCTTCAGGGCTTAGGCCTGATCGGGTAAAAACTTTAAGAGTCATCGCCGGTTTGTCTCCTAAACTATTGAGGAAACACTTTTGGCAAGATCAGCTTTCATGTTTTGAATGAGTCCCTTTGTTCCAAAAGCAAAATGAGCCTGAATGTTTTTGTTTTTGATTTCTTCTTTCCAGTTCAGATCTTTCGAGGTCCAGTAGTCTGCTCCGCTTTCGATCAAAAAAGGCAGGCATGGGAAGATATCCCACGCGCCACACTTTTGATCTCCGTTCATGTAGAAGTCGGCTCTTCCAGAAGCGATTTCTAAAGTTTTAAGCCCGATGGATCCTACGCTGTTTGTATTTTTAAAGGGATGGTTTTTAATAATGCTTTCTGTCCAGGTATCTTTACGGCTTTTAGAAGCTAAAAGAGTTGCCTCAAGAGAAGAGCTTTTGTGAGAGGCTTTGAGTTGAGTGGTGTTTCCTGTGCTGAGGTCTTTTGTGAAAGCACCTTTGCCTTTTTGAGCATAAGAAAAAAGTTTTTTAGTAGGTTGTGATAAAATAGAAAGCAGACAGCCTTCGTTTTTTTCATACAGGCAAAGTTGCACGGCCCATTCGTCATTACCCGAAATAAACTCCTTTGTGCCATCGATCGGGTCTAGGATCCAACAATATTGCGGAAGTTCGTGATCGTGAATACGAGTGCTGCCTTCTTCTCCCAAAACAGCTGAATTGGGAATAATTTGCGTAAGTTTTTTGAGGAAATATTCATTGAGCGCGTGATCGGCTTGTGTGACAGGACTGAGGTCGGCTTTGTTTTCTACTTGTAGAGTGGCTGATTTAAAAAACTTCAAAGCGATTTCGTGAGCTTCTAAGAATACTTTTTCTAATTCAAGAGGCGATAAATTCACAGTTACGGAGTTCCTGCTTCTTCGAGTTTTGTTTCGCGATAGACAGGCTCTGCTTCGTTTTTGTTGTCGATGACTCGGTAGAGAACTTTCACGTCATGAGTGACTGTGTTTGTGTTCATTCCTTGAGCTGTTTCGTTCGCAAGAAAGTGAGCAAAGTCTGAATGACCCTTTTCACCTTGTAGCTCTTTAGGAAGACTGCAAAGAGTGATGTGAGGAACAAACGAGTCGAAGTGTCTGTCGGGAACAACTCCTGCAAGAGCGGCTTCTTGTTTGAGTTTTAAAATTGCAGCCTTGAGTTTGGGGTCAACTCTCTCTGGGTCAAAGCGAAGTGCAATGAAGGCGTCGTTTTTTCCACGACCAATTTTTTGAAGAGAAGCTCCCTCAAAGTTGAGATCCGTTTCTTGAAGCGTTCTGTTAAACTCATTGAGTCCTGCTTGCATTTTGTGTCTTTGTTCCATGGAGAGCTGTCCTAAGAAAGCAATCGTCATGTGCAAGTCGTTTTTGTGTTCAAAGATAAGGTTAGGGTATTGAGACTTCCACTGAACAAGATTGTTTTCGTATTGTTCGAGGAACGTAGAGCTTGGTGTGAGTGAAATAAAGATTCTCTCAGGCGGAAGTTCTGGATTTGAAAAAGCTTGATTGTTTTTAAGTGTGTAGTCGATATAACCCTTGAGTCCTTTGTGCTCAGAAATTCTTTTCCAAGTAATATTGTTGATTGCTTTTTGGAGTAGGTCGATGGGGTGATCGGATATTTCACGAATTTGTGTTCTCAGTTCTTGGGGGTGCTCCTTGGAGTATTTGTTGATGGCAGCGACAAGAGCTGCTTCGTCAGCGGTAGATTCGTAGCCAAGTTCTTTAAGTTTGAGCATGTTTTTAGCTGTGCCTAAAAGTAAAGAGAGGTCGTTGATGAGAGGGTCTTCGACAATTTTCCTAAAAGAAGAAACGATTTCTCTAAAGCTCCCCGCTTTTTCTTTTTGTCCATTTCTTTCCATCTCGATGCGATAAGCATCTACGTCGTTTGTGTAGTTCAAGCGGCTAAAAAGAATTCTCAAAGCTTTAAAAACTTTTCCTTGTTCTCTGTAGGTTCGGGCTGCATTCAAAACAGATTTTCCCAAAAAGTAGATAGGAGTGAAAGGCGCTGTCACGGTTACAGATCGCGCAATTTCATATTCGTTGTGATCAAAAAAGAGAGAGGTAATTTTGAGGGGTTTGTTGTCTGCGTAACCTTCTACAGCAATGTGTCCGCCTGTCGCGCCAAGTTCTGGAAAGTCTGTCATCTGGCTGACAAAGGGAACAGCACTATTTTCGCCGTTGCGTCCTGCAAGGTTGAGCATCACACTTCCTTCGACGATACGCGAGGTCATCCCAGAGAATTTTGCTTGGTATTCTTGCGGAACTTCTACACGCAAAAACCAATCGAATTTAATTCGTGAGTGGCTTGTGAGTCCTTCTCGAAAACTGAAGGCAATGTCTTTTGACTGAATTTCAGAGGGAATTTTTTGCTCGCCTTTATTAATGTTTTCTTTGCTCCATTTGATTGCTTTACTTTTTGTTGAGGCTGCTTCAGCCGGAATGTGGTCGTGGTGGCCGGCTTTGGCTTCTGAGAAAATCATTCCTCTTTCTTCACCTTCTCGGACATATTTTAAAACAAATTGCTCGACGGCTTTTGCGAAGGTGCTGTTGGGGTCGTGGAAGTCAGCTTCTTTAAAGCCATCGTATTTCACGACAAGAGTTAATTCCGCATCAACGTCTGCAAATGATCTCTTAATGCGTGCAGATCCAACAACGCTGCTGGCTCCTTCAAGAGTGACTTTTTTTCCGTCAATGTTGAACTCAAAATGTTTTTGTTGAGAAGTTCCGGTCAGAAGGTCGACCGTTTTTTTCATGGTCACAACGTCTGCACGTGCAAGTGCGACGCCTGTTTTTGTTCCGTATACGCCAAGTTTTCCATCGGAGAAAACTTGAACAGCAGAGGGTTGTTCAAAGGGGCCAAAAGCTTGGATGACGGAATCAACTTCGGGTGGAACAGCCGCTCTTTGGAGGGCTGAGCTTTTTGAATCGATGACGGTGGGGCTTTCTTTTGCAAGGTGTACTTGATCGTACACTGTTTGAAGAACAAGTCGGCATCCTACAGGTTTTAATTTTGCAGTAACGGCGAAGAGATTTTTGTTCGAAGAGATTGAGCAGATAATTAAAAGAGCTTTTAGGGCCTTGAGTGTGTTGTGAGATACACGTTTCATTTTGCTTCCCCCTTCTTTATTTGGTCGTTGTCTTTTTTTCTGCCTCTAACTGTGAATACGCTTGAAGAAATGACTTTCGAACATCCTTGAAGTCTTCATCGTTGGTTTTGACAAAGCCTGTGATGGAATAAAGATCCATCATCGCAGCTTTGCCTTCTTCAGTTTTCATAAAAGCAATAATTCCTTCTTGAAGAGCATCTTTAACTTTTGTGAATTTTACGGGATCTTTGTAAAGGTTTGATCGCAAGACCCAAGGGGCGTTTGGGATTTCTTGAGTGAAGCCAATGATCTTTACTTTTTTCTCAACGTCGGGAAATTGAGTAAGCACACGAGCTCGGGCATCTTTCATTTCTTTTCCTTTAGGAAGATTGTAGTAGATCGCTCCGCCATCAACTTGTTTTTGGTAAACCATGGTGACGACGTTATCGTGGCGTTGAGCAAAAACGGTTTGACCGAGATCAATTTTTTTATCTTTAAAAAGAAGGTTGGGAAGAATGTACCCAGATGCAGAAGAGGCATCGACGTAGGCAAACTTCTTTCCTTTGAGATCTTCAAGGTTGTTAATTTTTGAGTCGACGTGAGCAATGATCGCACTCTTGTAAGTGAGTTCATTTTCGCCTCTCACTATATTGAGAACAGCTTCGACAGAAAGTTTTTTGATGTCTTTTGCAAGGACGTAGTCAAATGTGCCAAGAGCGGCAAAGTCAGCGCGCTTGGTTCCAAGAGCTTCAACAACAGCTACGTGGCTCAAGGGAACGGCAGTTTTAATATAGAATCCTTCGTCTTTATTGTAGAGTTTTTGAGAAACAAATTTCTCCATGAACGCTTTGACGCTCACGGCATTTTTTTCAATTTTTTGAGTGTTATCAGAGGGGACAAAGTAAAGTTTGAGAGGCTCGTCTTTTGAGCCGATTTCGTATTCTTTGGAGCAGCTTAAAAGTAGAAAGGTTAAAGTCGTAAGAGTGAAGGTTTTGGTTTTTTTTGATTTAAAAAAATTTGTCATTGCTCCGTTTTTTTGCACCTTTTTTAAAGTTTTTCGCTTCAAAAACTTGCACCTCGAAGCGATGGGTATTTGTACCGAAAGCGAGGGAGCGACTCAAGAAGATAATAAAGGATTTTTTATTTTTAACATAAGTAATTCTTATGTGTTTTCTTGGTTCTTAGCTATAAGGGCAAATGAAAACGCTCTTTAAAATCAATCTTATGAATCGCCTTTGGAGTTGACACAGTAAGTCGTGATCTGTACTTTTTGCGTTTAATGATTAGCTTAAAAAGAGGTTTGCTGTGTCTGCTTCAATTTGGGCTTTTCACGGCTCCGCTGAGTTATTCTCAAAGAACTTTTGCCTCTGAAAATCAAAACCAAAATCAAGAAGAGCTAATTGATAATCAAGAAAAAAGTTTTCTCCTTAAGTCTGCAAATTTTGCAGGTCACTTTATTCCTGTCATTCCCCTAATGAGAAGTCTTAAAGATGAGAACAAGCGTTTTTATATGCTTGTTGAGACTCCTGTGATGGGTTTGGTGAACGATCCAGTAGGAGCGCTTGTTGCGCGAACGTTGATGGGTAAGGAATTTCTCACCAGTGACACACTTGTAGCAATGGCTCAGTCTTATGTTTCTTATCAGCTTTCTCAAATTGTTCGAAATGGTGTGACTCTCGAAGAAAATATCACTCCACGTATGAAGGTTCTTATGAATTGGTGGATCAGCACGCTTGTGTACGGGCTTGTGACGGGAATTCCTGCACTCTCTAAAGCGCATGCCTCTGGTGATCCCCATGCGAGTATTTTTGCGTATTCAACAGTCGCCTTCGCAGCAATTTGGCCAATCATCACTCAAAACTTACAGACTCGACTGATTATTCCTTTTTTCTTTTCAAGTTACCCCAACAAAACTTTACTCGACAAAATTGCCGACGAGCGACTTTCTCATCGAGAATTAGTTGATGAAAAGATACAGGAAATCATAAGTATTCGAAAATCGTCTGCAGGGTCAGAGTTAACAAAAGCTGAGAAAGCAAAAGTTAAAGCTCTCGAAAAACAAATTTACTGGATTAACTGGTTTCGTAAAGACAATTACCTGAATGATAAAAATGAGCTTATTCGAAAAAAACGTATTTATTGGTTGAGGAAAACAGGAACCGTATTTGTCGTCGCTTCTATGATGATCTCAAGTTATCATATGACTCGCTGGACTTTAGTGGGAAGTCGTCCTGACTCCCAAGAGTGGGGGCCTCTTACAAAGATTGTTCAAGTTGTTGCTGATTATGTCAGTCCTGAGGATCAGAAAAAATTAAGTTCTGCAGAAATCAATGACCTTACAAAAGCAGTTGTTTCTCAGGTTGAAGAAAGTGGACTAACTCCAGCAGATACTTTGACTAAAGATTTAAACAAAGTAGTTCTCTTAAAGGAAAACTCAGAAAAGCCGCCTGTAAATTGCCGCTCTCTCTTGATGCGAATGAAGCGATAGAAAAAATAAAACCTATAAAAACAAAAAAGCCACTGCGTCTTAAATAAAGACACAGTGGCTTTTTTTAAATAAACTTTTAAGTAAAATTTATTTAGTTGCTTCAGATGAAGTTGATTCAGTTGCTGCAGGTGCTGCTGCTGCTTCAGTTCCAGCTGCAGGTGCTGCAGGAGCTGCTGCTTCAGGTGCTGCTGCAGGTGCTGCTTCTTCTTGCTTCTTGGTGCAAGCAGAAACGATCACAGCTGCTGCGAATAATGCCATAAGTTTTTTCATGTTTTTTTTTCTCCTCTTTCTTACTGCCCCAAGAAGGAACAATAATTTAGATTTAAGATAGCAAATTAATTTGCAGATGCAAGATTGGCTCCGATGAGATGAGTCAAACTCGCATCAACAACTTTTACTTTTACGAGATCGCCAGGTTTGCCTCCCAAGTTTTTGTCTAGATGTAAAGGAATGTTATGGGTGGTGCGTCCTGTCCAGCGATTGGGATCTTTCTTGGAGGTCCCTTCTATGAGGACTTCTCGAACTTCACCAATTTCTGCCATGTGTCGCTCACGTGAGATTCTACGGGCAACCGTTTGAAGCTCCATCAGGCGACGGAGTTTCACGTTGTCGGGTACTTGGTCTACTCTTTCCGCAGCAGAAGTGCCGGGGCGTTGAGAATAAGCAAAAGAGTAAACGTTGTCATAACGAACCTCTTCAAGAAGGCGCATGGTCATTTGAAAATCTTCTTCAGTTTCATTGGGGAAGCCCACGATGATGTCTGTCGAAAAAGCGATTCCGGGACGAGCTTCTAAGAGTGCGGCCACTTTTTCCATGTACACTTCGCGAGTGTAGAAACGGCGCATGGATCTTAGAACAGTGTTGGATCCTGATTGCACTGGTAAATGAAAGCTTGAGCACAGTTTAGGCAAGTCTTTAAAGCATTTGATGAGTGAATCTTTGAGGTCTCCCGGGTGGCTTGTAGTAAAGCGAATGCGTTGAAGCTCAGGGATTTCATGAGCGCGATAAAAAAGTTCCTCTAGGCTCTCACCTGCTCTTTTTCCAAAGGTGTTGATGTTTTGCCCAAGGAATGTAACCTCGCGGACTCCCGTTGAGCAAAGTTCTTTGAGGTCTGTAATCACGTCGGCAATCGGGCGTGAGCGCTCACGTCCACGAGTCCAAGGCACGACACAGTAACTGCAAAAATGATCGCAGCCTTTCATGACGTTTACAAAAACTGAAATACCTGGATTGTTGATAAGGGTTTTTGTTTTCCAAACACGTGAACCTTCGTCGAACTCGGTTCGAAGAATACTTTTTTCGGGATTATTTTCAATTTCATCCAAAGCCCAGGGGAGCTCGTCGATATTGTCGGGTCCTAAAACAAGATCCACGAAGGGAAGTTCGGCGAGAATTTTTTCTTTTTCTTGTTGAGCGACGCAACCTGTGATTCCCAAAATAAGATTGGGTTTTTCTTCTTTTAAGCTTTTCAGATCGTGAGCAAAAGAGCTCATCTTGCCTTCTGCTTTTTCACGAATAGAGCATGTGTTGATAAGAATTAAATCCGCAAGCGAGGGATCGTTTACGCTTTCATATTTGAGGGGTGCGAGCACCGCTTTCATGCGATCACTGTCAGATACGTTCATCTGGCAGCCAAATGTTTGAACAAATAGTCCTTTCACGACTCCGTCCTTTCTTTATTAATTTGCTAAAACTATGTGAGTTCGCGGTCTAACTCAAGGCTTTCTTTGATGTTTGATCGGTGACAGGATTTTTGACTGTTATTTTTAGTGTCATGATTTATGTTAAAATTATTGAATGAGAATATCTGTAATTGTCCCCACTGTTGAGCGAGTTGAGGCTCTTCGTAATTGTCTCAATTGTTTGTTGAAGCAAAAGTATCCCATTTTTGAAATAATTGTTGTTTGTTTTGAGAAGGATTTAACAACTATTGAGGCTTTAAAGGAATTTCCCTCAATAAAAAAAGTAATAGTTTCAGTTTTAGGTCATGCTCGAGCAAATAATGCCGGAAAAAAAGCTGCCACGGGAGATATTATTTCTTTTATTGATGACGATACTCGTCCGGCCGAAATGTGGTCTCAGAAGATTGAAGACTATTTTGTAAAAATGCCTAATCTAATGGGCCTTGGCGGTAGAGATAGGGTTTTTCATCTTGATGGAAGAGTGGAGGATTTTCCGGAAAAGCGCGAGGTGGGAGTTGTAACGTGGTATGGCAAAGTCGTGGGTAATCATCATTTGGGTAGGGGCGGTCCTAGATCGGTGGATATTTTAAAGGGATGTCAGATGATTTTTAGAGCAAGTTTCGTGAGAGATTTAAATTTTGAAGAACGATTGTTAGGTAACGCATCTCAAATATGTAACGATATGGATTTTTCTCTCCAAGTAAGGAAAAAAGGCGGGCTTATTATTTATGATCCAGAGCTTGTCATAGAACATCATGTTCAAAAACGGATAAGTTCAGATTTCGACTCGCGGGCTTTTAGCTATCTGGCAAATAGAAATATTGTTCATAATATGTTTTTATCCATCAAAAAAAATTTAGGTTCATCTATGTTTCTAAGGGTTGCCCTGTATCAGATTGGTTCTGATTTTGCGAAATTTTACAGGCCTTATTGGATTAAAAGAGTTATCTCGAGCGTGAGTGCTTTTTTTATTGTTTTATTCAAAGAGGTCTAACTCAAGCGCTTGTTTGATGCCTTCTTCAAGTGAGGTCATTTCTTCTCGGTAGCCTGCTTTTCTAATGCGCGTGAGGTCGGCTTGAGTAAAGTACTGATAGTGCTCCCGAAGGGATTCCGGGGTGGGGACGTAGTCGATATGGCACTCCTTTTTCATCGCAGCGGAAGTGGCAAGTACAAGATCCTTAAAGCTGCGTGCTTTTCCTGATCCTGCATTGTAGATTCCATTGGGGGCGCGATTTCTCCAAAAGAAGTTCATGATTTTGCAAATGTCTTGAACGAAGACAAAATCTCTGGATTGTCCGCCATCTTCAAACTTTGGATTGTGAGACTGAAAGAGTCGCACTCGACCTGTCTTTTCGATTTGGTCTTTTGCTTTCCAGACAACACTTTTTTGTCCTTCTTTATGTTCTTCTCCTTGTCCGTAGACATTAAAGAATTTGAATCCCGCCCAATGCTCAGGAGTTTTTTTGAGAGTTATTTGCAGCAGCACCCATTCGTCGAATTCTTGTTTGCTTTTTCCATAAAGGTTTAAGGGTTTAAGCGAGGGAATAATGGAAGGATCGTCACTGAATCCGTTTTCTCCGTTGCCGTAAGTCGAGGCCGAGCTAGCGTAAAGAAATGGAACGTTGTTTTTGAGGCAGTAACTCCACAACTTTTGAGAATACTGAACGTTTTGTCGATCGAGTTTATCTTTATTAGTTTCTTCGGTGCTAGATATCGCGCCCATGTGAAATACGACTTGTGCTTTTTTGGCAGTTTCCAAAAGAGGGGGAAATTTTTCAAAATCTACACACTCGACGCCTGCTTTTCTGAGTAGCGAGCATGCTCGACGCTCAAGAAATTTAACTGGATCATCCACTACAAGAAGATCTTTTGCTAAGTAATCGTTTTTTAATAAGAAACTTCCAAGCTGAGAACCGATAAATCCCGCTCCGCCTGTGATGATTATTCTATTCTCAAGATTCATTTAGGTTTATTCTTAGCGCCATGAGTGCTCATTTGGAAAGCCCCGATCATCCCCTGCATTACATTCAGAACAAAGATTTTCATATGACTCGATCGGACTGTCGTTCTGTGTGGCTGGACTATCATTTGGCTGAGCGATTTGCGGAAGAGCTTCCTGCTCAAAAAGAAATTGTTGCGCGCTCAGCAGAGGCGGGTCTGCCCGAGATTCAGGTCGGGCCTTTTGAGGGGCATTTGTTGATGCTTATTTTGCAAATGATGCAGGCTAAAAGAGGAATAGAAATCGGAACTTTGGGCGGTTACAGTGCCAGTTGGATTTGTCGCGCAATCGAAAAGCAGGAGGGGGCTCATCTTGAATGCTTAGAGGTGAACGCGAAATTTGCAGAAATCGCTCAAGCTAATCTCGCTCCTTGGAAGGGACTTTTTGAAATTCATGTGGGTTCTGCTCAAAAAAATTTGGAAGAAAAATTTTCAAATGTTTTTGATTTAGATTTTGTTTTTATCGATGCAGATAAAGCAGCGTATCCTGCTTATTTTGAGTGGGCTTGGTCTCATATTCGAAAAGGGGGAGTTATTTTGCTCGATAATTTTTATGCAAGGGGTGCCGTTTATTTTGGAAAACAGAATTTCCCGGCTCGAGACAAAGACAATGCAAAAAGATCTTGGGAGCATTATTCCGAAACTCAAAGAGCCGCGATGAAAACGCTGTGGCAGCGCTTAGAGGATTTGGGCCGTCAGGCTGAAAAAACAATATTACCTACAAGTGAAGGGCTCGGTATTGTTCGGAAGCTTTGATGGTTTAAAAATAATCCAAAGTGGGATCGTCGCCTTTGAGAAGACGATCTAGATAATAGGCATTGAAGCTTTCTTGGTTTTCAATTTGATACGCTTCCGAGCACCAAAATAAATATGCAGGATGGGTGCTTTCGGTAAGGTGGTCGCGAATTTGATCGTTGATAAGATCGTAAATGCGAACCAAGTTATTCATGTTCGCTTTTCTGAGTTCTTGCTTAAAGTTCAAATCTTGTTCAGCCATCGCGTATTGAATCTTTTCTTTCAACTTTTTAATAGCGCTTAACTTGTTGGCAGCTTGAGATCGCTCGCTTTCAATTTTTACAGAGATTCCAGTTTTGGGATCTTTTGCGATGACGGCTGTTTCCACTTTATTGGCGTTTTGTCCTCCGCCTCCAGAGGACTTAGCAAATTCTAGTTGAATTTCTTTTTCGGAAAAATGAACTTTTTCTAAGGGACGCTCGGGTACAACGTTCACCCAAACGTCAGAGTTGTATCGAGGATTAAATCTTTTCTCGTAAGGCATTTGAAAAACATGCTTCCCACTTTCGGCTCTTAAGAGAATCCAAGCGCGTGGATCATAAATGTGAAGGCTAATTTTACTAATCACACGAGATCCCTTGTTTGAGATTTTATCTTCAACGCTTTCGGAAACACGAATTCCAAATTTTTTAACAAGTTCAGAATAGTGGTCTGCGAGTTGACGTATGGCGAGAGTACTTTCGTTGCCGTTTCGAACGGTCAACTCTACAAGCGTAGCTTCGGGGGCCTTATGCTGCAAAAAGTTAATGAGTGACTTATTAACTTGGACAAAACTTTTTTGAATTTTGACTAATCGAGAGGCTGTTTCTTCTTCGGGATTAAGCCCTAAATCTATTGCGGCTTCTCGATCTTGCTCGTAGCCTTCGGTTTCTTTTTTAAGGATTTCGTATTCAGCTATGAGCTCGCGGAGTTCCTTGACCTTGAAGGCAGACATGTCGCGGTCGCCATAATAATGAGGGCCTTTCTCTGATAGAAGTTCTTTGAGTTTTTCTTCCAGTTCGGAAGTTTTTTCTAAAAAAGCATCTATTTCTTTAAGAGGGCTTATTTTATTAATAACTCTCAAAGAAAAAAGACAGTTTTTTAGTGATGTAGGGACTTTCTGCAATCCTTCAGGTTTGGCAGTGATCGTGTTGAGATATAGTCCAAAGCCCACGAAAAAAAGCATGGGTTTAAGCAAGTTTATGCCTCGCTTGCTTTGTAAATCTCTTGGATGAAACATAATTACGGACTTAACTGATAGCACGCTTTGATGGTTGTTTCGGCTTTCTGCGTATAAATACTGCTATTCAGTTAAAAATAGTCTCTTCCTTGGGATCTATACCTTTGCAAAGCCAGAAAGTTTTATTAAGCTTATGGCACCTCTATGGCAATTGATAATTCATTACTTTTCACACGTAACTTTGGTATTTCTGCGCACATTGACTCAGGAAAAACAACTCTTTCTGAGCGTATCCTTTACTACACTGGAAAAATTCACAAGATCGAAGAAGTAAAAGGAAAGTCGGGCGTTGGAGCGACAATGGACTCCATGGATTTGGAGCGTGAAAAGGGAATCACGATTCAATCAGCAGCGACTTACTGTGATTGGGGCGATTATCACATGAACTTGATCGATACCCCAGGACACGTCGACTTTACTGTCGAAGTAGAGCGCGCTCTTCGCGTTTTGGACGGAGCAATTCTTGTTCTCTGTGCTGTTGCAGGTGTTCAATCTCAATCAATTACCGTTGACCGTCAGATGAAGCGTTACGGCGTTCCTCGTTTGGCGTTCATCAATAAAATGGACCGTGCGGGTGCCAATCCTTTTCGCGTTGTGGATATGCTTCGCGAAAAACTCAATCACAATGCTCATTTAGTAACTTACCCTATTGGAGCAGAAGATAATTTCAAAGGTGTTGTGGATCTCTTGTCTATGCAAGCGATTTATTTTGATGGTGATAACGGTGAGAATATTCGTCGTGAAGATTGTCCGGCAGATATCAAAGATAAAGCTATTGATTATCGTAATAAATTAATTGAAGCGCTGGCAGATTTTGATGACGGCTTAGCTGAAAAATATTTGGATGGTAAAGAAATTACACCAGCTGAATTGGTTCCAATTATTCGTAAAGCGACAATGTCTTTGAACTTTACTCCTGTTTATTGCGGTTCTGCGTTCAAAAACAAAGGTGTTCAACATCTATTGGATGGTATTTGCAGTTATTTGCCAAACCCAACTGAGAAAACAAACAAAGCTCTCGACCAAAGCAACAGTGAACAAGAAGTTATTTTAAGTTCTGAGACAGGAAAGCCGTTTGTTGGCTTGGCGTTTAAGCTTGAAGACGGTCGTTATGGTCAGTTGACTTACATGCGTATTTACCAGGGTAAAGTGAGCAAGGGTGATTTTATCTTCAATATTAACCAAGGTAAGAAAAAGGTTAAAATTCCTCGTATCGTTCGGATGCATGCTAACGAAATGCATGACATTGATAGCGCAAGTGCGGGTGAAATCGTGGCTCTCTTCGGAGTTGAGTGTGCATCAGGTGAAACGTTCACTGATGGCAATATTTCTTACACAATGACTTCTATGCACATTCCTAATACGGTTATTTCGCTTTCTATTAAGCCTAAAAATCGTGATGGTCTTGCAAACTTTTCAAAAGCTTTGGGTAAATTTACTCGAGAAGATCCTACTTTCCGTGTGTCGCGTGACGAAGAATCGGGTGAGACTTTGATTGCTGGTATGGGTGAATTGCACCTTGAAATTTACGTAGAACGTATGAAGCGTGAATTCGGTGTAGAGGTAGAAGTTGGTAATCCTCAAGTGGCTTATCGTGAAACGATTTCAAATGTAACTCCTTATGAATATACACATAAGAAGCAAACAGGTGGAGCGGGACAATTTGCAAAAGTTGTGGGTCGCTTTGAGCCACTTCCATCAGATGCGGTTAATCCGTATGAATTTGTGAGTGAAGTTGTGGGTGGATCTATCCCTCGTGAATTCATTCCTGCTGTCGATAAAGGATTCCAAGAACAACTTTCAAAAGGACTTCTCATCGGAGCTCCTGTTGTGGGTGTTCGAGGTGTTGTAAGTGATGGTTCTTACCACGCGGTTGACTCTTCGGAGTTGGCTTTCCGCTTGGCAGCTATGGCCGCGGTTCGTGAGCACTATCAAGCTTGTAAGCCTGTTATTCTTGAGCCCATCATGAAAGTAGAAGTTTCTGCTCCAGAAGAATTCCAAGGTTCAGTAATTGGCCAGTTAAACCAACGTCGTGCGGTGATTATGGAATCAGGTACAAACGAAGGTTATTTTACAGCTATTTGTAACGTTCCTTTTGCGGAAATGTTTGGTTATTCGACTGATTTGCGTTCAGCAACTCAGGGTAAAGGTGAGTTCTCAATGGAATTTGAGAAGTACGAAACAGCACCTCGCTCTGTGCAGGAAGAGTTGATCAAAAAGTATCAAAAGAAACGCGCGGACGAAGCAGCAGCTAAGAAATAAATTTCATGCGAAACAGGCTTGTACTTGTTTGGTTGATATCTCTTTTGGGAATTTTTGTTCTTAGTGCTGAGCCTCGCTATTATGATTATGACCTACCAAGTTTGGTGGCTTCTCCTGCAGCCTTTCAAACTAGGGACCTTTTCTTTTTACCTGAAGAGGGGGGTTTCTTGAGTGCGACGGATTTTTCTTTTGAATTACAAAACTCGTCTCTCTCGGATCCAAATAAAACAACTTCAAAAGGGTATAGCGTCTTTTTAGATGAAACTCTTAGATATGCCCTGCGAGATTATTTGTTTTTAGGTATTGGCTTTGGTTTCTTAAGCGGCAGAACTGAAGAATTAAATTCTCCAGCTAAGCTTTCTTATACATACAGTGGAGCAAGGGACCCGTCTTTTTTTGTTCTTTGTAGATTCATCGATCAAAAAAATGCGCCCTATTTTTTAGATTTAAAAATAAACATCAGTCCTTCTTTAGGTCAGGGCTTATATAGCAATGCTTTGAGAGGTGGTCATAAGATTGAGGGAGTGTTGTCTTTGGGGCAGGCAATTTGGGATTTTGAATACAAGTTTGGCTTCCATGGAGCTTATTACGCTTTTGCAAAGGTTCAAGATGGGGATGAAGTTGTCGATCAAAATTCATCTTACGAATGGAAAATCTCATCACTTATTCAATACGATTTTAATTCAAAAACTTCTTTGGATTTGGGTTTCGACTTGAGTCTTCCTCGGAAATTACAAAATAAAAACTCTTCAGATTATGAAAAGCCTCTGTATGCGGTCTCTGTCGAGCTAGGCCCCGTTCATCAGTTTGATGATTTTCTTTCAGCTTCGTTAAAGACTTATTATTCCTACGAGCTAGGCGATCATTTTTATAGCTCAAAACTATATAATCAAACGATAATTGGTTATGGCCTGAAGTTAAATTTAAATTACGCTTTTTAGATTAGTTTTTATATTTTATTTACGCGGGTCGTTTTTTTTTGTCCTTTGATTGATTTTTAAAAAATCCCCCTGTTAAATCTTATTTATGATTAAAAAAATAGGCAAAGTTGCGTTTTCTTCTTTCCTTTTGGGTTCTTTAGCTTCTGCTGAGCCTGGTTTGGCAAGTCGGGACCTGTGGTTTCTTCCACTTGGTGGAGAATTTCAAAGTACCTCTGAGGCTGAATATAGGAATGAGAGAGAGGAAGTTGAAGATGTCTCTACGGATTATCAATCTTTTACATTAGGCCAAGGTCTAACTTATTCTTTGTCTGATGACTGGGTTCTGGGAGTTAAGGCGCAATATAAAACTCAGCGTGAGAGTAGTGGTACTTCTCGAAGTTCTACGAGCGGTTTGATGGACCCAGTTTTTTCAGTTTTGTACAGAGTAGCAGATCAGAGCTATGTGCCTGTTTTTTTTGATGCGTCTTTTAACTTGAGTCCTTCTTTTGGAAAATCTCGAGATAATAATGTTCTTCGAGGTTCGACAAAGTTTGATGTTAAATTTGATTTGGGCCAAGACCTTTACGATTGGTCCTATAAGTTCACAGCTTATACATCATGGTTTTCTGGTGAGCATTATGGAGCTAATGATTCAACTATTCAGTCTCGTTTTGATTTGGGTTTGAACGGAGCTCTTCAGTATAATTTTGATCCAGAATGGGCTGCGTTTTTTGAATTGGGAATTCTTCTTCCTGGAAAAGAACAGTACAATAATGATCCATATTTTGAGGATGCTGATTTTCTATTTACAGCTCTTGTTGGACCTAAGTACCAATTTCATCGTGATTTATCGGCAGCTCTTCAGCTATTCACAAAATATGAAAAAGGAATCATTCATGTTGATCCTACCGAAGAATATAATTTTCACACAAATACTTTTGGAGTTAATTTAGCTCTTAATTATAATTTCTAAGCTCTTAATTTAATAAAATAATAAGCGGTTGCTATCACAATTAGAGCAACCGCAACGATAGTCACGATTAGCTTTTTATTTTTGGATTCAAGTTTAAGTCCGTGAGTACTTGTTTTTTCAGAAATCTCAACTTTTTTATAATCACCCGCTAAAAAGCCTTGTTTCATTAAAAGTTGCTGCACACGAGACTCAAGCGATGCAGGATAATTCTGCAAAATAAAACTCTGTAAGCCTTCACTAAGTTTTTTTGCAGATCCTGCTCGCTTGCTGGGGTTTACCTGCAAACAATCATCAATCGTTCGAATGATAAAAGGCGATACGTCTGAGCGAATATCTTCAATTCGAGTGTATTTTCCGCTCACGATACGAGCAAAGACAGTTTCAGTGTCTGTTTCAGTAAAAGGTCTTCTCCCGGTAAGCATTTCGTAAAAAGTGATTCCAAAGGCAAAAAGATCTACGCGTGAATCAATTTTGTGCCCTTGTATTTGCTCAGGCGCAAGATAATGAGGAGAGCCAATTAAAACTCCAGGTTGAGTAAGGTTTGATTCACTCGGATCGTAGGCAATTCCAAAGTCCATGATCTTCACGTCTCCGCGAGTTGTGATGCGAATGTTTTCTGGCTTAAGGTCGCGGTGGACCATGCCGTGGCTATGAACAAAGGCCAAGCCCGATAAAACTTTTGAAGCAATTCCAAGAGCGACATCAACCGGAAGAGGCGCTGATTTTTGAATAACATCAGCAGCGTCAAAACCATCGATATATTCCATGATGATATAGGCCTCATTTGAAGACTCGATATAGTCGTAAACGTGCGCAAGGTATTGGTGAAGTAAGTTGGCCGCTGCGCGGGCTTCGCGTTTGAACCTTTCTCGAATATCTTTATTGTCGCGTAGATCGGGGCGAATCCGTTTAATGGCAACTGGGCGATCAAGGCTTCGCTGGCGGGCTCTATAGACTTCGGCCATTCCACCAATCGCCATTTTTTCTATTTGATCGAAAGAGTCGCCAAGTCCATCTAGCTTTTCAAAGATTTGTCCCGTCACTGTCGTGTTATCCCCTCTCACAGTGTAACAGGCATCGGGCTCGGGCCCCAAGAAGTGTTTTGTCTCTAGTCGATTTTTTGCTTTACGATTGTGAGGACAGAGCCTTTGTGGAGGCGTATTTTAAGAAGTTCACCAGTCTGAATTTTGTCACTTGATCGAACAGGCGTGCCTTTTTCAGTTTCAACAATCGAGTAACCTCTTTCTAAAACTTTTAAAGGAGAGAGGGCTCCAAGTGTAGAGGCAAATCTTTGAATTTTAAAATTCAGTTGTTCAAGACGAACGTTAATGCTCCTTTGTAAGCGTAGAGAAAGTTGAGTGACAAGCTGCTGTTGAATTTTAAGCCTGTTGTGAGGGGCCTTGGAAATAATTTGAGACCAGAAAAAATCAATTTTTTGAGAGAGATCATTTAATCTTACTCTCAGCTGATTTCTTATTTTTTCAAAATTGTTTTGAATTTGATTTTTAATAAATCGTATATCGGGGGTGCTTTCTTGAGCAGCATGAGAGGGGGTCGCAGCTCGATGATCCGCAACAAAATCACAAATTGTGAAATCTATTTCATGTCCAACTGCAGAGATGGTTGGAATAGAACAAGCAGCAACCGCTCGAGCAAGATTTTCATCGTTAAAGCAAAAGAGATCTTCGTAACTTCCCCCGCCCCGAGCAATGATTAAAATATCTAGTTTTTTTGTAAGAGAAAACTTCTCTGCTCTTTGAATGGCCGCACAAATTTCTTTCGGCGCTTGTTCTCCTTGGACGCTTGCTTGAAAAAAATAAAGTTCCACAAGTGGATAGCGTTGGGAAAATATTTTGAGCATGTCTTGAAGGGCGGCTGTAGACTTGCCTGTGACAAGACCAATTCTAGAAACCTGTTCGGGTATTGATTTTTTTCGAGAAGGATCAAAGAGCCCTTCCTTAGATAGTTTTTCTTTGAGCTGTTCAAATTTTAATTGAAGAGAGCCAATACCAAGAGGCTCGATAGATTCGACGTTTATTTGAAGTGATCCACCCGCTCCGTAAAAATCGACACTTCCGCTGATGATCACTTCTAATCCCATCTTTAATTCAAAGGGAATTTTTTGAGCGACCCCTTTCCAGATCACAACACGTATTTGGGAGCTTTCGTCTTTAAGTCCCATGTAAACGTGGCCTGAGCGGTGTATTCCTTTAAAGTCGCTGATTTCGCCTTTAACCATGATTTTGTTAAATTGAGATTTTAGATGTTCACGCAAGTCTTTAGCAAGTTCAGAAACGGTCCAGATACGAGGAGTAGGTGCTTCAATTTTTTCGAGGGTTTCTAAAAAAGAAATTTGAGATTCATTTTTCTTTTTGGGTGACACAATGAGTGAACTTACTTGATTAATCTGAGCTGGTCACGGCTCAGAGAGAGTGAAGGGTTTATTTTTTAGGAGGGAGTAGAAAAAATGCAGAAGTTTTTTGTTTGTATTCTAAAAAATCGCTCCTGCTTGTGGCGGCATCTTTTTCAGAAATTTTAATTCCTGTAAATCGTGTTAAGAAAATATACATAATCAAAGGGCAAAGAAGAGCGATGTAGCCACGAGGGTAGCTTATTAGGCAAAGACTAATACTCAACCAAAAACTCCACTCAAAAAAATAATTTGGATGCCGAGAATAACGCCAAAGACCTTCTTGGCAGCTTTTTCCTCTATTGGCTTTGTTTGAGAGAAATTTCTTAAGTTGTTTGTCGGCAACGCCCTCTAAAATAATCGAAAGAGGCGCAAGAAAAGCTCCTAAAATGAGAGTGGTCGTAAGGCTTTGAGCGTCGCTCCAAAAAAGTACCCTTTGGGGCAAGATTAAAAGACTAGACAGAAAAGCATTCATTATAAAAATAAAAAAGCTTGTTCTCTTCCAGCTGTCAGGGTTGCTAAGTTTAATTTTTTCGTAGCGAGGGTCTTCGTTGTTTCTATGTCGAAGGAGTCTTTGGGAGAGGTGTAAGCTAAGCCTAAAGCTCCAGCCAAGATAAAGAAGAGAAAGAATTGAAAGAGGTTGTAAAATTGAAAAGTTTGCTTCCCAAAACTTCAGATGCTCTAAACTCCACATTCCCAGTGAGGCAGCCCAAAAAACATCGACCCAAGAAATTCGCGCGAGTGTTAAGCAGAA
Source organism: Bdellovibrionota bacterium (assembly GCA_044347615.1). GTDB lineage: Bacteria > Bdellovibrionota > UBA2428 > UBA2428 > UBA2428 > CANIGN01. Next base: position 126,398 of record JBIKUK010000003.1, on the reverse strand, counting down.
AATCCATGCACAAGAAAAAATAATAAGATTCACAGAAAGGACGTAGATGAAGTCGAAAATAAAAGTCATTGAAACCCTAGGATTTAAGCCTGTTTTTTATGTAGAAGATAATGTTTTTGAGTACAGGAACTTGTTCGTAAATAAACTCACCCATATCAAAATAATCACGATGGTAAATACACTTTCTACTTTCTGTAGAATAGATGATGTGGGAGTTGCCTGAAACAGCAATGTCATTACCGGAGTTGAGCCCCTTTGCTCTAAGGTGCATGACCCAGAATAACACTTCTTCGTTTCCGCTGATTAATTGTTTTTCAAAATCAAAGCGGATGTATTCAACGTTTTTGTAGAGATTGCTATAGTATTTTTTAACTGCGTCTGAGCCTTGAATTTCGTGAAGTGGATCACGAAAAGTAACTTTAACATCATAAAAGTCATCAACGAGATTCATGGATTGAGCATTGAGTTTTGAAAAAAATTCTTTTGAGCTAATTTTTGGAGTTGCCATAATGAGATTTTGACTCAAAAAAAGCAAAAAAACGATCGATATAATTTTTTTCATGAATTCATTATGTCCTTTGTTCCTCGAGTTTTCAAAGTTCGCTCAACCATTTTAAGAAAGACTGATTCTAGTTTTTGTTGCACTCTGGCTCCTTCAATCGTCCCAAGAGCAAGAGCGATCGCTTCAAACGTGGCAAGTCCCGAAAACTTTGGCTCACGTCTTAGTTTGTATTGAGACTCACTTCCCTTAAGGACTTTCACATGAGGAACCTCTTCTAAAAGCTTTTCTCTTTTAGCAACTTTTGAAGCTTGTCGCCAACTTCCGTCGGGAACAATCAAGGTAATAGGGCGTGGAATCTTTGTAAGATATTCCGGAGTTAAAATCTCCGCTTTTTCAGAGGGATAAAGCAAAAGTGGATTTTTTGCGCTACTTAAAATTTTTTCAAGAGGGACATCTTGGTTAATCATTCCTCTCAGGTGAATCTCACATCGTGGCAAGCAGAGCTTTGCGAGTCTTGCCGTGTTTGTTGTTAGGAAACGTTCTCGGTGATGCATAATGACGTGGATTGAGCTTTGTAGTGATTGCAAGTCACTTTGGCATTCTTGAGCTTCCGAGCAAAGGCAATAATTAAAAAGCATTTGGCAGCTTTGGCAGCGATTATGAGGTTTGTATTGTCGAGTCATTTGTCTGAGAGAGCTCTTATTTTTTTCATGACTACGGGAATTTGAGTGAGGAGATCGCTTGCCATAAGTCCTAGATAGTCTTTTTTGAGGATCCACTCATCAGCAATCTTTCCATGCAGGCTTGCGGATAGGCAGGCCGCATTTAATGGACTAAGTCCCTGGGCGATGAAACCAGCAATCATTCCTGTTAAAACATCACCTGTGCCCGCTTTTGCAAGGGCTTTGTTGCCTGTTTGAATTTGGAAGACCTTATTTTTTGAGGCAATCAGTGTTTTTTTTCCTTTTAGAAGAACGAGACATCCAAATTTTCTTTGAGCAGCTAAGATAGACTCTTCTCTATTTTGATGAATTTTTTTTGATGACTTTTTTAGTAAGCGAGCAAGTTCTCCCTCGTGAGGAGTCATTATCCAAGATTCTGGAATAATAACGTTTTTTAAATTGGAAAGGATATTGAGAGCGTCGGCATCTAGAACAACAAAGGGTACTTTTGATTTAAGAAGGGTTTTTAAAAACTTTTGAGCCTCCAAGGAATTACCTAAACCAGGACCAATCGCAATTGAGTTAAAACGAGAAAGATTATTTTTGAGTTCTTTTTTTTTAAGAATTATAAAATCAGGAAAGTTTTTTGAAAAAAAAGACTCAGATGTTTGAAGAAGGTAAACATAACCTGACCCTACGCGGGCCGCAGCTGTGGCAGATAGAAGACCTGCTCCAGGCATGGAGGCCGAGCCGGCTATAATAAGAGTTTTCCCTCCATTTTTTTTATGCGCATCTTCTTTTCTTTTCGGAAGAAGCTTTACTGAGTCTTTGAGAGAAAATTTCTTCATTTACAGATATTCGTATCTGATTTCATTTTGAGTGTCGCTTGAGGTAAGCACTTCGAAGTGAATTCTTCCAACCTCTCGGCCATCGTTTGTTTGAACAGAAACTCGCCAATCGCCTTCCTCGTAGTTTGCCTTTGCGATGTAGCCTCGATAACCTTCCTCACGGCCGCCGATGATATTTAAAGGGACAGCATCTCTGGGTTCCCAGCCAAGTTTAGGGTTTTTAAAAAACCAGCGAACAATGAGTTGATCTTGAAAACGGGTTGGTGAAAAAATCTGAATAAAACAATAAATTCGATCCCCGGGTCGTGCATAAAAACTTTGATCTCCACTCTGCCAAAAAAGCCATTTAGATCGAGTCATGCCTAGTTTGTACTGTGCTCCTTCTTTTACTACAGAGTGATAAATACCAATGCTTTTCATGGAAAGGGGAACAGGAGGGAGGACTTTAAAAAAATAAAGTAGACAATAAAGAATCATTACAAAAATAAAAGGCGCTCGAACATCTTTAAAAAGATTTCGCTGAGACATCCTTGTCTTGAGAAACTTTATGAAAAAGTGATGAATAAAAAAAGCAACAACACAAGAGAATAAAAAAACCCAGAGGCCTATAGTTTTTGCCAAAATAGGAACAAGAATATTCATGTAAGAAATTAGGCAGAGTCCAAAGAGAGCGTTTCTTAAGAAATTCTTTGAGATTTGAGGTGGTCTTACTTCGTTTAAAAATAAAAGAAGAGCTAGAAGAGCTAGAAAGAAAAGAGAGCTTACTAAGGATCCACTCTTAAAGTAAAAAATTGTGTAAACGTTTAGAAGAGTTCCCAGCATAAAGTGCAGTATTCCCTCCCGATATTTCCATATTCTTTGAAGCAAAAAGGGGATTTGACCTACCTTTTCTTCACAAAAGAGATCCCAAGCAATAATAAGTGCGGAAAGACTCAGGTAGATTGCTTGATGAATGAGCATGAGAGGATCGTCAATACGGTGCAGGAGAAAGGCATCGAATGTAAATCCGGCAACAAAAAAAGCAAGAGGCTCCCATTTTTTATGCTTGTGGAGAAAAGCCTTCATGTTTTCAAACATGAATTTATTCTAAAACAAGTCGACGCTTGAATGAATAAGCACGAGGTTAGTTTCTGTTTCTTTAAAAATAGAAAAATCGTTATCTGTAACAATTGCCAGTGTGCGAGCGTCAACTTTTGCAAGTCCTTCAATTTTTTCAAATTGAGTAAGACCCATGGCTGCCAGATTTATGACGAATTCTTTTTCGGCAACAGGACCTTTGCTGAGATTAATTTTATAAATTTTATGGATAGATTTATCACCTGTTTTGGAGTTTTGCTCAACGACAAGAAATTTCTTATTTCCAAGTGCAACAGCATCCCCAATCTTGTCGGCTTCTAGAGAGTCAAGCTCGTAAGTGAATTCATTTGTAACTTTTTTTTCTTGAGTATCAAATTCAACAATAGGAACTTGTTTTTTAGTTTTTTTATCTTCAAGGCTTTTCTTTAAGGGACTTTGCAAAAACGCATAAATTCTTTTTTGGTCGTAGGCGACAGCTTCAAAACCCCTGTTGAGTTGGCGGTCTCGCAATGAGGAAGGAAGAACTTCTTTACCAAAAAATTTATTTTTTTCGTTTGAATCCAGAGGGACGAATCGATCAATCAGCATGTGGGTTGACGAAAAATGAAGAATGGATGGTCGATATTCTTCGACCATCCAAAGGTTTTTTCGCTCATCTTTTGTGAGGCCCTCAAGGTCGAGGCCATTTGGATCAATCGTGACTTCTTTGCCTTTTGAATCGAGGGGCACCTCATCTGCATCGGATCTTTTGCTCCTAGGATCGAGGTTGGGAAGGCCCGTGATAAACTTTCCATTTTTATTAAGGAGGGGAATTTGCTCGAGCACCTTAAGGCTCTTCTTCTGTGTATTGAGCTCAAGTCTCACAATCAAAGGTGCAAATTGCGGGACAGCAAAGCGGCGAGCAGGGTGGTTGTCTTTTTTTTCGATGTCTCCATTGGGTCCGCGATCAGTGTGGCTTGTAAAAATAAGTTTGCTTTTATTTCCACTTGTTGACTCAAAATGAAGCCCGGAGAGGCCGCCTAAGCGAAGAGTTCCGTCTCCTCCAAAAAGAAGAGGAGCAGGGTCTAGTTTAAAAATTTCATAAGAAAATTTAGCAGACTTTAAGGAGTTGTTTGTGTTGTTTTGAAAGACTTTTTTTGAAGAACAAGCGTACAAAAACATGAAGCTCAACAGGATATAATTTTTCACGACTTTACATATAGACTTAAATTCTTTTTGACACAATTAACTGGCCCATTAAGTTAATTGTGTGAAAATTAGAATCTTTTTTTTGCTTATTTTTTTTGTAAATATAAGTTTTCTTTTTGCAAAATTTTCATCTTCAAACGATTCACTGTACAGTGAGTTGCATTGGAGTCTTTGTGGAAATTCTTCGAGAGAAATTCTTCGTAAGCTGGATATCGAGCCCGAAAATGCTGAGGAGAGGTTTGTTACGTTTTACGACGTCAAAAAAAACGATGGAACTTTTGAGTTTTTTAATCAAGGGATTATCCTGCGTTTGCGAGTAGATTCTGAAAATAAGGCTTCCACAACAATTAAGATTAAAGTGAGTGGTTTAAGTGATTTTATAGATCAAAATACTCTTGCAGAAGATGAGAAGTATAAGTGCGAAGAAGATCGCTATGTAGACAGGAAAAGCTATTTTTGTTCTTTAAGTCGACGTTTTCGTTATCCAAGCAGAACACTTTTTTCTGAAAATCAAAAAGCTTTTTTGAAAAAAATATATCTTTACGAACTTCAATTAGAAAAACTATCTTCATTTGGTCCTGTTTTAAATAATGGTTGGGTATTTTCTCGTTCAACGGACTTTAATTTAGAAGAGATGCGGTTGCCTGATGCGACTTCTTTTTATGAGCTGTCTAAGCGTGTTCCTTTTGATGAGGCTGAAAAAAAGTATCGTGAATATTCAGATTTTCTACAAAAAAAGAACATTCATCTTTGTGAGATTCAAGAAAGTAAAACGTTAAAAGTTCTAAACTTTTTTAAAAATATTTTTTAGTTTAAAGGACTCTATAGTTTGGTGAGCTTTTTATTTCATCTGCTTGAACGGTTGCATCAAACTTGTATGATTTTCCGTCAGCTGTTTTAACGGAAAAATCATATAAGCCTGGTTCTAGGACTCTGTAAAATTCGCCATGGTTAAATTGATAAGTGCCTAATTCCTTGTCGGCTTTTGAGATTGTTACAGATCCTGTCATGTGGGGCTTATCTTTAAAATAAAAGCCTGTTCCCTGGTGTATGTTTTTAATGAATTGAAGGAGAGCTGTTTTGTTGTCTTGGTAATATTTAGGGATCTTGCTGTAGTTTGGCCACTTCATGTCTGAGAGTTCAACGGTGAATTGTAAATCATGGAAGTAATACTCACTCCAATCTTGCATTCCCCCGTTTACTTCGTACCAAGCAAAGCCATTGGTGATTCCTTGAGGAAATTCTCTTGATTGAAACATATAGGGAACAAGTTGTGCGTAGCTGAGGCTTAACACCTTTATAAGGGACTCAAAGGGATGGGCTTCATCTGTTGTGTCCCATGGATAATTAACAACTTCTGAACCTCCGTGAAAGTTTGCGCTTAAAGAAAAGTTTCTTTCTGCTTGAAATTTCATAATAGCGGCTGTTTCAATTTGCCGACCTTCAGAAGTGTTTTGGGGATCAGATGTGAAATCTGGAAAATCTCTGTTGAGGTCTGCATTGTTTGCGTTGAATCTTTGACGAAGTTCTGATCCGTCGGGGTTCATGGAGGGCATGATGTATATTTCTGTGTTGTCGATCAATTCTGTGATTTTATCGTTTTTTCCGTAGCCTGAGAGTAAATCTTCTGCGAGAGAAATCATAAGCTCACGCCCTGTTATTTCATCGCCGTGCATGCTTGAGATGTATTTGAACTCAGGAATTTTTTCATCAGCTGTTGGATTCTTTGAGATTTTTAAGAAATAAAGGTCTCTGCCTTGAACACTTTTTCCGATACTCATGAGTTGAGTTTGTTGGGGGTAAGCCTGGTGAAGCTTTTTAAGCTTTGCTTCAATTTGATGAAAGGAGGGGTAGTTGGATGTGCTTTTTTGAGATCCAACGAGGTCTAGCTTTGTGTAGGGAATATGATTTTCTTCTAAAAATCGATACATTTTATTTGTTCCGTAAAGCTCAAACCCTTTTGCTTTACGGTGGTCGATGACAAACTCTTTTTGATTTTTGAGAAGAAAGTAATGTTTGAGTTGAGGGTCTCTAATCCATACTCCCTCGTTTATAAGAGGAGAGCGAGCAGACAAAAACTGAAAAGAAGTTAAAAAAGAAATACACAGAAAAAATGAGTTTCGTGACATTTCTCAAAAGTCTAACAGAGCTCTCAAAAACTGCGAGACTTCCACGACAATTTTCACTGCGTGTGGTCAGACTTTATTTTGAGGGATCTTTGTTTTCTTTGTTAGCAGATGTGAGAGGTTTTTCCTTTGTTCCTGCTAAAGTGTTTTCTCTTTTTCTTTGAGGAGAGGGAGTTCCAGGCGTCGCATTTAAGCTACTTGCTCCTCCGAGAAGTCCTGCCATTAAAAATCCATTTAAACGAAGTTTGGAAAGATTGGTTCCGAAGTAATTTGGTTTACGCATACGCACCTCTTTTTGGTTTTTTTAAAACTGAGTTACTAGGGGATGCAAATATGCCAAGTCTAAAAAGCTGCTTTATTGAACTTTTATACCCATTTTAAAGAAGAGAAGCAGAATTTGTTAGTCAGAGTGACTAAGTTTTTTTCAGTTCTTTTTTAGAGTTTGACTAAAATTTTGTACGAGATAAGGCTAAGATTGTATAAATAATTTCGCCTTTGGGGCTTTGGATTTTAACGCTTTCCCCTTGTTTTCTACCTAGAAGAGATTTTCCCAGGGGTGACTGAAGCGTGATCTTTTCACCAGATCCATCAAACTCATCGGGGCCTACAACTTGAAAACATTTTTCGCTACCTAATGAAGACTTAACTTTCACCCATGTTCCAAATCGAACTTCCTGGCTATTTATCTCGCTTTCCGAAACGACTTCGACATCGCTCAGTCGGTTTTGTAAGAAGCGAACACGCCGGTCAATTTCTCGAAGTCGCTTTTTGCCATAAAGATATTCGGCGTTTTCTGATCGATCTCCCAAAGCAGCAGCGGCACTCACTTGCTCAACAATCAAGGGTCTTTCATTTTCGAGGAGAACTTTGAGTTCTCTTTTCATGGCTTCATAAGCGCTGGGGCTAAGATAGTTTTTGGCCATGACTAACAAGGATATGATTATTTGCATCATCTGTCTTGGATATTTTAAGGACCACGTTTAATCTATTTTTATGAATTTCAAATGTTGGTCTTTAGCTCTTTTTTTAACTTTTGCTGTTGCGCACGCCGGTCAAGACAAGAAAGAACAAGCAAAGTCCGCTCAGCAAGGAGCTGCTGGTGCGCTGGTTGTTAAAGGGGGCGACTCTTATTTTCCTGGTTCTTGTGGATATCGAAAAGCTATCGGGGGCTTGGTGAAGGTTTACCAAATTTGTTTTTTTGGAAAAAATGCGAAATCAAATGAGTGGAATTCAGTTTTTGATTCAGACTCAAAATCTTTTAAGTTTAAGTTGAGTTTTTTGCGCGGAGTTGGAGGCAAAAAGGTTTCTTCAGCTTTTAGTGAGGGTTTCTCTAAAATCCCTGCTGAAAATAAATTGGAAGAATCAGAAAGACAAAAGTTTATCAAATGGTCATCAGATTTAAAGATTGATAAAGATTCTGTTCTTGAAATTACGTTTAATGAGTCTGCTCCTTTACATGTAGAGTTCCATCAAAAAGCAAACGAGCGAGTTGAAGGTGTTCTATTTGAATCAAAACAAAAGTCTGTTGCTAAATCTTTAGCGGCGATCTGGCTTGGCGCTAAGCCTGTAAGTGAAGAGCTAAAGGTCGATTTACTTAAAGAAGCTAATGAATAAATTAAAGACTCTTTAGAGCTCTACAAAATCTAAGTCGTTCGAAAAACTCTCTTTAAGTTGTGCTGTTGCATAAAGTGCTATCAGACAAGCTGTACTCATCATAATAAGTGCTGAGTTGATAATATCAAACCCCATGTTGCTTTTAAGAAACGTAAAGTAAATGCTCAGAGGCGTAATCATTCCTCGAGCAAAATTTGGAGTTGAGGTCGTGACAGTTGATCTTAAATTAGTTCCAAACTGTTCAGAAGCACTTGTCACAAAAACGGCCCAGTATCCAATGGCAATTCCCAAGGGAATGCAAAGGATATAGAGTTCTCTCGCGGTTGTGAAAGGATACTTCAAATACAAAACGACTGTAACGAGAGTCAAAGCTTGAAAAATAAGTAAAACTTTTTTTCGACTTTTAAGAACTTGACTGAGTAATCCCGAACCTATGTCACCTATGACCATTCCAATATAGGAGTAAAGGACAGTTTGGCTTGCTTCCACTGTTTCGTTTATTCCCTTGTGTTTGGCTAACTCTGGAGCAAATGTGATGAGAATTCCTAGAACACCCCAAATAGGAAGGCCGCCTAAAAGACAGTTGAGATATTTTTTAAAGCGGGGGCCATTATTGAAAAGCATAAAGAAACTTCCATGGGCAACTTTTGCTTGAGAGCGAGTTTTTTGAAACATTGAAGATTCTCGAACAGAGATTCTTAAAAGTAAAAGGAGTAACCCAAGAGCTCCTCCAATATAGTAACAGTTTCTCCAATGAAACAAATTTGAAATAAGCGCGGCGGCAATAGCTCCCGTCACTCCGACAGTTGCAACAATTGTCGTTCCGTAGCCTCTTTTTTCTTTGGGCAGTCCCTCAGAAACAAGAGTGATTCCCGCTCCAAGTTCTCCGGCTAAACCGATACCTGCGATAAAGCGCAGCAGAGCGTAAACCTCAACAGAGTTAACAAGTCCATTTGCAATATTTGCAAGAGAGTAGAGAAGTATGGAGCCAAAAAGAACCGAAAGTCTTCCTTTCTTGTCTCCCCAAACACCCCATAAGACTCCTCCAATCAACATTCCAATCATTTGAAGATTTAAAATTAAAAGTCCGTTATCAAGAAGTTGTGTTCCACTTTGACCGATATCTTGCAAGCTTTTCACTCGAACAATCGAAAAAAGAATGAGATCATAAACGTCAACAAAGTATCCAAGAGCTGCGACAAGAATCATTGCATTCATATAAATTTTAGCTTCTAACAGTCTCATCAATCGGCTTCAATGAGTTGGACTCGCTGTTTTCTAAATGGGCAAGAATTTCCGCAGAAGGATTGATGAGTTCATGGCCATTCACTTCTTTTACAAGTTTGCCATCTTGTAGGATGAGCACTCTTTCGCAGCGGGTGAGAGTACTGAGTCTGTGAGCAATGAAAAGACTTGTCCGACCCTCGCAAACTTTTTCAACGGCTCTTTGAACTTTTTCTTCTAGAAGAGAATCAAGGTTTGCCGTCGCTTCATCTAGAACAAAAATTGATGGGTCTTGCAAAAGCGCACGAGTCAGAGCAAAAAGTTGTGCTTCGCCTTGGCTAAAGTTACTTCCCTGAGACTGAACAAATGAGTCTAAATTACGCTTGTTTGAAAAAATTAATTCAAAAAGTCCTGTTTGCTCACAGGCGTATTCAATTTCTTTATCGTCAAAACTGTTTCCAAGTGTGAGATTATCTCGAATGGTTCCAGGCATGAGAAAAGTGCTTTGAGAAACAAAAGCAATTTGTGATCTCAAAAAACCTAGGTCATAGTTTTCGAGAGCTCTTTGGTCGATCAATATTTTTCCCTCTTGATAAGGATAGAGTCCAGTTATGAGTGAAATGAGTGTACTTTTTCCGCTTCCTGTTCTTCCCATGATTCCAATTTTTTCCCCTGCTTTTAGCGTCAGGTTAAAGTCTTTAAGAATCCAGGGAAGTTGTGGGCTGTATCGCATAGAGACATTTTGAAATTCAATGTGGCCTTTAATTTTTTCGTAAGCAGAGGGAATAGGTTCAAAAACTTCTTTTTCCTCTGAGAGAAACGTTGTGAGTCGCTCTGTACTCGACATAGCTGTTTGTATTTGATGAATTTCCATCATCAAAGCCCCGGCAGGGCGAGCGAGGTTGTCAGAAAGTCGAATATAGGTGATGAGAATCCCCAGTGGCAGAATTTGTTTTACAAACAAAAGACTTCCCACTGAAAAAAGAAAAATTGTCGGAAGATGTGTAAGGAAAAGTGTTCCTGCGCGCATCCAAGAATTGAACCAATTGATTTTAGATGAAGCTATGGCAAAGTCTTTAACTCTTTCCTCGTATTTTCCTTTTGACCAGTCCTCCAAGCCGAAGCATCGAATCACGGACATTCCATTGAGATATTCTGCTAAACGAGCAGTGATGGCACTGTTTGTTCGAGAATATTTTCGATAAAGATCATATGAGTGTTTGCGAAACGTCCAGACTAAAAAAATACTGGGAAGAGTAAGAAGGGCGGCAACAGCGCCTAGCCACCAAGTCACTTGCAGCATGACGATAATCACGGTTGTGGCCGTTAAAAAAACACGAATCAATCGAGCAAGTGTTCCACTGTAAAAAGATTCGAGTGTATCCACATCATGAGTGAGACGAGTGACGATTCTTCCTGCAGGTTCTCGGTCGTAGTAAGAAAGAGGAAGTAGCTTCATGTGCTGAAAAAGATGTTCTCTTAAATTAAAGATGGCATGGAGAGCTGTGTTGGAAAGGCCTCTTGTGCCCAAAAAGACAAAGAGGATGGCAAGAATTTCAAATGCCGCAATCAAAGCATAATCTTGAAAGCTCAAGAGAGTCGAGGGTGTAATAAGTTTTTGAATCAAAGTGCCGAAGCGGGCTTTCGCCAAAGCACCAAGCATTCCTCCTGCAAAAAGAACTCCGCAAAAAAAACTAAAGCGAACCCGATGTCCTTTCGTGAACGTCCACAGAAAGGAAAAGGTTTCAAAAGCAGAAGCCTCTTTTTTGATAGCATCTTTTTGAATAAATTCAGACATGGGTCTCTCCGATTTTGTGGTTCTCAAGGTAGCATTGTCTGTGGCAAAGCTGGAGTGAAGAAGGTCGATGTGAAATCAAAAGAACGCTCAAGTCTTTAAGATTATTTTCAAGGTTTTTGATAATCTTGCCTTCTGTTAAAACATCTACGGCACTTAAAGCATCGTCTAAAATTAGGAGTTCTGGCTTGCGGCAAAGAGCACGCGCAAGAGTGAGTCTCTGTCTTTGTCCACCTGAGAGATTTATTCCCCACTCGCCAAGGTGAGCTTTGAGCCCATCAGGTATTTTTTTAAAGTCCTCCACTAAATCGACAACTTCTAACCAGTGCCAAATCTCTTCATCTGAAAACTCTTGATGAAGTGAAAGATTTTCTCGAATGCTGCTTCCAAAAAGAAAAGGATTTTGGTCAACAATGAGAACTTTTTTTCGAAGTTCTCTATTCTCAAATTCTTTCACCTCGGTCCCCAAAACTTTTACACTACCATTGTAGTTTGATTCGAGACCTGCAATGATTTTTGCAAGGGTGGATTTTCCGCTTCCCACTTTTCCACAAATACCTAATCTCTCTCGAGGTCTTAAATGAAGTTCAGAGATAGAGAGAACAGAATTGTGAGAATTATAGCTAAATTCTAAATTTTTAATTTCTAAAGGTAAGGGAGTTTTTTTAGAAAGATTTTGAGCTTTAAAGATGGAATCTTTGGGTTCAGCAAAAACAGCGAGTAATCGTTGTGTGCTCGTGAATGATTTTTGCCAGTCGCTCACAATCCAGCCCAACTCAGAAAGAGGGTCGGCGATCATAAAAAGATAAGAGTGAAAGGCAACGAGTTCTCCTGTTGTAAGTGCACCCTCTTTATAAGCGTTGATTCCAAAAATAAGAAAGAAAATAACCGAAAAGGCGGGAGGGAGAGCTGAGGCGGGAAAGTATTGAGCTTCTGTTTTGAGGAGCGAGGCTCTTTGATCTTGGTAGTTGCGAGCAGCCTTTTTGAGCTGGTTATTCCAAAGTGGAGCATGAGGACGGAGTTTCATAAGCTTTGCGGCTCCAACGATTGAATCGACCGTGTCGTTTAATTTTGAAAGTGAATTCTGAGCTTCATCATAGAGTTTAGATTCTTTTTCACAAATAAAATAAACAAGAAAAGGAATAATCGGAAAAAGCACCAGTGAAATCAAGGTGAGTTTGACATTTATAAAAAGCATGGCAATTGTGGCCAAAGTAAAGAGAAATAAAAAATCTGTTGTGGCTACAAAATGAAATCCAAATGCGTTTTGTGCGTTTGCTATATCACCTGTTGCTAAATTTATGAGCTCCCCTCTGGTAAACTTTTTGTGAAAGATAGACAGCGGAAAAAAACGAGCACGATCCCAGAGTTTTGATTTGAAACGTGTCGAAGCTTGGAAGCTCTGAAAGGCGAGGGTTCTGCGCCAGGTAAAGCGGCAAATAAACTGCAAGACATAAATAAGGACAAGTGCCACGACGAGTTTGGTATGAAAAAAGCGCTCTTTTTCCAAGGCATCAATATTCATTCCAATGAGTTTAGGAATACTCACATCAACAAGGTTGGTTCCCGCAACAGCAAGTATGCCCAAAAGATATGACCAGCGACGTTTCTTAATCTCTTGTGCCCAATAACGAAGAGTCTCCTTAAGGGGGAGTTGCGGTGTTTGTATTTCCATTGCGGATGAAAAATCATAGTAAATCAATAGCTTGAGAAAAGGGGCGCTGAGTCGATGATAGTGTTTTTTTTAAGGGCCATTGTTTGCTTGATGGGAGTCTTTTTGTTTTACAGAATACAAGGGGAATAGGAGTTTTTCTCGTAAAGCCTCCCTAGAATTTAAGTCACATAAGGGGTGTGGCTTAAAATCAAAGAGGCCGCAAGGATTTAGATCCATTGCGAGTGAGGGCTCCAGAAAAGGGAGGGGGATTTTGTGAAAAAATCACTTCAGACAACTAAGAAGGCGAATAGCCGTTGGCAAGCAGTTGCCAAAATAGAAACTTCATTGAGCCAACAAAAAAAAGAGTCAGTTGCTCGTAGTAGTGCTTCTGAGCTTTCTCTTGCTCAACTTAAGCAACTTAAATTGAAACTCTCTGAGATAAGAGACGAACTGACTCGATCAGTTGAGCTCAAGACTCAGGCTGTTATCAATCATGCTTATGTGCTTGAGAACACGCTACAGGGAGACGATGCAGAAGTTGCTGAGAAGCAGCGTTTGAGCAATGCCAATTTGCAAGAATTAGATTTTTTAAAGTCACGCTTGCAGTTAATTGATCGTGCTCTTTTAAAAATGAAAGAGGGTTGCTACGGAATTTGTGAAGAAACAGAGGAGCCTATAGGCTTTGAGCGTCTTCAGGTTGTTCCATGGGCAAGATTCTCGATTAAGGTCCAAGAAAAGCGTGAAATAAGAAGTCGAGATTTTGGTAGAATTCAAAGAGCAGAATAGAAAACTATTCTAAACTTTTTCGAAAAGCAGATTCAAAGCGATCTGCTTCTCGTAGAATTCTGGCTCTCAATCGGGGGTAAAGGCTCCATGATTTCGTGAGCGCAGATTTTTGAATCTCTTCATTCTTGGTTTTATGAAGAATGTCAGAAAGAGGCCTTATCCATCTCTGGCAGGCTTTTTGGGTTTCAAAAAACCATTGATCATTTAAAAGTGAATTTTCTTGTGAAAGAAGGCTCACCCATGCGCTGGAACCTTTTTGAAGGCAGGTGAGTTTTCCAATTATGGGCATGAGCGTTTCTTTAGAAGCAATTTCTTTGCATGAAAGAGGAGCTAAGAATATCTCGTAAACTTCACCTGTTTTGAGCTTAAATTTGGCAGATTTTATTCCTTCGCTGGAGAGTAAAATTAGATCATTTTTTTTATCAAGACCGAGACTTGTTTTAAGCAAAAGAGCCATTCTGCTTTCATTTTCACCAAGAGTTTGTGGGGGGGCTTCCACACTATTAGGCAAGTTTTGATTTGGTGTTTTTTGATTTAATCGTTCTCCTGAATCAAGAGATAAGTTTGGATTAAAAAAAGGTCCTCGTGTTACAACAGGAACAGGAAAGCCCCATTCGGACCAAAATGATTCAAGACATCGAGGACTGTTGACTCCATCGTTTGAATGGAAACGTGCTAAGAGTTCCATTTCTAGATCTATTGCTAAAAGTAGCAGAGCAGGATTTACGGATGTTTTTGAATTCAGAGCAAGATCTAGGAGTGTTTTACCGCTAAGAACACTCTGTGAGGGGAAGACATTAAGGGAGGGAAATTCTTGAAGCATTTTTGTTTCAAAGTCATTAAAGCTAAAGGTGTTTCTAAAAAAAGCCCACTTGTTTTCAAGAGCTTTTTGTTGAGTTTCTTTATCAAGACTTTGAAAGCGCTTTGTTAAATCTCCAAATTCAAGAACAGGTTCTTTGAGTTTGCTTTGACAGGAAACGAGAAAAATAAAAATAAAAAGTTTTTGAATCATAAATTGGGTTTCGTTGCCATAAGCTAACGCTTCTTAAAAGAGTAAAAAATACTTAAATGAGAGATTTTTATGCGTTCCGCACCGTTCCAAGCTCTTGCCATAAGGCCGTAAAAGAGGATTATACTGTGCCAACTATGGCAGAAGTATTAGTCGTTGCGAGTAAAGTACGTTCCTACATCAAAGAAAAAGGTGAGTGTAATACCGCTTCTGAAACAATCGAAGCGCTCTCTCAAGCTGTTGAAAAAGTTCTTGATAAAGCGATTGAAGCCGCTAAGTCTCAAGGCCGTAAAACAGTTATGGCACGAGACGTCGTTGTTCCTTACGGTCAATAACTCTCAATTTAAGAATTGAAGAAATTCAGACTTAATTACTGGAAAAAGCTTTTTCCTCTTTTTTTTGCGCTTGTTTATTTGCCGCCAAAAAAAGATATAGAAAATTGGCAAGATATTCCTGAAGGCGCTTCTTTATCTGAGTTTAGGACTTCTTCTCGTTTTGAGCTCATTCGTTTGGATTGGTTTAAGCGTTCTCGGTTTATCTTCGACGGAAGATCTTTGGTCTCGTTTGTAGAAACAAAAAAACGAGAATGGGATATGACTATTTCTCCTTCAGAGAAACATTTTTTTTGGCCTAGTGGGGCTTTTTCCTCTATTAGTCTCAAAAATCAAGAATTAAATCATTTTTATGTTCGAGAGCATCGAAATGGATTTGAGGCTAAATTTCGTGCTTATCAACTTGCTCCCGATTTTGAAGTTGTAGATTTTGAGTTGTGTGATTCAAGACATGCGTTTTTGTTGCAAAAACAAATTATTTCAAAAAATCCCTCTTATCGATTAACTCTTTTGACGATGCTTTCCTCTCAAGAGTTGAGAAGAGATAATGTTTG
Organism: Bdellovibrionota bacterium; assembly: GCA_044347615.1. Taxonomy (GTDB): domain Bacteria; phylum Bdellovibrionota; class UBA2428; order UBA2428; family UBA2428; genus CANIGN01. The sequence goes on along the minus strand of JBIKUK010000003.1, from coordinate 111,027 downwards.
GAGTTTTGAGCTATCAATGGATCAAGACCTTCTCAAGCTTTACCCAGAAAACTGTCGTCGAGTTGGATTTGAAGCTTGGCCACAGTCCTTAAGTGTTGATTTGAATTAGAAGGGTCATTTTATGTTGGAAATTTTTTCGGACATTAAGTTTTGGAATGAGCAAGCTCCCTATGACCTTTGGGTTGAAGAGGGTGTTTTGGTAAAAAAACTTCCCGCAAAAGGAGAGAAACATCCCGACAATGCAAAAGTTTACCATTGTTCAGGACAAAGTGTTTTAGCTTCCGGAGTTGATGTTCAAGTTCATTTGCGAACTCCGGGTCAGAGTGAAAAAGAAACTCCCGAAACAGGATTAACGGCGGCACTTTATGGTGGGTATGGAGCTGTTCTTTCAATGCCCAATACGAAGCCTACCCTCGATCATCCTGAAGTCTTAGAATTAGCTTTTGAACAAACAGCAGAAGCTTCTCGCAAAATAGGTGTTGCTGCTTATTATTCTTCATGCGTCAGCAAGGGGCTTGAGGGCAAAGAGCTTGTGGATCTTTTTGCCATGGCCGATGCGGGAGCTCGTGCTTTCACAGATGATGGAAAAGGAATCGAGCCCGACGAATTTATGCGAGCAGCTTTTCGTGCAAGTGCCGAAACTGACTTGCCTGTTTTGCAGCATGCGGAGTGGTCGGGGCATGGGGGAGTTTTAGCGGATTGTGTGCTGTCGCGTCGCTTGGGATTGAAAGCTTATGATCGCAGACAAGAGTGGAGTTTTGTAGAACGAGATTTGAAGTTACTCAGAGAAATTTCAGGGGCTCGCTATCATGTTTTACATGTGACCACTCGAGAAAGTTTAAATTTTATTCGTCGTGCAAAAGACAAAGGATTGAATGTCACTGCAGAGGTGAGTCCTCATCACTTGTTTTTTTGTGCAAATGATATTGATCCTAAAAATACGTCTTTTAAAATGAATCCGCCTTTGCACCAGGAAGAAGATCGCGAAGCGCTTCGTTCAGCTTTGAATGAAGGGTTACTGGATTTTGTAGCCACAGATCATGCTCCTCACGAGGAGAAAACGAAGGGAATTGATTTTGCAAAAGCTGCTTTTGGAACTGTTGGATTAGAATCTTCTTTACGTGTGTTGCTCACAGGAATTGAAGAAGGATGGCTAAAAGCAGAGCGACTTGAAGAAATCTTTTCAACGCGTCCAGCAGCTTTTTTGGGTTTGGATAGTGAGTTTGGAAGTCTTCGAGTGGGTCGCGCTTTTAGAGCGGTGTTTATCGATCCAGCTAGTGAATCAAAGTTTGAGCTTGCGGATATTAAAAGTCTTTCAAAAAACAGTTGTTTTTTGGGAGTTAACTTGCGAGGAAAAATATGTGGTCACTATTCTCGCGCGGGCTACGTTGAATTTTAAGTTGTTGAAATTATAGGGTTTTAAGCGCATTTTTATTATTCAAACTTCAAAGAGATTTCAGCGTTGTCGTTTGGAGTGTGTTTTGGCAAAAAGGGCCTGTGAATTATCCTTTATCTCTGCTTTGACTTAGGGGGCAAGGTCTGGAATAAATGTGAATCCAAGGAATAGAAAGAGAATACTAAATTAATGGCTAAAAATGTTGTAAGTCGTAGTCCCCGTTTTAAACGTCAACGTCGTTTGGGAGTTGAACTTCCTGGACTCGGAAAATCGGGTGCTTTAGATCGTCGTCCTTATCCTCCTGGACAACACGGAAATCAAAAAAGAAAACTCTCTGAGTACGCGCTCCGTTTGGAAGAAAAACAAAAGTTGATTTTCCATTATGGTCTTCGTGAAGAGCAGCTTCGTCGTTTCGTTCGCGATTCCAAAAAAGGAAAAGCAACTGACTGGGTAGATACACTTGTTGGTCGCTTGGAAAGACGTCTTGATAACGTTGTTTTCCGTTTAGCTTTCGCTCCAAGCGTAAAAGCGGCTCGTCAGATGATTAGTCACGGACACGTCCTTGTGAACGGCAAAAAAGTAACTGTCGGTTCAGCAGTTTTGAAAGCAGGAGACAAAGTAAAATTGATCGCGGCTGCTTATAAGAGCGTGAACTTTATGCAAGCTCAAAAAGCTCAGCGTTTAGCTCTTGCTGATTATCTTGGGACTGAGCAAAGTGGTGAAGAACTTGTGGGTGTTTTGAAGGAAGTTCCCAACAAGAGCCATATTCCGTTTCCTTTTGAATCAGGACTTGTTGCCGAGCACTACGCTGCACGTAAAGCATAAGAAATTAAAAAAAATTGATTTATTAAAAAAGCTGAGGGCGAAAGCCCTCAGCTTTTTTTGTTTCAACTTGCAAGCAGGAATTTAAGAAAAAAATTTTTCAGCTTCTATAAAAAGCTATCCTAGAGACATAGACTGGGCGCATGCCGCAGGCTCGTATTTTGATTTCACGATCGGCATTGGAAAAAAACTTGAGCGCGCTTATTGAGCACGCCGGGGGATGGAGTGCTTTTCCTGTTTTGAAGGCCAATGCTTATGGGCTTGGCTTCAAAGAAGTGGCGAGTTGTTTTGAAAATTCTTTTTCATTGAGTGAGGTTCCCTATTTTTGTTTGGCGCGTATTTATGAGTTGCAACAAGCGCTTACTTTTTCGACAAAGAGAAAACTGTTACTCCTCAGTGAATGGCCAGAGAAGCTAAAAGACCTTCCCTTAGACAAAGTTGAAGTATCTGTGACCTCTTTTGAGGATTTAGAAGTTTTATCTGAATGTCAGGAGTCTGTTTCTTTTCATCTCAAATTAAATACGGGTATGAATCGTTTGGGCTTAAGGATTGGTGAAATTTTAGATTCTTCTGATTTGCAGGATAGGCTTGAAAAAATATTTATCAAAATAAAAAAACGCGGACATAAATTGAAAGGAGTTTTTTCTCATCTAGCAATGGGAGAAGATCGGCGTTCTCGTTTTACGGTTGATCAAGAAGATCTTTTTGATAAAGGTTTAGTGCTTATCAAAAATTTATGGAAAGAAGATATCCCTTGGATTCATCTTTCAAATTCTCCGGGTGTTTTAAATAAAATTGGAAATAAAATAAAAGCTGTGAATGCTTTTCGGCCAGGAGTTCATTTATGGGGTGTTCAGGATCCACAAAAACAAGTGAAGATAACGCCTGTTGTTCAAGTGAAAGCTCCTCTGCGTCAGTTGATTTGGATTCAGAAAGGCGAGGGAGTGGGATATGGGCGGCGCTTTGTCGCTTCTCAAAAAACACGCGTGGGAATTTTGAATATCGGATACGCTGATGGGTTAAGGCGTGATTCGTGGAAGTTGGGATTGTGTTTTTACTTTGAGGGAAAAAAGATTCCTTTTTTGGGAACGGTCTCTATGGATATGTGCGCTGTTGATTGTACGAATCTAAAGGGAAATATTCCGTTAGGTTCAGAATTTGATTGGGTAGGAGAAAAGCAATCACTTGAAAAAATTGCGGATGCTCAAAAAACGATTCCTTACGAAGTTTTAACCAGTTTAAGTACAAGAGTAGAGAGGGTGATTGTATGAAGAATTTTATTGTTCGTCGTTTTGCTTGGATAAAAGAGCTCGGATCTTTTGGCATTTTTACAAAAGATGCACTTGCAGCGCTCTTCGTGCCACCGTTTAGAATGAATGTTTTGGTGGATGAGGTTGAGTTCATCGGAAATCAAAGCCTTTTTATTATTTGTCTCACCTCACTTTTTACGGGGGCTGTGTTTGCTTATCAGTCTTGGATTGCATTTTCTATTGTAGGTACTCAGTCGCTTGTAAGTGTGAGCACGAGTTTGGCTTTGCTCAGAGAGTTGGCTCCTGTCATGACGTCGATTGTGGTTGCGGGAAGAGTGGGGGCAGCGATGGCTGCCAATATTGGAATCATGCGGGTGACTTCGCAAATTGATGCTCTTGAGTTGATGGCTATTTCTCCTTTGCAATATCTTGTAACACCCAAGTTAATTGCCGCAATCGTAAGCGTGCCTCTTTTATGTGCCATCTTTTCTTTGGTTGGAAACGTCGGTGGTTACATCGTGGGAGTGGGTGTTTGTAACGTAGATGCAGGAATTTATATTCAAAAGCTAAAAGAATATTTGGATCCTATGGATTTGTATCATGGAATGATTAAGGCAACCTGCTTTGGTTTTTTAATTGCCGCAATTAGTTGTTATAAAGGATATCGTGCAAAAAATGGAGCAGAGGGAGTGGGGCGCGCAACAAATGAATCTGTTGTTTTAAGTATCGTGACGATTCTTGTCTTAGATTATTTTCTCACAGTTTTGATTCCTACAGGACGACGCTTGTCATGAACGAAGAAATTATTATCAACATTAAAGACGTTTGGAAAAGTTTTGGTGAGAGAAAAATTTTGTGCGGTCTCAATTTAGAAATTCCTAAAGGAAAAATTGTGACGATGCTTGGTTTTTCGGGAACGGGTAAGTCTGTTTTGTTGCGACATATTCTAGGATTGATGAGGCCCGATAAGGGACAAGTACTTGTGAAGGGTTATGATGTTGTTAACTTAAAAGGGGAAGATCTTCGTGAGGTTCGTCAAAGTTTTGGAATGCTTTTTCAGGAAGTAGCTCTTTTTGATAGCTTAAACGTTTATGACAACGTGGCTTTTCCTTTGCGCGAGCACCAAGGATATTTGACGGAAGAAATGATTGAACGCAAGGTTGAGGATTTGTTGACGCTTGTTGAGCTTTCTCGAAATGAGTTCTTTAAGATGCCTGACGAGCTTTCTGGCGGTATGAAAAAACGCGTTGGTCTTGCTCGTGCTTTGGCACTTGATCCAGAAATTTTACTTTGTGACGAGCCCACAACGGGACTTGACCCCGTTACCACCTATAAAATTGACGATTTGATTGTTGAAACGTCAAAGCGTTTTAAGAGTACAGTTTTTATGATTTCACATGATATTCATGCAGCGCTACGGATTTCTGATTATTTGGCATTTCTTTGGCAGGGAAAGATTATTGAATATGGAACACCAGAAGATTTAATGAATTCTCGTCATGATATTGTTCAACAATTCTTAAGGTCTGCAGGAGTTAACCGAAAAAGTTTTGAGGGAGCACGTCGGTGAGGCCACAAACGCACGGGTATGACCGTGAATTATTATCGGGACTTTTTGTTTTGTTAGGCATCTTTGTCGTGGGCCTTTTTTCCCTAAAAATCACAGACTCACCTGTTTTTCGGCCTGGAACAGAATATACGGTCTACTTGAACGATGCCACAGGAATTTTTAAAAGCTCAAAAGTCAAAATCTCTGGAATTAACGTAGGAGTTGTAAAAGACATCCAACTTTCAGATGGGAAAGCTAAAGTACAAATAATTCTTGATCGTGGATATAAAATAGAAAAAGGATCTTATATTCTTCCGCGTTCACAGGGCATATTGGGAGATCGCTTTTTAGAAATTGTAATTCCTGAAAATGAAAAAGAAAAAGAAGATTTTGATAAGAATGGTTCAAGGGCCGTTCCCAAAGCAGAGGGAAATTCATTTTTTCGTTTTCTAAATATTCTTTTTCCCGTGGCAACAGCAGATGAGCTTTACCGCTCTGGAGATATCATTCCTTCAACACAAGGAACAGCTTCGGCAGATGATGTCATGAGAAAATTAGGTGATATTAGCCAAGATGTAAAAGTTCTCGCAAAAGACCTTAAAGAAATTATTCATGATAACAAAGGTGATATTAGTGTGGCGATTAAAGCGATTCGCCGTTCAGCAGATAATTTAGATTTAATTTTAAAAGATATCAGCGAAAAAAACACTCGAATAGATTTGAAAGAAGCGATTCGTGGTTTGCGTGACTCTGTCCAAAACATCAAAGACATATCTGAGAAGATTAATAAAGGCGAAGGTACAATCGGTAAGCTGGTCAATGATCCGCAAACAGCTGATCAATTGGTTCGAGCCTTGAATTCTATCAATGAATTCCTTGACCGCGCAAGGCGTACTCAAGTGAGTGTTGATATTAGTACAAATTATATTACGGGAACTCACAAATCTAAATCTTTCTTTGATTTGAGAGTGATGCCACGAAGTTCTTACGGCTATAAATTTGGGCTGGTTCAAGATCCAGGTGGGCGTCTTACCAAAACCGAAAAGAGTGTCAGTGTTGGAGGGGCTCCTCCCGTTGTGACAGTTGAAGAAAGTTACGACAAAACTGCTTTTAAATTTAATTTACAGTTTGTTCGAAAAGTTTATCAAACAAGTCTTCGAGTGGGCATGATCGAAAGCACGGGAGGCGTAGGTTTTGATCAAGAAATCTGGCGAAATCATCTTTTTTTAACGGGGGAAGCGTTTGATTTTGGGAGAGATAATCAAAACGCTCGTGTTCGAGTTTTTGCAAGGTTTCTTTTCTTAGACTCTATTTTTATACAAGCGGGTTATGATGATCTTGCGGCTAAAGTCACTTCCGATCGGTCGAAGTCTTTTTTTGGCGGTGTCGGATTATCTTTTGATGATAACGATTTAAAAAACTTTTTCTTCTTACTTTCGGGGCGCTGATGGGATGATGTATGAGTAAGAAAAAAGAGGAGACGATTAGCTTAAAAGAATTCACAAAGACAGATGCGCATACTCAGTCTTCCAGATCGATTCTTCCTATTGAACAAATATTAGGAGAGAAAGCCTCTCCAGAAATTGATCAAGGTAAATTTTTACTCAAACTTAAAACGGGAAGACGATTAGATAAAATTGTTGAAAAAATTAAAACTAAAACGAATCTTCAACCTGAATTTAAGGGAGGACTGGTTTTAGGTCCCTTTTCAAAAAGTCAGATTGTTTCTTTATGTGAAGAAAGGTTTCTCACAAAACGAGACGAGTTGTTGGTCCCTCAGGGAACGTGGAAAGTGGTGAGTGACGTTATTTCGGAGGTTTCTTTTGAGCAATTAGCTTCAGAAGATTTCACCTCGACAAACTCTCTTACAGGCTCTGTTACGCAAACCCAAACAGAGACATTAACGGCAACAACACCTTCCCCTCAGCCCGAGGAAAAAGTTTCCTCCGTACAATTAAAAATTAATACCGTCCGTAATATCCCGACTGAAGATGCCATTAAAAAAGGTGAGGCCACGGAAACAATTGTACGACCAGCTCAGCAGAGGCAGGTTATTCAACAAAAAAAATCGTCTTCTTTTCTCAATACAGGAGTTTATATTTGGCTCTCTTTTGGACTTTTGATCGTTGGGGCTCTTGCCTATATGAACTTTTCTCCCAGACAAAATGAGGCTTCAAAAGTTGCCCAAAAGTATAATCCTCGTTCGTATAGCGTAAATACAAACATTCAAAATCAAGAATGGCCGGAGTATTTAAAAGCCAAGGATTTTGATGTCTTAAAAACAAATCGTTCTCCACTTTTGATGAAGCTTGATCCCATACTCGAGGCCTACGAAAAAGGAGCAAAAGTTGTTTCTGAGCCTGATATGAAGTTGTTGAAAATTCTTGCAGGACCGGGTTCCTCTTCTCTTGAGGCGCGTGTTTTGGCTTCGAACATGTTAGCGGCCTTAGCTCTTTCAAAGCAGCAGACGGATGAGGCTCGAAAAATTTTAGATAAGTTACTCGAAATTGTTCCAACAGATTCAACGACTCTTTTGAACCGATCACTTACTTTTTTTGCTACTCGAGATTACAAAGAGGCAAAAGATTATGCTTCTACTGCCCTTCGTTTATGTAAGGGGCAAAACTGTTGGGTTGCTCGTTCCATGTTGGGTTTGATCGCTGGAGAAGAAAAGCGTTGGGCCGATGTTGAAGAAAACTTTAAAGCGGCGCTAGAAGTTTCACGCGGAAATATGTGGGTTCAGGGTTTAAGAATGCGAGCTCTTGCGGACTCTTCAAGGGAGTCACTCAAGGCAAAGTTTTCTTTGCTCTTAACTGAATCATTTGTTTTAGATCCAGATGTGATGGTGGATGCTCCTTTGAGGGCGCCTTTAGCGCTTCAAGTTTTTTTAAGTGAAGTGGTGCGAGGTTATAGAAATGCTCTAGATATTGCTTCTGATACATTAACAGACGGACAAAGAAAATATATTGAGTGGATTCTTTCTCGCATGGAATTAAATCCTCTTTCGATTACATCTAAGGAAGCTCTTGATAAGCTTCAAAATGAAACAGCAACTTTATCTCAATTGGCAGCAAGTTATCTCGAAAAAGATGCCGGTCGTTTAGATCGAGCAGCGGATATTGTGACGAGAACTCTCACTCGCTTGTCTGGTTCTCCTGTGAAAAGTTCTTGGCCTTGGTCTTTTGCGGGTGACATTCAGCGCTCACGTGGTCTTTATGATCAAGCAATTGTTTTTTATGAGGGAGCGCTCAGCCGTAATCCTCGAGATGTAAATGCCGTTTTTGGCTTAGCGCTTATTCTTCGAGAGAAAAAAGAATTTAAAGCTTCATTTCAAAAAATTGAAGAAGCTCTTTCCTTGGATCCAGATTATATACCCGCTCAGTTGCGTCGTGATCGTTTTGAGTGGGAAAAGTTCTGGTTATCAAAATAGAAGGCCTAAAAGAGTATTTAAAAAGCGACGATATGACATTCTACAGGGACTTCATGTCGATTTAATCCCATACTCAGGCAAAGGTCGTTATAACGTTTAAGGATATGCTCCTTTTGATAGATCATTTCTTGTCGCCATGTGGAATCGGGTATGCGGAGTTGAAGTCGTTTTCCTTGAGGCCCTTCCAAAACACCCTGAAAAAACACGTGGCTTTGAACAAGGGGAGTCGAGCTTAGCTTCCAAGCCCTGATATAAATAAGAAGAGGTAAGCCTCTCAAAGAACTTTTAATTTGGGTGCTTTCCACGCTCACGATGCTATCTTATACCTGATTGTAACGGATAGATGAAAAATAGAATAAAAAAGCTATTTAAAACTTTGCAAAAGAGACGCTGGGTGCCAGCTTTTGTTTTGTTTCAAAGTGCCTTTTTTTGCTGTTCTTATCACGCTGGAGATTTTCGTTCTCCTGAAACCGAGCTGAAAATTTTTGTTCCTGTTATTGAGAATCAAAGCTCTACCTCTTTTGATTTAAACGTCCTGACTGGTCAACTACGAGAAATGCTTGCGGCTATTCGAGGTGTTCAAGTGGTTTCATCCCCCAGTCAAAGTCAGGAAATCCTTCTTGCAAAAGTTGTTGATTTTTCAAAGACTTGGGGGCCCACTGCTTATAAGGGGTCTTCTGAAAGTGAAGCAAAGGGGGGCTTGAGAGATAACGCCTTAAGTGCCCAGTCGGTTGCTATTTCTTTATCAATTGAAATTTCTAAACTTAATTCGGCTAAAGAAAAACTTTGGAGCATTATTTTAACTGAAAAAGATTTTTACCAACTCACGGATCGCTTGGAGCTTGAGAGAGGTTCTGCAGAATCTCCTCAGATTCATGCTTCGCGTGAGACCTTGCTTGTGAGAAAATTAGCCGAGAGAATTTTTAGAAGAGCCAGAGCTCAGATTGTAGATGATTTTTAGATGCAAATTTTAGATTTTTTTAAAATTAAATTATCGACACAGGCCAATTGGATAGGTCTTTCTGAAGAGCTTATGGGCTATGAAAGAGAAATTCTTCGCTCACTCTGTGTAGAGCAAAAAAGACAGTTTATTGCTTTAGAGGTTAAGGCTGAGGGCCCTGGTCCAGATCTCGAAGGAGAATTTTCAGCACTTGATTTTTTTAGCTCGTCGAAAATTTTTTATCTTCATCTCAAAACTGATCCTCAAAAATGGCCTGATGAGGCCAAAAGGGTTTGGGAACGACTTGTTCAGCTCAGTTCTCCTCAGGGAAATTGGCTTTTTGCTTCGAGTGAAGGGGAAAGATTTTTAAGTGTTCCTTTTTTAAAAATCCTCAATGGAAGCTCTTGCTCTCATTCTTATGCCTGGGCCACATATTTTAACGAGACCTTAAGGGCTCAGCTCAATACTGAAAAAATCAATTTTCTTCTGACTCAAGAAATAGAAGATATTTTGCAGTTGAAGCATTGGATAGAGCTATGGAATTTGGGGGGAGATGAATGGGCTCGTCATGCGTTGGGGTGGGGTGATCTGTCAGTGAGTGGAACGAGTAAAGTCTTTCAAGGTGATCGAAATCTTTCCTATGAGTGGGTGGATGCTGCTTTAAGTGGAAACAAGCGCGTCTTTTTGCAGCTTTCTCAGCAACTTATCGAAAAAGAGGGTGAAGATCCGATTCGTCTCTTGGCTCTTTTGGGGAAGTCGGTGAAAATTTCTTCTCAACTAGCTTTGAGTGAAGAAGTTTTAGGGGAACCGCCTTTTTTAATAACAAAACTCAAAAAATTAAAATTTAGACCTGAGTTGTTGGAGTGGTGGTGTAAGTGTGACTTATCTTTAAAAAGCACCAGAGCAGATGCTTTGGGTCTTATGACTCAAATTCCATAGTTTTAAAAATGAACTGAAAAAAACAATAATGGCTATAAACTATCTTAGATTACTTGCTTAAATTACTTAGCACTTGCGCGAGTGAGGCGAGAGACGTAACGAGCAGCAGTTCTCTTATGAAGAACTCCTTTTGAAGCAGCCTTCATAATCTTAGAAACCGCAACTTTTAGAGTGTCAGTGCCAGAAGCCTTAGAGCTTTTAGTAGACTTCGCAGCTTTAATAGCAGAACGTACAGCCGTTAAAACGCCCTTATTGCGAGCTGTCTTACGAATAGTTTGACGTGTACGTTTTTGAGCAGATTTCGTATTTGCCATGCAAGTTGTTGTAGGTTTCTGCGAGGGGAGTGTCAAGTTTATTGCTGATATTATTGGGTTTTAGACCTATAAAACAGGGGTGCTCAAAAAGAAGCAAAAAAAATCAAAATTTAGCGTCTTGTTGAGCCATGCCGAAGGCAATACCGCAATTTTACCGAGGGTTCCTCTTAACCTTAAAGCCCTTGAGCGCCTTCTGGCTCTTATTTTGAAAGAGCTTCAGGCTGACCCAAAGTATCTTTCTTATCTTAAAAAAAGAGGCCTACCATTAAGCCTAGAGCTTCATTTTTGTGGAGATAAGGAAATGCGATCCTATCAAAAACAATTTAGAAAGCTTGATCGAACAACCGATATCTTGAGTTTTCCGAGTTTGGAAAGTCCAGAAAATAATCCCAAAGGATTTATGGGAAGCTTGATCGTTTCTTTGCCATCCGTGCTTCGAAATGCAGATCGTTACAAGCGAGATTTAAAAACTGAATTTACAGAAGTTTTCATTCATGGAGTTTTACATCTTTTAGGCTTTGATCATGTGAAAGTTTCGCTAAAGGAACGTCAGCGAATGAGAGCCGTTCAAAAAAAAATAATAAAGCTTGTTTCCGCGTGAATTCCTCTTTGCAAGCTGTTACAAACACCGTATGGAAACTCTTAGCCTCAAAGAATTAGGACTTCGAGTTGAAGAATTTCGCGAACGCGTGCTTCAACTAGGGAGGTCTCTTTGACGTCACGGGTAAGCGGCGTCGCGTAGAAGAAATCACACATCTCGAATCTTCTCCAAGTTTCTGGAATGACAACGCGAAGGCAACAAAAATTCAAAAAGAAAAAAATCAACTCGAAAGTATTTTGAATCCTTTTTCTCGAGTTTCAAAAAATGTGGATGACTTGAAAGCTCTCCATCAGCTTTGTGTAGAAATGGGAGAAGTAGATTCTTCATCTCATGAGGAATTTTCAAGTGAATTTAAAGCTGCCGAAGAAGAGTTACGCAAGCTAGAATTGAGTCGAATGCTGTCGGGCGAAAATGATGCAGGAAATTGCTATCTCTCGATCAACGCTGGGGCTGGTGGAACAGAGGCTTGTGACTGGGCGTCTATCTTGGCGCGTATGTATCAGCGCTATGCTCAAAAACAAGGATTCAAAGCCGATGTGGTTGATTTTACAGATGGAGACGGTGCGGGCTATCGCTCTATTACTTTTGAAATTTCAGGAATCAATGCTTACGGTTTTTTAAAGGCCGAAGTCGGTGTGCATCGTTTGGTGAGAATTAGCCCCTTCGATTCAAATGCTCGCCGACATACAAGTTTTGCGAGCGTGTTTGTTTATCCCATGATCGAAGATGATATTCAGGTTGAAGTACGCACGGAAGATTTGCGAGTGGATACTTATCGTGCAGGTGGAGCCGGGGGACAGCACGTTAACAAGACAGACTCTGCCGTTCGAATGACTCACTTGCCAACGGGAATCGTCGTTCAGTGTCAGGCGGAGCGTTCTCAAATCCAAAACCGCGAAAAAGCGATGAAGATGTTGAAGGCTCGCTTATATGAGTTGGAACTTCAAAAGCGTCAGGCAGAAGCTGATAAAGTGAATGCAACAAAAAAATCTATTTCTTGGGGATCACAAATTCGTAACTATGTTTTGCAGCCTTATCAGTTGATCAAAGATACTCGAACTCAGCATGAGACAAGTAACGTTGATAAAGTTCTAGATGGAGATATCCAAGACTTTATTGAGATGTATTTGTTAAAGGGTGGCGAAGCCACGGATGTTTCTGATGATCCTGAATAAAATCTAAGAGAATTGTTAAGATCTTAACTCAATGAAGACGAATTAACGCAAATTTTACTCAACTTTATCTATGTCAGTTTATGATAAAGGTATATGCACAATCCTTGGGAAGAATTTTTAAAAAAAACTATTTTCTTAATGGCCCTTGGTTTTTGGGTTTCGACGACGGAAACTTTTCATCAAACTTTTAAACTGCTCGATGAAAATAAAAAAGTTATTCAAGAGACTCGATCAACTTACAGCAAAATGGACGGATCGGTTAAATTCGATCAGCCTAAAGTGGAAGTTAAAACGAATAGCCGTTAATAAGATTCAGTATCTCATTTAAAGCTTCAATTTCTTCATTCCAGTATTGCTGAGTTGTGAATTGAGTAAACATTCTAGGAAAAGATGGATCGTCCCATCTTCGTGCAATCCAAGCAGAATAATGAATCATTCTTAAAGCTCTGAGGGGTTCTACAAGGCTCAATGTGCTTCGGTCAAAGTCACGCATCATTTCGTAGCCTTGTATAAGTTCTTCTCTCAGTTGAAGGTCTTCTTCGTTGCGTCCTTTTGAGATCATCCATAAATCTTGTACGGGAGGGCCTACGAGCATGTCATCAAAATCGAGAATAAAGGGACCACTTTCGTTCCAAAGAACGTTTCCCACATGGCAATCTCCGTGGATACTTTGAGTGAAAACATGTTGCATTCTCTTTTCAATTATTTGAAACAAATCAAGACATGTTTTTTCATAATAGGGTCGAATGTTTTCATTTAAAAAAGGGGATTCAAGAAGAGTTTTGAGAGATTTTCGCCCAAAGTTTTCGAGGGTGAGCTTATGGCGACAGTGAGATTCAAAGCGAGCTCCCACAGTGTGAATTTGTCCGATAAAGCGCCCTAGTTGTCGTAATTCATCTGGGCGAAGTTCGTCTTTGAGACGGCCTCTGACTTTTGGAAAAAGGACAAAATAAATTCCATCCGCTGTTTGTTGAAGTTCTTGAAGAGGAGCAATAACGGGAATTTCTGCATTTTTAAGTTCTTGTACAAATCTATGTTCTTCGAGGATTTGTTCTTTGGTCCACCTACCGGGTCTATAAAATTTGGCGACAATACTTCGCTCGCCTTGTATCTCTTCTTCGATTTCGATTTCGTAAACTCGGTTTTCAAGGCTATTAAGAGCAAAGCTTTTTCCGCTTATCCTGAGGCCTGAATAGTCTTTTTGAAGAGCGGCTTCCACGGAGTTGAGGACGTGGTCGGGACTTAGGCTAAAAAAAGACTGTCTAAGTTGAGGTTCTAGGGGTTTTTTGGGGGCTCTCATAACTAAGGCAATCCTAGCAGATAGAGGCACTTGTAGAGATAAACTTTATTTGACCAGTTCAGCGGGGGGTGCGAGAAATAAGATTGTGAAATTTTGGGCTTTTATCGATCGCATATGGCTCTCGCTAGGATCTGTTAAGCTCACTTTTGTTATTTTTTTCGGACTCCTTTTACTGTCCATTCCCGGAACCCTTTTTTTGCAAGAAAATATTTCCAGTGTTGATCCTGCTCTTCAGTATGACTACGAATTTTGGCAGTTTGGGCAGTGGATTCAGCTTTTTCGATCTTATCATTCCTTTTGGTATGTTTCTTTGTTTGTTTTATTGTCTGTTAACTTGATCGTTTGCAGCTATGAGCGTTGGCCTCAAATGTGGAAGCTCGCTTTTGCAAAGCCCGTTGCTTTAAAAGATAAAGCGGTTGAGCTTAAAGCTCGGGAGCATCGTTTTTCCGCTGAACTAAGTGCCACGCAGTTTGAAAAATTAAAGAATAATTTCACGCAGTGGGCTGGTCCAAAATGGATAAACTTTAAAATTCTTGAAGATTCCGAAGATCGTTGGCAAGTTTTTTGGCAAAAAAATCAGCTGGCGCGATTGGCAAACTATTTGGTTCACACATCGCTTCTTTTTATTTTTGCCGGAGCTATTTGGTCGGGCCTCTATGGTTTTGAGGGAACATTAAACATTCCAGAGGGTGCGGCTGTGGATACTTTTCTGATGTTTAAACAGGGAAGCGATGCGGGTCTTGAACGGCCACCGGGCAACCAGGGTTTGTTGAATGAACGCATGATGGATTATCGCCTAGAGGCATCTACATTTAACGTAGAGTTTTACAAAGATTTTCCTGGTCGCCCTAAAGAATTTGCAACTCATCTCAATGTGATTGATCGAGGAACGGGCCAAATTGTTAGTTCCAAGACGATTCGTGTGAACGATCCACTAGAGGTGGGAAAGTATACTTTTTATCAAGCAAGTTACGGTTCACTTGGAGATTATCGTTTAGATTTAAGAGTGATTCGCAAATCTTCTCTTGTAGCGGATGGAGCGGATTCTTCATTTAGTGATCAAAAATATATTTCAACTAAGCTCGGGCAAGTTCAAAAGCTTGATCAATATAAAACTTCTTTTGTCCCTGTGAAGTTTTTTGAAGATGTTGAGGGGCGAGGACCTGCTTTGCAGGTCCAAGAAGCTCGTGGCGATACGCTCGTTGGTGAGCCTTTTTGGGTTTTAAAAAACGACCCTGTCTATGACTTTGGTCGAGACAAGGAATGGGCACTTGTTTTGGATTCCTATAAGCCGCTTTATTTTACAGGGTTGCAGCTTTCGTATGACCCAGGGGCACCTATCTATTGGTTGGGATGTTTAGGAATGGTGTTGGGAACTTTTTATGCTTTATTTTTTCAGCACAAGAAATTTTATTTTATTGTTCAAAAAAATAGATCACAAAAATTAGAGATTGCTTTTACAGGAACAACCCATCGCTTGCCTCATAGTTTTGAAGCGGAACTTAAAAAGTTAAGTCAACAAATAGGTGAACATGTGATTGGAAAAAAAATGAAAGAAGGAGAGTCGTAAAATGAATTCAACGCTTCATGTTTGGTCGGTGGGTTTTTTAAACTATTCGGCCTTTATTTACTTGGCTTCGATGTTTTTTCTTTTCGTAGGGGTTTTGCGAGATCCCCAACAAAGCAAATGGGTTTTGATTGGAAAATACTTGGCTTTGGCCGCTTTATTTTCTCATACGGCAGGGCTGCTATCGCGCTGGTATCTTGGGGGTGCGGAGCGCCCGCCTTGGACTAATCTCTACGAGAGTCTTGTGTTTTTTGCTTGGGGAGCAGGTGTGCTGTTGAATTTGGCGCTCTTTAAGTGGAAGGTGACTTTAGCTGGCGTGGTTCTTACTCCCTTTATCTTTTTGTTGATGGGAATGAGTGTGATGACTCCCAATAAAGTTGTAGAGCCGCTGATTCCTGCTTTGCAAAGTTATTGGAATCGAATTCATGTAGTTTTTGGGATGCTTTCGTATGGAGCCATCATGGCTTCCGCAAGTTTGGCATTTTTACATCTTCTAAAGAATAATTTTTCTATAAAAAAAATTGGCGGAATGCTTTCGCTTCTCTCGATGATGTTGGTTTTGATGATGGCGGGTCGAGAATTCTACAAAACAGGACGTTTGTACTTAGCGCGAACTGTCGAGCAAACTCTTCCTGATGGAAGCAAAGTTCAGGTGAAAGATCAGTACCGTGAATATGAGGGTGGACCGATTGTAACTCGTTTTGAGGAAGTACCTCGCGGAAATATTTCCGTTATTCTGACTTCAGTGCTTTTCCTAGTCGCTGCTCTTTCATATTTTTCAAAATCTTTTCATAAGCACGGTCATAAGTTGTTTGCTGCAGGAATTCTTTCCATGCTGTGCTTTTTGCTTTGGATAATGTGGACAACTCGTGTGAATGAGCACATCACTTTGCAATCAAATCCTTATTTGCTCATGAGTTTGTTGACGGCTTTTTTCTTTGATTTGTTTTATCTTGCAGTTCTTAGGAATCAAAAAAAGTTTATGGATTCATTGCCCTCTGCCAATCGTTTGGATGAATTGAGTTACAAGAATTTACTTTTCGCCTTTCCAGCGCAAACCCTGCTCCTCATTACGGGCGCTATTTGGGCGTATTACTCTTGGGGGCGAAGTTGGGGTTGGGATCCTAAAGAAACGTGGGCTTTTATCACTTACGTGGCGATGCTTATTTATTTGCATGGAAAGTTATTGATGAAGTGGAAGGCTAATACGTTGTCTATCTTGGCAATTGTGATTATGGCCATCATGATTTTTGCTTTTTTGGGTGTGAATTTACTTTTAAGTGGATTGCATTCATATGGAGCAGCCTAGATTGAGGAAAGAATGGGTTTAGGAAAAGCAACGCTTAGTTTTACCAAGTTTGCCCACGAGGAATGGGACTTGCCCCAGTTGCCTACCTTTATCGTTATGGGGCGATCTAATGTGGGAAAAAGCTCGTTGCTCAATGCACTTGTTCATCCGCAGCGAATTTTTAGAACGGGAAGCACTCCTGGGGTAACTCGAGGTTTAGTGGGCGCAGAAGTCGCCATGGGTAAAAAGGCCTTATTTATTCTTGATTTGCCAGGATGGGGATATGCGATTCGTCCCAGTGCTGAAATTAGAGAGTGGGAAGACCTAGGAAAAAAACTCGTTAAAAAAGTTCAGCAGCCTCTTACTAAAGTTTTTTGGTTACTTGATCCTAGACGTAAGCCTGATGAGATGGACTCATTGGTTCATAAGTGGATGCTTTCTTTTGATCATCGTTTTATTTTTACAAAAGCTGATCAAATTATTCGCTCTAAAAGAAAAGAAGTAGAAAAGACATGGGCGTCTTTTTTGGGGGATGGGTTTACTGATTGGAAATGGATGAGCTCTAAAACGGGCGAAGGTCTCGATGATTTTGCAAAGCTTGCACGATCTTTTGTGCGAGATGTTTTAACGTCCAATGAATAAATCGAATTCATGAAAAAACAAGAACGTGCTCAGTATATTCTTAAAAAACTAAATCAATTATATCCTACAACTCCCATTCCTCTTGATCACAAAGACCCTTACACACTCTTGATCGCGGTGTTGCTTTCAGCACAATGTACGGATGTTCGAGTGAACAAAACAACTCCTACGCTTTGGAAACTGGCTGATAATCCACAGGATATGTCTCGCCAAGATGTGAAAGATGTTGAGAATATTGTGCGGCCTTGTGGGCTGGGGCCTCAGAAATCAAAGGCGATTGTCGAGTTAAGTCGACTTTTGATTGAAAAACACAAGGGAGTAGTTCCTCAAAGTTTTGAAGAATTAGAAACTTTACCAGGTGTGGGGCACAAGACAGCAAGCGTTGTGATGTCTCAAGCCTTTGGGCATCCCGCGTTTCCCGTAGATACACACATTCATCGTTTGGCAAAAAGATGGAAACTTTCAAGTGGGCGTTCGGTTGTGCAAACAGAACGTGATTTAAAAAAAATATTTCCTGAAAATTCTTGGAATAAGCTACATCTTCAAATCATTTTTTACGGACGAGAGCATTGCACGGCTCGAGGTTGTCAGGGAAAAACGTGTTTGATTTGCGCAAGGCTTAATGGAAAATAACCAGGAGTTGTTGCAGGCTTTGATTGAAGCTAAGCTTTTTTGCTAAAGACATGTGGAACTTGCTCAAGCCTTTTATTTTTTCTTTTGATGCCGAAAGAGTTCATGAGTTTTCCCTTAAATTAATTGAAAGCCTAGGCTCTAGTCGTCCGCAAGTGTTGGAATGGGCAAGTGGCCAAGGTAAAAATTTAGATCTTTCACAAAACATTTCTTTTTTAGGAAAAAACTTAAGAAGCCCAGTTGGGTTGGCAGCGGGTTTTGATAAAAACGCTAGAATTTTGCCTTATTTGATTCATCTAGGATTTTCGTCAGCTGAAATTGGAAGTGTAACTTTGCGTCCGCAAAGCGGAAATCCAAAGCCAAGGCTTTTTCGAGGAGATCAAAATCTTTTTAACTTTATGGGCTTTAATAACGAGGGTGCAGAAGTTGTTGCTCAAAGACTCTCTCATTATAAAATCTCTGAAAATTTTTTGGTTGGAATCAATATCGGGTTAAATAAAGAAACTTCCCATGAAAAAGCTGCTGAGGAGTATGCGCGTAGCTTCGATATTTTAAAATCCTTTGGAGATTATTTTGTGATTAATGTGAGTTCACCCAATACGCCTGGGTTAAGGGCTTTGCAGGATTTATCAGCGATTGAAAAAATTTTCTCGGCTCTTAAAAAAAATTCTTCGACTCGACCTATTTTTTTAAAGTTAGCACCAGAACTAGAAGAATCATTATTGAGTGATTTTTTTATCCGAGCTTCTCAATTGGGAATCGACGGTTTTGTGCTCACGAATACATTGGGTGGGGTGAGAGAAGAAAGTCGCGGTGGCTGGAGTGGGGTGCCTTTAACAGCGCTTTCGCGTGATCGCTTGGCCTTCGCGCGTTCTCAAACTTCGCTTCCGCTTATTTCGGTAGGCGGGATTGTGGATGCACAAGAAGCAAAAGAGCGAAAAAAACGAGGAGCTAATTTGATACAAATATATACGGGCTGGATTTTTGGCGGCCCACGATTTCCTTTACAGCTTGCTCAAGCTTGGAAGGATTCATGAGTACTTACTTAGACACAAGGTTAAAGGATTTCTCTAAGGATTATGAAAATACTGAGCTTGCGAAAATCTTTTACGATCTTGAAAAGTATTCTCTTAAAAGAAGTCCTTATTGGACTGAGGAAAATTATTTAAGTCATATTCTTTCAAGTGAGGATCGAGTTTTTGTTTTGTTAGAAGATAAAAATATTTTAGGTTTTGTGTTTTACCGTTTGATTAATTCTGAAATGGAAGTCACACATTGGAGCGTTCGTGAAAAGGGCTTTGGAAAAGGAAATCTGCTTTTTAAAGAATTTTTAAATCAATGTGGTAAAAAAGCTTCAAAAATTATTTTAGAGTGTGGTGAGTGGAACAAAGCCGCAGATGTTATTTATAAAAAATTTGCTTTTATCAAAACAGGTTTTCGCCCGAGCTATTACAAAAGCGGTGAAGGTGCGTGGGTGATGGAGCGAGTTTTGAAGAGTTAAAGTTTTTTAATCTATATTTTTAATCTCTATAGTTTGCGCACCAATTAGGTACTTCGGTCCCTGTTTTGTTTTGAGAACTTTTATATCCTCTGAATCCTGGTAGCCAGTTTGGCTGTTGGGCAAATATTTGCTCTGTTTCCTCGTCTCGCGCAATTCTGTGAGCTCGACAGATATTGAGCATAAAAAAATCGTCAACAACAATTTTTTCATTGGGGCGAAATCCTCGGCAACCGCTAAAAGATCGAAGATTGTTTTGAGGGGTTTTTGTCGCTAGATCTTGAAAGCTAACACCAAAGTCTCGCTGCAATCTGTATCGTATATAAAGGCCCCATTTATGCCCATCGAATAAGCCGGCATTAGAACTGAGAACTTTTGTTGTATAATTTTTGTCTCCGCTTACGGGAAGGCCTGGTGGAACGAAGGCAAAATATTTATCAACTTTATTAATTTTATAACCATCAAAATTACGTTTTTTCTTTGTATAGTCTATGGTGAATGCATTTCGAGGATTGATTCCGTATTTAATTATATATGCGATATCTCTAAAAGGATCTGGGGTTAATTCTTTAACGTCACTCACTAAGTCATTTTCCTCAAAAGACGATCTGAATAATCTATCAGGGTTGAATTGACTTCCAACATCTTGCTCTTTTCTTACATCGTGAAGCCAGACCCATCCTCTTCTGATCATGTCATTTTTAAACTCTTCGTGTGTAAAATCAATCTTAGAGTAATCTCGAATAAGTCTCCCTTTTGTTTTTGCGTTTATACCGTTAATTTCTAAAAGAATTTTGCTTGTATGGTGTCCATCAAAGAAATATTTTTTACCAGCTGGACTTATCACAAAGGGGACAACGTGATCTTCTAAAAGATAAGCATCGAGTTCTTTGTCACAATCTCTTTTACGAATAACGTTAGGTCTCCTAATTTGGTTTTCAACATCGCCAACTCCGATTTGGGTGGGATGTAGGTCTTTTACCAGTACTGATTGAATTCCGATCTTTTTCACGCGCTCATTTTCAACCTGTATAGGATCTTTTGGATCTACTCCCCCTCCGGTTGTTCCTCCCCCAGTCGTTCCATCTCCGGTTGTTCCTCCTCCGTCTTTTTTGTAGGTGTAACGAGCTCCATTTATACTGCAGGTTCCTGGTATTCCGCTTGAATCAAACGCATTTGCATAAAACACGTAGTTATTTTCGCTGGAAAGAGCAAAGGAAGTGATTTCCAAGTTTGATTTATTAGCTGGAACCGTTGTGTCTGCAGATACTTTATTTTTGCATTCATAATCTAAGAAGAGAGTGACTTTGTCTCCAGGGGAAACGTTTGTGACGATTAAAACAGGTTTGGGATTGTTGTCCTCTCTTTCGCCCTTGAGTTTTATTTGCGGCTGTGGACCTGTTGTATCGAGATTGTAAGTAACGCTGTTACTGCATTTCGAATTTCCGGAATTATCCGTAAGTTTGACGGAAAATATGTATGCTTTGTTTTCTTGAAGAGGGCTTCTTTCTCCGATTTGTATAATATGGGATGTTTTATTTGATGGCACTTCAACTGTTTGAATAATTTTATTAGTACAGTTGGAGGTTTGATATAAATACAAAGTATCATTTTTTTTGAGTGCAGCACTTACTTTAAGAGAGGGTCTCCTGTTGGATCCTTTTGTTTTTCCATCAGCAAGCCTGAGAGAAAGTGAAGTAGCGGACGTATCCAATGAGTATGTCACTCCAGCACTACAAGGTCCGCTGGTTCCCTCGTCGTCAATCCCCAGAGCATAGTAGGTGTGAGTTCCTTCGCTTACTGTTATGTTGATAGAAATTGAGTCTTCGGTGGCAGATAAAGTTTTAAAAGCAGTTCCAGTACAAAGATTGTCCTTAAATAATTTAACGGAGTATCCAAGCCCAAGACCTTTTATGTTAAAGATTGGGGTTCGTTCATTGTCGGGGCTTATGCCATTATTTATTATAAGTGAAGCACTTGGTCCAACAGGAGTGTAATCAACAACGTTAGAGCAGCTATTTGGAATATCTTTGATTTGTACAGAGAAGTAGTGTTTGGTTCTGGCATTGACGGTTGTCGGCTTTTCAAAAACAAAACCTTTTCTATTTATTAGATCTACTTCCTGGCTTGCAATAGGAGTTCCTTTGCAGGCTTCATTGCGAGAGCTTTTATAAAGAAAAATTGTGCTGTCTTCGGTGATTCCTGTTACTTTAAATGATGGTTTATTTGATTCGTTAGTTCTTTGAAGTTTTAGGCTAATTTTTGTGTCGGGTTTAGGAGCGGGTGGGCCGTCGATGGTCGGAAGATTAAGGGAAATAACATCTGTGCATGTAGGTGGATTTGTTCTTTTTAATCCAGCCGAGACATAGATTTCTCCGCCGGGTTGAAGATTTGGTTTTTTAAATATGATTTCGTTATTTTTAACTTTTGCACTTGCAATAATATCTCCTGAGCAAGATTCATTTTGATTACTTTTGTAAAGATTGACTTCATCGTTAATGTTTAATCCTGAGACTTTGAAAGAGGGTGTATAAGGAAGGTTTGGCTCAGCAATTTCTTCAATTGAGATGAATCGAGGCAGAATCGGGGGGAGATCTGTAGATCTACTTTCTAAGTCTATAAGTAAAGCTCTATTTACAACCCTAAATAATTTAGAGTTACTGCAGATATTTGTTCCTACAACTTTTGCACTTAAATAATATTTGTAATCCTCATATTCAAATTTATCTCTCATTACATTAACTTCCACGCTTCCTGAGTCTGTTGTAACAATCTTTCTTGCGATTTCGTCACCATTGCATTTTGAGTCCTTAATAAGAGAAATTGTGCTTCCAGCGCTTACCCCCGTAATGACAAAACGAGCTTGTTTTTGTTCACTAGGGGTTTTTAATTTTTCAGAATCTTGAAACTGAAGTGTAATTTGTTGTGCGTTTAGAAAAGAAAAGGAAAAGCAGAAAAAAAAAAGTATCAGACCTGAGGGTATGATGGTCACGTTATAATTTTAGCTTTTACAGACAGTTATAATTATTAATTTTTAGTTAAGAAAATAAATTTTTATTTAATAACTTACGGTTTTCATTATGATCATATTTGAATATAAAGTGTCTCCATAAATTGAGCACCATGAAGGAAGATCTGGTAGGTCACTTGATGAGTTCCATTTGTAGCCAGGAAACCATTTTGGGTTTTTGTTGGCTAAGTTAATCGTTTCTTGTCCTCGAGAAATGACCAAAGCACGACAAACATTTCTGCCAAATTCCTTATTATTATTGAAGACAGGATCGGAAGGTTTGAAAGTATCGTAAGAATTTTTTATTTGTGAATAGGTCAATCCAAAGTCTCTTTGAAGTCTGTATCTTAGGTAAAGTGCCCACTTGCTGTCTTGGTAAAGATATTCGGGTTTGGTTATTAGATTTTCGACATATTCAGTGATTGTGTTTTCTAAAGCTTGAGGGTCTGAGGAAAAACTTGAAATTCCAAGTCTATTAAAAGGAGCAATTTTCAGATCTTTCTGTGTAGAGTCATAAGGGTTCAAACCATTTTTAAGGTAATAAACAATACTCAAATAAGGGTCTGAGACCATGTCCTTTGTTTTTTTGGAGACGACGTTGCTATATGTTTCAGTAAAGAGTTTTGAGGGAATAAATGGTTCTGAACAAAAATAAGTTATTGTTCCACCTAATGTGTTTGTAATTAAATCTCTTATTGAAGTGTCACAAAATGCAGTTGTATTAATTTTTGCATAAGCGGCATTCAATTTCTCAAAAGACTCACCAACGTTGGTACTGGGTTTAACAACGTACTGATTTGTAATAATCGTTTGAGTTTTTTTAAGGTTGTGTAGCCAAACAAAACCACTGTTGATTATATCTTTTTTAATTTCTTCATCAGTGAAGTTAAGTTCTGAATAATCGCGAACAATGCGCGAATAAGTTTTTAGATTTGGATAAGTTTGAGGATAAAGGGTCTGAAGGTTGTAGAGGATTCTGTTAACGGTGTGTGCCCCGATACTTAGAAAAGTATTTTCTTTTGTTTTCACATATGGGACAAGTTGATCTGTGTTTAGCCATGGTTTTTTGTCTTCTGGTGCATCTTTGTAATCGTCACTATCGAGGGTTGTTTTGATTGGAGAGGTTCGCGCTAAAACTTCTTTTTCACTGTATGCCAACTCTGTTACATAAAAGTTAGTAACCGGTTGGACCGCTAAATTTGACCCAAGAGCTAAAATTCTTGTGTTCTCATTGTCAACTCTAGGATCGGGCGTTGGTGTCGATCCTTCGCCTGAACTGCTTCCTCCTCCTTCTTCGTAAACGTAGATAGGGTCGAGGCTGGGCAAAACAACTGGAGTGGGTTGATATTGGTAGGGAATGCCTACAGAGCTACATTTTAAACTTTGAACAGCTTTGCTAAAAACTCCTGCATGATAGTTGTTTTTTTCTGATTTTTTTAATTTAGTAATAGAAATGTCGATCGTCTTTTGATTTTCAGCAATCACTTTTTCTTCAGAAACGATTTTAGTGCAAAAAGAATCTTTATAAATTGCAACCTTATCGTCGGGTGAAATGTTTCCAACTTTAAAGGTTGGCGAATCTTCTTTCATTGTTTGCGTTAGTCCATTTAGGATCAATTGAATTGTTGGGTTTGGAATTTCTGTTTTAAGAGTATATGAGAAATTATTACTGCAGGAAGAATTTCCCATAGGATCTGTGACCTTTACAGAAAAAACATAAAGGTTGTCAGTTCTTAATTGATCACGATTGTTAACTTTAAGACGGTCTCCAGCTAAATAAGTATTTTTTTTGAGACGATGAAGAGTTGTTCCCAAGCAGTTTGCACCCAAAATAAGATCTACATAATTTCCTACTGCTATGTTCGTAATATTAAATTCGGGTGTTCGGTTAAAGCTAATGGTGGATAAAGTAGTCGTCGTGGCTCCCTGAACAAGGCTAAGATTCGCATTTTCTGGAGGATTTTTCTGAAATTCAAAATCTCGAGGACCAAGGCATGTTCCGAGTGTGTTTCCTCGTTTTACTTGAGCATAAAACTGATAGGTTTTGTTTTCAGAATTGTTTCCTTCAAGAAGACTTCCATTGATATTGAGTCTGTTCTTTTCAGATATAGCCTGTTTGATTGAATTGTTTGTGCAAGTATTGTCGTCTTGATAAATCGTAACAACATCACCTTTTTTTAAATCATGAATCTCAAAAGAGACTTTCGGTATTTTTGATCGATTTGGATTTGTCATAAAAAAGGTTATCTGAGGCGAGGGGGTAGGAATTTTTATATATTGAAGAGTATTTGAGCAGGATGACTGATCTGTTTTTGCGGAAAGGATATAGGTTTTATTTTCAGGAAATTGGGCAGCAGATAAATGGAGGTCTTTTGATGATTTGAGCGAAGATTTAGAAAAGATTATAGAAAGTTCACCACCAGTACAATCTGCACTGGAGAAAACACGTATTCTTTCTTGAGTGTTTGTGATGTTCCAAGCTCGAATAGACGGTGCTTCCAGGTTAAGTGGTTCTATAAGTTCAATCGTGATGCCAGATGCATTTCGAGACGAGCTCCTTATTCCATCGTTTAATGGTGAGGGAGTTGGGTCTACAAGAGAAGAATACGATGTAGTTTTAAAGCTTAAGGAATGACTACATGAAGCTAATTTGTATCCAAGTTTTGAATTGTCTTTGGTTATTATTCCAGCACTCAGATAATAGGTTTTGTTTGCTTCAAAGTGTTTTTTGTAGATGTGAAAGTTAACAGTGTCCGCAAGAGAGTTTTCTTGTTTTCCTATTATTTCCCCTGAGCAAGATGAGTTTGCGTATAAAAAAATTGTTTTTCCTAAAAGAGAAATTGAGGCATCTTTTTCTGATTTTTGGCTGATTGAAAAACGAGCTTGTTTTATTGAGCTTTTCGTTTCTGAGTCTTGGTAACTAAGCTTTAATGTTGTTTTAGTGGTTGTTTGTGATTGTAAGAAAAAAGAAGGCAGCATGAAAAAAAACAACAAACACACCCGCATCCTTAAATTTTAAGCTTTTTCAGGGCTTTTGATTGTTAAATTTAAGCTTAGAAAATGTTAAAAAAACATTTTCAATGTAGGAATGGCCTTGGCAGAAAGCTCTTGTCGCCCTAATCTCGGCTTCATGATTATTGCCAAAAGAGGGACTCTTCCTTCCACTCCCCACACCGAGTTTTATTATATTCCAGGTGTTCTTTCGTTAGAGGAAATTCATGGGTCGTTTGGTTTTAGTGGTCCTTGGTCGCGTAAGATGCACGTGCGCAAATATCCAACAGAGGTTAAATCTACACCAGTAGCGTCAGTGTTGAATTTTGTTCCGCAAGAAACACAGGACAAGACACTTCATCCTTATTTGATTCACACAGGCGATATTCCTTTTGAGGGGGATGCTTTGTCTGGGCGACGCTGTCTTTTGTGGGGAAACTCTACAAAAATTGGAGTGATTAAAGTAAAAGAAAGTTTCCCTAAAAATAAATTTTTTCGTAATGGTGAGGCTCACGAAATATTTTTTGTTCAAGAAGGTGAGGGGGTTCTCTCTTCTGAATACGGAGAGCTACCTTTTCGCAAAAATCACTACGTTGTGATTCCTAAAGGAACAACTTATCGAATTGATTTAAAAAGTGAAAAGCTTTGGCTTTTGACTGTAGAATCTACTTTTTTAATTGAATGGCCTCCCCATTACATGAACACAAGTGGCCAGGCCTTAATGGTTGCTCCGATTGTTGAAACTGAAGTTTCTTTGCCCGAACTTGGAGCTCCCATTGATCAGGAGGGTGAGTTTACGATTTATGTTCAACATAATAAGGGGCATCTGACAGAATTAGTTTTAGGACATCATCCTTTTGATGTCTGTGGATGGGAAGGCGCTTTGTATCCTTATACTTTTGATATCGCAAAACACTATGGAATTGCCCGCGCAATTCATTCTGCTCCCCCTGCGCACCAAACATTTCAATCTGGGCAGGCCCCGTACTTTGGTTTCTCAATTTGTTCTTTTGTGGGTCAACCAGAAGGCTGGCATCCTCGTGATGTGGCGGCTCCCTATGCTCACTTTAATGTGGATAGCGATGAGATGATGTTTTTTAGTAACGTAAACTATGGCGCACGAAAAAGCGTGCTTCGAGAAGGCACAATGACTTTTCATCCTGCCGCCTGCCCTCACTCTCCTCACGGAAATGCCGCTGAAAAATCGCTTGCTGAAAGAGGTAAGCTGAGTGAGCGTCTCGCGGTGATGCTTGATACTTTTTTTGAACCTCTCAAGGTGAGTTCTTTTGCAGAAAAATATTCTGATAAGGGATATTCAACAAGTTGGTTTAAAGTACGCGAAGCACAAACATTGAGTGCTTAACGTGAGAGTTTAATCAAAAACCAATAATTTTTTTATCGAACGGGATAAATCCAGTTACTTTCGGGAGTCTTGCTTTTGCCGTGTTGGATGTCTGTAAGGGTTTTGTATAAAAGTGTTGAAACTGGGCCAGCTTCCGTTCCTGAAGAAAGTTTGAGGTTTTCGCCTTTCCATCCCAATTGCGAGATCGAGGAAATAGTTGCAGCTGTTCCACAAGCAAAAGCTTCTGTGATTCTTCCATCCTTAATTTTTTGAGTCACTTCATAGATCGAAAGTTGTTCTTCGTTTGAGGGAATATCGAGCGCTTTTGCAAGACGAAGAATACTGTCGCGCGTGACACCCGCTAAGATTGTGTCTCCAAGGGGCGGAGTCTTGAGCGTGCCTTGATCAACAACAAAGAAATTCATCCCGCCAAGTTCTTCAATAAAAGTTTTTTCACGGGCATCTAAAAAAAGAACATTGGAAAATCCTTCGTTTTTGGCTTCAAGGATTGCTCTAAGGCTTGCCGCATAGTTACCGCCAGTCTTGGCACTACCTGTGCCTCCTGGTGCCGCGCGAGTATATTTTTCACTCACTTTTATTTTTACAGAAATGGGTTTGTCAGCTGAGACATCTTTGAAATAACCCCCAGCAGGTGAGGCTAAAATAAAAAACTCAAAATCTTCAGAAGTTGCAACACCTAAAGATTCGCTCGTTCCGATCATTGTAGGACGAAAATAAAGTGCACCTGGTTTTTGAGGAACCAGATGATCGAGTTCTTTGGCCATTTTGTTGATCATGGCCATGAATTCATTTTCTGGAAACTCTGGCATAGCCATGAGGCGGGCGGAATAATTTAAACGCGCCCAATTCGCTTGAGGGCGAAAAAAAGCAACGCTTCCATCTTCTTGACGGAAAGCTTTCATTCCTTCAAAAATTTCTTGAGCATAATGCAGAACTTTAGCGCTAGATCCAAGACGCATACTAAGATCGCTAGAGTATTCGGCGGGACCCCATTTGCCTTTTGAATAACGTGAGCTTGCTTTCAGAGGAGCAAAGTATAGACCAAATCCTAATTCTTCAACGGGGAGCAGCTCATTGAGGATTTTCATGGTTCTTAAATAAACCACTCCGTGGCCGGTGTCTAATGAAGCGGCGCAAAATAAAGAGCTGGTTTTAATCTTTTTTGAAAAATTTAAGAACTAAAAAAGCCAATGAAACTAAAGCAAAAGATTCTGCAATTTTAAGAAGGCCGCTATCGACAAATTGGGACGTTGTTAAAAGATTGCCACAAAGAATAATGGAACCTAAAAAAACAATCGAAAGAATGAACGTTCCTTGTTTGGACCTTTCAAGACTTTCAAATTTGTCCCATTCGGAATTTTTAAGCTTCACTTCAAGTTGGCCTGCTTCAACTTTGCGCATGATTTCTAGCCCCAGGCGAGGAGCTTTCTGGGCAAAGCGCTGCACATCTCGGGAGCTCCGAACAAAGGAGCGCATAAGGCTTTGAGGTTGAAATTTATTTCTCAAAACATTTTTTGAAAATTTTAGGGCAGAAGAAAGAAGGTCAAAATCTGGATCGAGCGTTCGCCCAATTCCTTCGAGAGTCATGTTGCTTTTAAAGACAGCAATCAAATCCTGAGGAAGTTGGATATGGTACTTAAAAGCCAGGCTCGAAACTTCGAGCATTAATTTTGCGGCAGGGATGTTTCGAAGGCTTGTCCCAAAATATGGGGCTATCATGTAGGTTGCCTCACGGGTGAGCGCCTCACGTGTTTCGCTGTTATGGTTGTTTCCAGAATAAGGACTGATTTCAAGATATTCATCAATAAGGGCCTCGTAATCTTCGGATACAAGAGCCAAGAAAAGATTGATCAAAGAGTTTCGGCTTTTGGGAGAAAGCCAGCCGACTGAGCCAAAATCCAAGAGGGCAAGGCGTCCGTCATGCATCACGAGCATGTTTCCTCCATGGGGGTCCGCATGAAAAAGGCCATGCACCATTAGCGATTGCATATGGTGATCAAGACCCTTTTTTAAAACAACTTTTGGATCAATATTGTATCGAGCATATTGATCAATTTCTGTGATTCGAAAACCTTGAATGCGTTCAAGGGTGATAATTTTTTTGTTGGAATAATCGTCAAAGACTTTGGGGATAACTAAAAAATCAGAACTTGAAAAATTTTCTCGATACCGCTTGATGTTTTGACTTTCTCTCAGAAAATCAATTTCTTGAAGAATTAATCTTCTAAATTCTTTTACAACATTCACTAGATTAAACGGGCGAAGCTCTTGAAAGGTTGATTCAGCAAGCTCAGCAATCAGTGTTAGGATTTCAAAGTCTTTAACAAGTATTCTTTCAACGTCAGGCTTTTGAATTTTTACAATGACATCTTCGCCAGATAAAGTCCGAGCTGCATGAACTTGAGCAATACTTGCAGAGGCAAGTGGAAGCGTATCAAAACTTGAAAAAATATCTTC
The DNA here is from genome assembly GCA_044347615.1 of Bdellovibrionota bacterium. Classification (GTDB taxonomy): domain Bacteria; phylum Bdellovibrionota; class UBA2428; order UBA2428; family UBA2428; genus CANIGN01. The sequence goes on along the minus strand of JBIKUK010000003.1, from coordinate 81,865 downwards.
AAGATTTTTGCGAAAATTTTCTTCAACAATATTTTTAATGGTGGGATAGGGGACGGCTTCTACCCGGTCTTGAAGCTTTTCTAGCTCTACGAGAAATTCGGGTGGAATAAGGTCTGGACGTCCCGCAGCGAGCTGGCCAATTTTGATAAAAGTTGGCCCTAGGTTTTCAAGAAGCATCCGAAGTCTTTCGGGTGCTGAAAGAATGTTGATTTGACCATCCTCGGAAATTTGTTTAGCGCGAGCGATTCCAAGACGATTAAAGAGCTCACCAAAGCCGTATCGTGAAACGGCCGCAGAGATTTCGCGCATTCGTCCCACATTTGAAAGCCCGCGACGTATTTGCAGGGCTCTAGCAATGACGGTCATGCTTCTAAATTAACACTTTTTTTATTCTTTTTGTTTGGATTTTCTTCTTCGGGCCAACCAAAATTTATTCGACCTTGGAGACAGTCTACTTTGTCGAGTCTTAAGATAAGTTCCGATCCAAAAGTGAGTTCGGCATGATGGGGACCACGGTACGCTAGGGCTCCATCAAAAAAATACGAACGTCGAGCGAGAAATTCAGCATCCAAAAGACCATCTACAAAGTGGTCTTGAATTTGGCAAAAGAGTCCTTTTTCCGATAGCCCTGAAACAAAACATTTAAAAACTTCTCCAAGATGTTTTTCCACGTAACGACATTTTTTTATGTCAATCACTTTTCTTTCCATGTCGACAGCCTGTCGTTCACAGTTGGAAGTGTGTTGTCCAATTGCTTCGAGATCATCTTCGTGAGGTAGAGCTTTTTTCTCAATTCGTGCGCGCACTAGTCGATGAACGACAAGGTCGGGATATCGGCGAATAGGTGATGTGAAGTGTGTGTAGTCTATTTCGTTAAGGGCAAAGTGCCCAAGGGGATCTTTGGAATAGCGAGCTTGTGCAAGGCTTCTTAAGACCTGAGAATTAAGAGCGCGTTTTTTTGAATTCTCAAGTTCTGTATCTTTTTTGATTGATTCAATAAGTTCAAAAAAGTCTTTTGTGTTTTCGAGATTAGGTGGAGGAGGAATTCCAATCAGAGAGATAAATGAATAAAGATCCTCAACTTTTTTCGGGTTAGGCTTTTCGTGTACGCGATAAAGTGCTGGTCCTTGCTTGTGTAAGAACGAGGCTGTTGCTCGGTTTGCTGCCAACATGCACTCCTCAATTAACCTATGAGAATAGAGACGATTGCGGAGTTGTATGTCGCGAACAGTCCCGTCTTTATTTAAGAAAACTCGAGCTTCGGGAATGTCGAGGTCAAGTCCCCCTTGGCGCTTACGACGCTCCAGAAACTTCTCTGTAAGTTTGTGCAAGCATTCAAAGCTTTTGTTAAGCTTTTCGTCGTAATCTGAGCGGCTTTTGTTCTCGAGCCAGTCTTCCATTTCTTCATAGGTCATTCGTTTGTGACTAAAAATAATGGCTTCAAAAAATTCGTAGCTAAGAGTTTCTCCTCTTTGGTCGACAATAATTTTGCAACCAAGAGCGGGCCTTTTTTCTTTAGGATTCAAGGAGCAGATGCCATTTGAGAGGACTTCTGGAAGCATCGGCACAACATGATCTGGAAAGTAAACGCTTGTTGAGCGAGCAAACGCTTCTTCATCAAGCTGAGTTTTTTGAATCACAAAACGCGAGACATCAGCAATGGCAACCCAGAGTTCAAAATTTCCATTGGCCTCAGTGGCATAAACAGCATCGTCAAAATCGCGAGCGTCGCTTCCATCAATGGTCACAAATGGGATGTGTGTTAGGTCTTTGAGCTCTTTTCCAAAACGCTTCTCCCAATTTTGAGCGGCTTCTTGTGCTTCTTTTTGAGCTTTACCTGAAAATTCTCTTGGCCAGGCCGCTTGGAGAACGATTCTTAAAGTGTCGTTGCTTGCTTTTTCAACGTCATCAACATTTTGAACCACTTCAACCTTACCGCGACTTTTGGTGGGGTATTCAAGAACCTTACATAAGACGGTGTGATTGTTTTTCAATTCAACACTTTTTGCAACACTTGCTATTTCAAAAGTCAGGTGTCGGTCACGAGCATCGTAAGGAATAATCCAGCTTCCCCCTGCAAAGATACGAACAACGCCAATGAATTCTTCTTGTTGCCTTTTGACGACAGAGACAAGGACTCCCGAGACTTTTCCGTCTTTAAAGCTTCGTGTGATTCGGGCTTCGACTTTGTCTCGATGCATGTATTCACGAAAATCTCCTTGAGGAATGTAAATATGAGAAAATTCGGGATTGTCAGGAATGACAAAAGCAAATCCGTTGGGATGAATATCTAACTTGCCTGTGACGAGGCCTGTTTGCTTGCTTAGCGAGGAATGAGGGCTGTGATGAGGTTTTCTTTGTCCCTGTTTTTCTCCAGTTCTTTCAGGAAAATTACGTCTAACGCTTTCGCTTCGTCTTTCGCTTTCACTGCGTGATTTTTGTTTTTTGAATGGAGTCTGTTTTTTGGAGGCATTACTCGAAGAAGATGATTGGGGCTGTGGACCTTTTGAGTGTTTTTTATTTTTTTTGTGCGCGTTGATCTTGTCGAGTTCTCTTACAAGATGAGACTTACGTTGCGCTCCACGAGCGCCCTTTTTATTTTTACGAGGCATCGCATTTTATCTTAGCTGCCTGCTAGAATCATTCAAGTGATGGAACTGCGCTTTTTATTAGCAAACGATGATGGTGTAGAGAGTCAGGGCTTAACCGCTCTCTCGAACGCTTTAAAGACAATTGGACATGTGACGGTCGTTGCACCTGAACGTGAACAATCCACGATGGGGCATGCATTGACTTTGCACAAACCTGTGCGTCTGTACTCAGTTCGGCATGAAAAAAACTTAGATGTTTTTTGTTTGAGCGGAACTCCCGCTGATTGTGTGTACATGGGTCTGCGTCATGTGATGAAAAAACCGCCTCACGTAATTATTTCGGGGATCAATCGGGGCGTGAATCTAGGGAATGATATTTTTTATTCGGGGACAGTGGCGGCTGCTCGTGAGGGAGCTTTGTTGAATATTCCCTCCATAGCTGCTTCGATGAATTTCCACTTTGAACCAGGGGTAAAAAAAGAAGCGCATTTTGAGGAAGCCGCTGTTTTTGTTCGAAAAGTGGCTCAAAAGGTTGCAGTCGAAGGACTTCCTCATAGATGTTTGTTGAACATTAATTTTCCAAATTTACCACTCTCTAAAATAAAAGGAGTAAAAGTTGCGAAGCAAGGATTTCGCATCTACTCAAAGAAGATTGAAAAACGTCAAGATCAAAGAAACAAACCTTATTACTGGCTAGGCGGAGAATATATGGGCTTCGAACCTATTGAGAGTTCGGATTGCGTGGCGCTTGATCAGGATTTTATCTCTGTGACTCCGCTTAGAATTGATATAACGCAGTATGATTTTTTGGGCGAACTCGAGCAATGGCATTTGGGTGATTTACTTAAAAGTCAAGCAGGAATTTCTAAAAGAATAAAAGTTAAAAAGAAAAAGACTTTCAAAAAATAAAATATTTTTATAGGTTTTTTGAAAAAGTGAATAAAAAACAATCTCAATTTTTTTTCTTGTCTCTTGTTTTGGTTTTTTTATCTGCCTGCACGACAAGTTTTGCTCACCACGAGTCAATGCGTTCTCGTGAGTCACTTGAAGAAAATATTTTAGCTGAATCATCGCGTGACAAAAAAGAGGGCGCACCCACACAAACACTTTCTTTTATTTGGCCTATTGACGGTAAGCCTCGTGTGGCAAGTTTTTTTGGATGGAGAAAAAAGGGCGAGCGAAAAAAAGGTGAGCGCATGCATGAGGGGCTCGATCTTGGAGGCCGACATGGTGATAATATTTATGCTTCTTGTGATGGCAAGGTTGTTGATGTTGCCTATGTAAAAGGTTACGGGAAAACAGTGGTTCTTTACCATGGAGGCGGTTGGTCTTCACTCTATGCCCATTTATCAAAGTACAAGGTCAAGCCAGGGCAGGAGATTAAAGCAGGCAATGTTTTGGGTTTGATGGGACGAACGGGTCGCGCTCAAGCAAACCATTTACATTTTGAAATTCGCAAGGGTTCTGATCCTCTTGATCCTCTTTTGTTTTTACCCAGTCGAGAACTTGAAAAATACGTTCCAAATGGATTTTTTCAAGATTGAAATTTTAGCTAATAATTAAATAGTCTTAAAAACACAAAAAAGCATCGCTAGATTTAGTCCAATAGCGGTGGGGTGAAGCCATTTGATAGAAACATTTTGAGAGAGGAAGGCTTCTTTGATGAGTGGGCTCAGAGTTGTGAGTCCAATTAAAGAAAGAGCGAGTGCGATTGCAATCCAAGTGATTTTCTTTTGGTCTTTGAAAAAAGCATAAAAAAGCATTCCCAGAGCACACACGATTCCGACTGAGTAATAAAAAGGAAAGAGATGATTTTGGAGTTTAGCGGCTTCAAAACGCGGAAGAACTTTAAAAATCTGGGGTGCGATTACAAAAGAAAAGAAAACAATTGAACCTAACCAGATAGAAGAGAGTAATCTGTAAGCTTTTTTCATCGTTTCTTATTTAGACTTTTAAACTTCCCATCTCAAGGCACGGCTGAATTGAGGATTGGGAATTGTATTGCTTTCAATAAGTTTTTGGATTTCTTTTTTCTTTTCCAAGAGACGTTTTACAAAAAGAGTTTTTCCAACTGAAGGTACTTTTTCTGAAATAAGATTTGAGATTTTATCGAAGCTTTCTTTATTCCAAGAGTCTTTGATCTCATTCCATTCATTTTTACTGACAAGTGCAACGCTAAATTCACGAGAGCAACTTTGTCTAAAGATTCCCGTTGCAAGACGTGTCCACGCAGATTCATTGGCTTCCATAGCTTCGTCGTTAAGTTTGAGCGAAGCGCTAAGAGTCTCTCTCAAGAAATGAGCACACACACTCAATGCGCCGACATGGTCAGCTATTCGGTGAATGTTTTCAATCGAGATAAGTGATGGATTTTTTAATTCTAGATCGCGGATGACGTCGGGATGTTTAATCTCAGGGTGACGTCCTTCTAAGTCTTGTAAAAGTTGGCGATCTACATTTTCAAAGATTGCAGTATTGTATTCTGAGCGAATTTCTTTGCTTGCACGCGTGAGATCTTGCAAGAGGCACCATCCCAAGCGAGCAATTTCGAAAACAGGCTGAGTACAAAGATGTTCGGCTGCTTGATCTATATTGCCACCTGACAAATAAAGAAGTCCAAGGTCGAGATAAGAACGTGTGCGGCTTGCAGATTCACGCAAGAAGCTTAGGTCTTGAGAGAGAATATCTTCCGCTGAAAAGACTCCGTTAATGGTTCGAACAAATTCCATTCGCAAGATGTCTTTGAGTTGAGTGTTTTCGACTTTCTCAAGAGCTTTACGAAAAAACCCGTCGTCTTTGACGGCTTTTGAAATAGGTTGGGGCAAGAAATCTTCGCTTCCCAAAATTTCTACAAGCGGAATTTCTTCTTTGACGTGTTTTTTAAGTGGCTCATTTAACATTTTTGTTTTGAGCTCGGGAGCACGAATTTGTGAAAAGAACTTCAGAGCTTCTTCTCTTTCGACGAAGCCCAGTTCTTCCACGCGTCCTTTTTTAATTTGATAAGCGAATTCTTCGAGGTCGTTTTTTTGTTCCCACTTCAGACTTTCAAGGTGTCTTCTCATGAGGTCAAAATCCATTGCGGAGAGTTTATTTAGCCACTGAAAAACTCGTTCTTTAAGTTCTGGATCTTCTTTTTTAAAGATCAAAGCATATTGGCTTCCTGGGGAAATAAGTAATTGGGATTCAGGAACTTCGGGAGGATTTTGCGGATCAAAGTCGAGAACTTCTATTGTATCCATTAAAGAGAGAACGATAATTTCGGGATCAAGATCCTTCATGTATTCCAGAAGTCGCTCGGGAGTGGTGTAGGTGATGAATTCGAAGTAGCGAAAAAATCTTTCTGGTAAAAAGGCATCGCCTTGCCAGCAATCAAGATCAAGGACCCCTTGAACTTGGCTAGCGCGTGCATTTTCCATAACCCAAAGAGCCGTTTCAGAATCAGCTTCTTTCAGGGATAGAAAGAGGGTTTCAGCAGGAAGCATCTGGAGGGTTTCGATTTCTCGTTCTATGCTTACGGCGGGTAGTTCGGGAAGGACTGATTTGAGAAGGGAATTCAAACTCACGGCGTAATTTATATCATGACGCAGGTGCTTTGTATAAGTTTATCCTCTATTATCAGGGGATCTTATGAAAGCGTTTAAGTGCTGAAATACATTTAAAAGCGTTTTCTACCCTTTTTGAGAGTGTATTCGTATCTTTCTTGGATTTTAGTGAGAACTTCTTCTTTTAATTCAGGGGAGAGACCCTCAAGTTTCGATGATTTTTCTGCATATAAAAGAAGGCTTAGAAAAGCATCCTGGGGGCCATCGTGAAAGCGAGATCTATAACTTTCTCCCGTTAAAGCATAGTCTCCGCTTCCGATGAATTTTCCGTAGTTTACTCCGAATGTGTCCCAAGTAGTTCCTGGGGGAAACTTTTTGTGTTGAAGCGTCCATTGAATAATTTTTTCATAAGCCTCGACCTTTTGAGTTTCAATTTTATCTGCAAAAGCCTGTTCGTCACCTGCTCTAATTTTTAGCTCTTGCAAAATATCTTCTCTATCTTTTTCATTGAGGGCATCAAGTTTTTTCGATTCATCAATATGTTTTACGAGCCTTGAAAAAGCTGCTTGAGGGCTATTGTGCAAGCGAGCGCGATAACTTTCGCCATCGTGTGAATAGTCGCTATTTCCCACGAATTTCCCATAGTTCAATCCGATGCTATTCCATTCCAGAAAACCAGTAGGAATTTTTTTCTTTTCAAGAATCGATTCCACGAGCTTTTCGTAAGCCTCTTGTCTTAGGACTTCGATCTTTTGAGCGCGAGCATTTTCATCACCAGCGCGAATTTTAAGATTGAGAATAATGGTTAGTTTTTCTTTTTCAGTCAGGGAATCAAGGCTATTAGCGCTCTCTATCTTTTCTAGAAGCTTTGTAAAAGCCTCTTCGGTACTATTATGCAAGCGCGATTGGTAACTTTCTCCTTTAGAAGAGTAGTCTCCTAGCCCTGCAAATTTTCCGTAATTCACACCTATCTTATGCATCTCAGTGCTTGATGGAATTTTTTTATGAAGAACAATATATTGAATCAGCTTTTCGTAAGCCTCTTGTCTTAGGAGATTGATTTTTTGATCATGAGCGGTTTCTTCGCCTGCTTTTATTTTAAGATTGAGAATAATGGTTAGTTTTTCTTTTTCAGTCAGGGAATCAAGGCTATTCGAGTTTTCGACTTTTTCTAGAAGTTTTGCAAAAGCCTCTTTCGAACTGTTGTGTAAGCGTGATCGATAGCTTTCTCCTTTTGAAGAATAATCCCCAGTTCCTGCGAATTTTCCATAATTTATGCCCATGTTTGTGATTTCAATACTCGAAGGAATTTTTTTATGCTCAGATATCCATTTTACAATTACGTTGAGAGCATGGTCGGCAGCGTCTATTTTTTGGTCAGTATGAGGGCTAAGGGTTACGATTTTCTTACATTTTACGGGATCAGTGTCTTCGCTTGAAAAGGCTAACGAAAGTATCCAGAAGCTTAATAGTAAAGTTTTTTTGTCCTTTATGTTCACAACTATATGCTTTGTCGGAATTTCCATTTGGTATATAAAATGTCAAAGATTTGCGTCAGGAGTCTGACGCTTGAGCTTTGCTTTAAAAATGTCAAAAACGGAAATGCTTTCTTTAATTCGCCGGGGTTTATTTTTCTTTTGCCTAGGCTTAAGCTTGTCACTCAGTGCGCAATCTTTAGAAAAGCTTGAAGTCGTTACATCTCGTTATGAAACTTTAAATGACTTTCTTAATGATCCATCTGCCATCGAAGAATATCGAATTGTTTTGAAGCTTTACTTGAAAGAAGAAGTTGTTTTTGATCCAGTCTTTGATAGATTTTTTGAGCAAATAAAAGATCTTGCAGAGAAAATTCCTGAATTTGCTAAAGCAGCTTGGAAAAAAAATCCGAATTGGCAAAAAGAAATTTATTCTATTAAAGGTGAGCATTCTGGGACAGGCCTAGAAATTAAAAGAGATGCAAGTCTAAGTGCGATTGACCGAATTAAAATTCAAGCAGCGCGAGGAAGTGGCTATCTTTCTGGTCTAAGTGATGAGCAAAGAAATATTGAAATTAAAAAATTTGTTGCTGAATTTGAAAACTTTGAAATCGAGCAAGAGCGAATTCGTAATGTAGCTGGCTTTTTGAGACCTGAGCAGTTTGCTTCCCTTTCTAGAGCAGCAAAGGCTGAATACAAGCAAAAGATGGGGTTGAATAAGACCGCTCTTTTGCTTTTGAAAAAGAATCAAGAATACATGCGTAAGCGATTGGCTTTTGTATCTGCAGATCTTGCATACGATTTAATGAATGACGAGATAGTGAGCGATAAACTTTTCTCGGGTGATGCAGACATTATTGCAAAAGAATTAGAAAAGTTTGGGAATTTTAAAAATTTTCAAACCATTGGAATTGCAGAAAAATTTAAAATACCTAGCCGGATGTTGGAATATTTGAGTTTTAGTTCTGAAACGCTTAATGACTTTGTAAATTCTTATAAGTCTGGAATTGAAAACATGAAGGAATTTCAAAAAATTGCAGATCCTCGGATGAGTCCAGGTCTCGTGACCAAGATACAAGATTTTCATGCTGAAGGAATTGAGATGTCTGCAATACGTGCTCTTCTTGATGAAACTCATCGGGCAGAGTTGGACTCGTGGGTTTCAGATAGCGAAAAAGTGAGAGAGGAAAAAAAGGAATTTCGAGATCTTTTTGAAAATTCTAATCGGTATTTTTTTTATGAGCTTCACGAGGATACGACTCGAGCAACCTTACGTTTGAAAAATCAAGCTGGAACAGAATTGTTTTTTAAGCCAACCCCTAGAGCCTTTCATGCTTTTTTTGCAGGTCGCAAAAAAGGAGAATGCGTGGGGGGTGCCACAAGTGGCTCACTTACTCCCAGAAGGTGGGCGGTCCATGCACTTGAAGGAGCGCAAACAATTTTTGTCGAAAGTGGCGATGGCAAAATGGAAGGCTACGTAGGACTCACTCCCATAAGAAATGAAAAAACGGGGGAGGTTTCAAGTGTTGTTGATATCATGAGCCATGCCATAAAAGGCGATATTATTCTTAAAGATAAAGAGGGATTTGTCGGGAAAAAATCTTTTTTCGATGAGTTTATCGAAGAAGAATACAGGCGACATCCTCATGATTATTTAGTTATTTCTGATGGAAATTCCGTCAGTATGAACGTAGGTGCTGCGCAAGTTGTGCAAGAAGCTCCTGCTTACGTAGAGAATGTTGTGGTGGGCAAGCCTGGTGACTTTTCTCCTGTTGATCCCATGTCCGAGAAAATTGTGGGTTTATATAGCGGAGGAATGTATAGCGGGGGAATGATTTACGATGGAATGAAGAAGGACGGAACAAAAGTGCTTCGTCTCATTCCATCATATGAGCAAAAAAAGAAGTCTAGAGCGGAGCTCGAAGAACAACTTATTTTACGACTGATCAAGAGTGAATTGATCGGCGACAAGGATTCTTTATGGAAAATTGCTCGAAATAGCGGTGTTCGCCTTAAGTCACTCAATTACTATAGAATGTTTTCTTACAGTTTAAGAAACTTGCAGGCGAGTTCTGTTGATCAGTTTACGAAAACTTTTATGAAAGTTGGGGCTGAAATTCATGGGCCCGAATTTGATCCTGTTTCTTTTGCAAAAAATGAAGTTCTTTTTTTGATTGGAAGATTGAATGCAGTCGATGCTTTTTCTCAAAAACATATAAATGAATCTCTTCGTATGATACGAAATGATGTTAAAGAAGCGCTTCAGGAAGAGCGGGCACCCCACTTAGGTTGGGATTTTATTCAGGCCCAAAAAAAATACCTCAATAAAGATCCAGAGTGGAGTGCTTTGCTGGACGGAGTTTTTCAGGGTTATCTTGAGAGTGGTGAGAATGTCTTTGATTTGAAGTCTAGCCACATGCAAAACTTTAAGAAATTGATGGATCTCGATGTGACTTTTTACGAAAGAAATATCAATTCTAAGTATCTTGAAACCGAAATTTTGAAAATTGCGCGTGATCGCCGTCGTATTGAGGATCGTATTGATAATATGGCTCAATTTCCTCAGTTAGCTCTTGAGGCACATCCTTCTTCAAAGGCTTTTTTTGAAATTGAGTTGATGAGACTTGTTGATGAGTCGAAGGATTTGAAAGATCGCGAAGTTTGGACAATTCTTAATTTGAAAGATGTAGCTAAAGTTTTCAATGATTACCCTAATGCTCTTTTAAGACTTATTGAAGTCGCAGAACAAAGCGGTGATCTTGTGACTCTTTTTTCAATTGCTAAAAATGAGGATACAGCTCTTTCTAAGTATCCGCATGTTAAAGAATCTTTGGGGCTTGCTTTGGAAAGGTGTATTTCATCTCAAAGAAAGGATTTTTCTTATCTTGTAAAAGTTGTGAATGGCCGTGGAGAAACGGCAGCTTCTTTTCGAAAAGTTTTTTATCAATTTCCAAATGCACTTTTGAGATTTATGGAATTGAATGACATGTTTTTACATTTTTTGATCGTGAAAAATGAAGTTTTTGAAAAAGATTTAAATTTCAAAAACATGTTTGTAGAAAAGTATCTTTTTCAGCCTCAAGGTAAGAAAGCTGTCTCGAGGGCGCTGGAATATAACCGTATACAGTTTGTTGCTCCTTTGATGAAAGCAAAGCGAAAAGAACGTCTACAAGCGCTTTTAATCAAGGCTAAAGGCAGTTGCCGTTCATTATTACGCTTCTTGAATCCATTTTAAGCTACTCTTAGGCCGTCATTTTTGGTATATTGCGTCAAAGAAAGCCTTTTTTTCATGAATATATTTAAATTTTTTCTATTTTTCCTTCTCAACTTTGTATCTGTTCCAGCTTTGTTGGCTGCGGATTCAGCATCGGGTCGTTGCTTAAAAATTCTCACTTCAGATGATGATTCCCAAATTATAGAAGATCGAAAATTTATCATTACTGAGAATGATCTTGTTCGAGATTTTCGAAAGTCAAAATCTTTAGTTTATGATTCAGGAGCTCCTCGCTCACTAGGCTTGGTGATGGGCGGCCATATGGCGAGTAATGAATTTGATATATTCAAGCTTCCTCAAAAGCTTCCTCAAAGAGATGTTTTTTTTGGCATTGGAAATAATGCCTCGTGGGACTTAGCTTTGCGCTCCGATGCAAAAAAACTTGTTCTCTTTGATATTAACTACGAACCTCTTATTTTACAGAGGTATTTCTTTCGAGCACTTTTTGAAGTTTCAGAAAGTCCTGCGGATTTTTATAAATATTTATTTTTGAAAGCTTCTCAAAAACATTTTGAAAAAAATACTCTCAAGTTGATTGAAGATTTTGATTTTTATGAAGACTTTTCTTGGTTTGATGGAGAAGTGGTTGATCCAAAAGTTCAACGTCAGGAATTGAGCGAGGAGTTACTGAGAAAAATTAATGAAATTTCGACGGATCCAGAAAAGGAAAGGGTTCTTGAGTTTGTCAAAGCTTTTCACGACTCGTACTTGAATATTGGTCCTGAACTATTTCCAAACAGTCGGGGGTCTTCCTATGAAGCTATTCTGACTCTTTTTAAAAACCGTTACTTCCCCTCTCAGGCTAAAGGAATATTTGGTCTTTCTGAGAATGAAAAAGAAGCTCTTTACAAAAACAATGTGACTTTTATGTCGAGTCCTGAGAATTTTAAAAAAATGAGGTCTCTTATGCTTAATTCAAGTTATGTTGTGGCTTCTGTTGAAAGCTTGTTTTGGGAGAGTTTTGCTCCTCGACTTAAAGAAAATTCAAATGGAGCAACGATTTTTACTTCTAATATTTTAGAAGTATATGGCAAGTTTATGCATCGAGAAAATGTAAAGAAGCAATTTGCTAATGCTTTTAAGTCTCTTGAGTTACCAGTGTCTTTTATTGAGAGTCGTGGCACCAAATATCATCACGAATTCGAAGTTCAAGAAATCAAAGCTGAATAACTTTTTTGTTTTAGCTCTTGGGTGGAGTGTTCACCAAAATAGCTATATCTCTCATGAGTCGGTTGATATCTTTGGGGCTGTTGAGGCGCTCATAAGAGCGAATTCGGCCTAGCTGATCGACCAGCACAAAATGTTCTCCGTGTGCAATTTGAAATCCAGCTGACATATCACCAGGCTTATCGGAGCTTTCGATGCTTAAAGGAGATGAAAAAGAACCTACGACTAAGTTGCGAATGTCTTCTTTAGATCCGGTAATAAAACTCCATGTGCTGAGATCCGCAAAATGTTTTTTTGCATAGGTTTTTAAAACTTCGGGAGTGTCATGTTCGGGATCAACTGAGATGCTTAAAAGTTGAACGCTTTTTCCTGTGCCTTTTAAGCGAGCTTGCACATCGGCCATTGTTTTTGTGAGCATGGGGCAAGTGCTGGGGCAGGATGTGAAGATAAAATTCACAAGAACAACTGAGCCATCAATATCACGATTGGTAAAGGCTCTTCCATCGTGATTGGTGAGTTTAAATTCTTTGAGAGTTCCAAGTACGGGTTTTTGTTGAACCTTGGGTCGGAGCAAGCTCATCATCAGAGGTAAAGAAAAAAGAACTCCTACAACAAGAATCCAAAAAGGTTTTGATTCAAAAAGGCGCGAATAATCAGGGCCAAATTTTTTATTTTGTTGTGCTTCCATCGATTGCATCGTCGTATCGGTCATATTTTGCTCTTCTTTCATTGAGATCTTGCATAAACTTCGTGCGAGCTTCGAGATTGTATTTCAATTTATGCAAATGGTTTACGTAATAGGCAACAGCCCATTGGTTGCGTTCTGATTCTTCAGGGTCTGACTTAGCTGAGAGCATTCCCTTCCATGCAGCCATAGCGGATCCATTTGCTCCTGCATTGAGAAGCGCATACGTTTGTTCTACGGAACCACCTGTTTTGATAAAGTTTTTGGTGAAGTCAGGTGGCATGTACTTGGTTCCATAAATAGAATCTAAGAGCGTAGAGATATGTGGGCGCGCACGTATAGATTTAATGTCGTTGTTCGTGAGTTCTTTTGAGTACTGACTAATCTTGTCCATGGATTGGTAAGTCGGGTGACAAGCCCAGCATTGAGCAAGACCGTGATAAATTTTTTCTCCCTCAGCAATTGCTTCGGAAGCACGCGCCACACCCCAAGGATCTTTAGAAAGGGGGAGCGCTTCGCCGGCAACTTTTTCTTTCCATACAGGAGAAAAGGTTTTGATGTAATGAACAACAGCTTCAAGATCTTTATCTGACAAATCCCAAGGAAGCATTCCTGTTCCTCGTAAGCCATAGCGAATGGTGTGCTTGAGGTCTTCGTCACGAGGAAGGTCGCCTGAGGCAACATTGGCAAATTTGAAGGCGCCCTGTTGAAAATTACGAGGTAGCGGCTGTTGGCCCTGGGCCGCTGGTCCCATTCCGTCTCCGTGAACTCCATGGCAGCTTAAGCAGTTGTTCATGTAGACGTCGTATCCATGATTGAGGGTGTCTGCAGAAATCCATTTGCCTCCAAGTTTCATGGGAGCTGTGAATTTTTCAGATCGACAAGACGTCAAAGAAATTCCTGCTAAAATAAAAAGAGAAGTAAAAAGTATTCTTGTTGCGGGTAGTTTAAAAAACTTCATCATGTTTCTTTCCTCGTGCTCCATTTAAAAGGCTATCGCTAAAAAAATAGCGAGCCATACAATTCCTAAAAAATGCCAAAACCACATCCACAGCTTTAAGCTTTGGAGTGATTGGGGTTTGATCTGCTTCCAAACAAGTCCACCCAGTCCGCCTAAAAAATGAATTCCATGAAAAAGAATCAGAAAGGCAACGGAGCTTGAATATACGTTTTTACGAATATCTAAAAAATGAGTTTCTTTTTCGGAGAGGGATTGAATCCATTCAGCAAGGATTGAGTACTGAAGAATTCCAAAAAATATTCCTAGAATAATCGCTAAATTCCAATAAAATTTAAAAGCTTTGATGTAAGACTTTAGCTCTTGAGCAATCTCCCAAGCCTTCACGGCTTTTGTCAGAAAATAAGAAGAAAGGCCAATCGCGATTGTACTAATTAAGGCATATCCAGAAGGAAACCCTTCAACTTCTTTTGTGGGCCAAATCGGGGCTCTCATCCGAGCGAGAAGGAAGCTTAGAATAAAAGCTGCAAAAAGCATCGCCCATGAAGCCAGTCCAATCAGAAAAAAAAGCTCTACGTTGGAAAGCTTTTTTTTATCGAAAGAGGCCTGATTTACAGGAGAGCCAGCATCAATCATTGAATGTTAGCTTACTCCTTCAACAAATTCCGTTTGAGAAATCCAATCACGATCTGTCACCTTGGGATGACTAAATTCATGCGGACCATTGTAAACAACGGGGATCGTATCAAAGTTGTGGTGAGGAACGGGAGTTTCTGGAATCCATTCCAGAGTTCCCACTTTCCAAGGATTACGTTCCGCCACTTTTCCGTAAAACATGGATTTGAAAAAGTTATAATAAAAAATAAATTGAGCTAAAAACGCAATTAATACCGCTAAGCCGATGTAACGATTCAAGCCAAGCATCGGTTTGATGTATTCATATTCGTAAGGATTGTAAATACGACGGTGCATTCCTGCGTAACCCACGAAGAACATCCCTATGAAAATGATAAGAATCGGAATGATACTCAGCCAAAAATGAATGCGACCGAGTTTTTCATCCATCATGCGACCAAACATTTTGGGAAACCAAAAATAGACGGCTGCAAAAGCTCCCAAGAGAGCCGCTACGGCCATGGTTAAGTGAAAATGTCCCACAACAAAATAAGTATTGTGTAAGAGGATGTTCGTACCAACTGCCCCAAGGTGTAATCCCGTAAGACCACCAATACCAAATGTGATAACAACTCCCAGACTAAAAAGCATGGGGACTGTCAGTTGAATGCGGCCTCTCCAAATAGTTCCCAACCAGTTCAAAAAGAAAATTCCAGAAGGGATAGAAATAAGAAGGGTGAGAGTTGTAAAGGCTCCCGTTAAAAGAGGAGACATTCCCGTAGTAAACATGTGGTGACCGTAAACTACTGCACTGAGAATACAAATAGCCGTCATTGATAAGGCAGTTGCTTTTGCTCCAAACGCAGGCTTTCGAGAGAAGAAAGAGAGTAGGTCTGAAACCAGTCCCCAAGCAGGTAGAATAATAATATAAACTTCGGGGTGACCAAAAATCCAAAATAAATGTTGATACAAAATAGGGTCGCCTTGCGTTCCATTATCTGAAATCGCCGCCGCTAAAAAGAAACTTGTTCCAAAAGTACGGTCTAAAAGGAGCAAAATAAAAGCGGCTGTTAAGACGGGCAAGAAGAGAGCGTTCAAAATAGCGGTAAGCCACAAACCCCATACTGTGAGAGGCATTTTCCACATGGTCATTCCAGGAGCACGTAAACGAATAACCGTTGTGATGTAGTTGATCGAGCCCACAATGGATGAGTTACCCATAAAAAATAGGGAGAGAAGCCAGAGTGTATGGCCCATGCCCGGGGACCACTGCGAATGAGCAAGGGTTGGATAGGACGTCCAACCGACAGCAGAGGCGCCCAGTGGGACAAAGAAAGAAGCAAACATCAAAACTCCACCCACAAATGAAAGCCAAAACGACAACATGTTCAACCAAGGGAAGATCATGTCGCGAGCGCCAATCATCAGGGGAATGAGAAAGTTTCCAAGGCAACCAATCAAAATAGGAGTGATCGCAAAAAAGATCATGATCGTTCCATGCATCGTAAAGAGCATGGTGTAGACGTCGGCAGGAATGACGCCATCAGATGAAGGGAACAAAAGCTTTCCCAAAAGAGGAAAGGGAACACCCGGATAAGCAAGAGCCCAGCGAATTAAAACTGAAAGAAAAGCCCCAATAACAGCCCAAAACAATCCGAAAAATAGAAACTGTTTTGCAATCACTTTGTGATCGTAAGAAATAATGTACTTTGAAATAAACGTTGTGGGCTCTGGATGAAGATGGTCATCGTGATGTGCTTGTGGATTGGTTGAGTTATGGCTCATTTTCTGTTCCTCAATTCAAACTTATGTTTTTTATTTTTTAGAAAAGTCTTCATAGTAACCATGTCCATCCCCAGTGAGTAGCTTTATCTTCTGGATCGTAGCGAGCTTCAGACCATTCAGACATTTCTTTAGACCAATTATCGAAGTCATTTTGTTCGACAACTTTCATAAATGCTTTCATTTTATAGTGGGCGGTTCCACATAGGTGCATACAAGCGATTTCAAAATCGCCCGTGCGGGTGGGTTCAAACCAAAGCCGGGTAATTGTTCCTGGAAGAGCATCCATCTGGCGACGCACTTCATGAACCATAAATCCATGAATAACGTCTTTTGATTTTATTTGTAGAGAGACCGTTTTATCTTTAGGTATCCAGAGTTCGTTTGTTGTGACGATATCGTCTGCTGTTCCGAAATTGCCATCTTTGCCTGCGTAACGAAAATTCCAAACCCACTGTTGTGGCATGACTTGAACCTTAACAACTTCAGGGCCTTTAGGTGGTTCACCCATATATTTTGCGGTATCTACAACCGACCAATAAATTAAAAAGCAATCGAGAAAAATAAAAAACAAAATATCAACGATCAGAGTGTATTTGTGCTCATTGTGTCCATCGGTGTAGAAAGCTTTGGCTCCGGGTTTGTCGCGATATTTGATTGTAAAATAAAAAACAATAAACAACAGTATGACAAAGCAGATAAATGTTCCAAGAGAGACATAGTTAAAAAGAAAATCAAAATGAGCTCCATCTTTAGAGATAGATTCAGGAGTTTTGTATGTGTTGTAAAGACCTGCGGGAGGAGGGTAAATGCCCTGAGCATGAATCTTTTCTTTTTCAAAGTTGGGATTGGATTGGTGAAGTTGGTCAACAGTTTGAGCCTGAACTTGCGGCGCGTTTAGTTTTAAAAAAATGGAAAATAGAATAAGGAAGAGGAAATTTTTAAAGTTAATTTTCATATGACGTGCTCTCACAACAACAAACTCCTTACAAAAGATTCAATTACCCAGACACCCAAGGTAGCGGGCAAATAAGCAATTGAAGCAAAGAAAACTTTCCGGGCACAACTTGAACCTTCGAGTTCGCTTAGACTTTCCCAGCAGAACCATATGAAAGCAATTCCCATTAAGAGAGCTGCTGCCATATAAACACTTCCTGCTAAGTGTAAAAAATAGGGAATAAAACTCACGCTGACAAGAAGGGCTGAATAAAGAAGCATGTGCCACTTGGCAGGTTCGACACCGATCTGAAGAGGAAGTGTTTTAAGGCCCGCTCGTTCATATTCGTCGCGTCGAAAAAGAGCGATAGATATAAAATGCGGCAGTTGCCACAAGAAAAGAATCCAAAAAAGAAGGATCGCAACAAGTCCAATTTCTCCTTGGGCCGCCGTCCAACCCATCACAGGAGGAAGCGCTCCGGGAATAGCTCCTACAAACAAAGATAAGGTAGAGCGACGTTTGAGTGGTGTGTAGCAAAGCACGTAACTCACTAAAGAGAGAAAACCTAAAAAAGTAGTCAGAGGGTTTGAAAAGTAAAAAAGCAATCCTAGTCCTGAAATAGATGTAGCAAGAGCTCCCAATACGGCTTCAAAGTTTTTGAGCCGACCTGTCACAAGCGGACGATTTTTTGTGCGAGACATAAACGGATCAACATCGCGTTCAAGCCAGCAATTCCAAATGTTAGCCCCACCCACAAGAAAGGTTGTTCCCACAGAGGCTAAAAATAAATTCCAAATAGGTGTTTGGCCGGGAAGGGCTAGGAGAACACCTATTGCAAATGTAGCAATAACCATAGAGCTAAGTCCTGGTTTTGCACATTCTAAGAGTGAGCGAAGGATGCGCTGGCTTTCATTTTTGAAAGAACTTTGATTCACGCGCAACACTCAGCTCCTTTGGCCATGTATTTTTGGTTGAGCCTAAAGAAGACTGAGAGCACGAGCGCCCAAAGAAGAAGGCCAAAGGCAAGGTGTAAGGTTACAATCACAGCCGAAATATAGGTTGAAACGACATGTAGGCCAATTGTGACTTGTAAAAAAACAGTTGCATGAATGGCGATCAGCAATCTACGAAGCGAAGGCAATTTATTGAGTCGAGCAAATTTTAAAAGAGGAATGGTGAGGCCGATTAAGGCAAACATCACGAAATAACCGTTTAGGCGATGAAGCATATGAAGTTGGCCGGGCCAGTTTTTGGGCCATATAGTAAGAACTCCTGTATCAAGTTCTTGGCAAAGAAAGGCTGCATGCCATCCAAGACCACAAGCAGGTCCCGCACCAAAATGTCGAATGATTCCACCTAAGCAAATTTGCACAAACACAAGGCCACAGGCAATTTTTGCTAGAGTTACTAGTTTTGAGGGAAATTCTGGGTCTTTGTTTTTTTGCTCGCTAAAGGCAGCGCAAGATTTGAAAACAATAAAAAGAATTGTGGCAAAAAAGAGGTGGCTTAGTCCCAGGTGCAGACTTGAATAGAAAGCCGAGATTTTATTGAGAACAGTTAACCCACCTAAGACTCCTTGTGCAATGACGAGGGCTAGTCCCAGAAGAGTTGAGTAAAAAAGAATCGGCTCTTTTTTGCGAGCTCTGACTCCAATAAAAACCATAAGGCAGGCTAAGATTCCCAAGACAGTTCCCAAAATTCTGTGGGAGTGTTCAATGGCAACGGCGCCCACCATTTCGGGCATCAGGCTTCCATTGCACGTTGGCCAATCAGGACACGCCATAGAAGAGCCGGTGTTTTTTACAACTCCACCTAAGACAATCATGCAAAAAGTTAACACAAGAGTTAGACCGGATATGTAGTAGAGCTGTTTACCTTGTTTTTTAATGACACTCATAATTTTTTAACTCCATAGAGGGAAAAGTAAATAAGAACGCCTGTAACCGAGATGTACATCCAGAGAGGAAACACCCAACGGCCAAGTTTCTTATGCTTTTGCCAATTTTTTTTTGCGGCATGAAGGAGCATGCCGATGACTCCTGGAACAAGAATGATTGCACCTAAAATATGACTTACGAGCATAATTAGGTAAAGGGTTCGTGCAAGGGGAGAGCCTTCAAAGCGCTGAGAAGTGTAGTTGAAGTGGTAGTAGAGGTAGCTTACTAAAAAAGCACTCGAAACAATAAAAGCTAGCATCATCGAGTTGCGATGAGCCGTGAGTTGTTTGTTTTTGACGAAGAAAAAGCCAAGAGCAAGAAGAATGGCGGAAGTGCCGTTCAATGCGGCGTTGAGTGCAGGAAAAAAGTTGTTGTAGTTTTCTGCCACGGTCACCTCCATTTACTTACCTCCATCTTGAGTTGATAATTAAATATCTTTTCAAAGCCTGTGCGTCCAGCGCTTAACAATAAAGTGTAAAGAATAAAGCTTGAAAATGAACGGACCTGTTGATGATCGAGCTAAAGAAGTCTATTTCTTGAAGTTATGGGTTCAACATCAGCTGTTCACTCAGGTCATGCAGGTCACAAAAAAGTTGAGCGTAAACCTGATATTTTTGGTTCAGCCACTAACGGCAAGATCGGAATGTGGGTCTTTTTGTCGACCGACGGTCTTACTTTTGCGGGTTTTCTTTTGGCTTATGGAATTTTGCGTGCGCGAAATCCAGGCTGGCCTGATCCAGCTCATTATTTGGGAATAGGTCTTTCAGCCGCTGCGACTTTTATTCTGATTTGTAGCTCAGTGACAATGGTTCTGGCTCAGGCGGCTGGAGAAGAAAAAGATCGGAAGAATTTATTACGTTTTTTGGGGCTCACAATTTTTGGAGGATTAATCTTCTTGGGGATTCAAGTTTATGAGTATACACATCTCGTACACACCGGAATGATTTTTTGGGATTTTGCAAAAGGGCCTCCTCAGTTTGCCTCAACTTTTTACTTGGTCACAGGATTTCACGGATTTCACGTTTTTTCAGGGGTCGTTTACTTAATGTCGATTTTTGGACGAGCGGTAGCTGGTAAATACGATGATGGAAACATGAACGAGGTCGAAATTGCGGGTCTCTTTTGGCATTTTGTCGACTTGGTGTGGATCTTGGTCTTCACCTTTATTTATTTGATTTGAGGATATTATGAGCGAAGTGATTCACAGCCCAACAGAAAAACGTAAAACCTATTGGAAGGTTTTTTATATCCTAACCGCTCTGACTATTTTTGAGGTAGCTATTGTTCAGGTTCCTTTGCCAAAGCTCGCGATCACCTTGATGGTTGTCATTGCTTCTTTAGCGAAAGCTTTTGCAGTCGGTTGGATTTATATGCATTTAAATCATGAATCAAAAGGTTTGAAGGTAGTGTTACTTTTTCCTTTATTTGTAGCCTTCTTTTATGCTGTTTATTTGATTGTTGATGCAAAATTACAAGTTCGCAGACATTCGAATGTGTATGTGGGTGAAACCAAGCGTTTTTGGGGTCAGAGGAATATTGAGGAGCGACGAATTGATGAGTTTGGTCATTCGATTGCTCCAGAAGCTAAAAAAGATCTTCCCGCTTCGGGACACGAAGCCAAGAACGAAGTCCAGGATGCAGATCATTCGAAATAGTTTTTCTTTTGCTTCCTTTTTTTGGGTAATCAAGGCTCATGCTTGTATGGGTTGTGGGCAGGAGTCATCAAGTTTGAAAATGCTCTTAGTGGGAAGTCTCTTTGCCGCCATCCCGATGGGGTTGGCAGCCTGGATCTGGTGGCTTGTTCGAAAAGAGGGACAAGAGTAGGAGATGTCCCTTCTTGAATTAAAAAAAGTTTCTTATGCCTATACTCAAAAGGCAAGTGATTCTGTTTTGAATAATTTGTCCTTTTCAATTCCTTCCTCAAAAAGAGTAGCTCTTTTGGGACCAAACGGAAGTGGAAAATCTACTGCTTTCAAAGTCCTTTCAACACAGCTGCATGGCTGGTCGGGAGAGATTATTTTTAATGGCAAAAACTTAAAAGAAAATGAGTCTTATGTGCGCGGGCTTTTGGGTATTTGTTTTCAATCTCCTAGTCTTGATAAAATTCTGACAGGCCGAGAAAACCTTCTTTTACATGCGCGGGTTTTGGGAATGGACATGTCTGAGGCTGCTCACGAAATCAATAGTTTAGCGCAAAAGCTTCGAGTGACTTATTTGGATAAAAGAGTGGCCGAGATGTCGGGTGGACAGGCTCGAAGAATTGAAATTATCAAAGCTTTTTTGGGTAAGCCTTTGTTGCTTTTATTGGATGAACCCACGAACGGTTTGGACCCTCAAGCACGCAAAGATTTTTGGGAAGAATTGGGAGTTATTTCTCAAGAAAAAAAAATCACAGTCCTCGTGACCACTCATTTAATTGAAGAGGCTGAGCAATGCGAAGAATTAATTTTTATGAGTGAAGGAGTTTGTGTGGGACATGGAAGTCCCTCAGTCTTGAGATCTTCTCTTGGTTTTGAAGTCTTACAAGTGGAAGTTTCAAAAGCTTTTGAACGCTTTCATGAATTAAAGGCTCGATTACTTCCTTCAGAAAAAGCAGAGCTTCATTTAGAAACAATTCGTGTTTCCACTCCACGAGCTCAAGAGTTATTTGAGCAACTTCGAAAAGAGTGGGGAGAAGATATTCAGCGATTAGAATGGTCAAAGCCTACTTTGGCGGATGTTTATTTTGAAAAAACCGGAAAGGCTTTGAAATGAATTTTGTGAAAGCTTTTTCGGCAACTTTGGCTTTGTCACTTCGTGAGCTTAAGCGTTTTGCGAGACAAAGAAGTCGCATCATTGGAGCTTTGTTAACTCCTCTTTTATTTTGGACACTTTTAGGATTCGGAGTGGATGGAGCAAGTAATGGAACTTCCGTGGGGGGGGCTGGTAACTTCAAGCAGTTTTTTGTGCCAGGAATGATGGTCATGGGAGTAGTGTTCACGGCAATTTATGCGGCCATTTCTTTGATTGAAGATCGTAATTCTGGGTTTTTGCAAGGCGTGATTGTGAGTCCGCTGCCCAAGTGGGCTATGATTCTTTCGAAAATCTTAGGCGCTTCGTTAATTGCTCTTTTTCAAGGTTGTCTTTTGCTACCCATCGCCTATCTAGCTGGGCTAAGTCCAAGTTTTGTTGAATTTGCGAGCTGTTTGCTTATCTTTTTTGTAATTGCTTTGTTTGTGGGTTCCTTGGCTCTACATTTTGGTTGGAAAATCGAAAGCGTTGCAGGGTTTCATGGCATTATGAATACGGTTTTGATGCCCATGTGGTTTTTATCGGGGGCTACTTTTCCTATTAAGTCCGGTCCTCTATTGTGGGTATCTCAGTTGAATCCCTTGTCTTATGCGGTAAAAAGCTTTCAGGATATTTTGTTTCGCTCAAGTTTTGAAAGCTACGGCCAGTCGATCGTTATTCTCGTTTCAGTGAGCGCTGTTTTGTTTGTTCTAAGTCTTTTGCGAAGAGCTTAATTTTAATTGCTACCCAAATTATTGGGATTGTTCTTGTATCCATTTTCGCATGAGGTCGATAATCAAACTTTGATATTTTAGGTTTTGTCGTTCCGCTTTAAACTTGAAAGCACTTAAAATATTTTCAGGAACTCTCAAGCTAATCATTTTGGTTTTATCGTCAATTCCTGCAATCATATGTTGAAAGTCTTCAAGGAATTTTGCGATTTGAGTGGCGTCGGTATTGCCAATTTGAGAGAGGTCTTTTTTCTTAAATTTTTGGAGGCCTTTTTTAATTTTCATCTTGAACTCCTAAAAGACTTCTCAGGGCGCGAACATCTTCAATATCTTGAGGTCGTCCTGCGGCTTCTTTGATTTCAATGAGATCTTTGAGTGAAGCAATCGGAACACTTGTACCTTGAATTTTTTTGTGAATTTTATTTATTTTTTTGGCATCAATAAGAGTCATGACATCGATTTGGTGAAGAGGGTTTGAAGGATCAACAAAAGACCATGCCATGAGATTTTTACGAGTTGCGTACTCATTGCGAAATTCAAAAACTTCATTGGCTTTAAGCGGAAGTCGGCTTTCAAGACCTATTTCTTTGAGTGCTGCTTCGATCTTTTCAAAGCTCTTGGCGTCCATGGCAATGGCAAGGTCGATATCGACGGTTCCTCTAACAACTCCGTGAAGAGCCACTGCATAGCCTCCCACGATCGCATAGGTGATGTTATGTTTGGCAAGAACCTTGGCAACTTCCAATAGAAACATTGTATATACAAGTATATACAAAATTAACTTAAAAGCAAATTTCGCTATTTCTGGGCTTCTCTAGCCAAGCCTAGGGCTAAGAGTTATAAAAACCTTATGTTAGAGGTGGGCATGTCAGCTCAAAATACAAATACAGAAATTGATACACAAACAGAAGCACGTGTTCTTGAAATTGGTCGCGAACTTTTTACAGCCGCTCGCGATGATAAGCCTGGGTTTTTTGATAAAAACTTTTGGGCTGGAAAAATGATGGATTGGGCTCTTAAGGATCCTTCTTTCAAAATTGAGCTTTTTCGCTTTGTGGATGTTTTGCCAAGCCTAAAGTCTGCTGATCAAATCTCGGATCATATTCGCATGTATTTAGTGCGTGAAGATCTCAACGTATCGCCTATTGTGAAATCTGCTTTGGGTGTGGCTGCGGGTGGGGGCTTGCTTTCAAAGATTGCTGCCAACACTGTGAAGTCAAACGTCGAAGGCATGGCCAAAAACTTTATCTGTGGTGAAAACGCGGAAGGGGCCTTGCCTGTTTTAAAAAAACTTTGGGATGGTGGTCTTTCCTTTACGGTTGATATTTTGGGTGAAGCCGTGGTGAGCGAAGAAGAAGCTGATAGCTATTTTCATCGTTACTTGGATCTTATTGAAAAACTTCCTGAGTCTGTTTCTCGTTGGAAAGAACAAGAACTTTTGGAGAATACTCCTCAAGGAAAAACTCCTCGTACAAACGTTTCTGTAAAATGTTCTTCTTTATACTCACGAATCGATTCTATGCACTTTAAGGATTCTGTTGAGGGCATCAAGCAACGTTTGCGTAAGCTTTTACGAGCGGCCGTTGCGAAGAATGCTTTTGTCTATTTAGACATGGAACAAAATGATTTGCGCGAGGTTCTGATTGCTGTTGCGGAAGAGCTTTGGATGGAAGATGAGTTTGTGAGCTATCCGCATTTTGGAATCGTTATACAAGCCTACTTGCAATGCGCGCTGTCTGATTTGGAGCGTCTCAAGAAATTGGCAGATAAGCGTAAGACGCATTTTTCAATTCGTCTCGTGAAGGGAGCTTATTGGGATTACGAGAATATTCTTTCTTCACAGCGTGCTTGGAAGAGTCCTGTTTATTTGCGCAAAGTGGAAACAGATGCAAACTATGAGCGCTGCTCTAAGTTTTTGATCGAATCCTATCCTGCGATTATCCCTGCTTTTGCGTCTCATAACATTCGAAGCTTGGCTTATGCACTCACACTTGCTGAGCAAAAAAATATTCCCCCCAGTGCACTTGAAGTTCAGATGCTCTATGGAATGGCGGAGCCGTTTAAGAAAGCTCTTCATTCAAAAGGGCTGCGAATTCGTGAATACACTCCCGTGGGAGAAATGCTTCCTGGGATGGCATATTTGGTGCGACGTCTTTTGGAAAACACATCCAATGATGGATTTTTGAAAGCGAAATTTGTCGACGATAAAGCGACAGATACTTTGCTGCAAAAACCTGTGCCTCCCACAGAAATTGCAAGTCTCAAAGGGCATACAACTGCTGAACCGATGGTAGATTTTAGTCGCCGTGAAGTTCGAGACCATTTCAATAAAACATTTGAAGAGTTGCGCAAAGCTGGCGCTGCGATGATTGCTCCTCAGGTTGGGGGAGAGGAGTTATCTTCGTATGAGGCACGATCTTATACAAATCCATCTCTTCGTTCTGAGATTGTTTCTCAGTTAAAACTTGCCAAACCTGAATGTCTCGAAAAATGTCATTCTATTTTAGATGCTGGCGAAAAAGTTTGGAAAAAGCGTGGCTATGAAGAGCGCGCAAAAATTCTTCATGCGATTGCCGATCAGATTCAAGATCATCGTGTGAAGTTGAGTTGTATCATGACTTTGGAAGTTGGAAAAAGTTTCCGCGAAGCAGATGCAGATGTTTGCGAAGCGATTGATTTTTGCCGTTATTATGCCGATGAATATTTAAAACTCATGAAGGGCCGTGAAGTAGAATCAGCTTTGGGTGAGAAGAATTCTTATTTCTACAAGGCTCGTGGTCGTGCGCTTGTGATTAGCCCTTGGAATTTTCCTCTGGCAATCATGTGTGGAATGACCGTGGCGCCTCTTGTATGCGGAAGTTCTGTCATCATTAAGCCAGCAGAGACTTCAAGTCGTATCGCGCAAGCGTTCTATGAGTTGATGATTGCTGCGGGTGTGCCCAATGATGTTGTGGCATTCTTGCCGTCAAAGGGATCTGAAGTGGGTTCGCTCTTGGTTCGTGATCCACGTATTCATTTAATTAATTTTACAGGATCGAAAGCAGTAGGTATGGAAATAATGCGTGCGGCTCAGGAATATCCTGGTAAAAAATGTGTGAAAAAAGTTGTTGCCGAAATGGGCGGAAAAAATGCACTTATTGTCGATGAAGATGCAGATTTAGATGAAGCTGTCGTGCATTCGTTGAAATCAGCTTTTGGTTTCCAAGGACAAAAGTGTAGTGCACTCAGTCGCTTGATTGTGATTGGAGATGCTTACGAGCCTTTCAAAGAAAGATTTGTAGAGGCGGTAAAAACTTTGCGCATGGGTACTGCTTGGGAAGAAAGTGCTGAGGTTGGTCCTGTGATTGATCAAGTGAGCTGTGATCGTTTAAAAAATGTGATTCAACAGTTTCAAGAAAATGTTGTTTACTCTGCACATTTGCCTGTTCAGCTAAACGGGAACTACGTTCCTCCTACCATTTTTGAGAGCAAAGATTTTCAAGGTGATCTTGGACAGAAGGAATTCTTTGGTCCTCTTGTCACTCTTTTTCATGCAAAAGATCTTGATGAAGCTCTCGCGATTGCAAATAGTACAGATTATGCGTTAACCGCAGGTCTTTGTTCTCGAAATCCTGAAAGTATTGAGAGAGTGAAAGAAGAATTAGAAGCAGGAAACCTTTACATCAATCGACCGATCACAGGTGCAATTGTAAATCGGCAGCCTTTTGGCGGGTATCGGTTTTCGGGAGTGGGTGCAAAAGCAGGTGGTCCTGATTATCTCCTTCAGTTCTTAGAGCCATATTGTATCAGTGAAAGTTTGATGAGACGTGGGTTTAGTCCAGACGTAACAAACTAATTTATAGGACACAAAAGGTTCGCAACTGTCTAAAGTTTATACAGTTTTTTGACGTATTCTCTTCTTGTTTTCATATATCTGAGAGTCACCAAGCTTTACAATAAATATGGGGATGGTGTTCTCAATGATTTCACGAAAGCAATTTCTTGTCCAAAATTTACAAATCACGCTTTGTCTTGGTGTTTTTTTGGGAGGATTATCACAACCTGTTGCCGCAAAAGTAAGTGACTTTGATCAAAAACAAAATGATCGTCTTAAAAGCATTCAAGAATCTATTCGTTCAAGTAAGTTTGAAAAAAAACTCGCTCAAGATAAGTTGGCTGAAGTGAGCGCGCAGCTTGAAGCTTATGGAGCTTTAGGTCCCAATCAAAGAATGGCTATTTCTCAACTTGCGGCTGAAAAAATTAAAAAAGATATTCTAAAAGAGTTAGAAGATGCGGCTGTTTCAAGTGAAGAGGGTTATGAAATCGACCAGGTTTTAAATGACAAATTAAAGAAACAGTATGGCATTGTTTTGGTTTCAGAGGGTGGAAAATGGAAAGCTGAAATTGCTGGTTCCACATCACAAGAGATTGAGGTGAATCAAAAAAGATTTGCCGAAGCTGTTACTCAGAAGACTACATCTTATTGGAAGGGCATGAATGAAAATGAGCGAGAGCTGGTTAGTACAAAAGCTCTTCGTGGTTTAAATGCAGAAATAAAAGAATTGCTTCCAGAGAATGGAAAGATTTCCGCTTCCCTAAAAGCTGATCTGCGTAAAAAAGTAGAGGTTTTAGGAGATGAAAAAACAGGAAACATCAAAGAGATAGATAGAAAGATTTCTTCTGCCAAGTTAGATGACCAGTCTGAAAAAAGATTGCTACAAGCTGAGAAAAAAACCTATGAATCTCTTGAGAAAAAAGAGGGTGACAAAAGCGTCGATGATTTTTGTAAGGAATTTGCTGGCAGCGGTTTAACAAGTGTAGATTTAAATAGACGTCGTTCTGCTTTGGAAGGCACAAACGATCCCTGCGATAAAAGTTTAGATTCCTCTCTTGCGGCTTTAAGCACTAAAGAGAAGGCACCTGCTGAGAGTGCGCCTAAAGAGGGAGTAGAGACTGATCCAACGAAAGCTGATGGGGCACCTAAGCTTGATCCTAGTAAGGCAACGCCCGTAGCTGGTGGTTCTCCTTCTCATCCTACTCCAACGACTCCGCCTCCTGCTTCAGACGCTGAAACTGGTGGTGCTGATGATGACGGATTTGATCCCGATGTTTCCCTAGCAGGGGGTGCGGCGAAATATAAAGGGTTAACCAAGGGTGAAAGAGATAGGTTATCTAAAGCTGATCCAAAGCTGGCAGCTAAGGTCAAAGCTTTAGAAGCTGAACGAAGTCAACTGAAAGGATCTCTTGATTCTCGCTACAGACAAGATTTTATAAATGCGTGTAATCAAGCAGCCTCAAATCTTAAGAAATCGATCGGTCTTGGATCTGATAATGAAAAAAATGAGAAAATAGTTTCAAGTATTTCTGATAAATTAGAAAAAATACTCGCAAAAGGTTATCAAGGTTTAGTTTGCGAAAAAAGCGGAGCGAATGATGGTCTTGCGACATATTCTTCGATGGAAGATGCTTCAAAGGACGTACTAAAAGGATTGGGTATTCCTTTAACCGGTCCTCTGACTCAATCAAAACAAAACACTCTTGAATCTCTCAGTAAGGGAGCGATGGAGGTCGCTGCCAACTTTGCAAACCAACGAAGAAATCGAACAAGACTAGATTTTCAAATGTTAGAGGCTGCTTCTAAAAAAGCACTTTCGCGAATCACAACAGAAAATCCAAATCTTGTAGATACTAATTCTTTAAACTATTTAAGGACACTTTCTTATAATGAACTAATGGGTTCGTCTTCAGGCAATCCTGAATTTGACATGATGAATGGTGGCACAGGTGGAGGGTTGTTGACAAAGCTTTTACCTCCTTTTGCACTTCAAACTTATCAAAACTATTTTGATATTGCGTTGATGGATATCAAACAAAAAAATGGAATTCGAGAAGAGTTTGATAAACAAGCAGAATGTGCTCTTGCTTTTGCTCAAGCAGCAACTCAGCGTTGGTCTGAAGAAGAAGATAGAAAAGGTCTTTTGGGTTCAAGGGTCCGGGGTCCTTCCTCTTCTGGCTTGCCAGTGAACAATGGTCCGACCGTCAAGAATGAAGAGTCGACTCGTAAAGTAGAGAGGAATCGCTAAGTCGTGATCAAGCAGATTAAGAAAAAAAACATTTGTCTTGCACCTTTGATTTTAAGTTTTTCCTTACCTGCTTTTGCAAGAGTTTCTTATGATCCTAATCTGATTGAAAGTATGCCCGAACAGGCAGAGGCTTTTGTTTCAAGATTCAATCGTTCAACAAGTCAGCTTTATGGATACTCGCGAACTCCTGGAATGAATCGTAGTATTCGAGTTCTCAATAATTATTACAATTTACAATACGAAAACTTCATGACCGTTTTTCAGCAAAACCTTAACACACTCGGTGCCGTGAGTGATATTTTAGCGGAAGCAAAATCAGTTCCTGCTGTGCAGGCTTGCCTGGATTCCCCTACACGAAAGAATTCGTGGGGTGAGTTCATGGAGTCTTTTGAGAGCCTCAATGATTTGTCTTCTTTTGTGAACAAAAACATTCAGCAGCAACAAGGTGCTATGACGGCTTTTACAAATTATGGTTCGGCTTATTTCGATCGTCGTGGAATGCCGATTGGTGTTGCAAATAACTTTAGACGTGTCGCTAAGTACTTAGACTTTACAAAAACAAATTCAGGTCTTTTAAAAGACCTTCGTGAATGTTGCGAAAAAACAAATTCCAAGGCTGATTTTTGCCAAGAATCACTCAGGGATCGTTTGGCGACATCATTGGCAGATTTAAAACCTTTACCTACTCGATTTGTTGATCCGATGAATCCAGGGTCGCTTGCTCAGAGTATGAATACTGATGATTTAGTAACAATGATCGGACTGGGGCAGATGAATGATTTTGCTCATGCAACTGATTTTAATGTTCAAGCTGCTGCTTTGGCGAATGCTGATCAAAAGTGTCAAGAAAATCGGGAAGCGGCTCTTCGTAAAATGGGGCATACGGCTCAGCAAAAAGGTCTTGCTCGTACGGCTATCCATACTCTTCACTGTTCGATGTGGTCTGTTGCTCAAAATTGGAGCAAGGGAGCGCGTGTTGCTGTTCTTGGTGCTACTCGAGCAAGCTTCCCCTTGTTCGATATGATTTCTCAATGTCCCCCTGAAGTTCAGCAGCAAGCAACTCTCGCTTTGATGTATTCACCCGAACAATTTCAAAATGATTTTAGAACCCTTGGGAGACTACCCGGTAATATCGTTTATTCAACTCCTATTGCAAGTGCTCCTGTTACAATTCGTTCAATTTCGGATTCTTCAGCTCAAATTAGTTTTACTGACGAGGCGGGCTTTGTTCAAAGCTCCATGTTGTTAACGGCGGATACTCAAGTTAAAAACTTAAGAACTGATTCTAAAGTTCCTGTTGTTGTGGGAGGAACTGGTACTGCAGCAAATAATGAAGCCACTCGAAATGGCGTGGTCGTTTTGCGGGGATTGCAAGGAAAAAGAGTTTTAAATGGCTGGGGGGCTACTCTCGCTAAACAAGAACGCTTAGCGGTTCGAAGTCTTGCAAATAAAACTGCTGAAGGAAATTTAGAAGCTGCGCGAACGCTTTCAAGCTCGGTAAAGGGCCGTGCTGCAGAAGTGAAGTCAACGGTTCAAAAGATGAAAGGTGATCAAACCTTTGTAAATCGAAGTACCTCTCGCGCTCTTGCTTCTCGTCAGTTAGTAGCAGAGGGCACTTCGTTCAAGACAGCAAAAGGTGTGAGCGATATTTTTAAAGGAGCCTATAGAGGATTACTTCGTCAGATGAGCGACGGATCACCTTCGAGTTCATCAGGAAGAACAAACGAAAGAGTGACAACAAGTGGGGTGACAGGATCCACTACAGTTACGACTAATGGAACTTTTACAGACAGACAAAATCAAGTTAATTATCAGCAAGAACAAAGAAATAGAGATGCAGCGGCGTTGATGTCTTCGCTTCGATCACTTGGATCTAGCATCAACGGTATTTCCTCTCGTTTAAATGACATTATTAAACAAAAACAAGCAGCGATTGATAATTACAGACTTAATTTCGAACCTTCAAAAATTTACGCTGAGCTCAATAATATGGGCGCCAATGCTCGAGCAAATCGTTTGGTCAGTTTGACTAAAGAGTGGGCGAATACAGTTAAAGAAATTAACGTTCTCAACACACAAGAGCTTGGTTTAAGAATTAGTATTAATACTGCAAAATCCAGCATGCAAAATATGATTGCTGGGGCTCAAGCTTTTCAGGGCCTTAAGGTTCAGTATGGAGATATTCGGTCTCTTGCAAGCGTCCCAAGTCCGACAGGCCTTCCTAATCCAAACGCACCAACAAATCCTGCCGCTTCGAGTGCGACAAACATGCTCAATCCTGCGGCCATGAATGCTTTGTTGCCAAATGATCCCTCTTTGAATCCAAGAGGGATTAATCCTTTCTTTGTTAATGGACAGCCACCCATTAGTGTCTTTCCTCCTAATTTTAAATTTACACCTGGTTTCTCGAGCCTCGATCCAAAAAGTTTTTATGTCCAGATGCTGAATCTTTTTACGTTACCCACTGCTTTTGCGGCTCCTATAAATCTTGATCAACAGCGCGAAAAACTCATAACAGAGTGGAGTCTTTTTATGGATGACTACTCTCGGTACCAAGATAAATTGGCGGAAGAAGAAAGTGCCGTGAAGCAAAAAATGTGGGATCGTTTTGTTTATAACGAAAGTCAAAATCGCTCTGAAAATTACCTCTCATCAGAATCTCAGTTTGTAGTGGGTTCGTTTGGTCAAGCGATTCAAGAGGAATTGCCTGATTTGATTGCTTTTAAAAACAATAAAACACTTTCAAGTTCTGTTAATCCACAGGTTGTTCAGTACATTGAAGAAATTAGAGGAAGCTCTGTTGATTTAACAAATGCTCTTGCAGAGGCTGCACGCTTAAAAATCGAAAGGCGTGCAACGGATCCCAATTTAGATGAAGATTCTTGGACGGGCATGCTTCCAGGAATGGCGCTTGAAAAATAATATAGATTATTTGTGACGCTCGATTTCTCCTTTTAGAGGGGCTTATTTCCCTATTTACGCTCGCCTGATAGACTCAAGAGCAATGGATATTTCTTTTGAAGCAATAGAAAAGGCTGAGGAACGTATTCGCAAATATATTATCGAAACTCCTTTGCTTCAGAGTTTTAAATTACAAAGTCTTTTAAAGT
The DNA here is from genome assembly GCA_044347615.1 of Bdellovibrionota bacterium. GTDB lineage: Bacteria > Bdellovibrionota > UBA2428 > UBA2428 > UBA2428 > CANIGN01. Next base: position 50,230 of record JBIKUK010000003.1, on the reverse strand, counting down.
GGCAAGCGCCAGTTTTTTTAAAAGTTGAAACGCTTCAATTTACGGGATCTTTTAAAGCAAGAGGAGCTTTAAATAAGCTTCTTTCTTTAATCGAAAAAGGAGAGAGGCCCGAACATGTCGTGGCCTCTTCTGCTGGAAATCATGCTCAAGCCGTTGCTTTTGGAGCAAACAAGTTGGGAATTCCTGCAACAATCGTGATGCCCGAAAATGCACCTCTTGTGAAAGTTAAGGCGACAGAAGAGTATGGTCCTCGAGTTATTTTGCACGGGGCTATTTATGATCAAGCTTATGAAAAAGCTTTGCAGGTTTTAAAAGAAACCAAGAATTCGGTTTTTGTTCATCCCTATCAAGATCAAGAAGTGATTGCCGGTCAGGGTACCTTGGGTTTGGAACTTTCTCGGCAACTTAAAGTTTATGGAGTCAATCCGAGCGATTGTGATTTCATTATTCCAATTGGAGGAGGAGGGCAGTTTAGTGGAGTGGCCTGCGCCCTTCGGTCTCAATTTAAAGAGGCACGCTTTTTGGGAGTTGTCGCCGATGCGGCTCCTTCAATGGCTTTGAGTTTTGAGTCAAAAAAATTAACGATAGCTGAATCTCGAGTCAGAACTTTAGCAGAAGGTTTAGCGATTAAAAATCCAACTCAAGAAATGTTTGAATTAATTTCAAAATATGCAACGGACGTTTCGATTGTGACAGACAATGATATTTCTTGGGCAATCTTTTTATTAATGGAAAGAATTAAGCTTATTGTTGAAGGTGCGGGAGCTGCAGGTGTCGCTTCCGTTTTATCCGGAAAATCAAAGGCAGATATCAAGCGACCGCTTGTTTTCTCTCTGTGTGGGGGAAACATAGATTTACCTCGTATCACAAACATCATTGAAAGAGGGTTGATTTTTGAGCATCGTCGATTAAATCTCGAGGTAAAGATTGAGGATCGTCCCGGAGAGCTCTCCCAGGTGACGAAAATTTTGGGCTCGATGAGAGCAAATGTTCTTGAGGTTTCCCATGATCGGCTCACTTCAGACTGTGCCCCAGGGCAGACTGTTTTAAGGATTCATTTGGAAACCAGAGGTCGAGATCATCAAAGTGAAATTTTAAAAGCTGTGACAGAAGTTGGATACCAAGTAAGGGCAATAGATTCATAGAAGGTACATATGAAAAAAAATGCAATGTTTATTTTTGTTTTAGCTTTGGGTGTAGCTTTGTTTTTTTATATCCAAAAAGAAAGAAAAAACTTAGCGCTTGAAAAAGAAAAAACAAATGTTGTTGAAAACTATTCAATCTCCGGATCTAAATCTTCAGCATCTTCTATTACAAGTTTAGAAACTTCATCTTCTAGCGATTTTCATCTCAAGATTTTGAGCGAACCGGAGGGGGCAAGTGTTTTTATAGATGAGGAAAAGGTGGGGGTTGCGCCTTTTGACTTTGTGATTCCTGCAGAAAGTAAAAAACTTCGCCTTGAAGCCGAGGGGCACGAGCCTTTTAATCGCCAAATTCCTGCTTCAAAAGATGCGGAAGGTGATTTGGTGTGGAAAATTCAATTAAAAAAAATAATAGTCGTTGAAAAGGTTCCCGAAAAAACCTTTTTCAAAGGAACGCTCACCTCTTTTTTAATTCAATTGAAAGCGATCTCTCTTGAGGATCTCAAGGTTGAAACAGTCAAAGCTTTTGAAAATGAAAATGTAAAGTTTTGTAAGGTTCAAATAAAAGATAAAATTTGGGTTCGAATTTTGAAAGGGCCTTATCCAACTAAAGAAAAAGCTATGAAGTGGCTAAAGTCTGTTAAGAGCGATCATCCTGAAGCTTTTATAACAACCAAGCAAAAATGTTTTTAAGAAACTAAGGAGTTTGAATAAATGAAAACAGCTGTGATTGTATCCTATAAGAGAACTGCTTTTGGAGCTTTTGGCGGCGGTCTCGCTCAGCTTTCTGCTACGGATCTTGCAGAAAAAGCTTCGCAAGGAGTGCTGGTGGATTCTCGAGTTTCACCCGAAAATATTGATGCTGTTGTTTGGGGAAATGTTTGTCAGAGTTCTAGAGATGCCATTTATCTTGCTCGTCATGTGGGTTTAAGGGTGGGGGTAATGATTGATAAACCAGCGCTCACCGTGAATCGACTTTGTGGTTCGGGTTTTGAAGCAATTGTTCAGGGGGTTTATCAAATTTTAAATGAAGATGCGAAGTGTGTGCTTGTAGGAGGAACGGAGTCCATGAGTCAGACACCTTTCGTTTTGAGAGGGGCTAGATTTGGTTACCGTTTAGGTCACGGAGAGCTCGAAGATTATTTGAATGCAAGTTTGACAGACATGCATGTCAAGATGCCCATGGCGATGACAGCGGAAAGAGTGGGAGAAAAGTACAAGATTTCTCGACAAGAGGTGGATGAATATTCCCTTGAAACTCAAAAAAGATATCAAGAGGCAAGTCGGTCTTTTTATTTTAAAAAGGAAATTGTCCCTCTCGAATTTGCAAATAAAAAAGGGTCGCTTGTTTTTGAAAATGATGAACATCCTCGCGCTCAAGCAACACTTGAGGGTCTTGCTAAACTACCTTCACTATTTAAAAAAGAGGGATTGGTCACTGCGGGTACCGCAAGCGGCATTTGTGATGGAGCTGCAGCTCTTCTTGTGGCTGAAGAAGAGTGGGCAAGGAGTCAGGGGCTTCCTATCCTTGCAAAGATCAAATCATGGGCATCGGTGGGTTGTTTGCCCGAAGAAATGGGAATGGGCCCAGTGGGCGCCATTCTCAAAGCAACCGCTCGCTTAAATGATTCTCGAATTAAAAGTCACAAGGATTACAAGCTGGTTGAAGTGAATGAAGCCTTTGCTGCTCAATATCTCGCTGTCGAAAAAGAGTTGGGTCTTGATCGCGAAAAAACTAATATTAACGGAGGAGCCATTGCCGTGGGACATCCTCTCGCTGCTTCTGGTGCTCGTTTGACAGGAACTCTTGCGCTCTCTCTTCAGTCAATGGGCGGAGGGATGGGAGTTGCAAGTGCGTGTATTGGTGGTGGACAGGGAATGGCTATCGTGATCGAAACTCCTTGAAGAGAAGCTTATTGAAGTATTTTTCATGCGCAGCTATCTTTGAACAATGGTTAAAACGCGTTTTGCTCCTTCTCCAACGGGTCATTTACATGTAGGTGGAGCTCGCACCGCACTTTTTAGTTACTATTATGCCAAACGATATGGTGGATCTTTTGTTTTGCGAATTGAAGATACTGATTTCGCTCGAAGCAAAAAAGAATATGAAGATGAAATTTTAAAGTCACTTAAATGGTTAGGGGTTAACTGGGATGAGGGCCCCTACAAACAAAGTGAGCGACAAGAGCAATATCGCGCAGCTGCTCAAAAACTTTTGAGCACAGGCAACGCATACAAATGTTATCTCACAACAGAGGAATTAGAAAAAATGCGGGCTGAGGCTCAGGCTAAAACAGGTCAGCCGCGCATTCGCAGTCCGTGGCGTGATCGAAAGCCAGGACCGAGCGAAGAGGGAAAGCCTTTTGTACTACGTTTTCGTTATCCTGATGTTGGGCAGACGATTGTTCAAGATGGAATTTTAGGAGATGTAACTTTTGAAAATTCTGAAGGGGATGATTTGATTATTCTCCGGAGTGATGGAACTCCCACGTATCAGCTGAGTGTTGTCGTGGATGATTTGGATATGAAGATTACAAATGTGATTCGTGGGGATGATCATTTGAATAATACTCCTAAGCAGTTACTCATGATCAAAGCTCTAGGAGGAATTCCTCCAAAATACGCGCATTGCCCGATGATCTTGGGGCCTGACAAAGCAAAGCTAAGCAAACGTCATGGGGCTGTGAGTGTTTACATGTATGCGGAAGAAGGTTTTTTACCTGAGGCTCTTCGCAATGCTTTGATTCGATTGGGTTGGAGTCACGGAGATCAAGAATTGTTTAATGATGATGAACTCAAGCGGCTTTTTTCTTTAGAAGCCTGTGGAAAGTCCCCGTCTGTTTTTGATGTGCAAAAATTGAATTGGATCAATGGAGAATATTTAAAGCAGAAAACTCCACAAGATTTTGTAGAGTTTATCAAGCAAAGTGCCGCGCTTGATCTTCACTTCATGTTAGAAGCAGAAGGATCAAGAAAATTACTCGAAACTGTTCAGCGCTCAGCTCATAAAGCAAAAGACGTGAAGGGGCTTCTTTCTTGGTATTTGGATGATGTAAGTATAGATCCTCTTTGTCAGGAAAAAATCTTAAAAGAAACCTCTAGGGATTGGATTGCTTCAGTGGCTACTGAGTTTGAAAAACAAGTATGGAATCCTGATTTGGCTGTTGAGATTTTTAAAACTGTTGCAACTCACTATTCGTTAAAAATGCCTCAAGTTGCAAAAGCCGTGCGAGTTTTATTGACGGGTAATTTGCAAAGTCCTGACATGGCGATTGTTGTGGGAGCCCTTGGAAAAGAAAAAGTTCTCAAGCGACTTCGTCAATTTACCGCCTGACGCATAGCTCCTCGGACTGTAGTTTCGTTCTTACTAAGTGCCTGAATTCCCGAAGCTAAGGTAAATTTTATATTGGGGGGAGTGCATGATTTATCGTCAAGGTCTTAGCAAGGAAAATGCGTTCGCATTTATGCTTGCATTTATTTTAGCCACACCGCTTTTTGCACAACAAAGTTTAGAAGAACTTGAAGGTGAAGTTTTAAGTGGAGCTAAGGGATCAAGATCCTCTACTCCTTACGTTGAAGAAGAAGTTTTAAATGATACGAAGCAATCTTTTTCAGAAAGTAGCACTGACTCTTCCTCTGACAATCGTGATGATCAAGACTTTTCTTTTCGTTCAGAAGTTAAAACGGTTAAGGTAAAGGCTGCAGATCAAAAAGTTTCGAGTGATATCGATGAATTAATCAATGGCCCTAAGTCCATACCTTTGAATCACATTTTTGTGGTGAAGCACCAATATATTTTCAAAAAAGGCCGTCATGAGATCATGCCTTTTACTCTTGGAATTCAGCCTGGTGATAGCTTTCGTCGCCAGTTATCAATGGGATTTGGTTATCTTTATCATTTGAGTGAAAGTTTTGCGATTGAGGCTCTCCATCTCAATTTTTTTACAAATTTAGAAACAGGTTTTTCTCGTAATTTTAAAAATAACACTGCACTCGAAATTGAGCGCGTGGAGCCTGTTATGACTTTGGGTAGCGCTTTGCAGTGGGCTCCTTTTCGGGGAAAAGCGGCCACAGCAGAAAACATTTATAACTTTGAGGGTTATTTGTTTGCAGGTGGAGGCGTGACACAGTTTGAAGTGGGTTCAGCACCTACAATCATGGGCGGTCTCGGCGCACGCGTTTTTATGAATCGTCGATCAACTCTTAAGTTTGAGTTGAGAGATTACGCTGATATCAAGAGCGGTGTTGGTAATCGCTTTAACGTTGTTTTAGGAGCGGGGATTCTTTTAGGAGCACCTGAATTATGAAAAAGATAAATTTTTTAATGATGGCCGTTTCTGTTGGGGCTTCTTTAAACGTTTCCCACGCAGCTCGTACAAAAAAAACTAAAACTTCTACGATAGATAATATTCAAAAACCAGTTATGAGACGAAGCGCTCGTCCCATGGCAGTCTCTGGCGAGTCCATTAGAGTTTTAATTGATGATAAAATGTTTGATCAGGCCTTGCGTATGCTTGGATCTTCTAACGATCCAAATGCTCGCGCTTTACGTGCATTGATTTTTGAACGAATGGGTTACGAACATGCGGCGCTTATTGAGTATGTTGCAAACTATCGATCTCGACCTAGCTTAGAAACATTAAGTAAGATTGGAATGCTTTCTTTTGTTTTAGGTGAATCGAGACTTATTCAGGGAGTTTCAGGAGAAAGCATGGGAATGCGCCTTGCTCTATCTCAAGAAGCTTTGATTGCGGGAGATCTTAATAAAGCTCGCTCTTTGCTTCCTTCTTCTCAGAGCATTTTAAATCTCGAACCCTCTGTATTTAAATCTAAGGCCATTGTTCTTGCGAGCGCTATTTCGAGTGCAAGTGGAAATTATCGAGACGCCCTTGAAGTACTGAGTGGTAATTTTTCTCAAACATCGGGTGTGGATCTTTCAGAGATTCGTTTGCAGAGAGCCTTGGTGCTTTTTGAAGTTAAAAAATACAGTGAGGCTTTAGATGAGTTAAAGTTTGTAACTCGTGCCTCACCTGCTTGGTATCGTGGTCAACTCGTAGGGGCATGGTCTGCTTTTCATAAAGAAGATTATAATTTGTCTCTGGGGCAGCTGATGAACTTGCGAAGTCCTTTCTTGGCGGGAAAGTTTAATCCCGAAAAACATCTCCTCCAGGCGATTGTTTTATTTCAACTTTGTCATTACGAAATGGCGGGCAGAGCTTTGAAGAAGTTAAAGGAAGAGTATGGGAATTTAAACTCTGCTTTTGCGACAGTTTCTTCTGCTACTGGAAACCCCTCTTCTTTTTACAAGCAATTGAAATCATTTGCTGGAAAAGTCATGAAAGAAGAAACATCTTCTTTGGATAGAGTGTGGGATGGTATTGCGTCTCAGCCTTACGTGGCAAATCTTTCAAGCTCAATTGAAAAACTACGTTTTGAGCGAAAAAAAATTGATGGTGACTTCCGAGTGCGTGAGCTTCAGGGAATTCGCGGAGTTCATTTAAAGGTTTTTGATCGAATGGAAGAAATTTACCTCTCAAAACTTGCAAAATATTCTCAAGCCTCTCTTGAGAAAATGAAAAGTGATGCAAAAGAGAGTCTTGAAGGCGCTCTTGCTGCAGATCTTGAGATCAACACAAAAATTCGTGATCGATTGATTCGAGCAGCTGGGCCCGTTAACAAGTCAATCGACTTTAAAAAAGAACTTCAAAGGGGTTATGAGTTTTGGCCATTTGAAGGTGAGTTCTGGAGAGATGAAACAGGCGGATACGCTTTTGCAACAACAGATGTGTGTGAGGAGGGGGCGCGGTGAAATTACAACGGCATATAAAGGGATTCTTGTTTGGAAGCAGTTTTATTTTAGGAAGTTTTTACTCACTTCAGGTCTCTGCTCTTGAGATCAACTGGAAAGCCGTTGGCAAATCAAAAAAAATTGATGCTGGAGTTCAAGGGGAAAAGGTTATTGACCTTGATCGTATTCGTATCACGCAAAAAGTAACAATGAGGGAAGTTCCTCGTTTTAATCAAAACGACCTTCTGCTCGAAGGAGCTCGTCTTCGAAAAGTCGATGAAAAGACTGAGGAGCTCGTTGATCAAATTCAAAAGCTTATTAAGCGGGAAACTCAGCAGAAAAGAATTGGTGAGTTGAAAATGCGACTTGCTGAGCTTTATTACGATCGCGCTCGAATGATTGCTTTTAGAGAATCAGAAAGTTGGGCAAAAGCAGTCGAAGAATGGAATGGTCTTTCTTCTGCTGAACGTGGAAGAAAAGTTCGACCAGTTTTGAAAACTCCGCAAGCGAATGCTTTTCGAAAAAAATCTTTGCTCCTTTATAATGAACTAGAACAAGCAAGTCGTAACTCAGAATCTGGTAAATCTTATATGATTGAACGAGATGAGGTTCTTTTCTATCTTGCAACAACTTACAACGATTTAGGTGAGTCAAAAGATGCAATCAAATACTTTGAAGAGTTAACTAAGAAATTTCCTCAAAGTGAAAAAGCTGCACTTGCAAAGCTTTCTCTTGCGGATGCTTATTTTGAATCAAGTCAATTCAAAAAAGCTTTGCCTCTCTATCTTGATGTTGCAGCATCTAAAAGCGCTGAAATTGCTCGCTTAAAAGCCTATGCGACTTACCGTGCAGCATGGTGCTATAGCAATCAGCAAGATTACAAAAAAGCAACACTCGCTTTTTTGAAGACGGTTGACCTCTCGAAAAATGATAAGAGTTCTCAAAACCTAAGCTTTATTCGTGAAGCTTATTCAGATCTTGCTTCTGCTTTTGCATTGTCTGGTCAGTACAATGATGGATGGAATTATTTTAGAGAGAGCGTTCGAAATAAAGAACTTTTAGAGAAGTTTGAGTTAACAGCAGCTCAGGTAGCAAAAGATCGAGGTCACTACAAGATCGCTGAGTTTTTCTACGGTAAACTTCTTTCAAAATCTCCGACTGCTAGCTTTGCTAGAGATCTTTCAATCGATCGATCAGAGAATGCTAAGAAATCTGGTAATCTTGAGCTTTATGCTCAAAAGTTAGCGGATCTTTTACGCGATTACGGTGCAGGATCAGCTTGGTTAAAGGCTCAAAAGCTTGATTCAAACACAGAGAAGCAAATGGTGGATGATCTTGTGGCAATTGTCCGAAGAGACGCTAAGAATTTTCACCAATCAGCACAAAAGAAAAATAATCCTACACAGTTAAAAAGGGTAAAGCCCCTATACGTGACTTATCTTGCTTTTGTTCCTTCAAAGAACCCAGATACAGCGGAGAATGTTCATGAAATGCGTTATTATTTTTCGGATCTTCTTTATGAGGCGGGTGAATATATTGAATCGGCGGCTGAGTATCTAAAGGTGGGCGCTGGTAAATATGAAACGATTGCAGCCTTTAATAGGATTCTTTGTTTTAGAGAAGCGGCAAAGAGTGACAAAAAATATAATGAAGATCTCTTAGAGGTAACAAACGATTTTGTTTCTCGCTATCCAAATGATAAACGTGCAGGTGACTTGATGTACGCAAGTGCAAACCAAGCATTTGAGTCGGGATCAAAGGATCAATCAATGAGCACTCTTCGAGCGATCATCAGTCGTTTCGGAAACACAGAGCGTGGTGTAGATGCTGCAGAGAGAATTCTTTATTTACACGAAAAAGGTGAAAACTATGATGCTCTCATAAAAGATGCAAATGAGTTTTCAGCTAATGCGACGTTGATGGCAACGGGCGGCGACAAGTTCAAAGATATGATAAACGATGTTCGCAAGAAAGCTCTTGTGAAAAAAGTTGAAAAAATGCCCGAAGAAGATAAGTCAGAACAATCTGCAAAAGCGGCAGCCTTCTTAGCAGTAAGTTCACAGTTGAGTGGAGAGCTTAAAGAAAAAGTTCTGAATAATGCTGTGGTTTTCTACAAACGTGCAGAGGATAAGACTGGAGCTGAAAAAGCTCAGGCTGAACTCATTAAATATTTTCCCAAGAGTCAGTTCGCAAAAAACATTTACTTAAATCAAGCTGACTCTTTGCTTGAAAAAGCAGACTTTGAAGAAGCTATTCGTCAATACACAAAAGTCCTAGGAGATTACAAGGGTAGCGAGCAAGAAAGAGAAAAGATTCTTGGAAACCTTTTCTTTGTAAAATCGCATTTAGAAAATGCAGTTATTCCTGAGCTCAAGCCTGAACTCTCTTTAAAGTCTGAAACGGTCAAAGCGGGCAAGGAATATCTCAAAGACTTTAAAAATGGATCTAATAAAGACTATGTCGTAACCGTTTTGGCTTATCGCCAAGGAGCAAATCTTAACGAGGTTGAGGAGTTCAAGTCTGTCAGAGGATTAAATTCAAAAACTCGTAAGTTATTGGATGAAGCGGATGTCGTTTTAAAAGTGAGAGCGGGAAATTCGTCTGCTTATCCTGGACTTTTGAAGCGCTTTCCTCCAAGTGCCAACTATTCTTTAGCTGTTAAAGAGGCCATGGGTCAGGTTGCTTTTCAACAAATTGAACCTAAATATAAAAATTATACAAGTTCAAAGGTTTCAACCGTTCCTGCAAAGCTTGCGAGAACTTTAACTGAAAAAGTTCGAAGCCTTGAGTCTCTTGAAAAGAGCTACAAGTCAGTTGTGGGCTATGGGGATGGAACTTCCGCTCTCAAGTCTTTAGAGCGTTTGTCAGATATGTATAAAAATCTAGCAGAAGAGCTTGATAAAGTGAGCGATCCTGAAGCCAAGAAAGAACTCGAAAAATTCTCTAAATCTTTTAACGATAAAGCCAAGTCTTTAATTGATTTGTGTTTGGTAAAAGCGAGTGAGCTAAAGATTCGTGGAGCAGGTTTAAATTCTTGCCGATCCAAAGCCATCTGGAACAAAGGTGTTCAGTCTTTAATGAGTCGATCAGTTCCTGATTTGCAGTGGATCCCAAAATTAAACCATAAGCGTCCTTTGACTGAGTTTGCTGAGAAAAGTTTTAAGCAAAATAAAATTGGCTCATTTCTTTTAGCTCAAGATCTTTTAGAACGTTCTTCAGAAAAAGCTTCTTCGGAAGAGAAATTCTATATGGATTTCTTAGGAGCTCTTTTTGATTGGAGAGAAGGACGCGGGGCTGCGGCTGAATCTATGCTTTTAGATTTGAGCTCTCGTGCTGAAGCGAACAACAAAAGAACAGTTGTTAAAAATCTTTCTTCACTTTATTTGCAAGTCGGTGACTTCAAGCAAGCACAAGAAATCTTGTCAGGAGTTGAAGAAGATGCAGATGTAAAGAAACTTAAGTCGCTTGCTTTCATGGGTCAGGGTTCTGAAGCTGGGGCAGTTTCTAAAGAGAATTCAAAGGATGAAGAATAATGGCAAAAAACAAAAATAAGGCGTCTATGAAATTTAATGTGATTGTTTTGTTTGTTTCTGTGTTGAGCTTGACCTCTTACGGCCAAGATCGCAGTGAAGGGTGGGTTGTTCGTCAAACGGAAAAAGGTTTGGTGAAGGTTCCTGCAAAGCAATATTTTCGTTTCGAGGGTTTAAGTTTGTCTGGAAAAGCTTACTCTCCTTATCAAGCAACTTTTGATCAGCGTCCTTCGCGAAAAAGCAAAAGTTTGATTCCAGTCAGAACATCGTTCAAACGTGAAGTGCTTGATGCGAGTGGATACTCGGGTCGATAAAAAGGATTTTAGGGGGATTAAATGAGCAACAATCGAGCAGTAATTGAATTATCGGTCTTTCAAGGTAACACACTGATTGCAAGGCAGTCCTTTGATCAGGATAAAGTCATATTAGGGCGAATATCCTCTGCAGACTTTAAAGTTCCAAGCCCACAGGTTTCTCGAATACATGCTTTGCTAGAAATTTTGCAAGATGGGCAAATGAAGATCACTGATTTAGCTTCTACGCACGGAACATTTGTGAATGGTTCTAAAATTGTGGAAGCAATTTTGCGTGAAAATGACCAGGTTAAAGTTGCGGATGTTGATATCAAAATCGTCCGAGTCACTCGTCCTGTTACAACTCCGCCTGCTCCCTCAAAGAGAAATCCCACTCATCTACCAATTCCCGAACCTGTGAAGCCTTCTGTTTCTGTTGGTGGGGGAATGGAAGCCGCCGCTGTTTCAACTCCTCCTTCCTACGAGGCGCCTGTTGTGAAGAGTCCTCGAGAAGCCACTGTTGTTCGAAGCCTTAAAGAGAGTGCAAGTGTTCGTGGTGAGGCTTCAGCAAAAGCTCGCGAAGAACTAGAAATCACAATGTATTGGGAAGATACAATTCTTGCGATTGATCATTACAAAAGAGGACGAGAAACTATTACTTTAGGTGATGGGATCAAGACAACTTATTTAGTAACTGATTCTGCAATTCCTCAAAAATATAAGTTTGTTGAAATTAATGGAAGTCGCGTTGAGGTAAATCTTCACCCAGCAATGAAAATGAGTGCTCGTATCAATGGGCATATGTACACAAGTGAAGAGCTTGTGAAAAGTGGTCGCACTAAAATTGAACTTGGTGGCAACGACATTGCTAAAGTGAAAATAGGAACCGTTCATTTCTTTTTAATGTTTGTTCCGGATCCTCCTGCTCTTGAGAGAGGGCCTGTCTTAGAAAAGGACCCTGTTTTCTGGAGTTTGTTTGTGACTGTTTTTGCTTCAGTCTTTCTTTTGATCACTTTGGGTATGATCTTTCAAAAACCTATTGAAGGTGAAGTAAAAGAATTTCCTGAGCAATTTAGAAAGATCTTAATCAAGACTTATCAAGCTAAAAAAGAAGCTCTTCCTCCTCAGCCTGTGACGGAAGTTGCGGATAAATCTAAAACAGGTGTCGGCTTGGAAGAAAAGAAAAACATTCCTGACGCTATTAAAAATCAACAACGTAATCAGTTGGGTGGAAATGAAGGAGAGGGTAAGAGAAGTCCTGGACCAGAAGGTAAGCGTGGTGTGAAGGATTCTCCGAATGAAACAGGAGTGACTGTTGCTCCCAAAGTGAAGGGCCCTGACACAAAACAACCTGGCCCAACAAATACAAGTGCAACTGGTAAAGGTAAGTCTAACGAAGTAAGTAAGTATGGCCTCTTGAATTCTTTGAAGAGTTCAGGTCTTACAAGCAAGCTTGCAAAGCTTTCCGGATCTGATGGCGGCAACGATGATCTCGAGATGAAGTTCAGTGGCTTTGGTGGCGGTGGTCTGCAAAGTGCCAAAGGTGTAAGTCCTCGAGGAGGCTTACAGGGAACTGGATCGGGTGGCGGAGGAACGGAGCCCGTTGTGGGAGTTGGCGGATTGGGAACAAAGGGCTTTGGTCAAGGAGCTAAAGGAAGTGGCCTAGGTGGAATTCCTGGTAATGGCCCTGCGCTTATTTCTACAGAGTCAGGTGGTATTTCTGTAGGCGCGGGAATTTCAAAAGAAGAAATTGATCGCGTGGTTAAAGCACACTTTAACGAACTAGAGTTTTGCTATCAGCAAGCAAAGCAAAGGAATGGAAATCTTGCAGGTAAAATTGCTTTATCGTGGACAATCGTCAGCGGTGGAGCCGTGGCGAAAGTCAGGCAAATGGATAACAGCACGGGGGACAATGCGCTTATTGAATGTTTCATGAAGCGTTTGCAGCAGTGGAGATTTCCGTCGCCTCCTTCTGGAGCTTCTGCGGAAGTTGAATATTATCCATTCTCTTTGAAGTAATAGATTTAAAAAAACAATCCACACAAATGGAACGCTATGTCAATAGTGTTCCATTTGCTTATTTTTAAAAATAAGTAATTGAATTTATTCATTTTTTTTAGCAGGCAACTTATCCCAATCTCATTGACAGAGTGAGTGCCTCTCTCATACAGTGCTCAGAACTTATATGATACTTGAGTCTCACAAAAACTCAGTTCTCATTTCTCGAGGCTTTCTCAACCTTTAATTTATGAAATCAAAAAATTCTTTGTTCGTTTCTTTTACTATTTTTATTTTTTCTATTTCCTGCTCAAAGCAGAGTCTTTCACCTTCAATAGAGGCTCGAGCTCGAGGAAGTGTGGCTTTACAGGAATATGCGGCTCAATCTGGCACTTCTCCCGAAGCTCTGCTTAAGTTCAATGATTCCTTATGGCTTCAAAATAATCGTCCCTCAAAAATGGAAAATTGTTTGGGATATTTTGCCGATGATAAACCTTCACGAAATAAATTCTTAGAGTGTTTATCCAAGCAGGGTCTTTTCTTTTATTCAAAGAAAGTGATTGAATCTCTAGTTCCGTATCGTCTTTATCGATTAAAAAATATTCACGATCCTCAGTATGGGTCTGAGTATCGAAAAAGTTTAAAGCTTTTGAACTGGATTTTTGATGTTGCTCTTGAGCAGTATCATTTAAGCAACCCAACTTCTTATTGGCTCGACGCTCAGGTAGATGGAACTTGGAAGTTTCGAGAAGAAAAAGATGAAAAACATCCTGAATGGACACTTAAAAATAGAGCTGATTATGATTTTCAAGATGGTGACGTAAGTCTGAGTGTGAGCTCTGATTACTTTTCAGCCATTATTCCTCAGTATACCTATCCTGAGCGACGTTTAACACATATGTGGGTTTACCGCGGCCAACGTGATTCAAATGAGGGGCATGTGGTAGAGGCCATCATGGGAGAAGGTGTTTGGCCCACCTATGGAGATTCTTATCGAAGACGAGACAAGTATTATGAACAATTTGTTCTTCGATATAATGATCGAAAAAAAATAGAGGCTGAAAACTTAGAGATAAGAAAAAAAGCCGCTGATTTTTCGGAATCAAAAATTGGATCTGAATACGATTTCTCTGGAGACAATCGCAAAGGTTATTTTTGTACTTTCTTAGCAAGTATGAGCTTTGCAAATTCCTTTTTTGACATCAGTCAGCTTGAAGGGGAAGCACTTTTTGAAAAAGTTTCCCAGCTTTTCCCTATGGGATATTCTCCCTTGAGAAAGGGGTTGTCTCGAAAATTTGCAGCTAAATTTGGAGTCGAAGAGACAAAAATGACTTTTCCGGCTTCAGGTGATTTTTTAACACTCGATAATTTCGATACCATTGCCTATTTCGTTCGTCCTGATCTCACCAAAACGTTTAATGATACGTATTATTTTGCGGAAGCTCTTGTGAATGCGATTGATAGAGGAGCGACTGTCAACGTTCCCAGGGATATAGATAAAATCTTTGTCCCTCTTGCTGAAAATAGAGACATGCTTAAGGGGCTGATTGGATATGTTCGTCAAGTTCATAGTCACTCCTTATTTAAGAATAAAATTTTAGAAAATAAGGTGTCCCTTAAATACCTTGATGAAAAAGAACCGCAGGAGTTTTTTGATATTCTCGAGCGCTTAGACTCGGAACGGGTTGCTTTGGCAGAAGCTGCCGAAGCAGATTTGTCGGCAAATTTGAGTCTCACAACAGTCTTTAAAAATGTGCCGTCTATTGATGATCCTAAAAAAATCGTGAGAGCCACAACATTTTTTTCTGATATGAAAAAAAATGGAAGCGAAAAATTTACGAGAAAAGATTTTTTACAACTTCGAAAGTTTATCGATGAGCTGAGTGTAAAAGAGTTACTTAAGATGATTAAGGGCCGAGAAAATCAGTTGCCTGTCCTAGGAACGATGGCTCGCTTAACACAAAATCACTTTGAATCAGGAAAAATAAATCAAGAAGAGTATCGCAAACTGGAGCTTTTGCTTCGAAATTATTCCATGTTGCTTTTGTCTGTGCCGACCGTGAAAAAGAAAGTTGCTGAGTTTCAGGTGAAAATTAACAATAAAGAGTTGCCTGAAGATGCGATGAAAAGTCTTTTCAAGTTAACTCCGTATTTAGCGAGTAATCTTTCCGAACAAACAATTAAAGAGTTTATCACCTTGCAAGGTTTGGGTAAGGGCGCAGTGGGTGGACTGCAGACAATGAGAGAAAAGCTTCATCTGAACTATGTTTGGCAAATGCCGCCTTGGATTCAAAGAGAATTTTACGATTACATCCTTTCTGAGAAAACCAAGGGCGTCGTGGTTTACCCTAAGTAATAAAGCTTTAGAGTGATTTGTTTAATTTGTAAGGCAAGTAAGATGTCAAAACTTTTGAGCTCAAAGTCCCCTCAAAATTTTCTTTCAAAAGCTTTTCGATTCCAGGAACGTGCAGTTTTCCCACGACAACATCAAACGATTTGGGAGTGTTTTCTTTGCTCAAAGCTAGGCAATAAGCTTTCAAAACATTTTCCGCGAATATGAAATTACGCCATTCCAAAGTCACTGTCTTAGTGACTAGAGAAGCATCTTCACTTTTAAAATAATCTTTAACTAACTTTTCGAGATCAGCAGGAACGTATCGAGAGGTTTTTGTTTTTTTTGACTTTATTGTGTCAATCATATTGAGAGTTAAGGCTTCAAGTGATTGAGGTAATCCTTGCAGCATTTCATTTAGTTTCTTTTCAATATCTTTTAAAGGTTCTTGAGGCTGGTTTTTTAAATTATCGCTTAAATAATTAATAAAAAATTTTTGACTTTGAGTTGAGACTTGATCTGTATCTTTATTTTTAAATTTTTCAAAAACTTCCCTAAAAAAAGCATAGCGATTTAAATCTTTTTTCGTTTTGGTAATTAAGTTTGAAAGCGCATCGAGGTTGCCTTGAGCTTGATACTTTTTGGCTTCATTATGATTTTTTAATAAAATTGCCAAACAAAAAGCCATTTCATCTTCGATTCCAAAAAAACGATTTTGATCTCCCGGGATAGGCTCTCTTCGAGTAACGGAAAGAAGGTAGTCTCTCAAAATATGTTGAGAGTTTGAACAAAGAACCCCCTCTAATCCAACAACGCATTCACCTCTGCGAGCCTCAAATGTGAGTTCTTCATGAAGTTTCTTAGATTCCGTAGAGGCGTGATTTTCTCCGTATATTTTGATTGTTGGAAGTTGTTTTTTTTCTGCAATTTTTTTTAGATCACAAGGGGCTTTAATTTGTGGAACTGTCAGCACTTCTTCTGAAAAGGGTGAGTGAGGGCTTTGGGAAAAAGATAAAAAAACCCAAAAAATGCTAAAAATAAGGAGAAGCTTTTTAAGGTGCATAATATGAGTGTCTCTTTTAAAAAAAATAAGAGCAAGAGTTTGCGGAGTAGAGGGTTGTCATGTGAGTTATGCGCTCCGCATAACGATTTTTTAGGGCAGCTTTTCGAAGAGAAATAGTCCTCAAGGGGCTGGAGAGATGTTATAGTTCCAAAGTTGTGAGTTTCGTCCATTTGCATGTGCACTCAGAGTTTTCTTTGGGGCGCAGTCTTGTCAAAATGCAAGACCTTCCCAAGATGGTTGCAGAGATGGGAATGCCCGCCATAGGCGTCACAGACTGGGGCAATCTCTATGGATCACTTTACCTTTTAAAAGCCGCTCAAAAGGCTAAAGTAAAACCCATTTTCGGAGTGGAAATAGGAGTCACACGTAAGGATCAACTTCTAAGGCATCTTGTTTTGTTGGCTGAAACAACCGAAGGCTACAAAAACTTAGAAAAACTAGTTTCTCGTGCTCATACAGAGTTTGGCTTTCAACAAGGAGAGCTTCGTCCACAAATTCCTTTTGAAATTTTAAAAGATTCTTGTCAGGGCATGATTGCTTTGACAGCAGGAATGAAGGGAATTGCAAATTCGTATCTTCTTCAAGATCAAGAAGGAGAGGCTCGTGAGGTTTTGAAAGATCTTAAGGAAATTTTTTCTGAATCTCTTTATTTAGAGCTCCAAGAAAGTGGACTCTCTCAGCATTCAGATTGCAATGAGTGGCTCGTTCACGAAGCCAAAAAACTAGGCCTACCTGTTGTGGCTACTTCTGATGTTCATTACGTCAAAAGTGAAGATGCTTTTGCGCAAGAAGTGTGGATGATGGTGGGCAAGGGTCTCACTCTCAATCAAAATCCGCGAAGTAGTTTGGCTTCCTCAGAGTTTTATTTGAAAAGCGCTGAAGAAATGCGAATGGCTTTTGCAAGTATTCCCGAAGCGGTCGATAATACCTTAGCCATTGCCGAGAGATGCAATGTAAAATTTAATTTCAAGACAGAAGACGGTAAGCGTCTTTATTTTTTGCCGAGTTTTGAAGTTGGAAAAAAAGATCAAAATGTTGTTTTTGCAGAGCTCGCTCGAGAAGGCTTAGAAAATCGCTTTAAAGAATTAAAAATTTCAGAAGCAGAAAAGCAAAAAACATACATTGATCGTTTAGATTACGAAGTGAAAGTCATCGTTGAGATGGGTTTTGCGGGATATTATCTGATTGTCTCTGATTTTATTCGTTGGGCAAAATCACAAAAAATCCCCGTAGGGCCTGGTCGTGGATCAGGTGCGGGATCGCTTGCGGCTTATGCCTTAGATATTGTCGACATTGATCCGATTGAAAATCGTCTCCTCTTTGAGCGCTTTTTGAATCCTGAACGTGTTTCACTCCCTGACTTTGATATCGACTTTTGTCAGGCGCGCCGTTTTGAGGTGATTGACTATGTTTCGAAGCGCTATGGCAGTGAACAAGTTTGTCAGATCGTCACTTTCTTGAAAGAGCAAAGTAAGGCCGCGCTGAAAGATGTGGGTCGTGTGATGGGTTTTTCATTTGGAGAAACCAATCGCATCACAAAACTTATTCCTGTGATTTTAGGAAAGCCGCTCACGATCGATGAAGCGTTGAAAGAAGTGCGTGAATTTAAAGAGCTTGTTGATTCCGATCCTCGCAACAAACAGCTCGTTGATCTTGCTTGCTCGATCGAAGGAGGATTGCGTCAGCCAGGAGTACACGCAGCAGGTGTGATCATTGCAAGTCGTCCGGTGAAAGAACTGGCTCCCATGTCGGTGGATCTTGAGGGACGTCCTCTGATTCAATGGGACATGAAAATGAGTGAAGAAGCGGGCCTTGTGAAGTTCGACTTCTTAGGACTCGTGACTCTCGATCTCTTGGATCTGACTTGTAAATGGGTTCGTGAGCGCTATCCAGAGGATCCCGAAAAATCACAATTTACCTATAATAAAATTCCCGTTCATGATCCTCGTGCTTATGAGTTAATCGCTCGTGGCGATACGATGGGAGTCTTCCAGTTAGAAAGTTCAGGCATGCAAAATCTTTGCGTGCGTATGAAGCCCGACAGATTAGATGACATTGCAGCGGTCAACGGACTCTATCGACCTGGTCCACTTGAGAGTGGAATGGTCGATGATTTTATTGCTCGTAAACAAGGAAAAGCAAACGTCGAAACTCTTTTTCCTGAGATGAAAGAAGTTCTCTCCGACACGTACGGAGTTATTGTTTATCAGGAGCAGGTCATGGAGCTTGCGCGTGTGATTGCTGGGTATTCGCTGGGTGGAGCGGATCTTCTTCGTCGCGCGATGGGAAAAAAAATCGCCGAAGAAATGGAAGCTCAGCGAAGTATCTTTGTAGAAGGCGCGACCAAGCTTGGTCGGGAACCTCGCAAAGCCTCTGAGCTTTTTGATTTGATTGCCAAGTTTGCTGGTTACGGATTTAACAAAAGTCACGCGTCTGCCTATGCAACCTTGTCTGTTCAAACATCGTTTCTCAAAGCTGTGTATCCAGTTGAGTTTTTCACAGCGCTTTTGACGATTGAAAAAGAAAACACCGACAAGCTGGCTCGTTACATTCAAGATGCCAAACGTCGAGATTTAAAAATTCTTCCCCCAGACATCAACTCGAGTGAGAGTGATTTTAAGTGCGTTGATAACAAAACGATTCGTTTCGGTCTTTCGGCTATTCGTAACGTGGGAGAAGCAGCAACGGATGTTATTTTAGAGGCTCGTCGCAAGGGGCCTTTTAAAGATCTGTGGGATTTTCTTTCTCGTGTAGATACCCGAAAAATCAATAAACGTGTCGTGGAAAGTTTGGTTCAAGCGGGGGCTTTTGACACTCTTGTAGAAGCGGGAGTGAGTGTACAGAAACTTCGAGGTCTATATTTGGCAAACGTCGAAGGAGCTTTGAAGTGGGCGACGAGTAAAAGCGAAGCGGCAAGTAGCGGACAGTTCTCATTGTTTGGTGCATTGGAAGATACTCACGCGTCGGCCAAGCCACCGATGCTTCCAGCACTTGAAATTGAAGATAAGCAAACCTTGCAATGGGAAAAAGATCTTTTGGGAATTTATCTCTCAGGTCATCCGCTCGATAAATTTGCCGATAAAATTGAACGCTTCCAGGCGATACCTTTGCATGTTCTTGAAGAAATGAAAGCCAAAACAAAAGTTCTTGTAGCGGGAGTCGTGAGTGAGTTTAAGGAGCTTAGAATCAAACGCGGACGCAGAGCGGGAGAATTCATGGCAACTTTCAAATTTGGCGATGCTACGAGCCAAGTGGAAGTCGTGAGCTTTCCAGATCACTACAAAGAATTTGCGGAATTAATCAAGAGTGACAAGGCACTTTTATTGCGTGCGGAACTTGATTTTGAAGAAGATAAAGCGCGTCTTGTTTGTGGAGAAGTCTCCTTGCAAGGAGAGGCATCGGTCCAAAGTTTGGAGGATTTACAAGATGAGTGGCCGCGGCTGATTCATATCGAAGTGGCTCTTGATAAAGTTGCAAATTTTTTAAGTCACGATGTTTTATTTGCTGAGATTGCGCATGTTTTGACAAAGCATAACGGTCCCGTGCCGGTGGATTTGGTTCTTCTCAAAGGAGGCCGTTTCCAAACTCGCTTAAGTGTGGGAGCAGAGTATCGCGTACAGCCTTCTCGTGAACTCGTAAGTGAGTTACAAGGTCTTTTAGCTATTCCAGACTGTATTCGAGTTGAAAAAGAATTTTGATTAGAACGGCCCAATTTTGCTTTCCGTAAATGTCTAATTTTTTTACATTTAAGCTAAATCTTCGAATGAAAGCTGGTTTAAAGCTCAGGTCAAATTGGTATGTGAATTGCTCTAATTAGGGGCTATGTCTCGTTCTTTTTTTGGAAATCACTTTAAACAAATTTTTATAATCACTTTGCTTTCTTTTTTAAATGTTGAAGGTGTTCGAGCGGCTACTTTAAACCGTATAGACGATAAAGCAGAGAATAAAAATGTTTCTTTTTGGAAGGCTTTTTTAGAGTTTACCTTGGCAGACTTGGCTCCAGAACAATATCTTCAAGCTTCAAGTGCTGAGGAAGCTTTAGATTTAATTTTAAAGTCGAATCCTCGTTTATTGCCCGATTCAGTCAGTGACCTTGATTCTGCTAAAAAATATTTTTCATTTCATCCTTTAGCGATGTCATCTGAGTTGATCTACCTAAATTCCACAGGAAACGTTTATCGCGTTATGGTTTTTGATCCAGGTGAAGTAGAAAAAATGAAAAGTGGAAAACAGAAATCACTTCATATCAAATGGAAAGATCCTGACACTCGCTATGTTCATTCAATGAGAGCATCTTTAAAGATGGTTGATCCCTCAAATGATAACTATGATTCAAGCTTTTCTATTCTTCCCTACAGCTCACGTAAATCTTTTGAAGAGGCAAGAGTTGAAATAGCCGACGGGTCAAACGCATCTGAATTGGTAAGTCTAAGTCTAATGGTTAAACTTGAAGATTTATCTCAAGCGGTTGGTGATGATCAAAGAAAAAACATGTACGAGCACAAAGTGACAAAGAAATCATTTGTTCAAGCAGTTGAGAGATCTAAAAAGCTCTTTCTAAATGATTCTTTTATGTTGAAGTTTCTTGAGAAAGTTTCTTCTGGGCTAACTTCTCTTGAATAAGCTTATTACGTTCCGCTTTGGCTTTTGAAAATACTTTCAGCTCATTTTGAAGAAAACCTTGAAGGGTCTCGAAGTTTTCTTTTTCTAGCGGATTATAATAGCTTACAAGAATTTCTTCTCCCTTGGGGAGTTGTTGGAGAATCGCAAATTTCTTTCGAGAAATGATAATTTCGAGGTCACTTGCTTCTAAAATTAATTCCAGGCTTGAAAGAACGTGATTGTCTTCCCACTTTAAGCGTTTTGCAAAAGTAGCTTCGATTAATTCATTTTGTTCTGAGTTTTGGTAATCGTCGCCTTTTTCTTTGACCCAGGCAAAAAGATCATGAAGCCAAGTAATTTTTTTGAGTATTGCAAGATCGTTTCTAAGGGTTTCTGCCTTGGGTGCTGGAACCTCATAGGTTTCAAAATCAATGTCGATTGCAAAATTTTCTTGGGTTGAAGTTGCTTCAGTGTTGCTCATAATTTTTCTCCTAAACCATATCGAGGTGAATTTAAATAAAGTGGTTCAACGTCTCTTAAGAGAGCTTCGAGGTTGCGAATTCGAGAGGAATCAGCAGGATGTGTTGATAAAAATTCAGGGGGCTTGTTGCCTCCTGATTCCGACATGCGCTTCCAAAAGTTTAGGGCTTCACTTGGGTCATATCCTGCGGCAGCAGCATATTCGAGTCCAAAGGAATCCGCTTCGCTTTCGTTGGATCTTGAAAAAGGTAGAATCAATCCAACGGTTGCCCCTGCTCCTAGAGCGGAGATCGTTACTCGACGTGTATTTGAATCTTTAATGAAGCCTCCCGCAAGAGCCGCTCCCGTTACAAGGCCGGTTACGGCCATGTTTTGAGCGATACGTTGGCCACCATGGCGAAGGGTTGCATGAGCCACCTCGTGGCCTAGAACTATAGCCAAGGCAGCCTCGTTTTGCATGATTTTAAGAATTCCTGTGTAAACAGCAACTTTTCCACCTGGTAAACAAAAGGCGTTTGGTTGAGTGCTTTCAATAAGTTTAAATTCCCATTTGAATCCAAGCTGATGGCGAGCTTCGGCAACTTGAGCAATTCGATTTCCAACTCTTTCAAGTATTTTTTGGGCGCGATTATTTGTAGATTCTTTTTCTTTGCTCAAAATTTCGCGATAGGCAGAAATGCCCATTCGAGCTTCTTCTTGGGGAGAGGTGATAAGGAAGGCATGTTTGTTGGTGCCTGGAATAGTGGTGCATCCAAGAGTTATCAAAAAAAGAATCGCAAGCGATCCTCGTTGAAGACGATTTGCCATGATTTTATTCTAGTTCCACTTTTATCCAGAAGAAAGAGCGACAAGAGAGAGATTATTAGGGCTAATTATGTTAAAAACTTTGCCATGTCCCATGAAGAGATTGATGAGCAAACACGTATTCGTCGCGAAAAGCTACTGGGTTTAAGAGAGAAGGGGCTTGCTTACCCTCATTTCGTACAAGAAAGCCACAAGGCTGCAGAAATTATTGAAAAATTTAAAGACGAAAAAGATCCTGAAAAGTTAAAGGCTTTTGGAAACATCCAAATGGGTGGCCGAACAATCTTCTTGCGCTCTTTTGGAAAAGCGGGTTTTGTTAAAATTCTTTCACGAGGGACTCCTTTTCAGATCTACGTGGCTAAAGATCAAGTGGATGTAACAAGCTTTGAGTTGTACCAATCGTTAGATTTGGGAGATCAGATTTGGGTTGAGGGGCATCTCTTTCGAACAAAAACTGGTGAGCTCAGTTTACATGCAACTCAACTACGTGTGATGGCAAAATGCTTACACACACCACCAGAAAAATTTCATGGTCTGACAGATGTTGAAGAGCGTTATCGTCATCGATATGTGGATTTATTTAGTAACGAAGAAACTCGTAAGACTTTTATACTCCGTTCAGCAGTCACAAAAGCTGTTCGAGATTATTTCAACGAGCGAGATTTTATTGAAGTTGAAACACCGATGATGCACCCACTTGTTTCAGGAGCAGCAGCAAGGCCATTTATCACTCATCATAATACTTTGGATAGAAGACTTTTTTTGCGGATTGCACCTGAGCTTTATTTGAAAAGGCTTGTTGTGGGAGGTCTTGAGCGAGTATTCGAGATCAACCGAAATTTTCGTAATGAAGGAATTAGTCCTCGTCATAATCCTGAATTCACAATGCTTGAATTCTACATGGCTTATGCCAATTACAAAGATCTCATGGATATGACCGAAGAGTTGGTGACAAAAATTATGATCGATCTTACAGGGAGTGATGAGATTGATTATCAAGGAACAAAAATTTCCTTTAAACGTCCTTGGCGTCGAATGAGTATGGAAGATGCGGTTAAGGAATTTTCATCTTTCAAAGGTGATCTCAAAAGTTCTGAGCAAATTGTTCAGCATCTCAAATCAAACGGAATTGCGATCACAGGCCGTGAGGGTCTTGGCGCTCTTTTGACAAAGATTTTTGATGAGGAAGTGGATCGCAAGTTGATTCAACCAACATTCATTACAGATTATCCTGTGGAAGTTTCTCCTTTAGCGAGAAGAAGTGAAAACCCTTCTGCTTTAGGTATCGATGTAACCGATCGCTTCGAATTGTTTATTAACGGAGTGGAAATTGCCAATGGCTTTAACGAATTGAATGATCCAGATGATCAAAAAAATCGTTTTCTTGATCAGCTCAAAGAAAAAGATGCGGGCAATCATGAAGCAAACGATTACGATGCAGATTACATTCGCGCACTCGAATACGGGATGCCTCCCACTGCGGGTGAGGGGATTGGAATTGATCGTCTTGTGATGCTTGTGGCAAACGCTCCCAGTATTCGGGATGTGATTTTGTTTCCTCAATTGAGAAACGAACATTAAAAGAATGAGTGCAGAGAATTTTTTCGGCTGCCTAGATACAAGGTCACACTTCGGATAACCTTTTTCGGTGCTTACAAAAGAGTGGTGGCTTCTCACTTACAAGTGGCTTTTTGGTCAAAAAAAAGCCGGACAAGAAATTAGAAAAGCTTCTTATCTAATGGGTGCCTCTTTATGGGTGGCGCTTATTTCTGCAGCTCTAGGAGTGGGTGCTCTGAGTTTTGTACGTGCCCTCGTGACAGGCTTTGAGAATCAGTTAACCTTGGGTGTTTCTGATTTTTTGGGACCTCTTTCATACAAGTCTGGATGGAGAACCGAGCGAGAGCACGAGTTGCTTGCTCAAAAAATTTCCTATCCTATAGAAAGTTACTGGCAAGGGCAGGGCTTGCTGGTGGGGCCAAAGCTCGGTCGCGGTGTCATGCTCGAGGGAAGGCGTATGTGGGGACAAAAAAGGGAGTGTGCCTCGAGCGACGTTTTTCCTCTTTTAACAATCGGCCAAAGTTTAGCTGATAGCTTGGGTGTTCAGCAGGGACAGAATTTAAAAATTCTTTTACCAGGACTTTTGAGGGGAAGTTTATCAATGAAGGTAGCTTCTGTTAAAAGTTTTGGTCTACAAGAGCTCGATTCTCGTCGGGTGATTTTGGATGATTTTTCTTTGCGGTGCTATCTCAAAAGTTCTGGCAAAACATTAATGGATCGCCCCGGGGATTATATGGGTTTTCGTTTTTATCCACCTCTTTCTCCCAATGATGAAGTTTCCTTGAGAGCAGAGGTTGTTGTTCTGCAAAAACTAATCAAAGAAACTCTTCGAGATGCACAACCTCAGGTGAAAACATCCAAAGAACAAAATCGAAATTTTTTTAAAAGTTTAGGTTTTGATCGTACGGTTTTAAGTGTGGTTCTTGGATTTTTAACTCTCGCTGCTTGTTTGAATGTTGCGGCTGCATTGTTTGTCATCTTCTTTGAAAGAGATAAAGACATGATGACGTTGCGTGCTTTGGGCATGTCTCCCGGGCAAATGAGAAGATGGATTCTTATTCAGGGGTTCATGATCGGATTTTTAGGCAGTTCACTGGGAATGCTGGGTGCTTGGGCGGTTGCTGTTCTCTTTGAAAAAGGAAAACTTATTCGCCTCCCTCCTGAAGTTTATAACTTAGATCATTTGGTCTTTTCTTTTTCGTTGCCCGAGCAATTAGGAGTTTACGTTTTTGGAATTTTCAGCGCTCTTTTTATATCGTGGGGCGTTGCTTACTTGCTTTCGCGCATGAAAATTGTTGAGGTATTAGGTCACAGACGATGAGGTCACATGATTAAAGTTGAAGGGCTCACGAAAAATTACAAAACTGGGGTTGTCGAGCACGTCCTAAGAGGTGTGGACCTTGAGATCGATTCGGGTGAATCGGTAGCTTTGCTGGGGCCTTCGGGTTCGGGCAAATCCACCTTGCTCAATTGTTTGGGTCTTTTAGATGCTCCAGACAAGGGCAAGATTTTTCTTCATGGACAAGAGGTCGCTCATCTCAAAGAAAAAGATCGTGCTCGAATTCGATTAACGGAACTGGGCTTTGTTTTTCAGTTTCATCATTTGATTCCAGAGTTGAGTGCGCTTGAGAATGTCATGTTGCCTGCTTCGCTGCTAGGTCAAAAGCCAACTGAAAGAGCAAAGTATTTAATGCAGCGAGTAGGACTCGAAAAAAAAGCCTATAAATCTCCTTCTCAACTTTCGGGGGGAGAGCAGCAGCGGGTGGCCATAGCAAGAGCTCTTATTAATGGTCCGCGCATACTTTTTACAGATGAGGCAACGGGAAATCTTGATCGTGAAAAGTCGCTCGAAATACTGGAATTACTTTTGGAAATCAATCGCGAGCAAAAAATGACACTTGTGTCCGTAACGCATGACTCCTCACTTGCGATGCGCTATGAAACAAAATACTCGCTTGAGAACGGAATATTGAAGAAATGCAGTTAAACAAACCTCTTAAGTGTCTTTCTAGACTGCTTCGCGCAGCTTTTTTTCTTTGTTTTCTAAGCTCTCTCGCTAAAGCTGAATCTTTTGGTGGGATCGAAGTACGCGGAAACAAAAGAATCGAGCAATCTGCAGTTATCGAAAAAATGGCTCTGCGTCCGGGAATGGCTCTTTCAACCGAGGCCGTACGTCGAGATATTCAAAGTATTTTTTCATTGGGTTTTTTCAAAGATGTTCAATTCAGTCTTGAGGCTAACAAGCTTATTGTGAAAGTTATTGAGCGTCCCTATGTTTCTAAAATTGAATACATAGGATCTTCTGAGTTTGAAACAAAAGAGATGGAAGAAACAACAAAGCTAAAATCTTTTAGGGTTTTAAGTTTTTCTGAGATTCAAACGGGAATTTCGGCGCTTCGAAAAAAATATGAGGACAAGGGTTACTACCTAGCCCAAGTTCGTTTTGAAGTTCTTCCTGTTTCTAAAGACAACTCTGATGTTTATTTGAAGTTCTATATTACAGAAAACGAACAAGTTAGAATTAGAAAACTAAATCTTCTAGGTAATAAAAAAATACCTGCTGGAGATCTAAGGCAGGTTCTTTTTACGTCTGAGGGGCACATGTTTTCTTGGGCGACAGGCAGTGGAACTTTTCGCGACGATTTTTTTGAACGAGACGTCAATGCTCTTGCTATGTTTTATGGGAACGAAGGGTACATAGAAGCCAAAATCCCCAAACCTCGTGTGAGTTTGAGTCAAGATCGTCGATACATCGACATACTGATGGATATTCAAGAAGGTGAAAAATTTTATCTCGAAGATATAGAGTTCAAGGGAGATATCGAATTTACAGAAGAAAAGCTTCGTGAAGTTTTCAAAATGAAAAGTGGAGATGTCTTCTCGACGGGTTTGATGCAGGAGGGGCTTCTCGCATTAGGGGATTTGTATGGTGATGAGGGTTATGCTTTTGCCAACGTTATTCCTCGACCTGAGATCAAATCAAAAGATCAAAAAGTTTATCTTACGATTGATATCCAGAAGGGCGATAAAGTTTATTGGGGTGAGGTTAAGGTTACGGGAAACACCAAAACTCATGACAAAATTATTCGACGTGAACTAAAATTTATTGAGGGTGAGTTAACAAATTCTACAAAGCGCAAAAAAAGTATCGAGAACATACGGCGTCTTGGTTTCTTTGATGAAGATATAAAGTTTTTAACTTCGACTCGAAAAGATCAAAGCAACATTATGGACCTTGAGATTAAGGTCAAAGAAAAACCAACGGGAACAATCAATTTACAAGCAGGATACGGAAATGATGCGGGGTTTAGTATCGTTGCAGGTGTCATGCAAAGTAACCTGTTTGGACAGGGACAAGATATCAGCTTGCAAGCTTCATGGGCTTCGAGCAAAGCAATGAACTTTGATTTAAGTTTTACAGATCCAAAAATTTTTGATTCTGATTGGTTGTTTGGCACCAATGTTTTTTGGTCCCGCCGCAGAATTGGACCTCAAAACGATAAGGATTATACTTATTTTCAAGATCAGCGTGGTTTTAGTTTTAGGCTAGGAAAAGAAATCGCAGACCATTGGCTTCTTGATGGAAAATATCGTTTTTCAAGAACAGATTTATCTGAACCTATTAATCCAGAAATTTTTACAAGAGATGAAGATTCTCATGCTGTTATCAGTGCAGTGGGAACTGATTTAACTTTTGACACTCGTAACAATCGAATGGATCCAAGCAGTGGGTGGTATTTTTATTCGGGATTAGAAGTGGCGGGCTTAGGTGGCCGCGCTTTTCAAAAGTTTGATGGGTCTTTGAGATTTTATCAGAGAGTTGCATGGAAGCTTGTTTATCGAACAAGGTTGGAATTTGGTTACCTTTTCAATTTGTTTGATCGTGATAATGTCCCGGATTCTGAGCGTTATATTCTTGGAGGTGTTACTTCGCTTCGTGGATATAACGGAGGCTCCATTGGAAAAGTTAAAGAGCTTGTTGGAACGAGGCCTGGCTCTGATCCAACTAAAAAGCCGCATGTTATTGGAGGAACTCATAAGCTGATTATGAACCATGAGTTAGAGTTTCCTTTAATACCCGAAGCTAATATTCGAGCGGTTGCTTTTTTTGATCTGGGTAATTCGTGGGATGGCGATATCGCTCGGCAAAAACCAGCTCTTCTTTCTAACTTTGGGTGGGGTATTCGATGGTATTCTCCCATGGGTCCTTTGCGCTTTGAATGGGGCTTCCCCTTGGCAGACTCTCATTTTAATACCAAAGGTCAGAGCGTATTTCAGTTCATGATTGCACCAACCTTCTAGTTTACGTGATATTTAAGTATCAATCCGACGCATATGGGCGCTTTCTCGGAGCCCTCTTTTGACTTGTTTCAGAGGGAGTTTTAGGGTGTTTACATGATGAAAAAAACATTGCTTATTTTATCTTCAGTGGCTTTTTTGGGAACAGGATGGTCTGCCATTAAGGTGGGCGTGGTTGATTTAGAAAAGGCTTTACAAGGTGTTAAAAAAGGCCGCGAAGCAAAAGCGCGTCTTGAGAAAAAATTTAAAGAGAAAAAAGATAAATTCGAAAAACAGAAAAAAGATTTCGAAACGGCTCAGGAAGAATTTAAAAAGAAAAGCGTTGTCTTAAGTGAAAAAGCCAAAGGTGAACAAGTTATGGCTCTTCAGCAAAAATATGCTGAGCTTCAGCAGTCAAACCAGGCGGCTCAAGTTGAAATGCAACAAGAGGAAATGAAAGAAACTCAACCTATTCTTAAGGGCTTGGCTGAGATGATGGGCGATATTGGGAAAGAAGCCGGTGTTGAGATGGTTTTTGAAAGCAAAGCAGGATTGCTTTTTGCCGCTGATAAAACTGATCTAACTGAAAAACTTGTTTCTAAATACGATAGCAAAAACAAATAAGGTCATAAGTGTGAATGAATTCAACTCTTTTATTTAAACCAAGAGATTGCTTTCGCACGCTTAAGGATTTTTTAGATTATTTAAAAAAAGAAAACTTTACATTCAAAGTATCTGAGAATTCTTGTCTTGAAAAAAAGTGGCAAGAATTAGATTTTCCTTTGTCTTCTTCTTTTGAGAATCCTTCCCCAAAAAACTTTTGTTATCATTTAAAAAACGGAGAAGTTTCAGCAGATTGGGGACTTGTTTTTCGTGATCTCAAAAAATCAACTTCTTTAGCTTCTCATGAGCTGGGAGTGGATTATCCAGAAGCCGCCCTTGATTTATTGCTTCGTAAGTTAGCACCAGAAGAATGGACGGGGACTCCACAGGAAATTCAAAAGCTTTCTCAAAATTATTCTCATGTGAAAGCTGAAACCAATGTCGTCATTGGTCCAGATTGCGAAATCGCTGAGGGAGTTGTTCTAGAGGCAGGAGTTCGAGTTGGAGCCCGAGTGAAGATTGGTTTGGGAACTCGTATTGGGTGCGGAAGTCGAATCGCAGACGACACGATCATCGGAAACAATTGTTATTTTCGAGGCCCTGTCAGCTTAGGCGGCCAGGGTTTTGGTTTTATTAAATATCCCCAAAGTTCGTTTCCTCATCACCGCATTCATGTCGGACGAGTGGTGGTGGGCGATGGAGTGCGATTGGGATCTTTTGTTGGAATTGATCGTGGAGTTTTAGAAGACACAGTTATTGGAGATTTTTCAGCAACAGATAACGTTGTTCAAATTGGACATAATTGCCGCTTAGGAAAGCACAATATATTGTGTGGATTGGTGGGGCTTGCGGGCTCAACTATTATGGGAGACTTTGTGACTCTTGGCGGACTTGTCGTGAGTAAGGGGCATTTGACCGTTGGTAATCAGGTTCAAGTGGGCGGTTTTTCCGCTATTGGAAGTGATGTTCAGGCTGGCTCGCAACTCAGGGGAGTTCCTGCTCGACCCATTCGACGTGATCTTAAAATTATGGCCATTCAAGATAAACTTCCCGAGCTTTATGCCGTGATGAAAGAAGCTTTGAAAGGACAAAAAGTGGATTTATGACAAGTCATAGGAGAATTCATCCAACTGCTATTATTGAAGAAGGTGTGGAGCTTGGGCTTGACGTAGAAGTTGGTCCTTATTCGCATATTCGAGCGGGAGCTCGAATCGGAAATGGAACTCGCATTCAGTCACATGTTTGTATTTGGGGACAAAGTGAAATTGGAGAACTTAATGAGATTTACCCTTATTGCTCATTCGGGGCTCCTCCGCAGGTTATAAAAGACGAAGCGCTTCAGGCCCGTGCTGTTATTGGAAGTCGAAATGTGTTTCGTGAAGGCGTTCAGATTCATCGAGGAAGTACAAAAGCCGGTGGTCTAACCAAAGTAGGGAGTGATAATTACATCATGTCTTCTGTGCACATTGCTCATGATTGCCTGCTCGGAAATAATATTACGATCGCTTCTCACACGGCCCTTGCAGGTCATGTGACTGTTTTTGATAATGCGTTAATCAGTGGCATGTGTGGTGTGGCTCAGTTTGTGCGTATTGGAAGTTTTACGTATTCTGCGGGATTAACACGATATATGAAGGATCTTCCTCACTTCTTATGTGCAAAAGAATATTGTGAGATTACGGGTCCTAATTTAGTGGGAATGAAACGTTCGGGGCATTCGGAAGAAGATATTCGGATTGTAAAAGAAATCTACAAAGCGCTTTATTTGAATAAAGAAAAAACTTTAAAAGAACAAATGGAAAAACTTCACTCGCAATTTGGTGGAAAAAGTGTTTTTGATAAGTTCGAAGATTTTGTGAAAACATCTAAAGTCGGAATCATGAGAGGTTAGGGTAAATTTGAATGGCAAAAGCGGCGATGCAGAATTTTGTTTTAGTGGGAGCAGGGAACGTCGGTCGTTCATTTTTGAAAGATATTTTGATTGCGGGCAAACGTTTGAATGTCCGTTTGGCAGCGATTGTTGATCCTGATGCTTCAAAAGCAAAAGTCTTTCAACAGCTTGTGGGTGAAAAAATTCCTACTTATAGCAGTTTGGGAGATTTTAAGAAAAACTTTGAGGGTTCTTGTGATTTTGCTTTCGTCACGGTTCCGGCTCAAATTCGAGTCGAAACTGTTTTGCAGGTTCTCGATAGCAATTTGCACTGCTTAGTAGAAAAGCCCCTTGCCTTTAGTGCAAAAGAGGCACAACTGATTCGCGAGAAGGCTCGTGCAAAAAGTAAGCACGTGCAAGTGATATTGCCTTTGCGTTGGACCTTGGCTCATTTGTGGAAGGACTTTAAACCCACCAAAGGACCATGGACAATCAACTCCATGAGGACGGGGCCCTTTGTCCCGAGAGCTTCAGATGTTGACATTGTTTTTGATTACGTCGTTGAAGATATCGATATGTTTGTGATGTTGGATGAAGTGTTTGGTCTTTCTCCAATCAAGTCTATTCGTTCTTGGGGTCGTAAGGTTCGTTCGAATTATTTTGATTGGGTGAGTATTGCCCTTGAGTTGGAAAGTGGAGGAATATGCCGCTTTTTCGCGAGTCGCTTGTCGACAACGTCTATGCATGATTGGGAAATCACGGGTCCACAATGGCACGGAACATTGGATTTTAGAAAGCAAAGTTTTCAGCGCTTCACAAAAGTGGGCAGTAATCTTAACGCTTTTGATGCGACTTCAAAAATTGGGTCAGCTGGATTGCCGATTGAGCTTGAGTTGATGACGTTTTTCTCTACTATTAAGAATGGTGTTTATAAAGGCAAGTACGATTTGACCGATCTTTCTACATTGGGTGTTAAGAGTAGAAGCGTCTTGAGAACTCATGAAATTATTGATGAAGTTTTAAAGGTTATGAGGATTGTTGAATAGTGCAAACGGAACAACTCGTTTTTCCTAAAAAGATTCTTGTTTCTGCAGGAGACCCGAGTGGTGACCAATTGCTTTCAAAAATAATTAAAAATATTAACTTAAAAGCTCCAGGCCAGTATGAGTTTTGGGGCTTAGCCGGGCCGTTGAGTCAACGCGAAGGCGTGCGCTTGTTGGTAAATTCAAAAGATGTGGCGGTTGTGGGAGCTGTTGAGGTTTTAAGAAATATCCAAAAAATATTTGGAGCTTTAAAAATTTTATCTACTTCTTTAGCTGATTCTCAGTCGCTTATTTGTGTTGATTTTCCAGATTTCAATTTTAAGCTTGCTCAGCTTGCTCGAAAAAAAGGCAAGCCTGTCGATTACATTGTAGCTCCTCAAGTTTGGGCTTGGCGCGAAGGTCGTATTCACACAATGAAAAAGTGGTTGAGACGACTTTATCCAGCGCTCCCGTTTGAAGAAGGGATCTTTAGAGAGCAGGGAGTTGATGCGCGCTTTATGGGGCATCCTTTGAGAGATAACTTGCCTCCTCGTAATCGAAGAGGCGCTCGAGAAATTTTAAAAATTGAAGAAAATGAAAAAATATTGGCTCTTTTTCCGGGTTCTCGAAAAGGTGAAATTAGAAGTAATTTACCTTTGATGATTGATGGGTGGGAGCAGCTCAAGAAATATCAAGAAAAATGGGGGCTTCGTCAATCATGGACGGGGCTTTTAACCTTGGCGCCAAGTTGGACTCTTGAAGAACTGAACGATCAGCTAAGTCCTAAGTATCGTCAGAAAATGGCGCATCTTTTACAAACAGAGTGGAAATTATCTTTTCAAAATCACGCAAGTTTAATGGCGAGTGATTTTGGGTGGATCACCTCAGGTACGGCGAGTTTAGAAGCGGCTTATTATCAATTACCTCATGTTTTGATGTACAAGTTAAACTTCCTCACCGTTAAGATTCTAAAATCACTGAGTCATTATTTTAGCGATCCTAACGCATTTGCTGGTTTGCCCAATATTTTACTTCAAAAAAGGGTTATACCTGAATTGTTGCAATCAGATTTAAATCCTCGCCGTCTTGCAGCTGAAACCTTAGATTTGTTGCAAGATCCACATCGTCTCGATGTGATGAAAAAATATTTGCGATGGATTCCTAAGAAATTAGGTGAAAGTGGAGTTTCCGAGCGCATTGCAGACGATCTGCTGCAATCTTGGAATCAATGTTGTTCTCATGGTCAAAAATGTTCTTGAAAAGTTTTATGAGTGGGGACTTTTACTAGATAAAAAGTGCACAAATGCGACTCGCTTGCCTGCGTTTGTTGTCAGCGTGGGGAATCTCTCTGTGGGTGGGCGAGCAAAAACTCCTCTTGTTATTGATCTTGTTCGCTTTTTTCAAGAAAGAGGTTTTGAGCCTGTTGTTCTGACTCGTGGTTATGGCAGGAAAACTTCTCGGCCTGTTGAAATTGGACCTGCGACAACAGTTGAAGAGGCGGGGGATGAGCCTTTTGAAATTTACCTTCGAACTCGTGCAAAAGTTTTGGTGGGAGCAAGAAGAGCAGAGAATGCCCTCTCTTATTGTCAGCGAACTGTTGATTCTCAAAAAGGTTTCACAAAGATGATATTCATCCTGGATGATGGTTTTCAGCATTGGGCATTAGCGCGCGATCTCGATATTGTTTTGATCAACGAAAAGGATTTAATCGACAGAATGCTTCCTGTGGGCAGATTAAGAGAGTCACCCGAATCTTTGAACAGAGCAGATCTGGTTTTGAACTTAGACAAGGATTGCCAGAAAAAAACATATTTAGAGCCAAATCCAAAGTTACTTTCCAAAGATCAAGTGATGGCTCTTACAGCCAGAGCAGGCGATCAAAGTAAATATTTTGAGGAAATCTCCCAGTTTTTGAGTTTTTCTGTGCAGAGAAAAGAATTGCAAGATCATTTAAGCACAGAGCTTTTTCAAAAAGAGTTGCTCAAGCTTCCTGCAAAAATTGATACGTTGATTTTGGGAATGAAGGAAGCTGTAAAGTTATTTCCTATGAAAGAACTTTTAGAAAAAAAAGAATTTCTCAATCTTGAAATTTCAGCAAGGACTTTCAAGGTTTACCTTTCAACTCTTGAGTTGAAGTGGGATCTTTTAAGCTTTCAAAAAATGTTTGAAGAAAAGTTTCAAGGACTGGAAGCTCGTCGATGAGGTTTCTCAATCGTATTTTAGGGGGTTTTTTCTTTCGTCTCCTTCAGTCTTGGGGCTGGTGGCTAAGGGTACTGCCTTTTCAAGTCAAACAAGCTCTCGCGTACCTTGCGGGGTGTTTTTGGTTTTATTTTATAGGCTTTAGAGTTCGAACAGTTTTGTTGAATTTGTCTTTTGTTTTTCCGCGTCTAAAAGAAGAGTCGAATGCTGAATTTAAAAAACGAATCTACTCTTTAGCACGAAGAAATTTTCAAAATTATTTTTTACTTTTTTTTGAATGTTTAGAGAAAACGACCTGGTCGTATAAAACTCTTCAAAAAAAGGTTTCGATTTCAGGAATTGAGCATTTAAAAAAAGCTACAGAATCCGGTAAGGGGGTTTATATCCTAACGGCGCACATTGGTAACTGGGAAGTGATGCTGGCTCTTTCAAAAATTGTTCAAATTCCTTTGTCGTGTATTGTTCGTTACGTCAGAAATTCTTTTTGGGATGAGGTTTTAAAGCTTTCTCGAACTTCTTTTGAGGTCAATCTGCTATCAGAAAAATCATCAGGAATTTCAGCGGTTAAAGCTTTTAAAAAAGGACATCTCGTTTGTTTTGTTTTAGATCAACACACAGGTGAGCCGCATGGAGTTTTAGCGCTATTTCTAGGTCTAAAAGCGTGGTCGGCAAAGGGGCTTGCGATTCTATCGTCTCGCACTGAAGGGGTAATTATACCAACCTACTCTTATCGCGAGGGTGGACTTATCCATGTTGTATTTGAAGAAGCGATGGATGTGTCTGATTTGGGTGAGTGCAAAGAGCAAACTCAAATCTTAGCGCATGTTCAAAGATCTAATGATCGAATGGAATCATGGATCAGAAAACACCCTGAGCAATACTTCTGGGTTCATCGTCGCTTTAAGGCTCATTTTGATTATAAAAAAGAGGCTCTCCCTTTTTAGCTTGTTCAATTACTGAACTCAAAAGTTGCCTGTATGGGACTATGGTCTGAAATTTTATAAAAAATAAATTTCTGCTCCCATTCTTTAGGGAAGAGTTCAAAGAGGGGATAGACTTTTTTATCGATAGTTTTTAGAGACACAGTTCTTCCCGGTCGAGTCCAGATGTTATCGTAGGCTTTGTTTAATTCGCGAGTTTTCATGTGAAGAGAAGTTTTTTCATTTTCAAAGGTTGCCTGAAAGCCATTTAAGCGGGCAATTTCAAATGCGGGATGGGCATCAGATAAATTAAAATCACCTGAAATAATTGTAGGGTATTGAGTGGGCCCAAGGGTGGGGTTTTGAAGTTCACTTTTTTCTCGGCTCATAGATTTAAAAAGAGGCATAAGTTCTTCTTGGGGTTTTTTTCCAGAAGGCCTTAGGTGCAAAGAGACAAAATGAA
Organism: Bdellovibrionota bacterium; assembly: GCA_044347615.1. GTDB lineage: Bacteria > Bdellovibrionota > UBA2428 > UBA2428 > UBA2428 > CANIGN01. The sequence continues at coordinate 15,286 of JBIKUK010000003.1, read as the reverse complement.
ATTTTTGATTTTTAGGTTTGAAGTAAAAAGTTCCAAAGCTTGGTGGTCGTCCGAATTCTTCGATGATGAGTTCTTTTATAATAGGGGTGTTGATAAAAGAGATTCTGTCACTACTTTGATCTTTGCAAGAAATGAGTTTTCCCTCTGTGGTGACATAGTTAATTCGTGAATCTCGCCAAAAAAAAGCAAAGCGCTCGGCTTCCCGGCTTTGAAATGAAGCGGGTTGAGAAAATCCCCAGCAGGCCGTTTCGCCTTCTCCCCAAGCTTGCTCTAGGTTTTTTCGAAAGAGGTTGAGAGCCTCTTCAAAGTTTTGAGTGTTGATTTCTTGAAGTGCGATGATATCTGCATTTCGAAAAGTTTCTGCAAGGACTTTGATGATATCTACTTTTCTCTCAAAATAGGCTGTTTCTAACTTTTTCTTTTTATCGTCTCCAAAGTTGAGAGCGTTCCAGGAAATCACGGTTAAATTTTCTGAGGTATTTGAAGAGATGTTTCGCAAGGAGATTTCTTTTGTGGTCGAGGACGGAAGGTTTTTTTTATTGAAGGCGTAAAAAGCTAATAAGATAAGGAGCAAAATAGGGCTGACTTTTTTACGACTTTTAAACATGGATTGAGTATAGCTATTTTTTTTAATGTCTTGAAGTCAGAACAATTCCGAGAGCCATAAAAAGAACACCTAAAATTTTTCGAACTGTCAGTGCTTCGTTAAAAACAGCAAAGCCTAAAGTTACACTTAAAAATAAAACAAGAGCTCTTTTCGCAGCTTCAACAATTCCTGGATCAAAAAATTTGAGAGACCCGAGTTGAGAGATTCCAGCTAAAAAAGCAAAGACCGAAGCGCCGATCCACAACTTCCAGGGAGCATCTTTAAGAGACATGTCCATTTCATGCTGCGGAATTTTAAAGATACGCTCTGCAATGAGGCTGAGAGTGGTCATTCCCACTGTTTGTACTAATCCGTGAAAGGGAATGGATACAAACTGAAGGCTTTGTCGATCAAAGAGTATGAGTAATCCGCAACAAAATGCTGCACAAAACATGTAGAAAAGACCTTTGTCTTTTGAGCTTTTCCAATGAGGAAGACCATTCAAGATGATGGCACCTACGAAAATGATAAAAGCGCCCAAAATTTGGCTAGAGCTGAGAGTGATTTTAAAAAAAGGCTGAAAAATGAGAGCAAAAGTTGGAGTGAGAGCAAGTAAGGGAATGGCGTTTGATAAAGGAGAAAGTCTCAGGGACATAACAATTAAAATGTTTGCACTGAGATTAAGTAATATGTTGGTTATTCCCCAAGGGGCATACGAAGCAAAGTTTAGTTCAGTATTGGAATCAAAAACATACCATAGGGCATAGAGAGGAATTTGAGCTCCCATGACCAAGGTGAGTATACGAAAGGCGGAGTATTTTTCAGAAAGTTTTTTTCTACAGATATCAAGACCTGAAAAAGAAAGAGCGCAAAGAATGAGAAGAAGAATTCCTGAAATCAACACATTTAACCCGCTTCTTAAAGTTTAGGGCCTAAGGATAAAGGGAGCAAGGAGCGTTTTAGACTCTTTTCTCTTAGGGCCTTCCGTGAAAGAATAAAAAAGTGCCAAAACATCTATTACGTGTGTTTGTTTTGATTCTTCTTTTCTTTGTCTCTTGCGCTTCTCAGTTAAAAGAGGAAGATGATATTGCAAGAGCTCCTGAGAAAATGCTTCAAAAAGTTGAGGAATTTTCAGAAGATTTGTCGAAAGAGTCAAAAGAGAAAGAGGCGCTAAAGAAGAAAAAGTCTCCTAAAAGTAAAAAGGGGAAAGCTTCTATGGAAGAAAAACAAAAAGCAGTTGAGGGTTTTGTTCAGCAGTGGCCTTTTGGATTAAATGAAATAAGTACCTTTGCTGTGCGCTATGGGCCTATTGAGGGTGGACGCGCAACAATAGAGGTGGCTCCTCCCAAAAAAGTTGAGGGAGAGATTGCTCTTCATTACATCACTCGCGCAAGAAGCGATAAGTTATTTGATTTGTTTTATCGAATAGACGATACGGTCGAATCGTGGGTTCGCCTCAAGGATCACTTGCCTCTTCGTCATGAAATATTACAAAACGAAAGTGGGGAGTGGGGTCGAAGGATTGTTATCTTCGATCAAATCAAAAAAAAGCAACATTTTTACAGTAGTACCACTCGCCCAAATAGACCCACTAAAATTATTGATGAAAAGCATGAGCTTTTTAATAATCCGCAAGATATTTTGGGGGCATTGTTTTTTTCGCGATTTATCAAGGACCCTAAAAAAATTAGCTTTCCTGTTCATGATCGTTTCAAACACTGGAACAACGAGTACATTTTTGAAGAAAAAGAAGAGTTGAATACAAAAGCCGGTGTTTTTAAGTGCAATCGTTATAGGCTTTATCCTCGAGTTCAGGGAAATCTAGAGCCGCAGGGTAATGCTTTTATATGGATTTCAGATGATCCTCGCAAAATTCTTGTTAAGTTTAAGGTCAAAATTCGTATTGGTTCGATCACGGGAGATTTGGTCGAATACATTCCAGGGAAGCCTTGGGATTTACCTCTTCCTCGTTTTGCAACTCCTATAGATTTGGATCCTTCAAAGGTTGTATCAAATCAAGAAGTTAAATAGTCTCTTTTTGTGCAATCTTGGTTGATACAAACTTCCTTTTTAGGGGATGCGGTTTTAACCCTTCCACTTGTAGATCGAATTCTTGAACGCGGGCACCGACTCAAGATTATTGCGGCTCCTCGCAATAAGGCCCTTTTTGAAAGAGCTCAAAAAGAGGGTTTTAAGAAATATTCTCACTCACTAGATGTTGTGGTGTGGGACAAGAAAGAGCTACGTTCTCCATGGTCCTTGAGAGCTTTTGCGAAAAATTTAAAAAAAGATTTTGTACCAGAGCGTATTTATTGTGTTCACCGAAGCTTTTCAACTTCTTTGCTTGCTTATTTCTCAGATGCGCCAGAAAGAGTGGGGTTTTCTTCGGGAGCTTCAAATCTTTTATATACCCATTGCGCTCCTCGTGAGTGGGAGAGTTCTCAACATGAAATTGAAAAAAATTTAGATCTCTTGAGAGTTTTTCAAAAAGTTGAATCTTGGAATTCTCGCACAGCACCTTCTATTCTAGGAAAAAAACAAACTCAAAAGGACGTGGTGGCTTTTTCTCTAAATAGCCCATGGGGAACTAAGATTTGGGATTTGAGTGAAGCACTTAAGTTGATGAAGCAACTTGTGAAAAATGGGAAAGAACTTTGGGTTTTGGGAGATAAGACATTTATTCAAAGTGCAGAGTTTTTAGAAAAAGAAGTCAATTCGAGGCTTTTCAAAAATTATGTGGCTAAAACCAATATTGACGAGTGGGTGGACTTAATTTCTAAAGCAGAAGTTTTGATTAGCGGAGATTCGGCAGCTGTTCATGTGGCGAATGATTTGGATGTCCCCACGATTGCCCTTTTTGGCCCGACGATTCCTGATTTTGGCTTTGCACCTTGGCGTAAGCACTCTAAGGCTTTGGGGGTGGATTTGCCTTGTCGTCCGTGTGATATTCATGGGCCCCGCGAATGTCCTTATGGCCATCATCGTTGCATGAAGGATCTCAAGGCAGAGTGGGTTGAGGGTGCAGCTCAAGAAATTTTGGACACGAAAAGCTTGTGAGTCAGGGCGAGAGACGCTAAAAATTAAACTCAATGAAACTAGCCTCTGTCAGATTGCCAATCGTGACTATTGATGGCCCTGCGGGTGCAGGGAAAAGCACAGCGGCTCGTTGGTTGGCCTACACCATTCAATTCAAATTAATTGATACGGGAGCTCTCTACCGATCCTTAGCTTTGATGGCAATGGAGAAAAATGTTGCCTTTGATGATGAACTTAAATTGGCAGAGTTATGCAAAAGTTTAAATATTCAATTTGGTAATCTAGAGCTTCCTGTTCACCCGGATAAAGACGCTATTCCGCAAATTAAAATATTTTGTAATGGAATTGATGTCACAGAAAGTATTCGCAGCCCCGAGATGGGCATGGCCGCTTCAAATGTTTCAAAGCTTCCGGCAGTTCGTGAAGCCCTTTTGCAAGTTCAACGTGACTTTGGTGCTCAAGGTGGAATTGTGATGGAAGGTCGCGATATTGGAACGGTCATTTTTCCGGAGGCTGAAATTAAGTTTTATCTAGAGGCTTCTGTTGAAAGTCGTGCAAATCGTCGACAGCTAGAGTTGAAGCAAGCAGGTGTTGATTTATCGTATGAGCAAATTTTAAAAGAGACAAAGGCTCGAGATGATCAAGATATGAACCGTAAAATAGCGCCTCTTAAAAAAGCTCCTGATGCCATTGTGATTGATTCCACCAGTAAGTCTTTTGATGATGTGGTGACTTTGATGGCTTCTAAAGTTCGAGACCACGTTCGTAAAAACTGATAGAATTTTTCCATGTTTCAGTTTCAGAAACAAAGTCATCCCCTTCTTTGGAGTTTTTTTTGTGGGTTGTTACTGGTACTGTCTTATCCGCCTGCCAACCTTTGGTTTTTGAGCCTTCCCTCATTTGGTCTTTTATCGTGGTATTTGTTTGAAGAGTTTGAAGGAAAAAAGTTTAGGGATTTTTTCAAAATCTTTTTTGTTTTTTCTTTAGTTGTAAAAGGTTTTTCTTTGTATTGGATTCCTCACACCTTGATTGAGTTTACGTCGATTCCCAAGATCGTTGCTTGGGTTTTGGGAGTTTTGGGTTTGTCTTTAATGAGTTTACCCAGTGCTTTTGCGGGAGCTTTGCTTCTTCCCCTGGCTCGAAAATGGATTCAAAATAAAAAGCCCTTGAGAATTCCTTTGATTTTTTTGTTTTGGATTTTATGGGATGCCTGTGATTATCGATTTTTTCCGTGGATCCCTGCACAGAGTTTTGGTTCGCAGAAATATTTGCTAGCAAGTGTAGGGGTTTTGGGAACGTGGGGTTGGAATTATATTTTTTATGCTCTTGTAAGTTTTTTACATGGACTTAAAAAACATTCCTCTTCGCAAAGAGTTTGGATTTGGGTTTCTTCCTGTGCCTTTGTTTTGCTCGTGGCTGGATTACTAGGGTTTCGTGAAATAAATAATCTAAAATCTAAATTTAAATATTCTCAAAAAACTGCGATTCTCCAAGGAGCTGTGGGAAACTTTGAAAAAAAATTGCAAAATCGAAACGAAAGTCCCACGAATGAAAATATTTTAAGAATTTATCGAGACCTTGTAGAACGCTTGGCTTTGATACAAAAAAATTCCGAAAAAAAAGAGGAGTATTTTGCTTTTTGGCCTGAAACAGCTTTCCCTGGTTTTCCGCTCAATGATAGTTCATTGTCGGAGCATCTTTCATCCTGGGCAAAGTTAACAAATGCGTTTCATTTGATTGGTGCTTATGAAGAACGCTCTTTGCCAACTGTTATGAATCCTTCTCTGAGTAAGATTTTGCAATATAATATTCTCACTGCGTACAGTGCCAAGGGTGACTTTCGCGGGCATTATCAAAAAGTTGTTCGAATGCCGTTTGGTGAATATGTGCCAGGAGATAAATATTATCCTTGGATTTATGAAAAGTTTTCTTTTCTAAATCAATTTGGAAAAGGCGAGCGATCGGTTGCACTTTTACACGATCACTCAAAGGGCCCTGCTTTTATTCCTTTTATTTGTTTTGAGATTTTGAATGAGTCTTTTGTAAGAGAATCGGTTCAAAGTGCTAGAAAAGATTATCCTGATCGAGATCTTATTCTTGTAAATCCCACAAATGATTCTTGGTTTGGAGAGGGAGCGGAGCTCTTTCTTCATTCGCATTTAGCGCGCTGGCAGGTCGCCCGTGAGCAATTGCCTTTGGTGCGTCCGACCAACACTGGTTTGTCGATGGTTGTTGCTCCTTGGGGTGAGGTACTCTCTCAAGGCCGCGTGGGAGTGGAAGAGTTGATCCTTACAGAGTTGCCTCTTGCAACCCAGTGGACACCTTAGCTTTTTCTTTTGTTTCTTTTCGCTGCTTACTCCTCCATCCAATTTGACTCAGCCAAAATTGAGGAGTGGAGGTGATTCTTTGTGCGCGCTTGATTTCATCTTCGCTAAACTTAAAATCTTGAAATTTTTCATTTTTTTCGAGCAAGTCTTGCCACGCGCCAAATAATGGAGCTGACGAGTAATCATCGGGGTAGGCTTTGCGAGCAAAGTGCTCTGCAGGAGCAAGAAGAATTTTTCTTAAAGCAGAGCGAGCTTCTTCGGGGCTTTGGAGGAGTTGCATCTCAAAGCGACCCAAAAAAACTGGGCCTTTATGTTCAAGGCCAGATTTTTTGAGAAAAGCTTTTTTTAAAAAAACAGCCAAGCAGGTGTTGAGACTTTTGAAGCTTTTTTCGAGTTGCTCTTGGTTTTTGACTTCAACCCAAAGAAGAATTTTTTTGGGAACAAGAGAAAAGTGAATAATCCTCAGGCCAAAGCGACGAGCGCGAAGAGTGGCTTTTTCAAAAGTTTCAAAAAACTCAGGATTTCGAATATCTTCAAAAGCAGTTCTGAGTTTGAGTGTTATAAGAGCAGGGCGCTCTTTCCCCACGCGAGGTCGAGTGAGGTGGGGAACAAAGGCTGATGTTTTGGGTCTGCCGGCACCCTCTCGAGCGCCTCCCCAGGTACTTTTAATTTTTTTTGTTTTTCTTGTTTGAGCCATAAGAAGTTTGCCTCTTAACTGTCGACTTTAGCATAAAGAGGGCTTTTAGGGGCTTTTGGCAGCTTCGGTGCGCTGAAATCAAAAAACTTGTCTCTTTTTTTTACGTTTTTTGTCAGGACTGTCTAAAGGCTGATCACCTGCTTGTTAGATTTCCGTTAAGACGACTTGATATTTGAATATAAGAAGCTTTCGCGTGGCATGTCGGTTGCAATCCTAAGTCTAGGATGAAATCTTTTTTAAACACATTCGCTTTAATTGTAACTTTATTTCTCACGACCGCTTGTATGCAGTCGCACAGGGGTATTCAAGCAATTTCAGCAAAGTGGGTATGGAATGCTGTTGATTTTTGTGAAACATGGCCTGACTGTGAAAATTCTGCAGCTCATATGATTGGAAAGGTTCACTACGACGATAACTTCATTGAGTTTCAGGTTATGTCTCTTCCTCTAGAGAATACTATTCCTTTGGCTTCTGACGAGTCGATTACCTATAGGATTCTTGCCAAAAGACCTAACGAGGGTAGTTGGCACTTGATGCAACAATTAAACTACTACGGCGGTAAAAGTGCCGGTAAATCGGAAAACATGTTACTCGATGTAGGTCAGGTTATTCGCTTAAAGCCTTATACGGGTTATATCGAGCAGTACAGCCGTTGGATCTTGGAGCGAGTGGTTCAAAAAGGTTCGGAAGTGGTTCCGTACGGAAACGGTGACCGCATCTGGGACGACTTAAGAGTTCAATATTCTGAGCTAAACACAAGCAAGTGATTAGATATTTGTTTCGATGAGTCCTGATCAATGATATAATTCGAGCCCGAATGTCCTATGTAAACCCATTCCCGAAAGGGGTTTACCTTGATCACAACGCGAGCATGCCCCTCCTAAAATCAGTGAGAGAGGCATTGGCCTGCGCCATCCTAAAAAACGAGGAGTTGTTCTCAAATCCCTCATCTATTCATACACTTGGACAAAAAGGTAAAGAAACACTTTACGAGTTAAAGCGCGAGCTTTGTGAACTTTTGGGAATCAAAGATACCGAAGAGTGGATCCTCACAAGTGGCGCCACAGAAGCCATCAATACCGTCCTTCAGTCATTTGGCGGAAAAGTTTTAGCCTATTCGAGCGTGGATCACGCTGCAGTGTTTGATGCTCATAAGTTTGTTCCTTTTAAAAAAACGTTTGAACTCAAAGTGGATCGCAATGGTCAGTTGGATCGTGAATGTCTTGAGAATTTTGTAAAAGAAGTGCGCGAAGGAACTCTTAGTGAAGGATCACTTAAAAACGATCAAGTTTTATTGTCGTGGCAATTGGCAAATAACGAAACGGGGATTTGTTTTGATCTCGAAACTCTTGCGTGGCTCAAGAGCCAGCTTAAAGAAAAACTTTTTGTGATGATTGATGGTGCGCAGGCTGTGGGCAAGCTCGATGAATCGTTTATTCGTTTAGCTTTGCATTACGCGGATTATTTTGTTTTTTCAGGACACAAGATCGGAGCTCCTGCGGGAATTGGAGCCTTGTGGATTCGCCCTCAGTCGCCGTATCAGCCGCTTTTAAATGGTGGCACACAAGAAAAGCGAAGACGAGCAGGTACGCCGAACACATTGGGGATTTATGGCTTGCGAGTGGCTCTTGCAGATTGGCGAAAAAACGGAAGTCGCTACCGGGAAAATATGTTGCAACGAAGAGCGGAGCTTTTCTCGGCTTTGTCTACTTTAGAGGGCTTTGTCGTTCATCGAAATGAAAACTCTTTAAATTTTTTATCTAATACGTTGAACTTTCATTTTCTTGATTGCACGGATGAAAGTTTGGTTTTGGCTTTGGATTTAGAAAAATTATACGTGTCCTCGGGTTCGGCTTGCCACTCGGGCTCGCTCAAAGCGTCGCATGTTTTAACCGCGATGGGATATACGGAAGAAGAAGCGCTTTCTTCAATGAGAGTGTGTTGTGGGCCCGAAACAACTGCAGAAGAGATGGCTCTTTTTACGGAGAGATTAATTCATCGAGTGAAGCATATTCGCTCAAGCCGATCGAAGTGGGCGGAGTTGTTGCCCGAAATGAAAATTAACGCGATGAAAGCTTCGAGTATTCACGAAACGCGAGTGCCTTCATGAGTAGTAATTCTAAAACACGCGTGGTGGTGGCAATGTCGGGTGGGGTGGATTCTTCTGTTGCGGCAGCTTTACTCAAAGAGCAAGGCTACGATGTGGTGGGCATGGCTTTGCAAGTGACCGATTACTCTAAGTATCACAAAGAAGGAAGCAAGGGCACCTGTTGTAGTTTGCAAGACATGGATGATGCTCGTCGTGTAGCAGAAGCAATCAAAATTCCTTTTTACGTGGTAGATACTGAAAAAACTTTTGATGCCAACGTAGTCGATTATTTTGTGAGTGAGTACCTTGATGGGCGAACTCCTAATCCTTGTGTACAATGTAACACGCGCGTGAAGTTCAATGCGCTTTATCGAAAAGCGATGGATTTGGATGCAAGCTACATTGCAACAGGGCACTTTGCGCGCATTGAGCAGGATGCGCTTCATGGCTATCGATTGATTCGCGGAAGTGATCAGCGCAAAGATCAAAGCTATTTTCTATTTAATCTCAATCAAGCTCAGCTTGCGCGCACGCTTTTTCCTGTCGGCCATTTGGTAAAAGATCAGGTGCGTGAGCTAGCAAGAAAATTTGGCCTTCCTGTAGCTTCCAAAGCAGAGAGCCAGGAGATTTGTTTTGTCCCAAATAACGATTATGCAAAGTTTATCGAAGATCGCTTGCAGCAAGATACTTCTTTAAAGCGCAAAGATGGATTTATTGTTACAACAAGTGGAGCTATTCTCGGCCGCCACACAGGAATTCATGAGTTCACGATTGGTCAGCGTAAAGGATTGAGTCAAGCGCTTGAGCAAGCACAAAAATTAAAACTCAATCACGAAGATATGTTTGTGGTGGAGATTCGCGCCGATAAAAATTTAGTGGTGATGGGAAGTGCGGCTGATTTAAAAAAAGAAAGCTGTATTGTGGAGCGCGTAAACTGGATTAACGATCCCTCAAAGCTGGTGAATACGAAAATAGAAGTAAAGATTCGTTACCGGGCCGAATCCGCCAGTGCAACTTTCGAAAAAGATTCACAGGATAAATATCACCTCAAATTCGCCACTCCGCAGCGAGCATTGACTCCTGGTCAGGCCTGCGTCTTTTTCCAAGACGATTGGTGTTTGGGTGGTGGTTGGATTTCTTAGTTCTTTCCGTTATTCTGGACGGGATGAAAAATAAAAAACAAATAAAAATGCTTGTTTTGGGTTTAGTGGGAATTCTAGCTGTTGTAGTTTTGTGGAAGCTTATGAGTAACAAGAAGTTTTCACCTGCAAAGGGTTTAACTGTTGAAATAATCAAATCTGCTCCTATGGGTAAAGAAGCCCAAAAAGGGCAACTTGCAAAGCTTCACTACACTGGTTGGTTAACAGACAAAACCAAATTTGATTCTTCAAGAGATCGCAATCAGCCTTTTGAATTTCGCGTGGGCCAACGTCAAGTGATTAAGGGTTGGGATTTGGGTGTTGAAGGAATGCATGTGGGTGAAAAGCGCATGCTCACAATTGAATCAGATTTGGCCTATGGTCCCTCAGGCGCAGGAAAAGTTATTCCCCCCAATGCGACTTTAGTTTTTGAAGTCGAATTGCTCGATGTGAATGACTGAGATTCTTGCATAACTTTTGCAGAGTCCTAGGTGTGCGTTTTTTAATTCTTTATTTTTTATTTTCTTTATCTTTTCTTAGGGCAGAGAGGGTTTCCTTTCTCACATACAACTTGGAAAATCTTTTTGATTCGGTGGATGACCCGCAAATAGATGACGAAACATTTTTGCCTTTTTCATCCAAACAAAGCAAAGTGCATCAGGAAAAATGCAAAAAGCAAAATGCTCAATCAAGGCATCGCCTGTGGGAGTGTTTGTATTTGGATTGGTCGAGGGAAACAATTGATTCCAAAATGAAAAATTTAGCCGAGGTGGTTTTTAAAAGCCCAGGCTCTAAGGGCCCCGATGTGCTGATTGTTGAAGAAGTGGAAAACAGGGCGATCGTTGAGGAGTGGAATCAAAAGCATTTAAAAAAAGCTAATTACAGCGTTTATCATGTGGATTCGCCTGATAAGCGTGGGATTGATCAGGCAGTGCTTACTCGGTTGCCGGTGCTTGAAACAAAATACCATCGACTTGAATTCAAAAAGTTTTTTAAAAAGACAAAAGAGCTTCGAGGCATTTTAGAAGTTGTACTTCAGTTGGAAAATTTAAAGCTTCATGTTCTAGCTGTTCATTTGCCCTCGCAACAAAGTTCTTTTGAGGAACGCGAGGTGCTGCTCAATAAGCTTAACTCTCTTGCGCAAGAAATTCCTGCCAATGAGGCGCTTGTAGCGGGGGGCGATTTTAATATCTCTGCGGAGGAATGGGATAAGAAGAAAGTTTTTAAGAACTACCTGCAAAACACCTGGTCTCTGGCTCACCGAGAAGGGTGCTCTTCATGCAAAGGGACCTATTATTACGGTCGAAAAAAAGAGTGGTCTTTCTTTGATATGCTTTTGCTCAGAGTTGATCGCCAGAAAAAACCCCGTTGGAGCTGGGATGCAAAGTCTGTTCGAGTGTTGGAAAGTGGGAAGCGGCCACAAGGATTTGATGAAAAAAGCCTCAAGGGAGCGAGTGATCATTGGCCTCTTTATGGGGAATTGGTTTATTGATTTGGGGACTTGGTTTTTTTAGGCAATTTTTGGAATAAGCCTTTGAAAAACGCTCGGTCTTTGCTACATTCTGCTACATCCTTGCCCGGGTGGTGAAATTGGTAGACACACCATCTTGAGGGGGTGGCGCGTAAGCGTGCTGGTTCGAATCCAGTCCCGGGCACCAAATATCTAGAAATTAAGTCTGACACTTTCGCACATTCGCGAGCAACCCATTGAATCTAAAAAGCGATTTAACACAGAGCTGGAGTCCTTTTAGGCCTGCAATCATTTCCCAAAATTTCTGAATATTTCCTGAGTTTGCTACATTTCTGCTACAACTTTGCTACATCTTTTTGAAGCTAATAAATTGTTAAAAAGAGATTAAGAAGCGCCCTTTAAGGACACAGTTTTTTTTAAATTAAAAAACTTATTTTGGAGTCTTTAAATACCGATAAATGGAATACGGACCAAAGATAAAGCACGATAGGATTTTGTTGCTGAACATATGAAGCAACGTTTTATAAAACTTTTTCTTAGTTTTTGGTTTTTGATAGTCTTTGCTGCGTTTGGGGCTGAGCCAACAGGTGCTCAAGCAGACACTCGATCAAGTCTACAAAATCAAAAAAGCAAAGAGCTTCCTCCGCTTCTTCAGATTCCCTCTCTTGATACTGAAGCCGACAAGCTTAGGTTCCTGTTTGCTATACAAAAACAAGTGCCCAAGTTGTTTTCAGACTCTGTCAGATACGATATCGATCTTTTTAAACTACTCGAAGCGGACAAAGAACTCCTAACCAAGCTCCTTAGTAATCCCGAATACATCAAAGAATTTTCTAAAAGACAGTCACTCTCTGATATAGATGTCTCTCCTCCAAACACGACGATTAATATTGAAACAATTAACCAATCAAAAGTGCTTGAGTCGTGGAAAAAAAGTTTAAGCAATCTTGTTGACCAAGAGCTCGGCACAGCTGCAGCCAATTCTTCTCCCAACGAAGCGCTTGAGAAACTTATCTCGACCGCAAAACAAAGAGGCTCTCTTCCGGATTCTCCAGACCCCGCGCTTGGAGCTCTCAGGGCTCTTCTTTCTAAAGACTTAAGCCCTGAAGCCATGGAGCTCAAAGAACTTTTTAAGACTGAAGAGTTTAAAAAAGCTTCTTTCGAGCAAAAAATTCAACTCATCCAAAAGAACTCTCAAAAAATAGCCTCAAAGCCATTAACCGGATTCAAACCCGCAGCAGCTGGTTTTGTGGAAACCTCAAGTCCTAAAACTTATGGGGATCTCATCGACGCCATGTCAAATATCGTTGATTTAGACAAGCGGCCACTGAGTGAAACTATACAGTTGGTGACAGTTTTAAAGAAAAGCAAAACGAACGTCACTGACAAAGAAAAAGTAAAAAGCGAAATTGATAAACTCACCTGGGATGATTACCAATACGTTCACGATAAAAAAGATGTTCTCATACCCCAGGCACTTGAAATGGGCCTTGAGGAGCGCGCCGCTGAAACCCTCGGAACCATCACTCTTAAAAAACAAAAACAACTTCTAAAAGAAAATACCCAAGCCGAAAACGTCCCGCTTAAGCCACTTCGAATTTCTGAGGTTCCACCTCATGTTGGAATTTTTAGAGGATGCGCCTCTGGTGACTGCTCCTCTCAATATTCTTTTCCGTATCCAAACGACCCACATGAAAGAGTGTTCTTTATTTATCCAGAAAATTCCCCAGCTCCCAAGGGAATCATTTCATCTACCATTGTGAATTCGGATGGAAAAAAATCTCTTTACGTGATCACTCTGCAGGGTAGCTTGAATGCCGCAGATGCGATCACAGCCCTGCACGGACTTGAAAAAATCAAAACTCAGATTGGTGTTGAGCAAATCATTATTCCCCCTAATCCAGGAAGTGGACTCATCAACAACGAAGTCATTGCAAAAGCTGTAAGAGATGCAGCCAAAAGAGGCAAAGAGGTACCCATTCAATATCAAGACCCTGAGATCAGAAGCACTATTGAAAACGTTAAAACGTATAACTCAGGCAAGTACGATCACATGAGTAAAAACACCTCTGGAAAAACTTTTATCCCACAAAAAGAAGTTCTGGATGCACTCAAAGTGGAATACGCTCCTCAAAAACCAGAGGCCATTGAATTGCCTTCGTTAAACAAATTCAACACTCTGCTTTTTGCATTAGATATGCATAAAAGCAAACGGCCCGAATTAGTTGAAAAAACTCTTCGCATTGGTGGCCACGATCCAGAGAAGTTCAAACAACTTACTGAAGTTTTGAAGAATGAAAAAAAGCAACCTGTTGAGAGTTACGTCTCCGAAGTGACCAAGCTTGCTGAAGAGATGACAAAAGGTGATGGAAGTTTTGACCAAGCACAACTCAAAGCAATAGATTATTTATTCTATCTTGGGCGGATGAACGCTCCTGATGCACTTGAAGGCGCGCACTACAAAGAAAGCATGCGTCTTTTACGGCAAAATGTGCGAAAAGCTCTTAAAGAAAACGAAAAGCCTGAGGTAGGATGGAAGTTAATTCAAAGTCATCAAGAAAAAATAAAACAAGATAAATCTTGGAATGAGATGATTGTTGAGCATTTTAAAGAAAAATCAGAAACACGAGGATTGTCTGGGTTTGTTGAAGAATACAGCCATCTTGTAAGCACAGTAGATCAAAATTCTAAAAGTCTTTTTGGTCCAGCATTCGTTCGTGCCATTGAAGTAGCAGACGAGAAAGGCGATCTCTATGCGCTAATCCCTCTTGCTCAACACGGAGATAAAGTATTCTTGGACCACCCTGAGGCTATGGCTGCTTTTAAGTCAGCATTGGTTCGTGCCATTGAAGTAGCGGGAGAAAAAGGCGATCTCGTTGCGCTAAGGTATTTTGCCGAAAAAGGACATGAAGCACTCAAGGCCCACCCAGAGGCTTTAATGAAATTGATTGAAAAAGCAGACGAGAAAGGTGATTTCTATGCACTAACCCCTCTTGCTCAACACGTAGATAAAGTATTCTTGGCCCACCCAGAGGCTTTAATGAAATTCATTGAATTAGCGGGTGAAAAAGGCGATCTCACTGCGCTAAAACTTCTTGCCGCAAACGGACATGAAGCACTCAAGGCCCATCCAGAGGCTTTAATGAAATTCATTGAAGTAGCGGGTGAAAAAGGCGATCTCAGTGCGCTAACCCCTCTTGCTCAGCACGGAGATAAAGTATTCTTGGACCACCCTGAGGCTATGGCTGCTTTTAAGCCAGCATTAGTTCGTGCCATTGAATTAGCGGGTGAAAAAGGCGATCTCAGTGCGCTAAGGGGGCTTGCCCAATACGGACATAAAGCACTCAAAGCCCACCCAGAGGCTTTAATGAAATTCATTGAAGTAGCGGGTGAAAAAGGTGATCTCAGTGCGCTAACCCCTCTTGCTCAGCACGGAGATAAAGTATTCTTGGACCACCCAGAGGCTTTAATGAAATTCATTGAATTAGCGGGTGAAAAAGGCGATCTCAGAGCGCTAACCCCTCTTGCCCAATACGAACATGAAGCACTCAAGGCCCACCCAGAGGCTTTAATGAAATTCATTGGATTAGCGGGTGAAAAAGGCGATCTCAGAACGCTAAGTAATCTTGCCCAATACGGACATGAAGCACTTAAGGCCCACCCAGAGGCTATGGCTGCTTTTAAGTCAGCATTGGATCGTGCCATTGGATTAGCGGGTGAAAAAGGCGATCTCTATGCGCTAACCCCTTTTCCTCAACACGGAGATAAAGTATTCTTGGACCACCCAGAGGCTTTAATGAAATTCATTGAAGTAGCGGGTGAAAAAGGCGATCTCAGTGAGCTAAGTAATCTTGCCCAATACGGACATGAATCACTCAAAGCCTACCCTGAGGCTATGGCTGCTTTTAAGCCAGCATTCGTTCGTGCCATTGAAGTAGTTG
>JBIKUK010000007.1:0-161214 GCA_044347615.1 Bdellovibrionota bacterium | reverse complement strand
TCTAACCCTTCTAGGCTTTTATCAAGGTGCCCAGCCTGGGTCATAAAAAACTAGCTTAACAAGCCCTCAGGTGCTCCACTTTTAGGGACGCAGTACATCTGGCATAATAGGTTTTATGTTTAATCTCATTAAGAGTTATTATCGGTTTTTTTTATCTTCACTCGGAGTAAATATTAAGAAACAGAAATTAACTTATTTATCATTTGAAAAATTATTTTTTCTTGAAAAAACAATTAAAGCCGCAAGTAAAGTACCTGGAAATTTTATTGAAGCTGGTGTTGCTCTGGGGGGAACCAGCATCTTAATTGCTAGTAAAATGCCTTCAAATCGTAAATTTCGAGGATATGATGTTTTTAGTATGATTCCCGAGCCTAAATCTGACAAGGATGATTATCGATCTAAGAAAAGATATGAAATCATCAAAAGTGGTAAATCTACTGGTATTGAAGGTGACGTTTATTATGGCTACATACCAGATCTTTATGAAAAAGTGAAAGATACATTCAGGAAGTATAATCTTGATCCTGACTCCAATAAAATTTCTTTAGTGAAAGGTTTGTTTGAGAATACTCTTAGATTTGGAGAATGTGATCGTATTGCTTTCGCTCATATTGATTGCGATTGGTATGACCCAGTGCGGCTTTGCCTTGAGAAAATTTCTCCTGCATTAAATGTTGGTGGTTACATAATTTTAGATGATTACTTGGATTATGGTGGGTGCAAAAAAGCCGTAGATGAATTTTTAACTAACTGTTCTGACTTTGATGTTGTAAGGTATGCCCCGAACTGTATTTTAGTTAAACGATCCTAGATACAAGTTGAGAACCAAGAAAGTTGTCTGAGAGCTTCAAAAGTCACAATACCTGCAGAGGTTGCGAGATTTAAAGAGCGCACATTTTTTTGAGGGATAGCGACGTGGCGATCTTTCCATTTATCAAGCCATTCTTGGGGGATACCCTCTTGCTCATCTCCAAAGATCAACATGTCTTTACGAGCGTAGGTCACGTCTGAATAATTTTTTGATCCACCTACTTCGACAAGCCAAAAATTTTGATCGAGCTTTCGAACTTCCAACCACTCATCAACAGAGGCAAAGGTAAAAACATCTAGATAGGGCCAATAATCAAGACCCGCTCTTTTGAGCTTAGAATCATCAATTTTAAAAAATGGTTCCACAAGATCAAGTGAGCAGCCTGTAGCGGCACACATTCGAGCAATCGATCCGGTGTTTTGAGGAATCCGAGGACGAAGAAGAACTATTTTGAGTCCCTCGGGATGACTTGCGAGAACTTCTCGCGACAAAAAGTTATTGGGCCGCCGATCTTCACCCGTTATTTGAGTGTTAATCTTGCGGCCCATATAACTTATTTAACGAAGTTGTTTAAATGTGGCTAGTTTTTAATTACCAGCTGAAACTTCCACCAAAGCTGATGTTCGTGCTGTTTTGTGGGAAGTAGTAACCACCGTAAGGAGTTACGCCGTACCACTGAGTTCCACAGAAATTGTTACATCCTGGTGCCATATATGGAACTTGATAAACTTGGCAAGAAATTCCATAGCATGTTCCTGTACCTTGGAAGTATCCATTGGTATTTGGACCATAGAAGTTGTTAAATTGTTGGTTAAAGCAAGCTTGTTGTTGGGCTACTGGAAGACCTGAACAGTTTCCGTAGGGGTTGAAGGTTGTGGGGTTGTTTCTGTTGTTACTTCCGCCGCAATTAGCAAGAGCGAGAAGAAGTGCCAAGGTGCTGATTCCTTTAATCATTATATTTTTCATTTCTTTTCTCCTTTTTTTTCTTCTACTCACGCACATCAAATTTTTTAATTTTATCTAGGTTTAAGATTGCAACACATATGCCAAGCTCTAAGTGGCTAGAATAATAAGAACAAGCCTTTGAACTGCCTAAAAACTATACAGATTGTTAACGCTTTTGAGCCTCATTGATTGGTTATTTAGAGGGAAGGGTCCTAATTGAGTTAACTATGAGGCCTGAGTTCGTTAACGAGTTTTCAAAGGATTTTTACTATAATCCATTGAGGGGTGATTAAGGATTAGACAGTATTTTAATAATTCATCTTATTTAAGGAGGATTTCACCACTTTTTATTTCCACAATTTCTTTTTTGGTGTTTTGGATAAGAAGGCTACCATCTCCGCTTAAGCCTACGGCTCTACCTTCCCCTAGCTTTGAGTAAACAGAACGCCCCCAGAGAGCACGCATGGCTTTTTCAAAAAGAAATTCAATAAATTGATCTTCAAAGGTTTCTTTATTGTAGAGGTGTTGAGCACGGAGCTCTAAGAAATAGGTTGCAACTTTAGAGGCGAAATCTTTTTTATTAAAAACAAGATTTTTTTTTAAGTCCTCAAGAGTGAGGGCTTGAGGAAAAGGAGCAGGCGAAAAAATATTGAGCCCCCAGCCGACTATAAGTATATTTTTTTTGATTTCAACGAGAACTCCCGCAACTTTTTTAAATTCATTCTTTGATTTATCTTCTGCAAATAGTCCAAGATCGTTAGGCCACTTAAAACAAAGCTCTTCAAAACATGAATCAAAATTTACAAGGGCCTTCCATAAAGCCAAACCAGCCATGTGAGGGATAAGAGAATGAGAAGCCAGAATTGAGTCTTTAAAGTGCAAAGCTAAACTACAAGTTAGGGAACAATTGTTTGAACTTAGCCAAGTGCTGCCCTGTCTGCCTCTTCCTTTGTTTTGATTTTCTGAGAGTACAAGTTGAGTTTGCTTTCCTGCGAGCGCAAGCTCAAGAGCAGCATCTTGAGTGCTTTCACACTCTTGGAGATGTGTGATGTGAAAAGAATTTAAATAATTAAGCAACAAACTAAATACGTTTTTTACTTTCAGTCTCAATTTGATTCAAGATTTCTTGAAGTTTTGTTTCAAGTTTTTCTCTAAACCAGGTATCAAAAGCAAGCTGAATTTCTGCACGGATCATAGTGCGAAGCTCTTCACGATTAACTTGGGGAGTTGGAGCAGTTTGCGTAGGTTCTTTTGAAGGAGGTGGTGGAGGTGGAATCTTCACTCGTGCTTGAATGCTTTCCCATTCTTGGGCCTCTTTGTAGGCAGAAAGATTGTCACTCGTTTTTGTAGCAGGATTAGTTGGAGGATTGATGTTGAATTTTTTAGAGGAGTCCCCCATTGAAGGATCCTCAAATTCTAAATTATTAGCTGCGTGTTTATACTCTGTTGAATGCGTAGGTGTTGATTCAAAATCAGAAGTCCATAAGTTTCGAGTCGCATCTTTGGGATTTAATTTAACGGATGTTTCTTCTTCTTCTTCAAACGACTGAAGTCGGTTTGTTGGAAGCGGACGAGTGCTTTCGTTTTGAGGAGGCATAGTGCGGTCGACTAAAACAGAGGCTTTTTGAATAGGGCGAGTCACTTCTCCTTGAAGTTCTGGTCTTTGAAGTTGTTGAGTAGAGGCACCCGAGAGAGTTTCTGAGGATTTTCCACCTTGAAATGTTCTGAGTAGTGTTTGAACAAGGGTGAAAATGGCATCGCTTTCAAAGGGCTTCCACAAGCGAGCGTCTGCAGGAATTTGATCTAAACGACCAATGTCTCCTTGGTGAATACTCGAGCAAAGAAGAATGATTCGCGTTTGAGCGGTCTTTGGATCTGCTTTGATTAGTTTAACAAGTTCTGAGCCGGATACACCTGGCAAATCAAGATCAGCGATGAGCATGGATGGTGGATTGTCACGACTGATGCGAAGAGCATCTGTACCGTTATCACAACAAACGATCTCATAGTCGCCACGACTCAAAGCAAGTTTTACAGCTCGATGCATAGTACTCGAGTCATCGGCCAGCAAGATTCGGTGTTGTGCCAAAATTAAGATCCCCCCTGAGAGCAATTTACGGCTCTAAAATTAGTTTCAACGATTTTGACCATAATGGGAAGGAGCGTTGTTATTCTTGAGCGACAAACTTGAACTATAAAGAACGTGTTGCGTCAAGACAGCAGCATTGTCTTACAAAAAAAAATATTTTTATGAGCCTGTTCTTAAGAGTGATAAAATAATTTTAGGCATGGGGTGTTCTGTCTGGTTCGAATACTGAACACTTGTTTTGTCCGATGTATTTATAAAACGGGAGTCCCCTCTGCAGGCCGTGAGCATGCCCTCAATGCGTTGAGGGAAGCCTAAAACCTGTAGCCCTGACCTCGAGTCAAATGGCTTAAGGGACACCCACCTCACTACGTGGGGTCAAAACAGTGTGCGACATCGGCCGAGATGGTCCCCCATCCATTTTTTTTGTTAAGATTTGTTTAAGAAGTGATTTGGGGGAATCTATGAAGTCCAAGGATTTGTGGGACATGCGTGAAATCAATTTGCCGGACAATTTACCCGGACGCCAAGAAGTTAAATCTCGTCAAAGCACTTCTCTTGCTGAGTGGGGAGAAAAAACAGACTTTTGGAATGAATGGGAAAGTGAATTCACAGAAAACACTCCTGCTTCGAGTGCCACTGCCGCTTCTTCTTCGCTCGAGGGTGCCCCTTCAAAAGAAATGAATAGTCGTTCTGTGGTTGCTCACGATGAAGATCCTGAACTTCATCTTGAACCTTGGGTAAGTCAGCTTGCTTTTCATGAGCGTCGTTTAGAAAAAGAAGGAACTGTGGATTACGGCCTTCCCTTTAAAAGACAAGAGATGCTGGGAGAAAAAACGAAAGAGTTTGGTCGTCTCTTGCAGGCTACTTTTCGAAAACAAATAGAACTCTTCAATCAATCTCGAAAATCTCCTGCACACTCTATTCACATTTATAAAATTTCTCGAAGTGATGAAGATTTTTTGATTTATCGAAATGGAATTAAATTAATTATTTCGAGTCAAAGAGCGGGGCGCATTACTTTAAGTTTTAACCAGTATCTAGCTCCCAACTCTCGTTCAGAGAGTCTAGGCCATGTGGAGCTTGAAGCTGTCTGGGGACCCTTTGACCAACTCTATTGGTCTTACAAAGGGGAACGCGTTCAGCTTATGGATATTGTGCGATATTTTTTAAGTGAACTTGCTTTTCAGAGTTTTCGTTAAAAAATTTAAATTCGATAAAGTTTTTTCGATGTTTGTAAAAGTGTATCTTCGATTAGTTCTTTACTTTCAGTTCGAATTTGGCAAAGTTTTTCAAAAGTATGAGGAATATAGGCGGGTGAATTTTGCTTTCCTCTAAACGGAACAGGTGCCAGATACGGAGAATCAGTCTCAATGACAATTCGATCAAGAGGCGCACTTTGAGCAACTTCTCTAATGGTTTCTGCAGCACGAAAGGTTAAAATTCCAGAAAAAGAAAGGTAAAAGCCAAGATCTAAAAATTTTTTTGCCCAGTCTAGGTTTTCAGAAAAACAATGCATCACACCTGGTTGGCTGATGATTTGCGATTTGCGTTCTTTAAAAACAGAATAGATGTCTGCCACGGCTTCTCGGCAGTGAATCACCAATGGTTTTTTGAATTCCGTAGCAATTTCGACGTGATAAATGAAACTCTGAATTTGTTCTTCTTTTGATGAGTAGTTGTAATGATAATCCAGACCAGTTTCACCAACGGCAACATAATCTTTGATTTCATTTTTTAAATCTTTAGCAAAAGAGTCATCAAATTTTTTAGCATCGTGAGGATGTAGGCCTAATGTTGGATAAAGCTTGAGTGGGCCTTTGTATTCTTCCGCAATTTTTTTTGCACGACGGCCGTCTTCAAGCTCTGTTGCAATCAGGGTGAGGTGGGAAACTCCAGCTTGAGCGGAATTCTTAAGGGTTTCATCTAAAATGGGAGCAAAATCGTCACTCGCCAAATGGCAGTGAGTATCGAAAAGACTCAATCTTCACCTTCCCCTTGATCATCTTGTTGAGCTTTCCCATCTGCGCGAGGAGCAAATTTTCTTTTCACCTCGAGGCCTTTGAAAACTTCAAAATTACCGTCTTCCAATCTTACAGAGACAAGGCCTTTCATGACGTCGAGTTTTGTTACGCGCCCTTCTCCGCTGGGTGTAATGACAGCTTTTCCAACTTTGGGAAGATTGGCTCCAAGAGCGACGTAGTTTTCGTGCTCATAACCAAGGCAACATAGGAGACGACCGCATTGTCCATTCACACTTTCTGGTTCAAGCGAGACACCTTGGTCTTTAGCCATTTTGATGGTGACGGGACTAAAATCGCTGATCCATGTGCTACAGCAAGTAGAAAGCCCACAGCGACCAATACCTCCCGCTAAACGGGCAGCGTCTCTCACCCCGACATGCCTCATGTCTGCACGAAGTCCGTATTTTTGAGCAATTTCTTTCCCTGTTCCGCGATAATCAAATTCACGACTTTCAGAACTGTAATAAATAATTAGTTTTCGTCCTTGATCGACCAGTTCGCAGTCTACGAGTTTGACTCCGCTGACTTCGCGAGCACGAATGCGTGTTTCAAAAAATCTTTTTAATTCAGATCGAAATTCATCACTTTTATTTAAAAATTGGAGGTCTTCTGTCTCTGCATGACGAATGACGCAGGGAAGCCCCTCGTCTTCTTTTCTTTTTTCTCTGATTCTTGGGGCGACGCTCACGATTCCCACAAGAGTTTCACGCCCAAAGCCTTCTACTACCACTCGATCATTGCGCTTGAGCGCAAGGCTTTGAGGGTTTCTAAATTCAAAAATTTTTCCAGGCCAACGGAATTTTACCCGAACAATTTCAATGTGCGCCACGAGACGTTACCTTTAATCTTTCTTTTTAAATTTAGCCAATGTAGTGGAGGATTTCCATATTGTTTGACGGCCAAAATAAAATCTTCAAAATGTTTCCAGCGAGCCCAAAAATGAAGAGCTTCCTCTTTGGAAAAGTGTGTTAAACGATTTTTTAAAAAATCCCAAGCTTGAGCGTGAATGTTTTCAAGCTCTTCTATGCGAAGAGCGCGCTCTTTCCACCACGTAGGGTTTGAAAATTGAGATTTTTGAGCTTTAGAACCTTGAGGAATCATGAGCAGGTCGATGATTTCATTAAAAAGAGAATCTTCCGTTTTCTTTTTTGAAGAAAAACCCTTGGTTTCCTCTTTAAAAGAAATCTTTAAGCAACGACTTCTGATAGTTGCTAATAATTTATAAGGTTTAGGTGTTAAGAGAAGAATGAAAATATCGGGACGAGGTTCTTCTAGAATTTTTAAAAGAGCATTTGCGGGAGCTTGAGTGCTTGCACTTAATTTTTCAGCAGATGAGATGACAAGTAATTTTCGAGGAGAAATATTTTTAGCTAAAAAAAGAAATTGTCCACCCCACTCTCTTACTTGGTCGACTGAATACGAGAGTTCAGCCTGAGGGGTCGCGTAAAAGAAATCAGGATGCGAACGCTTTTCATTGTTTAAATCTAAAGGAGTTTTACATGAATCGCATTGTCCGCAGGAGCTTCCATTTTCGCAAAGAATTGCTCGAAAAAGGTCTTCAAAATGACTCTGACTTCCTTCGACGCTTTCGATTAATAGAGCATGGCTGAGCTTTCCTTTTGCAAGAGCCTGCTTAATCTTGATCAGTTTATCCATTCGCTGATAGATAGCCTAACAAATCCTTTTGAACTAAGCCAAAAACTTCGTCAGGCTTTTGAGAGGCGTCTATCAAAACATAACGTTCCGGGTGCATTTTAGAAAGGTTGAGGTAGGCTTTTCTGATTTCTTGGTGAAAACTAAGGGCTTCTTGCTCAATTCTATCTAGACTTTGGCGAGATTTTGCCCTCGATAGACCAATTTTGGGATCAATATCCAGTAAGTAAGTACGATCGGGATAGAGGCCTTTCATAGCCCATTCGTTGAGATCTCTGATCTTCTTGAGTCCTAGTTTTCGAGCGACTCCCTGATAGGCTAAAGATGCATCTACAAAGCGATCAACAATCACATGCTTTCCCTTTTGAAGTGAAGGAATAATGAGCTCGTCCATATGCTGAGCGCGAGCCGCTGCATATAAAAGAGCTTCAGCACGAGGAGAAAAAAAACTTCGATTTTTGATAAGAGACTCACGAATTTCTTTTCCTAAATCAGTGCCCCCTGGTTCAAAACTAAAAACAACATGATGTTCTTTTTCTTCAAAAAGTTTCTTCAAACGAGAAAGGAGAGTGCTCTTTCCAGAGCCCTCTCCCCCTTCAACGCTTATAAATTTTGCGGACAAGTTATCGCATTGCCTCGTCAATCATTTTTTTGAATTCAGGGAAAGGCAGAGCTCCCGCAACTTTTTTGCCTTCTTTTTTAGTTCCCACAAAGAAGGTGGGCGTTGAATTTGCACCAACCTCTTGAGAAGCTTGAACTGATTTTTCAAGTTTCTTTAGAGCATCAGAGCTTGAGAGGCAAGTTTTGAATTTTGCTTCATCAAGACTTAATTCTTTTGCCCATTTTAAATAATTGTCACCACTTAAACTCTTATAATTATCAAAAAGTTTGTCGTGATACTCCCAGAACTTTCCTTGCTCTTGAGCACAGATAGACGCAATCGCTGCTGGCTTCGCCTCAGAATGAAAATCAAGAGGTAGATGGCGAAAGACAATTGCAACTTTGTCTCCATATGCTTGAAAGATTTGACGAACAATTTCTTTGCCCTTTGCGCAAAAAGGACACTGGAAGTCGCTGTGAGCGTAAATGACGACTTTAGCATTTGGATTACCTAAAAGAGGTTCATCAGATGATACAGGAGTGATAGGAGTAAGTGCTTCTTTAATCATCCACTGAATTTCAGCTCCGGCAATGAGTTTTTCGATGAAAGCTTGTTGAGCTGTCATTTTGCCACGATTTGCGAGATGCCCTTTGATTTCTTCTTTGGTAACTTTTCTCATCTTGCCAGTCGAAGGATCTTTGTAGCCTTTTTCAAGGTTGTTTTGTTTCATGAAGGATTCTACTTCTGCGTCACTGACAGAAGATGTTGTTCCAATTGTTTGCAAAAGAGCTTGAATGTCAGCTTTTCCTTGCTTCTTTACCTCCTCATTGAGAAGTTTTTCAACAAGAACGTTTTCAGCGCCTCTTTTGTACATTTCAAGAACTTCTTCAGAAAGTTGTTTCACACGAGGAGCAACGCTTCCTTTGAGATCTTTTGCTCTTATGTCACCACCTTTATACTTAAGAATAACAACGTTATCTGCTAAGGGAGAAACAACTTCAGCTCCTGAGGCTCCACCGCCTTTCATTTTTTCATTTACGAACAATACAACAAAAACAACTAAGAGCACTGTAAGACCAATAATGATCCCGCTTGAGCCAGAGTTCGAATTTTCATTTGATTTATTATCTGTCATGTCATCTCCTTTAGTTTTCTCAATACGATACTAGCGGCGAGTGAATGGAATGCAAAGAAGAGTCTTATTGTGTTTTCATTTGTGCGCGTTGCGCAATAGAAGCTCAATCGAGATCTTCTTTTAAATATTGCTCAATAAACTGCATGTGTTGATCACGATAATCTTGAACTTTTGTCGTAGAAAGAACATCGCCAATTCTTATTCCACTTTGCACAAGTAAAACAAAATAGCTTTCTAAAAGTAAAAGAAGGATCGATAAAATTACACTCGCAAAACCAAGGAATGTATCAAAATAAAAAATAGATACAGATAAAAATAAAAAAGGGAGATTACGAATTAAACAATTTGAAAATTTAGGATAAGGAGCCCCAAGGGAATCTACAAGATGAAGTCCCAGAAGCCACTTACCAGGAGATTGTCCCTCGTTAAAAAGATCAACAATCGACCAAACCATAGGGGCTAAAAGCAGCATCCAGTTTGAACCAAATAGAGAATAAACAATAAAAAGAAAAGTTTGAATGATAAAAAAATCAATAAGCTTTGCCCAAATACGATTTTCTACAGTTCCCCGACGTTTACTTGTAAAAAGTGGCTCAACATGAGTCAAATCATCATTCGGGTCGAAGTTCCTGGAATCGTACTTCATAAATCAATACTACTATTTTTTTTTAATCAAATGACACTTACTAAGCATGTCAAAAGCTTGAATAGAACTTATAATGAATCAATGACTACTGCAAAATATCCCTCAGATTCTGAAGTCACCATGACGGAAATTGTTCTTCCTCAACACACAAACGCCTTAGGAACAATTTTCGGAGGAACAGTTATGGGATGGATCGATATCGCAGCTGCCATTGCCGCTAGTCGACATTCGGGAGCGGTTTGCGTGACCGCTTCTGTCGATGAGTTGCATTTTCTTCGTCCATTAAGACTAGGAGACATTGTGAACATTCGAGCTCGTCTCTCGGCCGTTCACAGAACAAGTTGCGAAGTGAACGTTGTGGTAACTGCAGAAAATCCAGCTAAAAACGAAAAATTTAAAACAACTGAAGCGACTCTGACTTTTGTATCGATTGATGACAAAGGTAAGCCTATTCCCATGCCACAGCTTCTTTCTCAGACTGAAGAAGACAAGTCTCACTTAGCGAATTCAAAAATTAGAAAAGAGCATCGCGAAGCTTTGAGAAAAGCTATGATGAAAAAAACTTAAGTCTTTAAGAGAATCGAAAAACCTTGTCCGCCGCTTACGCACAGTGAAGCAACTCCGTAAGCCCCTTTTTGATTTTTTAACTGGTGAATAAGTGAAACAAGAATGCGAGCTCCCGTGGCTCCAATCGGATGGCCAAGAGCGATAGCGCCTCCATTAAGATTTAATTTATCGTCTGGAATTTGAAGGTCATCCTTACAGGCAAGAACTTGCGCCGCAAACGCTTCGTTGATTTCAAAACGCGAAATATCATCGACTTTTAAGTTATTTTTTTTCAAAAGATTTTGAATAGATTGAACGGGACCAATTCCCATTTTTCGGGGATCGAGTGCGGTCACTTCATAATCTATTAATTCACAAAGAGTTGTATCTGTTTTTTCTTGGCTCAACCATAACCAAGCAGCACCATCGGTGATACTTGATGAATTCCCCGCGCTGACTGTTCCGTCTTTTGTGAAAACTGCTTCGAGTTTTGAAAGTCCTTCAAGCGAAGTATCTGCACGCACGGCCTCGTCTTGAGCAAGAGAAGTTTTTTCATGTTGAATTGTTAAGATTTCGTCTTTAAACAAACCTTTTTGAATCGCTTCAAAGGCTTTTGTATGTGATCGATAGGCCCACTCATCTTGTCTTTGGCGAGAAATTTTTCGCTCTTGTGCAATAAATCTCTCAACAGTTTCTCCCATGAGCATGTCGGCCATGGGACAGTGAAATCCATCTTGATACATGGCATCCACTATTTTTTGATGACCTAGCTTTGTGCCCCACCTAGCTGTGGGTACCAAGTAAGGCGTGTTGCTCATGGATTCCACACCACCCACCCATATATTGCGCGCTTTATTTAATAAAACCTTATCCATCCCTTGAGCCACAGCAGACATGCCCGAAGCGCAGGCGTGATTAATTGTCCAAGCGGGTATGTTTTCCGAAAGTCCTGCAAATATGAGGGCCTGTCTTGCCGTATTGGGGCCGGCTCCCGCCTGTCGAGCATGTCCCATCAAAACAGCTTCTGGCTTTGACATCTGAGTTTTGAGAAGAGCCTCTTTGAGTGTGAGCGCTGCAAGCTTAGGGGCGCTTAACGCCTTGAGGGCGCCGCCAAATTTTCCTATAGGACTGCGGAAAGCAGCGTTAACAAAAACAGAAGGTCGGGTAATTTGCGAGACGGCCATTGAGCTTCATTATAGACTTGAAAAGAGGCTAATAAAATATGTCGAACGTCTTGTATAGAAATTTCACTCTCGATATGCCCCTAGCGGATCGTGCGGAGGGATCTTGGATTTGGGATCAAAAAGGAAAAAAGTACCTCGATATGAGTGGCGGTGCTTTTGTGAATGCCCTTGGGCATGGTCGTCAGGATTTGATTCAGAGAATTGCCGATCGAATGAAAAAATTAAGCTACGTGAATGGCTGGCATTTTTCTTCTTCTCCAATGGAAGAATATGCAGAGAAAGTTTTGAAATACGCTCCTAAGGGAATGAGCCATGTAGGGTTATTGAGTTCTGGTTCTGAAGCAGTGGAAGCAGCGATTAAAATAGTGAGACAAGGTTTTTGCGAAGAAGGAAAAAACAAAAAACACAAGGTGATTGCACGCTCTCCTGGTTATCACGGAAATGTAGGGATGTCCTTTGCGGCTTCTGCTCGTAAAAATTACAAAAAATATTTCTCACCTTACATCACGGATGTTGCTTTTGTAAGCGCTCCTCAAGAGGGCGCTGAAAAAATCATAAACTTTTCAGAAGAGCTTGAGAAAAAAATTATAGAATTAGGACCTGAAACTGTTTCAACTTTTATTGTGGAAACTATTATGGGTTCTTCAGGCGCCTGTTCGGTACCACCCGAGGGATATTTCTCTTCTATTGAAGCTGTATGCAAAAAATATGACGTCAAAATCATTGCCGACGAAGTAGCTTGTGGAGCGGGAAGGACAGGGGAATACTTTGCTTGCAATCATTTTGGATTTGTTCCTGATGTTTTGGTGATGGGTAAAGGTGTGAATGCGGGTCTTATTCCTACAAGTGTTTTGATCGTTTCGGATGAGATCATTTCTAAAATCAAAAAAGGAAGTGGTAGCTTTATGCACCATCAGACCTATATGCACAGCCCGATGATGGCTGCATGTGCTTTGGAAGTGCTTTTAGAAATTGAAAAAGAAAAATTAATTTCTAAGGTTAAACAAGAGGGAGTTTTCTTGGGGGATTTGTTAAAAAAAGAACTTCTTTCCTTGCCTCATGTGGGGAGAGTCTCTGGAAAAGGTTTTTTCTGGGGTGTTACAATTGTTAAAGATAAAGCTAAAAAATCATTTTTCCCGCCAGAAGAAAAAATTATTATGAAATTATTTAAAAAGTCCAAGGAATTAGGCCTAGTCCTTTGGCCCGTCACAGGAGAGGAAGAGTCCCAGCAAAGCGATGCCTTTGTGCTCGCCCCCCCCTACACAATGTCTCAAGCTGAAATGCAAGAAGGTATACACAAGCTCAAAGAGCTTTTGAGTTGCGACCTTTAATTTTTAAATTTTGGAAAACACATGAAAAATAAAATACAAATAGATGAGGAAGGTTTTCCGATCACGCAAAACGGGCTTCGTTTAGATGATGAAAGTTTTTTAGAAAGAATTTTTTTAAGTCTTCATCGACCGCAAGGAGATGATCGTTGTCCTCTTCTCACAAACTATGATGGACAAGAAATCATTGTGACGTCTTTTGATGATCCTCTGGTTGCACAGGATGTTTTAGAAGTTGGCGATCAAACAAAATGGCGTTTCTTGGGGGGGCTTGAATTTACTTGTCCTCTCGATGAGATCAAAGTTGATGAATGGAATCGCTTGCATGCTTATCTGGGGGCAGAAAAGATACCCGCTGTCATGAGTCGCAAGGTTCAAGCAAGATTTCTTTTGTATCTTAAGGGTATAGAAAATTTTAAACCTCAGTCCTATCGACATGCTAAAATTCAACGAGATTGGAATCGGGCCTATCTTGACCAAGAAACTCCCTGGAACATGAATACGATCAATCCTTTATTTGAAAAACATTCCTTAAGACTTTTAAAAGAAAGTGGAAATGAGTGGTTGATACCCGGAGCTGGTCACGGGCATGAAATTACGTTCTTTGAATCTCATTCCAAAAAAGTTACGGCTTTTGATCTGTCTCCCCAAGTTAAAAAAGAATTTCATAACCTTTATCCAGAGTCCTCTTGTGATTACAAAGTAGGAGATTTCTTTCAGTCATCTCTCAAAACTTTTGATGTGGTGATTGAAAATTATTTCTTCGTTGCGCTTGATCCAGCCTTTAGACAAAAAACTATTCAACGTATTCACAATCTTTTAAGTAGTAATGGTTTTTATGCAGGAGTTTTTTTTACAAGATCAAGTCAAGAAGGCCCTCCCTTTGGACTTACAGAATGGGAACTTAGAGCACACATCAAAAACTTTTTTGAGATAAAAGAATGGATTCGTAGCCCCTACTCTCATCCCAAACGCCAAGACATGGAATTGTGGGTTGTTCTGCAGAAAAAATAATTAAGGTATTTGTTCTGTTTCTTCTCTTTGCTGATTTTCCTTAATTGACTTCTTGGCTTCCTCTGCAAGTTGTTCATCTGAGTATTGTTCTGCATTTTGAATGATGACATTGTGGGATTGGCTCATTTCTAGCGGTTGAGTATTAGCTAAAGCTCTTACTTGAAAATCATTCCATTGCTTTTGAAATGCTTCTAGCTTTTTGGGCTCCTTCGCAGGAGTCACGGTTTCTAGGACATTAATTGTTTTATTTGTTTCTTTAATAACTTGTAGTTTAGCTTCGGAATCTGTTTGAGTGACTTTATCTTCAATAAGTTCGATATTGGAAGATTTGTTTTTTTGATAAAGAAAATAAAAAACTCCCGAAAAGATCATAAGTAAAAATATTTTTTTCATACTTCTCCTATTTTATTAAAAACTCCTGACTGCTAAGAGCGTGACTTAAAAAAGTTTGAAGAAGCTGAGGATTTCCTGTGGCAGTGTTGGGTGAATTTACAATTATACTATCGATATAGTTTTGACTATTTGTATTGGCTATAAAACGCAGATCAAAGACTTCTTTTAATAAATTATAAACACTCAGTGTTTTTCCTGAGGCGACGTTATCTTTTGCATAACTTTCAAAAGTTAAATTTTTGTAAAAAGAAGACGTCAGGCTAGAAGTGTTGTAAAGATTGACCACTCTTTTAACCGAAATCCAGTCGGATCCACGATCTGAGTATCCAGTTGGAGGTGGGCATTCATATAAAGGCATTCCAGAATCCTTTAAGAGATAGACTAAGTAATTCAATAAAGATATCCCAGTATTTACATCGTTGTTTACAAAAGTCACATTATCAATGGAGACTCCAGAGAGCCGAAGAGAAGAGACAAGTGATTCAAAAGGAGTTTTGATTTTTTGATTATATGCTTTTTGACTCCAAAAGTCTGGATGAGTGAATATTGATAAATAAACTCTCTTTAAATCTCCACCACTTTCTTTCCAAGCTTTATCGCACGCAAGTAACATACCTTTGAGGCTTGAAGTGTCTTTAATGTCTAAGAGGGATAAGCTTTTGGCGTCATCATTTACGAATTTGACCATCAACTTTGTGCAAATTCCTCGTCTTGTAGCAATATGCATTGAAAGCTCTTTTAAAAGAGAAAATCCTGATTTTTCTGTTGAATCTAGATATACATTTACCGGTGGTTCACTTGAGTCTTTGTAAGGATTAAAGAGAGTTAGAGGTTCTTTGAGCGGTCTGTTGTCATGTCTTTTTTGATCAAAAAGAAATAAGTTTACAGCAGCTTTATAATCATTAATAAATTTTAAACTATTATCTCTTGAATTGCCTTGTTCTTGTAGCGTTTTCTTTACATACCCTTCGTGATAACGCCCTCCTGCGTTGCTCCATCCTGAAAGAATCCTAGCTGCAGTATGTACGCCTTGTTGCGTATAGACAGATGCTCCGTTGTCATTAGCAGGCCAATTGAGGGTATGAAGTTCCATAACTTCTCGTCCATAATCTTCATTTATGTAAGGGTTACAATTGCTGGAGGAAGTAACGTAACAATTGTTGCTATTGTTATGGAGATAATTATTCATTACGGGATTTGTTGCAGAACTGTAAAGTAAATTATAAAAACTTGAAAAGGTACTTAACCTAATAGAGTTCACGTATGATTGGTAGGGAGTATCCCATTCATTGGTAGTGAGTAGGTTATTTGCGTTAAAATGGTTTAACCAAAATTCTTCCAAGATTTCACCAAATTGATTTTCGTTGAAACTAGCGTTTAGGATTTTTCTAACCCTTGCTCCTGTGTGAGATTTAGATCTTAAAGAGTTTTTATTTTGTTTTAGTTTGGAGATCTTTGCTTGGATTTCATTAATTAATGCTGGATCTAGTTTTTTTTTGATAGCATCGCTATATTCATTCTCTGCGATAAAGAGGTCTACGATGCTATCGACATAGTTTGAAATAAAAAAAGAAAGATTTGATTCATTCTTACCTGGAGAGGCATAAACGTCTGGAAATAATTTACTTATATGTTGCTCTACAATCGAAGATTGATTGTTTGAAAGCTTAAACTGTAACGTAATATATTTTGCAATTTCTTGGATACCTAAAGAAGCTAGAGCTTCAATACTCAGAAGACCTGTTCTCGGTCCATAGCCAAATCTATTGAGAGTATGTTCTGCTTTAGCGTAATTATCTTTAGCAGAATCGGATGATAATTTAGAAGTTTTTAAAACATTAAGAAACTGTAAGTAAATATTCTTGTCAGCAGAAGACATCGCAACACAACCCGAAGACGAAGAGAACTCAAACTCTTGACATTTTTTTTTTGAATTATAGGAAGAAATACATGCGTTGTTTTGAAATGTATAGCCGGGGTTACAATTGTTCGTGAACTGTTGCTGCAAACTCGATGATATTCGAATCCATCCGGCTTCCGTTACGCATGCAGTTGAAGTTTTTTTATCTTCATATTCACAAAATTTTTGTATGGCGATTCTATTAGCTATTTCAATGTTTACCGGCTTACTCCAAAGAGATTTGCTTTGAGCGTTTATTGAGTTAACCCAGAAAAACATTAAAAAAAAGAAATAAAGTTTCATGATGTTTTAAATATTCCTTTTATTTTATTTCTAAAATTTCCCCGAAAAACATTAAAAGATGAAGGAACTCCCATGTGTTCATAGAAAATTGTATTGAAAAGTTGCCTGTAATCAATCGTAACACTCAATGCATCTGAAGATCTGGCAATATCTTCAACTTTTACATTACTTAAAGCTACAGGAGATTGAGAATCACCAACGGTTAAGGGATATGAATTTACATCCTTAGTGTCTCCATTTAAATCTACTTGCGTTAAAACTCTAGATCCTCGAACGTTACCACCCATCAGAATGCCAATACCACCTCTTCCATGATCTATTCCTACGGAACCATTTTCATTAACTTTTCTTCCAAATTCACTCATGACACATACAACAGTGTTATTCCAAATACCTGCCGAAATGAGGTCGCTACGAAGTTGCGAAAGAGAATCTGCTAATTCTGAGGAGGCTGATGTAATTGATTCTTTTATTTTTTCATGATGATCCCATCCACCAAAAGTAAGAGCCGTAACCTTGTTTTCTGGGAAATTTGTAATAATGTTAGCAGCCTCTCTTAACTCTCGGCCAAAAGAGCCTTTGTATCCACTTCCTTGTGTAGAAGAGACAGGTGTTATGCCACTAAAATTCTTTTTGACAAATGAATTAATTTTAGAAATTTCAGTTTCTTTAAGCAGACCGAGGTTACCAGATGTCCAAAATAATTTAAGTCTTTGAAGTAAAGACATCCCACATAAATCTTTGCATTCTTTTAGATCATTTGTTTTTGGAATACTTGATGAACTGAAATTTTTAAAAGCTTCGTTAATATTATTTGTAACAAATGTAGGTAATCCAGCAAGACTGAATGCTTTTCCTGTCCCAATAGAAACCGCAGTCATACTTGATATATTTTGTGGATTGACAATTCCAGAAACGGCCTTCGCAAGTAAGCCAAACTTTCCTTTCGTAGAATCTATATCGTAGAACTCGATGTTATCCTGCTGTGCAAAATGTGATCGTGTAGTGTTTTTGTTTCCTATTCCCATAAAAAACAATGTGTCTTTGAGTAAGTCTGAATTAGAGAAGCTATTTAAAGACGAATTCAAACGAAAGCCTCCTATGTTTGTATCGAGCATTATTTCATTTGCTAGCCATTTAGTTGTAGGACGCATACTTTCAAGATTGTTTATCGTTGCGGTGTCTCTTGGTAGAAGAAAAGATAAAGCATCTGCCCCCCCTCTTAAGAAAATAAATATAAATTTTGTATTTCTTGTTTGTTGAGAAAAGGACAATCGGGGAGCTAGAGCACCAAAGCCAAGAAGAGATGAGACTGTTACAGATCCAACAGTATAGAGAGATAAATTTAAGAACTCTCTTCTATCTATTCTTGATTCTTCTTGAGATTTTTCTGTCTCTTCACACTCTTCACATAAAGGATGATTTTCGTCAAAAGGTACATCCTCCCTTTTTTCACAAAGAAAGAACTCGGGATCATCCGAGGTCAGTTTTTTTTCTTTCACCTATTAATTATCGCAATCAAAATACAGAAAGTTTTTAAATTTTGATCAATTAACTAAAATTTAATAATTAACTAAATTCTATCATCTCACCCCAGTTTGGCCCAAAGCTATGATTTGTGAGGAGCGGAGTTTGAAGCTTTTTTCCTGTAAAAGGCACAAAGACTTCTGAATCTTCTAAAATCTTTTTCACTTCAGGATAAAAATCTTTTTCAAAACCTTTTTTGACTTCAAACAATAATTCGTCATGGATTTGAAGAACGACTTTCACAGGAGCTTTATTCTCTTTAATCCAATCTCTGACTCGAATCATGGCAAGTTTAATAAGATCCGCTGAAGTCCCTTGAAGAGGACTGTTAATAGCCATTCGTTCTGCAAAATTTCTTAAAGCTGGGTTTTTGGAATTTATATTTTCTAGTTTTCTAATTCTACCCAAAAAAGTTTTTACTTCGCCTGTTTGGCGAGCTTCTGTGACCACACCGTCCATCCAAGTTTTAAGTTGAGCATAGCTTTGAAAGTAGCTTTCAATAAAGCGCTGCGCATCTTGGCGTGAAATCCCTAGTGTTTTGGCAAGACCAAAGGCTGTTTGACCGTAAATGATTCCAAAGTTGATTGTTTTTGCTGAACGGCGCTCGTCACTTGTGATTTCACTTTCACTTTTTCCAAAAATAAGTGAAGCCGTTCGAGCATGAATATCTGCTCCCTCTCTAAAGGCACGAGTCAGCTCCTTGTCTTGAGTGACTTCTGCTAAAAAACGCAATTCAATTTGAGAGTAATCAACGGAATAAATAGAATTCCCCTCTTCCGCAATAAAAGCTTTGCGAATACGAGAGCCTCTTTCGGAGCGAATGGGAATATTTTGAAGATTGGGTTCTGAACTTGCAAGGCGTCCTGTTTGCGCAATGGTTTGAGAAAAATGTGTGTGAAGACGTTTGGTTTGTTTATTCATCAACTCAGGGAGTGGTTGAATATAAGTCGATAACAGTTTTGTGAGCTCCCTAATTTCTAATAAAACTTTAGGAAAAGGATGTTGAGCGCTTAATTCCTCGAGAACTTCTACATCTGTCGAAGGACCAGTTTTACCTTTCTTGATAACAGGTAGCTTTAAATCTTCAAAAAGAAGTTTTGTGAGTTGTTTGGGCGAGGCAAAGTTGATGGTCTCAAAATCTTGAATTCCATCGGTTTTTAGAATTTCACGAGCACTTTCTTCTGCTTTGAAGCGTTCTTTTTCAAGATCTCGATAAAGCTCATGAAGATAAATATTGTCGATTTTGACTCCATTTCGCTCCATCTCAAAGAGAACACGCGCAAGAGGACGATCCACTTCATTGTAGAGTCTATAGAGATTTTTTTCTTTCAAATCTTTTTCAAAAAGCTCCCAAAGTTGAAAAGTTAAAAGAGAATCTTCTGCGGCATAATGGGTCGCCTGTTTAATTGAAACATCTGAAAAATTCTCGCCTTTTTTGACAATGTCGTCATATCGAGTGGGTTGAGCGCCTAGATAGCGTTCTGATAAGTTTTCGAGATTGTGCGATCCCGTGACATCTAAAATAAATGAGGCAATGAGGGTATCGTGATAGTCGCCTTTATAGGAAACCCCCTCTCCTTCTAGTTGGTGCCAATCGAATTTTCCGTGATGAAAAATAACCGTTTTCTCTTCAAGAACTACTTTAGCTAAGTTCAAAGACTGAGCGGGATCGAGATTGAATCCATTTTTATGTCTCAAGGGGACGTAGTAGGCCGTTGTGGAATCAAATGCAAAAGAAAACCCCACAAGATTATGAGAAGTGTGCTGATCTAAGGAAAACGTCTCGGTGTCAAAGGCTAAGATTTTTTTGTCAGAATGTTTATCAAAAATGTTTTTTAACTCAACAAGGCTTTGAACACATACGTATTGAGAGTTTGTTTCTTTCTTTTCCTCATTTACGGGACTCGCTTTTTGAATTTCATCCACAAAGCGCTTAAAGCCAAGCCGAGAAAGCTCTTTAACCAGTTCATCCACAAGAGGGGGATGTTGTTTTTCTAGAAAAATGCTTTCATAAGGAACATCCTTTGAAAGCTCTACAAGTTTTTTAGAAAGCTCAACGAGTTCAATGTTTTCTGCAATGGCTTTGAGTTTTTTTCCATTTAATGGATCGCTGTATTTTTTGTCTAAATTTTGACTTCGTGATTTGGCCTCTTCCAAGACTTTATCTAAACTTCCAAAGTGTTGAATAAGCTCAGCAGCACCTTTGGGGCCAATTCCTGGAGCACCAGGTATATTGTCCACACTATCACCCATGATAGCTTGAACATCCACGATTTGTTCAGGCGACACTCCAAACTTTTCTTTTGCCTCAAGCGCATTCGACCATTGGTTTTTTCGAGTATCAAGGCACCAAGTTCTTTCAGAAACAAGTTGAAGCATGTCTTTGTCTGCCGTCACAATGACGATATTTCCTTTTTCTTTTTCAACAAGACTTGCAATGACATCATCAGCCTCAAATCCTGCGACGCTGAGCTGAGGATAGCCCCAAAGTTCCATAACTTTTTGAGTATTCTCAATTTGCAAACTTAGATCTTCTGGAGGAGCACTTCGATTGGCTTTGTAATCTTTAAAAATTTTTGCACGAAAGGAAGGTTCTTTGCGATCCCAAACAAGTACTAGTTTTTTTGTTTTAAATGTGTTGGCAAGAGCTCGAATCATTTGAACAAACGCAAAAGTTGCGTGCGTGGGTGTTCCATCGGGAGCTTGGAGATTTGTTTGTAGTCCGTAGTACGCACGAAAAATATAAGAAGAGGCATCGACGACAAATAAAGCTTCATCTAAAAATTTTGAATGAGGAGTTTTGGAAAGAGGTGCTTGCACGGCAATTATGCTAGGCTGAGAAAGTCATGAAGCAAGCTTGGAAAGTAAAAATTTTTGAGTGGGGCTCTTTTGCACTTGATGGCGGTGCAATGTTTGGAATTATTCCTAAGCCGCTTTGGTCAAAAAACATTGTTCCTGATGAAGTTAACCGCATTCCCCTCGCTCTTCGTTCGTTATATTTAGAGCGGGGAGAGCAAAAAGTTTTAGTCGATCTCGGTATGGGCCTTGATTGGGATGAGAAACTTAAAAAGATTTATAATCTCCAAAGCTCTCCTGCAGAAGAAATTCTTAAAAAGCAGCTAAATATTACACCTCAAGAAATCACTCATGTTGTTCTGACTCACTTGCATTTTGATCATTGTGGATTTTTATCTTCCTCAAATTCTAAGCAAGAAAAATTTTCGACTTTCGAAAATGCTGAAATTTTTGTCACTCGCTCAAATTATGAAAATGCTCTAAACCCAAACACGCGTGAAAAAGGAAGTTACTTAAAAAATATTTGGGAGCTTCCTGCTCGAAAAGGCCAGCTGACTTTGGTGGATTGTCAGTGGTTGGAGTTTAGACAAGTTCTACCAGGACTTTACATGCGAAGAGTAGATGGTCATACAAAAGGGCAGGCTATTGTTTATGTAGAAGGGACTGATAAAAACTACTTATTTCTTGCAGATCTTTGTCCTACAGAAAATCATCTTAAAGATGTGTGGATAATGGGTTATGATGCAAACCCCTCTTTAAGTATTCAGGAAAAACAACGTATTTTTAGTGAAGATGAAACTAAGCAAAGAGAGCTTGTCCTTGAGCATTCTTCAACTAAAGCCTCAATAACGCTTTGCGTCCCGAATTCTTTTTAAGAGTTTTTATCAAGCCTGTTTTTGATCAGAAGGATTATAAGCACTGAACTATGAAAAAAACACAGGAGCAAAAAACTTACAGAAAAATTCATACAACCTTCTTTTTTTCTTGTTTTTGGATTCTTGCTGTTTTTGTTGGAAATGCTGCAGTTTCCAAAAAGTCACTCAATGCTCCTGATACAAAAGAGATGCCAGATCCAATCTCTGTGATAAGAATTAGCGAGACTCTTGATTCGAACCCTCGACTTGCCCAAAAGGTAATGAGCGCTGCTAATCAAAAAATGCAGGTGGCTTACAAAGCGGTTGTAGCCAAAGATCATGCAAAATATCTTTCAACTTTAGGCGCTGATCTAAAAAAGAGACATGAGCCAAAAGAAGTTTTTGAAGCAATTTTAAAAGAGCGTGAAGAGTTAAAAGATGAAAAAGAATCAGCGGATGAATCTGTTGAGCCACAAATTAAAGAGCTCGCTCGAGATGAAAAAACATCCACAGTTGCAATTCGTGTGATTTTTCAATACATCATGCTCAATCCAAAAGATCCAAACAAAGCCAATCTTTATGTCGTTATCACAGAAACTCGTATTTCAGTTCCCCATCATCCTTCTTCAAGCGATGTTGAAAAAGCACTCGTAGACGGCGGAAATTTTGAAATAATTGAATGGGCAAGACAAGCTCTTGAGAAAGATACAAAACCTACTGAAAAGAAATTAGACGACGGACCCTTCATTAATTAAGAAAACTGATCATTCATTAGTCATTTGTACTTAAGAATTAACACTGTCCTAACACGATAAATGTTAGATTAAATGAATGAGAAATATAATTTTTTTTCTTTTGATAATTCTAAGTTCTTGTAGATCTTTGACGAGTTCTTTTCGAGGCTATGAAAATTACAAAGGACAACGCTATTCTTTCTCTGAAGAAGATCACTCAAGCCCTGATTATAGTTCGAGCTTATCAAAAAATGTAAAGCCGGGGTGTGGGAACGCACAGAAGTTTATTGATCTAATAGCAGATCCTACAAAATTAGAGGCTCAATGTGGAGAATATAACAAAGATGTTTTAGAGCAAATTTCAACCGTCCCCTCAGGTGGAGGCTACAGTCTCAAAGGTTCAGCCACAAACGTTCCCCTTAAAATGGGTTCCACCACACTCTCGAATCCTCGTTCAAAAACAAGTTTTTGTACGGGTGCAACTTATACAGTGGCAATGAAAGTTTTCCAAAAACACAACGTATTTGATAAAATGAGTGAGGAACAAAAGAAAAACTTCGCGCTTCAACACAATGATAACTTAGGTTTTTGGGGTGCGTGGAATAATAATTATGAGGGCGCTGGCGATGCGAATCGCTTGATTAAATTTGGTGACGGTATTGCTTCACTTGATAATGCTTGTGCTGGTGATTTTGTAAATTTTAATCGCAAAAATGGCTCAGGTCATTCAGTTGTCTATCTCGGCCAAGAAGATGGAAAGATCTATTATTGGTCTTCAAACAAATCAACGAAGGGTTTTGGAGTAAGTTGCGAGCCTGTATCTAATATCGTTCAAAGTGCGACAGCTATTACGCGTATCACAAATCCTGCTAACGTTGCCAACATCGAAAACTATTCAGGCCAAAATTACGTTCAATTTTATAAAAGGAAATATAACGTACCAAGCAATAATGGTTCAGGCACAGATCGCATTGTTGAAGCAAGTCCTACAATTACTTCTCCAAAAAACCCTGTTCACTCTATTTAAGCTTTTAAAAAAACAGCCTAGACTTTTGCCTCATGGCCAAACTCTATTTTCGATACGGAGCTATGGGGAGTGCAAAGACACTTAACCTCCTAGCCGTTGCTCATAATTACAGAAGTCAAAATAAAGAAATTCTCCTTCTAAAACCCTCTTTAGATAATCGCTTTGGAAAAGAACAAATCCGTTCTCGGGCAGGTCTTGTTCAAGAAGCTGACGTTTTGATTGATCCAGGATTTAAATTTAAAAAAAATGATTTAGAAGGAATTTCTTGTGTTCTTGTAGATGAGGTGCAATTCCTAGAGCCTCTTTTTATTGATCAGTTGCACGAAATTTCTCGTGACCTAAACATACCTGTTATCTGCTACGGTCTTCGCACAGATTTTAAAAGAAGGTTATTTCCAGGATCCCAAAGACTTTTGGAATTAGCAGATTCCATAGAAGAAGTGAAAAGTACGTGTCACTATTGTAATCGAAAAGCGATTTTTAATTTGCGTCTCAACAACGGTAAAGGAATCACGGAAGGTCCACAGATAGAATTAGGGAGTGAAGACAAGTACCTACCCACTTGTGCCGCCTGCTACCGAGATAAAACGGCGCATGAAAATAAAGTCGTTCCTCACTTCCTCGATAAGCCGCAACTTTAAAACTCGATGCTAAACTAGACGTAGATGAAAAAAGAAAAAGCTCCCTTGTCTAAAAGTGGTGCTCATTTAGTTGCAGCGGGAATATTTTTAAGTCGCATTATGGGGCTTGTTCGACAAAAAATATTTGCTCATTATTTTGGAAATTCAGACGCAGGCGACGCTTTCTATGCGGCACTCAAAATCCCTAATTTTTCACAAAACCTTTTGGGTGATGGTGTTTTGTCAGCATCGTTTATTCCTGTTTATGCAAACATGCTTGCTCAAGGCGATTCCAAAGCTGCTGATAAAATTGCAGGGATCATTGGAAGTCTCCTTGCTCTTCTGAATGCCATTTTATCTCTTGCAGGGATCTTTGCCGCTCCTTTTTTGATTGATCTAATAGCGCCAGGTTTTGAGGGGGAGAAACGAGAATTAACCATCAAGCTTGTTCAAATATTTTTTCCAGCAACGGGCCTTCTTGTCATGTCTGCGTGGTGCTTGGGAATTTTAAATAGTCACAGGAAATTTTTCTTATCTTATGTAGCGCCTGTTTTTTGGAACTTAGCGATTATTATTGCTTTAGTTTTTTATGGAAAGACTGAAGGACAAAACGCACTTGCAGTTTATACGGCATGGGCTGTGCTTGTGGGATCTCTTTTACAGGTGGGAGTTCAGCTTCCGAGTGTTTTCAAATACGCACCTCATGTTAGCCCAGGATTTAATTTTAAACTTAATCCTGTGAAAAGAATTTTTAAAAGTTTTGTTCCGGTTGTGATGTCCAGAGGGGTTGTTCAAATTAGCGCCTATATAGATAGCATCATTGGAAGCTTACTCCCCAGTGGAGCCGTATCTGCCCTAGCCTACGCGCAATCACTTTACATGCTTCCCATTAGTCTTTTTGGAATGTCTGTGTCAGCCGCTGAACTTCCTGCAATGTCGAGCTTAAAGGGAAGTAAAGATGAAATTGCTGAATCCTTGCGCAAGAGAATCAACGCAGGTCTTAAGCAAATTTCTTTTTTTGTGATTCCCTCCACCATTGCGTTTTTGATTTTAGGAGACGTTGTGATTTCAGGAGTTCTTCAAGGAGGACTTTTTCAGCAAACAGAAACACATTTTGTTTGGGGGGTTCTTGCAGGTGCAGCTGTAGGGCTACTGGCAACAACTCTTGGACGGCTCTATTCATCTGCCTTCTATTCTTTGAATGATACAAGGACACCTCTTAATTATGCTTTTTCCCGAGTCATACTTACGATTTTTTTTGGCTATTTGTTTGCTTTAAAACTTCCTAAAATCTTTAACTTTCCTGAGTCATGGGGAGCTTATGGTTTAACTCTTTCGGGGGGTCTTTTAGGTTGGCTCGAGTTTTTTTTATTAAAAAAAGGTTTAGAGAAAAAGATAGGAAAAACAGAGTTGGCCTTTGCTTTTCAAGTGAAAGTTTGGGCATCTGCAATTTTATCTTCAATGGCAGCTCTTTTTTGCAAGCTCTTGCTAGCAGATAAAGTCCATTACATTCTTAAGTCAGGCATTATTTTGGGTGTTTATGGAGTTTTGTACTTCGTTATTTCTGCACTTTTAGGTGTAGAAGAGTCTCAAAAGCTAAGAAAAAAGTTCTTTTGACGAGTCAGTAAATCTTTTCTAAAATCTTCTTATGGTTCGGATTTTTAAATTACCATCTTGGGCCGTGGTGTTTTTTATTTTTGTTTTCTTAGCTCTTGTGGCTTTAAGTTTGCCTGTTTTTTTGATGGTCGGTGGAAGTCTTGTGACTTTTTCAATTGTTCGTAATCTTTTATCTTCTAAGAAAGAAGCCTCTGAAATTATTCACAACGAAAAAATTGGCGCTTATCGTGTACAAACTGATGAGAATGATCCGAATGTAATTGAAGTGATTGAATCAAATAAATAAAAAACTGGCGCACCCGAAAGGGATCGAACCTATAACCCTCAGATCCGAAGTCTGATGCTCTATCCAATTGAGCTACGGGTGCGTCGCGAACTGGCAGACTTATAATCAGCCAATGGACTGTAAAATTATCCTATTTTACGCTTGGCTCCAAGTGCAGAGATTTAAAAAATCTCTTCCAAAAGCTAATTACAACCAAAGATAATGAGATGAAAGCGATTCCCGTGGCTGTAAAAACGTTTGCAGATCCATAATGATCCGAACACCACCCCCACACCGCACTCCAAAGGGGTGACCAAGCAGCAAAAACCATGGTCACCAAGGCCCCTAGCCTGCCTCTCAGGGAATGGTCTGTCGTGATCTGTAAACTCACAAGCAAACTACTCAAATATAAAAACAAAGACAAAGTGTAGAACATTAACAAGGCATTCATGGTCCAAAAATCTTGGCAGCCTAAAATTAAAAAACCAAAAACTATAATTCCGCAAAGTCCCCACGGAAAAAGCTGATAAGGTTTTTCTGGTTTCACAATCACCAAGAGAGTTGAACCCAAAAAAGCTCCAAGGCCAGGGCCCGTAAGAAGAAGTCCAAATCCATGCCCATCCAGATGAAAGCGTTCTGTTACAAGCAAACGAAGAGTGGTGAAAGTATGAGGAAAAATAAATGTCATGACAATTAAAAATTGCACGAGAACTTTTGCAAAAAATGTATGATTCCAAAGAAATTTTATAAAATCCTTAAAACTTGCATCACTTTTATGAGTCGCAGGTGTCGCATTGATATTTTTTAGACTCATAATCGTGAGTGAAACGGCCAAAAAACTAAGTGCATTGATAAAAAATATTGAGGAAACATTAAACGCCGCGAGTAACAATCCTCCTATGGCAGGCCCGATGATTCTTGAGAAATGAAAAGACGATGAATTCAAAGCAAGTGTTTGCTGAAGGTTTTCTTTGCCCACTATGCGTGGCAGAATTACCTGGAAAGCAGGAGCATCAAAAGCAATACAAAGACCTTCGATGAAGGCAATCATCACGAGTTGCCAAAACTTTAATAGCCCAAAATAAGAAAATATAGCGAGTAAAAGCGCTGTAATAAACAAAGCAAATTGTGTCGCTGTGAGAATTTTTTTAGAATTATTTTTATCAGCATAGGTTCCAGCGTAAACACCCAAGCAAGCCACGGGAATCGCCGAAGCAATCATCAAAAACCCCATCTCTTTTCCGCGCCCAAAAAGAGACAGAACAAGCCAACTCTTACCCATGTCTTGCATCCACGATCCAACCCACGAAAAAAGTTGAGCAAAATAGAGATGTCTAAATTCTTTAATTTTAAAAGGGCTCAAGCGGGAGGAGACGAATCGTGCTGCGGGGGACATGCTTCTAGATTATCAGATACCTCACCAGAGGATGGATCGGAAATATTTTTTCTTCTTTTATTTGCATAGAGTAGATTATGCACAGCCGAATACTTGGGATCCATTCGTTTTTTGTCATAGCGAGAAATCATCAGAGGAGATGTCCACCCAGCCATTTGCTGCACGCCTCGATGAGTGGCGCCCTGATCAAGCGCATGGGTGATCGCTGTTGAGCGAAGCATGTGTGGAGAAACTCGAAACGGAATTCCCGCTTTTAAACAATGTCTTCTCACTAAGCGAGCAAGCTCACTGTCTGAGAGCTGTTTTGAAAAATCCGTTACCTTTGTTGAAATTAAAAGAGGCTGTTTGTTTCTGCGCTTTAAAAAATCAATCCAACCCGCTGGGTTTTCTTGTAAGCTACCCGCAGGGCATTCACTATCAAAAAGACGCCTAAACCACAGCTCGTATCTCTCTTGAAGTTGCGCTACCAAGGGAAGACGCCTGTCTCTCCCCCCCTTTCCTCTTATACGTACAGTCCACATGTCTCCTATGAGTTCGATGTCTTCATAGCTGATCTCGCAAGCCTCGGATCGACGCACGCCTAACATCAAAAGTGTTTCGATTCCTACAATCGAGAGAAGATTACTTAAACGATAGAGGTCTAGTTCGGCTAAGTAATCCAAAAGTCTATAAACTTGATCTTCTGTCAAAAAACCAGTTGTGGATTCTTGGGTTTGAGGAAATGAGCGCACAGTCTCTGCCGGATTTCTCATCAAGTGCCCCTGAGCCACATTCCATCCAAAAAAGCTCTTTAAGACAGCAAGCTTCCGGGTGACAGAGGTTTTGGCAAAGCCTTTTTCATTGATGAGGTAATCGCGATAACTTGCAATTTCGGCAGGACCCAAAAGATGCCATGTCTCAAATTGCTCGCTTTTTTTGAGAAAGAAAAAGAACTCTTTTAAGTCGCGTTCATAAGCCCTTCTTGTGTGAGTACTTAATTGAACAGCAGAAAAACTCTTAAGAGAATTATCTGCGGAAATAGAGGGAGCGGGAAGCTCTGGAATATGAGCTTTTTTACCCCTTTTTTTAAGCAAATTCGGAAGCCTTTTTGAAGAGCCTTTTTCTTTGCTGTCTTT
Organism: Bdellovibrionota bacterium; assembly: GCA_044347615.1. GTDB lineage: Bacteria > Bdellovibrionota > UBA2428 > UBA2428 > UBA2428 > CANIGN01. The sequence continues at coordinate 132,694 of JBIKUK010000007.1, read as the reverse complement.
TGTCCTGCGTTTTTTAAGCAGCTTTCCAACTGCATTTCCGAAGACTTTTTTGACCAAGCTGAATATTTTCAAAGTCGATTCCTCACCTTCATACAGGAAAACATTGTTTCTACGTAAAAACAAGTACTTACATATCTTGATAATTTAACTTATCAAGACATTGCAGCGATGCGAAATGATTTTCTAGAATCTATTACCTTTCAAATATAAGAAAAAGAAGGATGCTAGCAATCCATGAAAAAGTACTTATTCTTAGTTTTCTTTTTTTTACTGTATTCATGTAAAGATGTTAAAAAAAAACAAACTGTTTATTTTTTTGAAGCAACTGAATAATTTATTAATTCTCATATAGATTTAAAACCTCGTGATTTTATAGAAGCCCTCGATAAAGCTCATGAGCCTTTTGCTTATTTTAGTATAGGGTTTCAACCAGCTGCTTCTAATTTTAACTACATTTACGATCATAGAAGTCGCCTAAATTTAGCAGGGTCAAGCCATGCCCTTTTCTATGAATTTTTCATTTCCAATGACTTTAGATCAAAAAATGAACATAAGAGAAACTTCTCTTCAGAAATTGCCCTTTTAAAACTGTCTAACCCCACTATTTTACTGAGTGACTTAAAAGCAATAATTGCCCCAGCAAAGTTTTGGATGGATTTATCAAGAATTTTAAAATCCTCACAAAATTCAATGCCTTCTTTAGATCGCCTTAAAGAAATGCACGATTCAATTTGGCTCGAACATGGGGTTCAAAAAGATAGTTATCTTCCACTTGGTTTCGAATTAAGTAGATTTCTTGAACAAAGGGATTATGCCATATTTAGATCTCATGTCATACGAGTAGAGGAATCCCCCTCTCAAAAGGATTTTTGGGTGCTTGTTGAATAAAGACAATTTGCACAAATCCTTATTCAGTTTGGAGTTGTAAAAATACATCAACGACACCTTGCCCTATAGATACGTGACTTAAGCTCATTTAAGTACAAGTTGCCCCAATCCCAGACTATTTCTGCCAATGAGGGAAAGGGGATTCATGACGAGGGGTATTCCACTTTTAGTTCTGGGATTTGTCCTAGGCTCTTGCGGGCGCGCACCAAGAAGCGAGCTTGTTTCGCAAAACAAGCTCAAGGGCGCCCGCGAGACTCTCAATTCATCAACAGTTCTGGGAGAAGATTGGTTTAATCTCAATCCTGAAGAGGATTTTCGAGAAGGCGAAAGCATCAATCGCGTATATCGTGAACTTGAGCGTGATTTAGAAATTCGTGTACAAAAACTCGCTCCAATTACCGTCGCTGTCATTGATAGTGGAGTAGACATCACTCACGAAGATTTAAAAAACAACCTCTGGATAAATAAAGGCGAAACAGGCCTCGACGCCAAAGGACACAACAAAGCCACAAATGGAATTGATGATGATGGGAATGGCTACGTAGACGATGTTCATGGATGGAATTTTATCGGGGGCTACGACAAAGATGGAAAAGCAATTCATATTGGTGCCGAGACTCTTGAAAAAACGCGCATCCTTCGTAAACTTCAAAAAAGAAAAGATTCAGGCGAGTTTCTTAATTCTGAAGAAGAATCTCTCTTTCAAAATTTTAAATTAGAAATCGATAAAGAGCGACGACAGGCTCAAAATGATTTAGCAATTTTTCAGCCAGCCCTTCAAGACATTGACCAGAATTACAAAACAATTGAACCGCTCATTAAAAAGCCCTTTGATTTACTGACTCGAATAGACGTTCTAAATCTTGTGAGCGAGGATTCGTCCGTTACAAGTGCTCGTGATAAAATCATCTCTGCTTTTGAAGGCCTAGGGTTTCCGAGCGTCGCAAAAATCAAACAATTCATTGAGATTAATCAAGACGCATTGAACTTTTCTTTAAACGTCGAATTTGATCCGCGCGCTATAATTGTCAAAGACAATCCCGATGATTTTAACGATATTCAATATGGAAATAACGATGTTGCAGGCATAGAAAATGATCACGGAACTCACGTTGCAGGAATCATTGCGGCTCAAAGATCAAATGATATAGGAATCAAGGGCGTCGCAAGCCACGCACGAATCATGGCACTTCGTGCAATACCTAACGGTGACGAGCGAGACAAGGATGTCGCACTTGCGATTCGCTATGCGGCTGATAAAGGTGCGCGCATCATCAATATGAGTTTTGGAAAGGAATACAGTCCCGACAGTAGCAAAGTCCTAGAGGCTATCGAGTATGCCGCACAAAAAGGTGTGCTTCTCATACATGCCGCAGGAAACGAATCAAAAGATTTAAGTCTGGATACAAATCATAGTTTTCCCTCACCTGTAAAATTAAATGGAAGAGAAAAAATTCAATCTTGGATCGAAGTCGGAGCTTCGTCTTCTAATAGAGGACCTTCTCTTCCTGCTGTATTTAGTAATTACGGAAAAACAAGTGTCGATATTTTTGCCCCAGGTGTGAAGATTGAGTCTTGTGTATCTGGAAATAAATATGCTGTTTTTAGCGGCACCAGCATGGCAAGCCCCGCACTGGCGGGAGTAGCGGCCTTGTTGTGGTCTATTAAACCTGAACTCACCGCACTTGAAGTGAAAGATTTAATTTTGAAAAAGGGAAGAAGCTACGAAGATTTGCTTGTGAAAAAACCCTCCCAAAGCGGGCCTTTGGCACAAGTTTTATTTTATGAGCTTTCTATCACAGGTAAAATTGCAGATGCGTTTGAGAGCTATAGGGAATTAATGAATTACTAATTTACATACAGATAAATACAAATAAAAACTTATCTTGCAGTTATTTTCGCTCGAATATACTCACGATTTAAGCGAGCAATGTTTTCGAGCGAAATTTCTTTCGGACAAGCCGCTTCGCAAGCACCAGTGACAGTGCAATTACCAAAACCTTCTTCGTCCATTTGCTCAACCATTGCGATCACACGTTGATCACGCTCTGGCTGCCCCTGAGGAAGTAAAGCGTACTGAGAAACTTTTGCGCCGACAAAAAGCATGGCAGAGGAATTTTTACAGGCAGCTACACACGCTCCACATCCAATACAAGCCGCTGCAGAAAAGCTCAAATCAGCATTTTCTTTGGGAATGGGAAGTGAATTTGCATCCACCGCATTGCCAGTGTTCACAGAAATAAAACCACCTTTGGCTTGAATGCGATCAAAAGCAGATCGGTTAATCGATAAATCTTTATTGATAGGAAAAGATTTTGCCCGAAATGGTTCGATGACTATTGTTTCACCGTCTTTGAAGCGTCTCATGTGCAACTGACAAGTCGCAGTCCCACGATCAGGACCATGAGGGTTGCCGTTGATCGTCATCGCGCAACTTCCACAAATCCCCTCGCGGCAATCGTGATCAAATGCTACGGGATCTTCTCCTTTAGTAATTAGATCTTGATTTAAAATATCGATCATTTCCAAAAAAGAAATATCCGTTGAAACATCCTTCACGGAGTAATCGACAAAAGCTCCCTGAGAATCTTTGTTTTTTTGGCGCCAAATTTTGAGATTTAAATTGAGTTTAGAAGCATTTCCGTGGCTCATTTGTAACTCCTTTGAGTGAGTTTAACGAATTCAAACTTAAGATCTTCCTTGTGAAGTTTCGGCTTTGAAACATCTCCGCTGTATTCCCAAGCTGATACGTGACAAAAGTTTTGATCATCACGTAGCGCTTCGTTCTCGGGAGTTTGACTTTCTTCTCTAAAATGACCTCCGCATGATTCCGTACGATCTAGTGCATCTCGGCACATTAATTCTCCAAGCTCAATAAAATCTGCCACACGTCCGGCTTTTTCAAGTTCTTGATTAAGTTCTGCATTTGAACCCAAGACCCGAACATCGTTCCAAAATTCTTCACGAATTTTACTAATATTCGCAATTGCAGAATTAAGGCCTTTTTCATTTCGAGCCATACCACACTCATCCCACATGATTTTTCCTAATTTTTTGTGGAAGTAGTCAACGCTCTTTGAGCCTTTAACATTCAAAATTTTATCAAGACCTTTTTGAACATCGTTCTTTGCAGCTTTTGCAGCGTCAACATTTTCATCAACTTTTTCGAATTTGTTGCTCGCGATGTAATTTGCCAGCGTATAGGGAATCACAAAATAACCATCTGCTAATCCTTGCATCAAAGCCGAAGCTCCTAAGCGATTGGCTCCGTGATCTGAGAAGTTTGCCTCACCCAGAACGAATAATCCAGGAACGGTCGACATCAAATTATAATCCACCCAAAGGCCACCCATTGTATAGTGAACCGCAGGGAAAATTCTCATAGGGACTTTGTAAGGATTGTCATCGGTAATTTTTTCGTACATTTGAAAAAGGTTGCCGTATTTTGCGCGAATTTTAGCCTCGCCCTGACGTTGAATCGCATCAGCAAAATCAAGATAAACTGCCAGACCCGATTCCCCTACTCCACGACCTTCATCGCAAACTTTTTTTGCATTTCGAGAAGCTACGTCACGCGGAACAAGATTTCCGAAACTTGGATAAATTCTTTCTAAGAAATAATCTCTATCATCTTCAGGGATATCTGTTGCTTTGCGTGTTTCGTTTTTTTGTTTGGGGACCCACACGCGCCCATCGTTACGCAAACTTTCGCTCATAAGAGTCAGCTTAGACTGATGATCGCCCGCTACAGGAATGCACGTGGGGTGAATTTGAGTGAAGCAAGGATTCGCAAAATAAGCACCACGCTTGTGCGCGCGCCATGCGGCTGTCACGTTTGAAGCTTTTGCATTTGTTGAAAGATAAAAAACGTTTCCGTATCCACCTGTGCAAAGCAAGACTGCATCGCCCATATAAGTTTCTAATTCGCCTGTGATCATGTTTCGGCAAACAACTCCGCGAGCTTTGCCATCTACCACAATCACATCGAGCATATCGCGACGATTGAAAAGTCGCGCTTGGCCTAATCCTACTTGGCGCATGAGAGCAGAGTAAGCGCCCAAGAGTAACTGCTGGCCGGTTTGTCCCGCCGCATAGAAGGTGCGCGACAATTGCGCGCCACCGAATGATCGGTTCGAAAGCAACCCGCCGTATTCACGAGCAAAGGGCACACCTTGCGCTACACATTGGTCAATGATGTTAGAGCTGACTTCCGCTAAACGATGCACGTTGGATTCACGTGCACGATAATCGCCACCCTTGATGGTGTCGTAAAAAAGACGATGAACACTGTCGCCATCGTTTGCATAGTTTTTGGCAGCGTTGATTCCACCTTGAGCCGCAATCGAATGCGCACGTCTAGGAGTGTCGTGAAAAGAAATCACATCAACGGGATAACCTAGCTCTGCCAGAGAAGCGGCTGCTGAGGCACCCGCTAAACCTGTTCCAACACAGATAATTCTGTGCTTTCTTCTGTTGGAAGGGTTTACAAGTTTCATATCAAACTTGTGCTTGCTCCAACGATCTTCAATGGGGCCAGAGGGGCATTGTGAATTTAGTTTTGAATCGCTTGCCATAGTTGTGTGACCTCAATGTTTTAAAAAGACATACAAGGGTTGAGAGATAAATCCAAATGATACAACCAATGCATAGAGCACGGCTCCAGTTTTAATAAAAGGAGTGTATCGAGGATGCCAAAAGCCCACAGATTGAAAGGCCGCGGCAAATCCATGTTTCAAGTGAGTTGCAAGAAGCAACAACGAAACAACATACCAGGCCACATAGCCAGGATTTTGAAAAACTTCATACAAGAGTTTTGCAAGATCGCGAACTTCTCTGCCATCGATAGTTGTTGTGTAATAAGCCCCGTATTTAAAAGTAATAAGATGCGAAACCAAAAAAGCTGCGAGCAAACTTCCGCTATAGGCCATAGTGCGGCTCGCAAGAGAAACGCGCTTGTCACCCTTTGTCGCTCCCGCAGCATAAGAAACGGGTCGGGCTTTTTTATTATCAATTATAAGACTGATCGCCGTCAAAACGTGCAGAATGAAAATTGCAAGTAATCCGTAGCTGATTAATGGGTAAAGTGGGTTTGATGTGATTCCATGGCCATACAAGTTGTACGCATCAGGGCCACTAAAAATGATGAGCATATTGCCCGCCATGTGAGCAAAGACAAAGCCAGAGAGCATAAGACCCGTCACACCCATCACTAATTTCTTACCAATACTGGACTTTAGAAAAGCCCAACATTTCCATTCGCAGCAATTTTTAAAATCAGATGAAGAACTCATTTAATTCATAACTTATCGAAAAGAGTGCTTTTTTCCAAGGAGGCTTTTGGATTCTTTAAAGGCATTGCGCCTAAAATTTATCGAAACCGTTAAGGATCAAGATCAACACCCTGATCAATTAAGTTTTTTCTTAATAAAGCCATAAAATCTGTTTCTTTACGCATCAAAACGCGAATATCTATTTCGGGGTCTAGAACAATAACCCTATTAAATATCTTTTTTGCTAAAACCGTATACACCACTCGACCAATAGCTGCGGAGCCTCTCATATAAGGCATACTGCCAAAATAAGCATATACAGAAAGAGCAAATTCCTTAAAGGCAGTTTCTTGATCTCTTGCTCTGAGGGCTTTTGCAGCTCTGATTTTTGCAAGAACAAAGGCTTTAAAAGAGACTCCTTCCCCGTAACTTGAAGAATAAAAACTCACCTTTTCTGCCTTAAGAAGTTCATTGTACGTGGGTTTAATATCAATCACAAATTCTTTTATAGGAAGAGATGTCCCGTCAACGTGAGTGGCCGAATGTACTTCGCGATAGCTTTGAGGGTCTTCAAAATTTGGTAAATGGTTTGAATAAATTTGAGCAGCTTCTTCTGTGTATTTTCTTCGCGAGGATGACTCTATACTTTTTTCGGGAAATATTTCTTTCGGGGTTAAAGTCATGTTTCCAAAATAAGCATCATGATTGCGACTATTAAAGTTTTTCATAATCCCAAAGAGCATAAAGTCTCCACCAGGATTGCTTTCTTCCTCAAAACGATGCCGAGCCTTGGCAACTTCAACAAAAGCAGACTCAAGATTTCCTGCCTCAATAAACGGAGCAATTCGATTGGCCGTTTCGGCGCTCCACGTGGAATAGGCTTTTTTAAGTATATTATTTCCGTTTAATGATTTGAAATACGCATGAGAAAAATGTTCTGCTTTGAATTCAGGCTCAATGACTGACTGTATTTCAGAAGAATTTTGTGAAAAGGCTTGCTCGCTTGGCCATTGCAGAAGAGTAAAGCATTTGAAAATCTTGCTAGCCCACAAAGATGATGAAAAAAAACTGCTACAGAAAAGCCAAAAGACCCACGAAAAAACAAAACGCCTTTGCCTCGTGCCCACCATTAAATGGGGAACCTAGCTCTTTAAAAAGAACAAGCATAATGACAAAGTCTTAATTTTCATAAAAAATTAATACAAAACACATTCTAAATTGATTTAAAAGGCTTTAGCAAATTTGCTGCGCTTACGAAAACTATTCATGGTTTCTAAAGTTTTAAGAAGTTTCGGTTATTTAATGATTTTCAACGCCTATGCTGCGACTCCCAAGATTACTTCCGTGCTTCCCACTACCCTTTCTTGTGGAGTGGATAATTGTTTAAACAAAACAATCACGATCACAGGCACTGGGTTTAATAGCGATGCCATCGTGCCTGCTATGCCGAACTATGCAGAATGCGGTTCTCCAATTACAGTTATAGGCACAACTAAAAGAATAGTCTGTACAATTAAGAGTCAACCATCAGCTGGACCGCTTACATTAAACGTCAAAAATGAAATGGAAGGATCAATAAGCAGCGTGACTAAAGCAAACTTCAGTCTAAGTTTTGCTGCACCAAAAGTAAGTTCTGTTACTCCTAAAACTAATAATTGCGGAGTAGATAATTGTAATGGCAAAGAAATTAAAATTGTTGGTACAGGCTTTCGATCTGATGCCACCGTTCCTGCTCTTAGCGACCTTGCAGTTTGCGAATCACCTAACCCCGAAGGAACTGAAATTGTTTGTAAGCTGAATGAGCAAACTGCTAGCAGATCCTTAAAGGTTGCTGTAAAAAATAATTCTACAAATCAAACAGCTACTGTTAGCTCGGCAAACTTTAACATTTCAATAACCCCACTAACCGTTCGTTATATCACTCCCACTACTGTTACATGCGGCCTCAATGATTGTGAGGGTCAAGAAATCAAAATTGTTGGTACAAGCTTTAAAGACAATGCCACCGTTCCTGCTCTCGATGGCATTGCAGAATGTGATTCACCGATACAAGGCGGAGCTTCCTTTATGAATGAAGCTTCAATTATATGTAAACTCAAAGCTCAATCAAAGGACGGAACCTATAAAATCGCCGTGAAAACATCAAACATCACAAGCCCCACATCCGTCAGCTTTTCAATAAAAACAACAGCTCTTTCGCTTTCTTCTGTAACTCCCGCATCGATCACTTGTGGAAATGATGATTGTGTAGGCCAAAAAATCGTCCTCAAAGGAACAGGCTTTCGTAGCGACGCAACTGTTCCTGCTCTAACTGATGAAAGCGTTGACCTTGCCTCATGTAACGAACGCAACGCTGCCGGAACAGAAATGACTTGCACACTCAAAGCTCAAAATATTGCCAAAACTCACACCTTATTTGTGAAAAACGTTGCAAAAGACACAACAAGCCTGAGCTCTGTAAAATTAGCAATTGGATTTGCCTTACCCAAAATCACATCTATCTCTCCCTCCTCTATCACATGTGGCATGAATGATTGCGACGGTGAAAAAATCACTATAAACGGAACTGGCTTTCGCAACGACGCAACCGTTCCTGCTCTAACTGGATTTGGTTCTTGTGAACTTCTTGGCGATGCAGGCACTAAAATTGAGTGCACACTTAACGCGCAAGCAGCGAGCCGATCCTTCAGGCTTGCTGTGAGAAACGATGCAAAAAACCAAACAACCGTGGTTACTTCGGACAATTTTTCTGTGAAAGTCACACCTTTCGCATTAACTAGCGTTAGCCCATCTTCTGTTTCTTGCGGATGGAATCAATGTGAAGGTGAGAAAATCAAAGTTATTGGAACAGGACTTAAAAGTGGTACCGTTGTGACTGCTCTCGATGGCATTGCAGACTGTGATTCGCCAAACGATGCCGGAACAGAAATTCCATGTACGCTTAGAGCTCAAGCTTCAAGTTCTTCTAATATAGTAAATTTGAGTAACCCTTTTAAGAACTTAAGATCTAACAAGACCACTCCAAATTTTCAGATAAATCTCAAACCTCTTCCCTCAATTACAAATTTTAATTTTGATTCCAGGCCCAACTGTGCGGGATATAAAGTAACGATCACTGGAACAAACCTCGGCCCCACTCCTCAATTAATCAATTTTCCTGGCTATTGCCAAGCCCCAACTGACAACGGAACAAAAATGAATTGTTTCACATCAAAACAAAACTCAGCTCAAGCTTATAACGTAAAAGTATACAATTATAATAACGCTGATAGCACCAAACACTTTGTTTCAACTGCATCTAAAAGATTCACACTTTCGAACAGCACTTCTTGCCCTTCACTATCCATTTCTCCAGCAACAACCGAATATTACGTAAACCAAGAGATTCCAAATATTTCTCCGAGCATCACAGGATTCACTCCCACAAGCTTCTCCATTCACCCTGCTCTTCCGGAAGGACTTTCTTTTAACACATCGACAGGTTTTATTAGCGGCACTCCAACATCACCCTTTGATGTTTCAAGTTTCAACATAACAGCATCTGATTCATCTATTTCTTTAAATACAAATATAAACCTGAGCGTTATTTCAGCTCCAAATGGCGTCGACAAGATTTTTAGTACTTCAGTTGCATTTGCCTTCATCAAGAACGACGGCACAGTCGTCACGTGGGGTGCTGAAAATTACGGCGGTAACAGCTCAAATGTTAATCTCACAGATGTCAAAACTATTTTTAGTAACGACTTTTCGTTTGCAGCGCTCAAGAATGACGGCACAGTCGTCACGTGGGGGATGGAAGAAATGGGCGGTAACAGCTCAAATGTTAATCTCACAGATGTCAAAACTATTTTTAGTAACCACTATTCGTTTGCAGCGCTCAAGAATGACGGCACAGTCGTCACGTGGGGTGGCCATTGGGCTGGTGGTGATAGCTCTAGCGTTGATCTCAATGACATCAAAACTATTTTTAGTTCCGATGAAGCATATGCAGCGCTCAAGAATGATGGCACAGTCGTCACGTGGGGTGGCCATTGGGCTGGTGGTGATAGCTCTAGCGTTGATCTCAATGACATCAAAACTATTTTTAGTACTAATGGTGCATTTGCAGCGCTCAAGAATGATGGCACAGTCGTCACTTGGGGGCATAGCGATTACGGTGGAGATAGCTCTGGCGTTGATCTAACAGATATTAAAACTATTTCTAATACTCAATATGCATTTGCAGCGCTCAAGAATGACGGCACAGTCGTCACTTGGGGTGGCAGTGGTGGTGATAGCACAAACGTTGATCTCACAGATGTCAAAACTATTTATGGTACTAGTGGAGCATTTGCAGCGCTTAAGAATGACGGCACAGTCGTCACCTGGGGTGATAGCAATTACGGTAGCGACAGCACAGGACTTAATCTCACAGATGTCAAAACTATCTTCAATAACTTCGGTGCATTTGCTGCACTTAAAAACGACGGCACCGTTGTCTCCTGGGGTGATAGAGTTACTGTCCCCTCCGGCGTTGATCTCAATGACATAAAAACTATTTTTAGCAGCTTGTATGCATTTGCTGCACTTAAAAACGACGGCACCGTTGTCTCCTGGGGAGATGGTGACTATGGTGGCGATAGCACAGGAGTCAACCTCACAGATATCGAAACTATCTCTAGTAACTTCGGTGCATTTGCAGCACTCAAATATGACGGAACCGTTGTCTCCTGGGGTGGTAGCTTTTTCGGTGGCGACAGCTCAAGCATTCAAAATCAATAACAAGTCTAAAAACCTCATCAAAAATTAACCTAAAGAACACATAGAATTGATTTAAAACACATTAGCGTCAGGTTTTATCTTACGAAAGATGGTTTAAAAAAATAAGTTTCTTGGGATATTTTCTAACTCTAAATTCTTTTGCTGCAGTACCTAAGATTCTCTCTGTTTCACCAGCATCTTTTTCTTTTGGGGACGATGATTGCGCTGGAAAAAATGTGACCATAACAGGAAGCGGATTTAATAATGACGCAACAGTTCCTACTCTAGTTGATACGAACCTTGCAGAGTGTACATTACCCGTTGTTGTGAATGCTTCTACCAAGAAAATTACCTGTACTCTTAATCCTCAAAGTGTTGCAGACAACTAACGTTTTTTAGCAATACTTATGCATTTGCTGTAATCAAAAACAACGGCACAGTCGTTACGTGGGGGCATGGCGGTTCCAGCGGAGATAGTTCAGCTGTTCAAGAGCTGCTCAAAAATGTAACCAGTATATCTTCAACCTCGCGAGCATTCGCCGCTGTCTTAAAAAACAGTAGCGTTATTACATGGGATAACCAAAATTACGGAGGAGATTTCCCTAATAGTTATCCCAAATAGGTAATAATTGATTTTTGATATTTCCTATTTTATTGCTTGAAAATTTCTCTGGCGATCACGAGCCTTTGAATTTCGCTTGTGCCCTCATAGATTTCAGTGATTTTTGCATCTCTAAAATGACGTTCCATCGGGTAATCACAGGTGTAGCCGTATCCGCCTAAAATCTGAATTCCCTTGGTTGCCACTTCCATACATGTTTCTGAGGCAAAGAGCTTGGCTTCTGCCGCTTCGCGAGTCACACTCTCGCCTTTATCAAGCTTCATCGCTGCTGCACGCATCAAATAACGAGCTGCATTTATTTTTACGCTCATATCGGCAATGTAATTTTGTATACTTTGAAGGGCAGAAATCGGCTTCCCAAAAGCTTCTCGCTCTTGAGCATAAGATGCGGCTTCTTCCAAACACGCACGCGCAATCCCCACAGCTTGTGCAGCAATCCCAATACGACCCGAGTCCAAGGTATTCATTGCGACTTTAAATCCCTCATTTTCAGCGCCAAGTCTGTGCTCTTCAGAAACTTCCACGTTATCAAAAACAATTTGAGCCGTGCTTGAACCACGAATTCCTAATTTTTCTTCAAGCTTAGAAACGCTGTAACCCTTCATACTACTCTCAACAATAAAACATGTGATGCCTTTGTTTTTTAATTCAGGATTTGAATTTGTATAAACAATCGCAACAGAAGCTTCTTTTCCGTTGGTGATAAAGTTTTTCACCCCATTCAATACCCACTTATTTCCTTTTTTAACCGCACGAGTTTTCATCGCACCCGCATCTGATCCCGATCCAGGCTCTGACAAACAATAACAACCAATTCTTTTTCCCCTCGCTAAATCACCAAGGTATTTATCCTTTTGTTCTTTTGTTCCAAATTTTTTCAATGGAGTACAAACAAGACTATTGTTCACCGACATCAAAACCGAACTCGAAGCACACGCCACAGAAATTTCTTCGAGCACGCTGATATAGCTTAAAGTATCGAGTTCTGATCCACCCCACTCTGCAGGAACGCCCATTCCCAAAAAACCAAGATCTCCCATTTTTTGAATTAAATCGGTGGGAATTTTGTGATTTTTGTCGATCGCAGCCGCCTGTGGCTCAATTTCTTTTTGGGCAAAATCCCTGGCTGCCACAGCTAATTCGATGTGCTCGGGATTTAAAAAAACTTCTGACCAAATTGTTTTACGTGCCATCGACTATAGATTATCATGAGCCCCATGAAACTCGAGAATTTTGATAAATTTATTGATCTTATTTTGAGCACTGGAATCGAAATGAAAAAAGATCAGTGTATTTATATTTCTTACGACGCTGCTCTTGCGGACCATGTCGAAGACATTGCCGTTGAAGCTTACAAGCGTGGTGCAAAATATGTGTGGTTTGATCCTAAATATATGCGGGCTCAACGTTCAAGGTTAGATCATACCTCACTCGAAAATTGTGATTTTATTCCCTCTTTCGCAAAAGGAATTTACGATGAAGCTGCACAAAGCCCATGGGCTCGCGTTCACATTGACGGCAAAGGCGACCCGCATCTTTTCAGTGGTGTAAATGCTGAAAAAAGTCTTCGCACTGATAAAAAAGGCCGTGAAGTCATGGCTAACTTCCGCAAATCTATTATTCGCGGAGATATTCCATGGTCAATTTCTTGTCTCCCCACTCCTAAGTGGGCAGCCCTTGTGATGGGAACTCCTGAAGGAGAAGAAACCACAAAAGCGTTTTGGAAAATCCTCTCAAAAATTTTGCGTCTCGATACTCCAAACCCTGCAGAAACCTGGCGTAAACTTTCTGATAAATTAATCTCACGAGCCGATACATTAAATGCAAAGAAATTTAAAAAACTCACTTTCGAAGCTCCCGGCACTCAACTCGAAGTTGAGCTGATTCAAGAATCTCATTGGCAAGGTGGCTCGCATACCAATACTTCTAAGGGTTTTCGCTATTTAGCAAACATTCCTACAGAAGAAGTTTTCACCTCTCCTGACTGGAGAAAAACTCAAGGTCGCGCTCGTATGACTCGCCCTGTAGAAGTGATGAATCAAATTATCGAAGGTGCAGAATTTGAATTTAAAGATGGCAAGTGCGTAAATTTCTCGGCACAAAAAGGTGGAGCCGCACTCGAGGGCTTTTTCAAAAGTTGCGAGCAAGCTCAGTACCTTGGAGAAATAGCTCTTGTGGATGGAAGCTCTCCAATTTATCAAAGTGGAAAAACTTTTTACTCGATTCTTTTGGATGAAAACGCTGCTTGCCACATGGCTTTTGGAAGTGCTTATCCTTTGGGAGTTGAAGATCGCAACTTGAGTCCCGAAGAATTGAAAAAACTTGGGTTTAACGTTTCTATCCAACATACTGATTTTATGATTGGTTGCCCCGAGATGACGATCCACGGAGTGCATGCCGATGGCCGCTCAGAAGCCATCATGAAGAGTGGCACGTTTACGAGCGAATACACCTAGTTTTTGTTAAAAATAAGTTTATTTACCAAAAACTCATATTAAATTCTTAAGATATTCATCTATTAATTTTTTCATCTTACGAAAAATCTTTCATGGTTTCTAAAATTTTAAGTAGTTTCGCTTATTTAATGATTTTCAACGTCTATGCTGCGACTCCCAAGATTACTTCCATACTTCCCGCTACACTTTCTTGTGGAGTGGATAATTGTTTAAACAAAACAATCACGATCACAGGTTCTGGGTTTAATAACGATGCGAATGTACCTGCTCTTAAAGACCTTGCAGGATGTAGTGTTGTCTCAAGTAAAAAAATAACTTGTACCCTTCTTTCTCAACCATCAGCTGGATCTTTTACGTTAAACGTCAAAAATGAACAGGAAGGATCAGCAAGCACTGTAAGTAATTCTAACTTTAAAATAAATTTTGCTGCGCCTAAGGTGAGCTCTGTTTCTCCCTCAACTCTAACTTGCGGAAGCAACGATTGCTTAAACCAGGTAATTCTTATTAAAGGCTCTAACTTTCGTTCTGGCGCAACCGTTCCTGCTCTTGCAGATCTTGCCACATGTGGCGCACCCAGCGCTGCCGGAACACAAATTTCTTGCACACTCAATGCTCAAACAAAAAGTGCAAGATACACCCTTGCTGTAAGAAACGTAAATCCAGATCAAACCGCATCTGTAAGCTCTTCTAACTTCTCTATTTTTCTAACTCCTTTTACTGTTACCTCAATATCTCCTACCAGTCTTACATGCGGCACTGAAGATTGCGTTGGAAAAACAATCATAATCAAAGGAACGGGTTTCAAAAGTGATGCAACAGTCCCTGCTCTTAGCAGTGACGGTGTTGACCTTGCCACATGTGCTGCACCCAACGATACCGGAACTCAAATCACTTGTACTCTTAAGGCTCAATCAGCAAGCGGTAGCTACAAGCTTGCTGTAAAAACAGCAAATAAAACTAGCTTAAACGCCCCCGTCCTAACCATTAAAACAACTGCTCTTTCGGTTGCTTCCGTAAGTCCCTCCTCTGTCGATTGTGGTGCCGAAGCTTGTCTCGATAAAACAATCACAATCAAAGGAACAGGCTTTAAGAGTGATGTGAAACTCATCGGACTTGAAGACCTCGCTCTTTGTACTGCTCCTAACGCTGCTGGAACTGAATTTTCCTGCAAACTCAAAGTTCAAAGTCTAGCAAAAACTTACAACCTATCCGTTAAAAATGAGTCGGCAAACACGACAAGTCTTAATTCCGTGAAATTAATAATTGGATTTTCAGTTCCAAAAGTTACCTCCGTTGAGCCATCCACTTTAAATTGTGGAATAGACGATTGCGTTGATCAAAAAATCACAATCAATGGAACAGGTTTTCTTAGCGACGCCACTGTTCCTGCCCTCACTGGGTTGGCGACATGTACCGCACCCTACGAAACTGGATCAAAAATTGATTGTACACTCAAAGCCCAATCAGTAAGCGCTTCGTACAAACTTGCTGTGAAAAACAACTCCCTCAATCAAATCGCTTCTGTCAGCACAAATAACTTTACCGTTAATCTGACTCCACTTTCTATCACCACCGTTTCTCCCTCCAATATTTCTTGCGGATGGAATCAATGTGAAGACGAGAAAATCACAATTACCGGTACAGGCTTTCGTAGCGACGCAAAAGTTTCTGCTCTTACAGGTCTTGCAACATGTGAGGCGCCCAAAGATGGCGGAACAAAAATTGATTGCACACTTAAAAAACATTCCTCTCGTACTTCCTACAAACTAAACGTGCTTAACGTTGCTAAAAATAAAAGTACAAACGTTGCAAGTACAAACCTTCAAGTTAACCTCAAAGCTCTTCCCTCAATTTCAAGTATTGGTTCTGACACCCAACCCAACTGCAGTGGATATAAGGTCACTATCATCGGAACAAACTTTAGCCCAAATGCCAACTTGGTTGATTTTCCTGGTTACTGTGAAGCCCCCACTGACAACGGAACAAAAATCCTTTGTGTTACCTCTAAACAAACAAACTTAGCTCAAGCTTACAATTTGAGAATTTCCAATCCAAACATTGCTGATAGCACTAAAAATTTTATTTCAACTTCATTTAAAAGACTCACTCTTGCCAGCAACGCCGCTTGCCCTTCCCTAACCTACGCTACTCCAAATGCTGAATACCCCGTCTACGAAGAAATCATAGAAAACACTCCTGTCATCACAGGCTTCACTCCCACAAGCTACTCCATCTCACCAGAGCTTCCAGATGGTTTAGAATTCGACTCAACAACAGGTGTGATTAGCGGAACTCCTACTACTGTTTTTGAAGGATCAACTTTTAACATCACTGCTTCCAACTCAGAACTTTCACTTACGAACACTATCAACTTATCATCAAAAGTATTTGAAATGGTTATAGGCGGTGATGATTTGATCGCACATCTTAAAGAAGATGGTTCTGTGAATACATGGGGCGCAAGTTTCTCAAGAAATGGTTATATAAAATTAAACACTCCTCTAACGAACGTAAAAAAAATCTTAGGAGGCCCTTCATTTGCAGCTCTTAAATACGACGACACTATCGTAACATGGGGTAATCCAACATATGGTGGTGATAGCTCCGCTGTACAAGCTCAACTTATAGATATAACAAATATATTTTTTAGCGGAGGAGCATTTGCCGCAATCAAAAAGAGTGGATCCGTCGTAACATGGGGTAGTCCGTCAAATGGTGGTGATAGCTCCGCTGTACAAGCTCAACTTACAAACGTGAAAACTATTTATAGTTCTGGCTCAGGAGCATTTGCGGCACTCACAAAAGAAGGCAAGGTCGTCACATGGGGTGATCCTGGTTTCGGTGGTGACAGCTCCGCTGTACAAGCTCAACTTACAAATGTGAAAAGTATTTATTCAGACAATTTCGGTTCATTTGTCGCACTCAAAAACGACGGCACAGTCGTCACTTGGGGATCTTTCATGTACGGCGACGGCTCCGCCGTTGTAAATCAACTTACAAATGTGAAAACTATTTATACAAAATTTGGGAGTGTTACATTTGTTGCATTGAAAAATGACGGCACAGTTGTGACCTGGCCAGTGATTGAAGAAAGCACAATAGGCATTCCAGAAACCATCACTAATGTTAAACACATATATCCCAATTCTTCTGCATTTGCCGCTCTCAAAAACGATGGCACAGTCGTCACTTGGGGGCGTCCTAAGGATGGTGGTGATAGCTCCGCTGTGAAAGATAAACTTACAAATGTGAAATCTATCTCTGCTATAGATGGTATATTCGCAGCTCTAAAAACCGACGGTTCAGTTGTCATGTGGGGAAATACGACAGATTCATTTTACAGCGGATTCGGTTACGGTAACCTGTTATCTTCTGCAGATCTTACAAACGTGAAATCAATTGTTAGTAACGGTGCTGCTCTAGCTTTTATTAAGAATGATGGAAAAGTTATACTCTACGGAGATACTTTGTGGGGAGCTAACCCTGAATATTATGGGCACTCAAGCCTCATTTTAAGCAATATCAAGAATATTATTCCAGGATATCTTGGTTTTTATGCTCTCAAAAATGACGGCAGAGTTTTGAGTTGGGGACTTGGACAAGAAACATCACAGTATCCAATAAACACGTATAATAAAATCATCAGCAACGGGAATGCTTTTGTTTTGCAAAAATTTAATGGATTAGAACATTTTTCATTGTCATCATGGGGAGATACTACTCGAGGTGGTGACAGTTCAAACTTAATTGGAAAAACGTTTGAATTCTTCCCGCAAATTTTTTCAAACAATTCATCTTTTGTTAGTTTTTTTATAAACCCCAGTAATGGATTCCTTAACATAAATGCGTGGGGTGACACTTTATATGGCGGCTCAATTCCCTCGTCAATTTCAAGTAAAAATTACGGATATAGTTATGTAGAAGCAAATGCTGGAGCCTATGCATTAACTTACTATGACGGCATTTGGAATGTTGCCACATGGGGAGATACTAGTTACGGCGGAGATAATTCTGCTGTTCAAGTAGATCTCAAAAAAATTCCAAATGTACCGGTTATTTACTCTACTTCCAGTGCTTTTGCTGCAATTTCAAATTCTAGTATAGGTCCCGTCGTCACATGGGGCGACCCTACTGCTGGCGGTGACAGCTCTGCTGTACAATCTCAACTTACAAATGTTTCCAAAATTTTTTCCACTTCATACGCATTCGCTGCACTCAAAAGCGACGGTACGGTGGTCACTTGGGGTGACGCTGATTACGGTGGCGATAGCTCTGAAGTTCAATCACAACTTACAGATGTTAAAACAATTTATTCCAATGCAACATCATTCGCAGCGCTTAAGAATGACGGCACAGTCGTCACTTGGGGTCTGTGGTGGACTGGTGGCGATAGTTCGGATGTTAAAGATGAACTTACAAATGTTTACAAAGTTTATAGCAACTCATTTTGCCATGCAGCCCTCAAAAAAGATGGAACTGTCGTTACATGGGGTAATCTAGATCTAGATGGAAATTATCAATGTGATGCCTCGTCTGTTACTTTAGCAGAACTTACAAATGTGGAAGACATTGTTGCCAGTGAAGGGGCATTTGCAGCGCTTAAAAACGACGGTACCGTCGTCACATGGGGCTCGCAATATGGTGGAGACAGTTCTGCCGTTCAAGACAAACTAAACCAAGTCATAAAAATAGTTTCTTACACTCCTAAACCTAATATTGGATATATGGGTCAGAATGCTTTTGCAGCTTTAAAACAAGATGGCACTGTCGTGACGTGGGGACTAAATATTAGTGGCGGAGATAGTTCATCTGTTCAAAATCAATTGACAGACGTAATTGATATTTCAAGTAGCTTTTTTGCATTCGCAGCCTTAAAAAAAGATGAGACTGTCGTTACTTGGGGAGTTTCATCAACAGGTGGCGACTACCCAAATTCCTATGTCCCTGAAGAGTTGGGTGAAGAATACCCTGATGATTTTTAATAAATAAAATTAAGCAAAAAGTTTGAGCTTATATTTAACGAGTTTCTTATCTTCGTACCAATAAGTTCCTAAAAAAGGTTTTCGTTCAATCACCATAGGAATAAAAGTAGGATCGCCATCCCAAAGCGGAAGCCCTAAAACTTTTTCTTGAGGATGCCATTCAAGATGACCCTCTGTTGTTTCAATCAACGGATACTCACTTGTTTTTCCGGGCAAGTCAGCTCTAAAAACAAAACAAATCCAATCTTGCTCTTCAGTTGCTTTGAATGAGGGAAATGTAAGCATCCCCATTGGCAGAAGAGTTTTTTCTTCTAATTGAATTCCAGTTTCTTCAGTAATTTCTCTTATAGCACCCGCGAGCGGATCTTCATTCAATTCAAGTTTTCCACCAATCCCATTCCACTTACCTTTGTGAAAATCTTGATTTTTTTTCACTCGATGAATCATCAAGATTTTGTTTTCACAAAAAATATAAATCAACGTCGAGGGGATAACTTTTCGAATGCCCGCTTCAAAAGGATTCATTTTAGTATTTATAAAATCCTAGACCGCTCTTTCGACCTAAACGTCCTGCATCCACGTATTGTTTTAACAAAGGAGCAGGACGATATTTCGTATCTCCCAAACCTTCATGCAATACGTTCATAATATACAAGCACGTATCTAGACCGATAAAATCAGCCAGCGTAAGTGGCCCCATCGGGACATTCGTACCCAGCTTCATCGCCTCATCAATATCTTCAACCGTTGCAATACCTTCTTGAAGAGTAAAGCACGCTTCATTGATCATCGGCATAAGAATCCGATTCACAATAAACCCAGGCATATCTTTAGACATCACAGTGACTTTGCCCATTTCTTTGGCAAGCCCCACAATTTTTGAAGTTGTCTCCGTTGATGTTGAAAGCCCAGGAATGACTTCCACCAATTTCATCAGTGGAACAGGATTCATAAAATGCATTCCAATAAATTTATCCGCTCTTTTAGTTGTAGCCGCGAGTTTGGTGATGCTGATCGAAGAAGTATTTGATGCAAAAATTGCATGAGAACCCAAAACTTTATCCAAGCTTTGAAACAAGGATTTTTTAACTTCAAAATTTTCAGTGACAGCTTCAATCACGCAATCTGCGTCTTTCAAGTCTTCAATTTTATTAACGATCGAAATCCGAGAAAAAACTAATTCTGGTCTTTCTTGAATTAAGTTTTTAGAAGCTAATTTTTCTAAACTTTTTAGAATCAATGCATGAGCTTTTGTGAGAGCTTCAGAATTTGAATCATAAAGATAAACTTTTTTCTGCACTTGAGCGGCAACTTGGGCAATTCCACTTCCCATTTGCCCACTACCAAGGACCGCTATTTTCATACAGAAACACCTGTTGAGCCAAAGCCCCCAGCCCCACGCTCGGTGCTAGATAAGGTTTCTTCTGCAACATGAATCACTCGCAGCACAGGAGCCACAAGAGCTTGAGCAATACGATCTCCAGGTTTTACAATTAATTCTGCATCTTGAAGCAAGGTTACAAGAACTTTGATCTCGCCACGATAGTCGCTATCAATTGTCCCAATACCGTTTACAAGAGTTAATCCGTGCTTAAACGCAAGACCACTTCTCGCACGCACTTGCATCTCGTAACCTTCAGGTATTTCCACCGCAAGGCCTGTGGGCACAGCAAAGACTTCTCCTTTTTTGAGAGTCAGAGGCTGATCCAAACAAGCACTCAGATCAAAGCAAGCCGCCCCCGCGCTTTGAGCGCAAGGAATTTTTGCTTTTTCATCTATTTTTTTCCATTTTAAAATAACAGGACCGTTTTCTTTTACAGTTGATGCGTTTGTCATAATCCTTTCGAATTAAGATTGCGCAGTGTTTTCGAGAGCTGCCTTACGGCTAAGTCTGATCTTTCCTGAGCGATCTATTTCCAATACTTTTACTGGAATTTGATCACCTTCGCGACACACATCACTTGTTTGCTTCACGCGCTGCGCATCGAGCTCAGAAATATGACATAAACCTGTTGTTCCCGGCATAATTTCTACAAAAGCGCCATACTCAGCGATTTTCTCAACAGTTCCCATGTAGATCTTTCCTACTTCAGGCTCTGCTGTAAGATCGCGCACCATTTGAAGCGCTTTTTCCATCGCGACAGGGTCCGCAGAAGCCAAGTTTACAGTGCCATCATCTTGCACTTCAACTTTCACTCCCGTAACGGCCACAATGTTTTTAATATTTTTTCCGCCAGGACCAATCAAATCTTTAATCTTTTCAGTGCTGATCTTAAGAGTTGTGTAACGAGGAGCAAACTCAGAAATATCAGATCGGTGAGTTGTGATTCCTTTTTCCATTTCATTCAAGATATGGAGTCGACCTTCACGAGCTTGCAACATTGCTTTTTGCATAATTTCGCGAGTCACACCTTTTAACTTGATATCCATTTGCACAGACGTGATTCCGCGTTTTGTTCCACAAACTTTAAAATCCATTTCTCCCAAGTGATCTTCATCACCCAAAATGTCTGAAAGAACAACGAACTTTCCATCTTCGTGCATCAAGCCCATTGCGATTCCCGCAACCGCTTCCTTAATGGGCACACCTGCGTCCATGAGAGCCATACTCGCTCCACAAACAGTCGCCATTGAAGAAGATCCGTTACTTTCAAAAATTTCAGAAACCACTCGAAGAGTGTAAGGAAAGCCTTCTGCTTTTTTAGGGGCAATTGTTTCTACGGCACGCTCTGCGAGCATTGCGTGACCAATTTCACGGCGTGAATTTCCACCAAAACGTCCTGTTTCACCAACCGAATAAGGAGGGAAATTGTAATGCAAAAGGAAACTCTTATTCCACTTACCACGAACAGTATCAATCAACTGTTCGTCGTCAGAAGTTCCTAAAGTCACCACCACAAGAGCTTGTGTTTCTCCACGAGTGAAGAGTGCTGATCCGTGAACACGTGGAAGAACTCCCACTTCAACTTCGATCGGACGAATTTGAGTATAATCACGACCATCAATACGCTTACCTGATTTCAACGTAAACTGACGTGCATATTTTTTCTTAACTTCTTCGTAAACGAAATCAACATGTTTTGCCCAAGTCGACTCGTCCACTTCAACAGGTCTTTTTCCTGTGACTGCTGCTGCAAATTCTTCATAAGCAACATTCAAAGCATTATAACGAGCTTGCTTTTCTTTAATCGCAAAAGCTTTTTCAAAGTGAGGCCATAACCACTCTTTTCCCTCTACCAATAAAGCTTCATCTTGCTTCGGAGGAGTATAAGCGCGTTTTGTTTTACCTGCTTTTGCTTGTAATTCTTTTTGTAACTTAATGAGAGCTTGAATTTGATCGAAACCAAAATACAATCCACCTAATAAATCTTCTTCACTCACAAATTGAGCTCCACCTTCGACCATGCAAAGCGCTTCAGAAGTCGCACTTACAAGGACGCTCATGTCACTTTTTTCAAGATCAGAAGTTGTTGGGTTAATCACATATTGACCATTGATACGACCCACACGAACTGTGGCAATCGGACAATCAAAAGGAACGTCAGAAACCATCAAAGCTGCTGAAGCTCCTAAGCCCGCAATTGTTTCCACTTCGTTTTCGTTATCAAATGAAAGTAATGTCACAACGATTTGTGTTTCGTGACGATAACCTTCGGGGAAAAGCGGACGCAAAGGACGATCCACCATACGAGCATTCAAAGTTGCCCAATCGGAAGGTTTTGCTTCACGTTTAAAAAATCCACCAGGGATTTTTCCAGAAGCGTAGAATTTTTCCTGAAACTCAATCGTCATAGGAAAAAAGTCAACGCCTGGCTTTTGTTCTTTTGCGCTCACGACAGTGACGAGAGCCGAAGTTTCACCGTATTTGATGTAAACAGAGCCATCAGCCTGTTTAGCAAAACGTCCAGTTTCAATAGATAATTCACGGCCGCCAACGACGGTCCGCACGGATACGGGCTTATTTAATTGTGTCATTTTGTTTTTTGCCTAACTTTTTTTATTAAATTAATTTCTTAAATTTAAATAAAGCGAACTTTACTTACGAAGTCCGAGATCTTTTACAATTTTATTGTAACGAGCAACAGACGTGTTTTTGAGATAACCCAAAAGGCGACGACGCTGACCGACGAGCATCAAAAGACCACGACGAGAATGATAATCCTTCATGTGCTTTTTGAAATGACCGGTTAAGTTATTGATTCTTTTTGTCAAAAGCGCAACTTGTACTTCAGGTGATCCTGAATCCTTATCGTGAGTTTTGAATGTTTGAATAGTATTTGTTTTTTCCTCGTTCGTTATAGACACTTATCTATGCTCCTTATTTCAACTTTTTAAAATCTTTGTGAATCTATCGTGTTATAGAGGGACTTTCAACTAAAGCTTAGGGGATCTCCATTGAAATATCTCCAGCGTTGAGCATCTGGAACCCATACAGCTTCCAAGGCCCCCAACGGGCTGAACTTCAGGCTTTCTGAAGTGAAAAAAGTCCCTAATTCTTGGTTGTGTTTAAAGACAACGGATTCCTGAGCTTCATTCAAAAAATGACCTATCCCTATGCGCTTCAACCCACTCAAACAAGCTTCATGCCCGAAAAGCTCCTTAGCCCAATCCCTAGCAAAGGCTCTAATATAAGTTCCAGAAGATACATGAACTCTAACTGTCCATTTCCAGAGGTTTTTTTCTACTTTTACAAGACTTAAATGATGGGCATTTAAGAGCTCAATCTCACAAGCTTTAAGCTCCACATCTTGCTGTTTTCGAGCCAGCTCGTAGGCTCTCACACCTTCTACTTTTTTCGCCGAAAAAAGAGGTGGAATTTGAGATTGTTTTCCGATTTTTGTTTGAAGAAACTTCTTAAGGTCTTCTTCTAGGGGAATTAAATCATCCTCTAAAACCCAAGGCTTTAAAGGAACTGAATTATCAAGGGTTTCGGTCGAAGCACCCAAAAGAATTTCTGCCTCGTAAATTTTATCTAACTTTTGAAGCCCACTTAAGAGCTTTGTTCCCTCACCCCAACCTACTAACAACCATCCTTCGGCAAAAGGATCTAACGTTCCTGTATGACCAATACCTTTTCTTGAGGGACCGCCCAATTCAAGTTCACGTTTTACTTTTCCAAGAAATTGGCTTGAAGAGGGCCCCGAAGGCTTCCAAAAAAGTCCGAGGCCCATTCATATTTTCTGCTTAATTAAGCAGAAGCACCTTCTAGTTTTGTCGCGACTTCTGTTTGCTTAAAGCATTCAAGGATATCGCCCTCTTTGATGTCGTTAAAGTTTTCGATACTAATACCGCACTCATAACCTTGAGCCACTTCACGCGCATCATCCTTAAAGCGCTTCAATCCACTAATATTTCCCGTGTAAACAATTCGCCCCTGACGAAGCACTCGTACCTGACCCGAACGAACAATCTTTCCACTCAAGACAAAAGATCCCGCAATCATTCCAAACTTACTCAAGTTAAAGACGTTACGAACTTCTGCCTGACCTAAAGTTTCTTCTTTCACAGTTGGAGCAAGCATTCCTTCCATGAGCATCACAATTTCATCAATCAAATTGTAAATAATATTGTAACATTTCACTTGCACACCAAGACGCTCGGCTTCAGAGAGAGCTTTCACATCCGGACGCACGTTGAATCCAATCACAATCGCTTTAGATGCCGAAGCCAAGACGATATCGCTCTCAGAAATTCCGCCCACAGCTGTGCTCAAAATTTTCAAACGAACTTTGTTTGTGGGAAGTTTTTGCAGAGCTCCACTAATCGCTTCGACAGACCCTTTCACGTCGCCTTTGAGAATAATAGGCATTTCGAGGATTTCACCCTCGTTCATTCTGCGCATTAATTCTTCCATCGACATTTTAGGTCCAGATTTTTGTTCTTCGCGCTGACGCTTACGAAGCTCAATCAATTCTTTAGCTTTTTTCTCATCTTCGACAACGTTTAACGGATCACCTGCCTCAGGAACTTCCGTCAAACCAAGCAACATAACGGGCATTGAAGGACCTGCCTCACGAACATTCTTACCTTGATCATCGATCAACGCTCGAACCTTGCTGGCTTGCACTCCTACCACAACATAATCACTGATCTTAAGAGTTCCTTCGTTTACAAGAACCGTCGCCACAGATCCGCGACCTTTATCCAAATGAGCTTCGATGATCGTTCCGTTTGCAGGACCTTCGCGACGAGCTTTCAATTCAAGCATTTCAGCTTGGAGTTGAATTTTTTCGAGCAAGTCATCAATACCCATTCCAGTTTTGGCACTGATTTTCGCAACCTGAGTATCTCCACCCCATTCTTCACTCACAATTCCGAGCTCAGAAAGTTGTTGCAAAACCTTATCAGGATTTGCATCTGGCAAATCCATCTTATTCACCGCAACGATCAACGGAACACCCGCTGCTTTTGCATGATCAATCGCTTCTCGTGTTTGCGGCATCAAACCTTCGCTTGCTGCCACCACAAGAATAACGATATCCGTTACCTGAGCTCCTCGAGAACGCATCGATGAAAATGCTGCGTGGCCAGGAGTATCGAGGAAGGTGATTTCAGGAATAATTGCAGAGGCATGCGATTTCTTTTCAGATTTATCCGCTTTCGAAGCCTTCGCACCCTTTGCTGCTTTACCTGCTTTTGCAGGTTTTGCATCGCCGCTTTCAGCAGCTGCGAGAGACGCTGCGATATTCTGAATCGCATCCGAAACTTTTACTGTGTACGCACCAATATGCTGAGTGATTCCACCTGCTTCTTTTGCCACGACACGAGATCGACGAATAAAATCTAACAAAGATGTTTTACCATGGTCGACGTGACCCATGATTGTCACAACAGGGGGACGTGAACTCAATTCAAAAGCATCATCTTGTACTTCAACAAGCTGCTCTTCCGAAACAGTTTCATCTTTTGCAGCATAACCAAACTCTGCAGCAATTAGCTGAACAGTCTCATAATCCAAAATCCAATCCGCAAAAGTTTCTGCTTCATCTGGTCGTTCTACACCCAAAGCATCTAGCTTCATTGCAATTTGACGAACCTTTAGAGAAAGCGCTTCTGCAAGTTCTTCAACAGACATTTCTCCCCGGTAATCCACCACTCTTTTACGAGCGCTAGGAGCAACGGTTGCAACCTTGCTTGAGCTTCTATTAAAAACTAAACGTTTCTTTTTGTTTGGCGCATAAACTCTCTCTCGACGAAGATAATCCGTAGATCGAAATTCATTAACTAACGTTGTATCCCTAAATGAAAAGCCACCTTTTTTGCGGCCTTGAGCTTCATCTTTTTCAAGTTCTCGAAGAATTTCAGCAGCACTTCGTTCAACAGAAACGTGATCATCATCATCGTCTTGTTTACGAGCTTTAACGTCTTCGTATTCTTTTTTAACTTCCTCAGAAACAACGTCTTCAATAATAACAGGTCGACGAATAGCTAAGTCTTCAGAAGATGCATCAGCAACTTTAATAAAACTAAAGCGTCTTGCTTTCGGTTGCTGAGCCACCTCGGGAATAGGCACTTTGGCAACAACTTCCTTATCTTTTGTTTCTTTGACAGGTTCCTCGACAGTTTCACCAGGAACAGGCTCTTGAGCAACTACCTCAACAACAACCTCTACACTTTCACTAGTATCTGTCGCTTCGTGAGCCTCAGCTTGATCGAGCTCTTCTGCTCTAACCTCTTCCTCAAGCGTTGTCGGAGAAACTTCTTCTACTTCTACTTCTTTCTTTCGCTTGATCACAACCGATGAACGCACAGGTGCTTTATCATCTGATTTTGCAACTGCCTTTTTTCTCTTCACAACTGTTTGCGAAGCGACAGGTGCAGCGACGGCAGCCGAGGGATTTACAAATTCTTTGATTTTCAAAACCTGTTCATCTGACAACTCAGACATGTGGTTTTTTATTGAAAAATTCAAAGGTTTGATTTTTTCGATGAGATCAAGGGCTTTAGTATCTAACTCTTTTGCGAGTTCAAAAACCTTCATATGACTCCTAATCATTTCCTATTAGCCGTTGCCTTTAGTTTTTTCTTGAGATGCGGCAGCTAATTCAGCACGCAATTTTGCTTCAATAGAATCCATAGAACTTGAAGAAGATTCGCCAGAAGATTTTTCATCATCTGTTTTCGAATGTCCCTTCAAACTCTTACGAGTTTTATAATCAAGCATTTCTTCTGGCATCGCAACATTTGCTTGTCCGCTTGCCAAAACTTCTTTTGCTTTCGCAATAATTTCCTGAGCTTTTTCGACGTTAAAGCCAGGAACAGTTGCCAAATCGTCAGCCGATGTTTCTGCAACATCCGCAACTTTCGTCAAACCATTTTGATAAAGTGCCATAGCCATTGTGTCTGTCACACCAGGAATCAAACTCATTTGGTATTTTGCTTCGGCCAAACGTTTTGCCATTTCAGATTCTGAAATAATATCCAGCTTCCACTTTGTTAATTGACTTGCCAATCGAACGTTTTGACCACGTTTTCCGATTGCAATCGAAAGATTTTCATCTGCAACAACCACTTCAATTGATTTGTTTTCATCATCGATGACCACTTTTTGAATTTCAGCAGGCGACAATGCGTTACAAACAAAACGAGTGATTTCGCCATCCCAAGGAACGATATCAATCCGCTCACCCTTCAATTCTTGAATAATATTTTGAACGCGACTTCCTCGAACACCCACGCAAGCACCGACTGGATCAATTTGAGGATCTTTAGAGCGAACTGCTACTTTTGCACGAATACCTGGTTCACGAGCGGCACTTACCACTTCGACCAAACCTTCGCGAATTTCGGGAACTTCATTTTCAAACAGCGTGATCAAATATTCAGGACATCCACGAGATAGGATAATTCGAGGTCCTTTAGGAGTGAGCTGAACATCCATCAAATAAGCTTGGATGCGATCGCCCGAATTATAAGGCTCCTCAGGAATTTGTTCCTTAAGAGGCATATAACCTTCTGTACGACCCAAATCGATAATAACAGCTCCCTTATCTACACGACGGATAAGACCTGTGATTACTTCACCTTTTCTGTGTTGAAATTCATTAAAAATAAGTTCACGTTCAGCATCTCGAACTTTTTGCAAAATAACTTGTTTTGCCGTTTGAGCCGCAATACGAGAAAGATAAGTCGCATCAATCTTGATACCAATTTTATCTTCCAACTCCACATCATCTTGCATGAGTTTTGCTTCATTAAAAGAAATCTCACGATCACGATCGTTAATTTTTTCTACAACTGTTTTAAATTCATAAAGCTCAACTTCACCTACATCTGGATTATATTTCGCTTCGATTTCACGACGTACACCGTACTGACGACGCGCCACTGTTAAAAGAGCTTCCTCAATGGCACTGATGAGAAGAGCTTTATCAATACCTTTATCTTTACCTACTTGATCGAGAACCTTTTCAAGATCTTCAATGTTCATAACTATCTCTCCTTATTTTTATTTTTCGCGACTAGTTTCTTTGTTTTCTTTATCGCTATCTTTTGCTGACCAATTTCTTAACCAACGAGCCTCTTCAACAAGACTCGCATCAATCACATGCGTTCCCACGGAATCTTCAAGCATTATCTTTGCGGTAGAATCTTCCGTTTTGATTCCTAACAATTTACCCTTCCAGTTTTTTCGAGGAGCCGCTGTTGGACTTTGCTCCATCTTAAGAGCTTCGCGAGTTTTGAATTCAATTTCTTGACCAACAGCTTCTTCAAAATGAGAGGCTAATCTGAGAGGAGCTTTCTCCCCAGGACTGCTAATTTCAAGAGTATAGGCTCTTTGGATAGGATCCCAAACATCAAATAAAGGATCCAAGACTCGGTGAACCTCGTAACAATCATCTAAAGTCACACCTCGGCTTCTATCCTTGATATCAATAGTGACTCGAATCACAAGAGGCTGGCCATTACGCATGTTGATATCCCTTAATTCATAATTTAAAGAAGACACAACAGGCGAAACTTTCTCAATTAATTCAAGTTCTTTAGGACTTTTATAAATCATCATTCTTAAAAAAGCACAAAGCCCACCGAACCTTCCCGCAAGAAGATCGTGGGCTTTACAGCAAGCTCATTAATACCCTAGCTGAATCCTTATCGCAACTCTAAAGAAGGATCAGCCTTGGATATAAAGATTAACGAACTTTCATAGTACGAAATTCAGCCCTAATGGACTTAATTAAGGGCACAGGCTCCTGTTTTGTAAGTTTTTTGGTAATAATAGGCACATTGGTTACTGGCTCAAAACCATAAGAAGTCACAACATTTGTATCCGTACGAGTCCCATTGATACAAAATTCGACCAGAGCTCGGTTTTGCCAGTCATCGTGATTTGCCCCCAAGGGACCCTGCTGCTGGATTCCTATTTTTTTGGTGACTGCCGCTCCACCTACATCCAAAACCCCCGCCGAAACGGCACCAGAGACAGTTGTATTCAATAAGCTTTCATCCACAATTGTTTTTTGTCCTTGAGCATTCACCCGTGCCACAAAAGAATTAAATTCCCGGTATCGACCAAGAATACTCTCAAAAGAAAGAGCATTGTTTGCGGGCTCCAAGGGTTTTAATCCATCTAAACCAGGAAAAAACTTAAACCCTGGAACTCTGTTTACAATTGTTGGTTTTATATAAGTACTCCAGACACGAGTACGTCCCGTAAACAACCCACATAAATCTTCACTCGCACCTTGGGTTCGACAATATTTTTGTCCCTCGGGAAATTTTTCAAAAGAAGGAGTTTCCTTTCGTTCCAACATCCAAAGACCTGATAAAAAATAATGTGTGCGTTCGTCTAACTCCGTACTCAAATTATCGAGAGACTGAGGGATTTTAATTTGAGTCGTAAACATCCCATTATCTCCATCACAATCATTCACTGTCCCCGTATAGACATCTGTCGTGAGCTGCGTCTTGTCCCAATAAAGCCTTCCTGTTGTATCTATTTTAATAGGCGCTGTTCTTGCGTACATTGAACTTATAAAAATCTCAGATGAGGGCTTAAGCTCAACAGGAGCCGCATCAGGATCATTTGAAGAAAAGGTCACCTGAGTAACCGAGTTGCTTGCTTTATAATGATTAAAAATAAATTGAAATCCGTTAATAATGAGCCCCGTCCTTTGACGAGGCCTGATGTTCTCAGCATAGGCATCCCTAAGATCTTTGTATTTTGAATTAAAAGAAACCTCTCCTGGTAAAGCCTCACTTCCCGTAAAACCTTCAAAAGGCTTTAAGCAAGGAACCGCGTCCACATAGCTAGAACTAGAAAACCGCTCTGCTGAATAACAAAAATTCCTTCCTGTCGGATCTACAAAGTTATAAAGAGCTTCTGAGACGTAATTTCCATTTTTATAATTTCCAAATGATGAAATGAAAAATAATCCATTTGGTTTTTCTAAAACGATTGATGGATCACTTGAAGTATTTGAACTACTGCTCGAGGATGATGAAGTGGCTGCTGAAGTAACTGCTGTCGGCAAGAGTCCACGCTGAGCACAGGAAACAAAAAACAAAACAAAAACGATAAAAACCCAGGACTCCTTTGTGAGTTCTTGATTATTTTTCATGCTACCTCAGCACCTTTAGTGAGGGAGATCTAAGCTCAACTCGCAATGCTTCTATAAATGGAATTTTTGTTTGCTCTCCACTATTATTTTTTTCAAGACGATAACCCTTGAGGCAAAGACCTGTAATAAAAGTTTTCTCCCAATCTTTTAAAACGTTTCCTAGAGAATCGACTTTTCCAATTTCCGGAGTTTTCACAAAGCCCTTTACATCTGATGCAGTCGAATACAAACCAAAAGCAGCCTGCTCAGAAGAGAGAGCCCCCTCCAATCCAGACTCTGTTGAAACTTGAGACGGAAATTGACGATGCCCCACTCCCCTTTCTCCCGTCACAGGATTTTGATACAGAACAGGGAATAAAGCTGAGTACCAAACTTGCGCTTTATCTACGAACAAATTGCAATACCAATCGGTTTTCGTATCTTCATCCTGGCACCTATCAGATTCTTGCACCTCTTGCGTCTCGGCAAAAGCTTTTCGCTTTGTACGCGCAAGAGACCAAATACCTGTTAAATAAAAATCTTTGTTTAAAGCTGACGAAAGAGAATCAAAACCAACTGTGTTTTCATCACTCAACAGACAAGAGGAGCCATATGAAATTTTTATTTTACTTTGCTCAGAGAGGGGGTTTAGATCTCCTGTTCGAGGGTTAAACGAAAGAGGAGACTTCTCAACAGATGCTCCTTCAAACACGACTTTGGAAGAATTTTTCTCGGAAGACTTAAACATAAACTGAATAGCACTTATATAAAGAGGCTGTTTTGCAGATCCCGATTCCTGAGATCCTTTTATTTGAGAAAGAACTTCCGAATCAAAACGTGGCCGCGCACATTTGACTCCCTGAGGATTCTCGTCGTTAGAAAAACAATAATGAGAACCATCCGTTTTATGATTTCCTTCTAAAATCATGTCCACGGGAGGTGCCCTTTTCATCAACTCTGCATTCTTTTTATCATCTGCTTTATTCGCAAAAGAGTTTATAAAGAATCTTTCCGCCCCTTCCTGATCGGGAATTCTTGGAAGCAGATGAAGGAGGCTTACACTTTTGATCCCCTCTTCCTTCTGAGTCACTTCTGCTGCCACACTTATTGAATTTGAAGTTGAATTTGAAGGTAATTTGTTTTGATTTTGGAGAGATTGAATATTTGCGACATCAACATGTTTTTCCGGAACAAATTTTGAGCATGAAATCAACAAGTAAAAAGAAAGGACAAAAACAGAAAAAACCTTCATGCTTCTTTCTTATCGGAGAGTTAAATCATGAAAAAATAAATATCTCGTTAATTTATAATGAAGAACCTTAACCTTTTCTTAACAAAAAAATAATGAGGCCATCGACTCCCTCTTGGAATCGATGGCCTCTAGAATCGAGAAGGTGCTCTCGTTATTCTTGATTTATATTAGAAGCGCCAGATAGCACTTGCTGACATTCTGTAACGATCTGAGTTGTCATCTAAAGCGCCTGCAAGGAAATTGTTTGTATTTGCTCCGAAGAGATACTGATAGTCACCGCGAACTCCGATAGAAAAGTTGTTTGATAACTTTGCATCGAGCCCGATTCCAGTGTTCACTTCAAAGTTGTGAGTACTGTTTGCGAAACTTCCGTTAAATAATCCTGTAGGAAGATCGTAAGACTGCTGAATATATCCCAGACCAAGAGCCACATACGGTCTTAAGAATCGTGTGTAGAACTGACCAACTTTAATTCCACCAGAGAATTCATAAGAATCTCGGTCGAACTGATAGAATCCAAACGCATCGTATCCAGAAAGATTATCTTTTCCGTATAAGAAACTAGCTTCAACAGATAACCAAGGGTTTACAACTCCATCTAAGCCTACACCCATGAGGTACAAGTTTTGTGTGTTTAATCCTGTGAAAAAACTTGAACTTAAATCCTGGAACCAACGCATTCCTAATACCGGAGCAATTCCAATTTCCATTCCCAAAAGTCCTACCTGAGAATGTTCTTCAACATCTAAACTTACACTTGAGGAACCACTACGAACAGGCGCGATTGCCGAACCGTTGATGTTAATGTTTTCGACAAGGGGATGTGCAGGTGAAGAATTATTAGAGGAACTAAACCCTTCAATCGCCTTTAATCTTCCTTGTTCTGCTTTCAAGCGATCAAGCTCCAACTGTTGTAAGAGCATGGCATTGTGTGTTTGCTCAGTATCTGATCTCATTTTGCTCATGTTATCGACGTTGTTATAAGCATTCGTTGAGTTAGAAGAAGCTGCCTCTGCTTTAGCAGCGCTCACAGGGCTTGCTTGAACAGTTACGTTTTGAACTTGAGTTCCACCCGAATTCGCAACACCCATCTCACTACCTGTTACACTTGCTTTTGCAGCTTCAGCCTTAATTTCTGCTTGAGGAACTTCAGCTGGATTCATTCCAGGCGAAGTTGTGACTGTTTTAACAGTCGTTTCGGGCTCATAAATGCTTGATTGAGCATTTGCATTTGTAATGAGCATAGCGAAGCCTGCCCAAAATGCGCCCATGAGAGTTATGTTTTTGATTAATTTTGCACCTTCCATTTAACGTACCTCCTAAAGGAATTTTTCTTTGCAGATATATTTCTGCTTTCAGGGAGGACTATTAGCAGATTACATGCCAATTATTGTCACTTCTTAAAAACAAGACCTAACACTCCGAAATCATTTGTTTTACATGAAACAAAACCATGACACTGGGATCTGTATTTAGACAAAAATGACGACGAAGTTTTAGACACGCGACCAAATCCTTAACAAGAAGTCAGCAAAAATTGTCCTGTTAAATATAGAAAAGGCTTTTATCCAACCTAAACGCTTATTAGTCGATCGTAACGCCTTTGAGATAGTCCAAGTTCTCAAGAGCAATACCCGCACCTAAAGCAACAGCGGAAAGTGGATCTTCACTTAAAAAGACAGGCAAGCCTGTTTCTTCGCGAAGAAGGATGTCGAGGTTTCTTAGGAGACTTCCCCCACCCGTCATCACAACACCTTTGTCGACAATATCAGCAGCCAACTCAGGAGGAGTTCTTTCAAGCGTAATTTTTACGGCTTCAACAATCGAGTTCACAGTCTCAGTAAGAGCTTCACGAATCTCATCGCTACTCACTTCAATAGTCTTAGGAACACCCGCTAGAAGATCGCGGCCCTTCACTTCCATAGAAGTTTCTTTTCCAGATGGATATGCGTTTCCGATTGTGATTTTAATTTGCTCAGCAGTTCTTTCACCAATTGCTAGGTTGTACTTACGACGAATGTAATTAAGAATACTTTCGTTCATTTTGTCGCCGCCCACACGAACAGATTTTGAAAAGACAATTCCGCCCAGTGAGATCACGGCAACATCCGTGGTTCCCCCACCGATATCAACAACCATATTTCCGCTTGATTCAGTGATAGGAAGACCTGCTCCAATTGCCGCTGCCATTGGCTCTTCAATCAAATAAACTTCACGAGCACTTGCAGAGAGAGCCGCTTCTTTTACAGCGCGTTTTTCTACTTCCGTGATTCCGTAAGGAATACAAATAATAATTCGAGGACGAATCAAAGTTCTTTTCTTAAGAGCTTTTGAAATTAATTCTTTGATCATCGCTTGAGTCACTTCAAAATCTGCGATGACTCCATCTTTAAGAGGACGAATCGCTTGAATGTTGCCAGGAGTTTTTCCAAGCATTTCTTTTGCGGCATGACCCACTTCGATAACCTTTTTCTGTCCGCGATTATCTTTCAAAATGGCAACCACACTTGGCTCATTCACAACAATGCCTTGATTTTTTACGTAAACAAGAGTGTTCGCAGTTCCCAAGTCAATTGCGACATCATTGCTCAAAAGAGACTTCAATCTATCTATAGTGGCCATACCCTTAACCATACGCGACTTTAGGAATTTCGGGCAAGCCTATGAATAACTTAGGCATCAGGCCCTTCTTGCGCTGCGCTATTCCTCCATTCATCCAACAATTTCCAAGCGTCTCGAGGAGAAAGAGATTCCGTGTCGAGTGCCGCAATTTTATCAGACCACTCATCTTGTTTTTTTATTTTTCTGCTTAGTTCTTCCTCATGCAAGACACTGTCTTTATTCGCTTTTGCAACTATAGGCTGATCAAAAAGAGAAAGTGAAAGTGAGGGTTTTTCAGAGCTATTTTCACTCTTAAAATCATAAAAATTCTTTGCTCGATTGAGTAATTTGGACGAAATCCCCGCCAGCTTAGCCACATGCAACCCATAAGAACTTGAGGCTGACTCATAGATAAGTTTCCTTAAAAAAACTAAATCGCCCTTCCACTCTCGGATAGACATCGACCCATTCACAACACTTTCAAAGGGCTGAGAGAAAGGAGCCAGCTCATGATAGTGAGTCGCAAACAGGGTAAGAGAAGGACGCTCGTTCGCAAAAAATTCCAAAAAGGATTTTGCAAGCGCTAACCCATCGCGCGTAGAAGTTCCACGGCCGATTTCATCGATCAACACAAAAGAATCTTCATCCGCATCTCGCAGAATTCCTGCCATCTCGCGCATCTCAACCATAAATGTACTCTCGCCCATCAAAATGCGATCACTTGCACCCATTCGCGAGAAAAATCCACGAGCGGGAGACATTTCAACTTTTTCTGCAGGCACTCGCAATCCAATTTGAGCGAGTAAAAGAATAATTCCACACTGACGCATAAGAGTTGATTTTCCGGCCATGTTAGGCCCCGTCAAAAGCAAAAGTCTTTTTTTACTCATACCTAAAGTCAGAGAATTTGAAACAAAACTTCTCTCACGAGCTTCAATCAAAGGATGGCGACCTTCTTCAATTGAAAAATAAAATCGACCCTCTGTAATAGCAGGACACACCCAAGGCCCATGAGCCGAGTATTTTTGAACCGATCTTTCGGCACCCGCAAAAGCATCCACATAAGCAACCAAACGAAGAGCCTTGAGGAGCCCTAAACTTTCAGCACGTAATTGATCCGATAAGTTCTCAATAATTTCTTTGGCTTTTCGCTCAAGTTTATCTTCGGCACCTAGGATTTCCTCTTCACGTTGTTTTAATTCAGGATGAGTGAAGCGCTCCGCGTTCACAAGAGTTTGACGACGCTCAAAATGAGAAGGGATTTTACTCAAGTGTGATTTACTGACTTCAATATAAAATCCGTTCACTCGATTAAAACGAACTTTTAAGTTTGAGATGCTTGTTTCTTTTCTTAATTTCTCTTCAAAGTTCTGAAGCCACTGCTCCAAGTTTTTGTATAAATTCTTAAGCTCATCAAAACGTGAATCAATTCCCTCGCAAATTAAATCACGACAATCAGGAGCCGCAGTTGGAGCGTCACAAAGTGTTGCTGAGAATTTTTTCTCAAGCCCAAGAATAACCTCTCGACAATCCTCCCACAAAGAAAAGCCCTCAAGCTCACTTAATTTTTTTAACTTTTGTGACCATGGACGAGAAAATACTTCGTCAAGCGATTTCAGAACTCGCAAGGAATCGCGAACCCGTAAAAGCTCCACAGCTTTTGCCGCACGAATAGAAATACGTCCAACAAGTCGCTCTAAATCATAAATATTTTTTGTGAGAGATAAAATCTCCCCAACAGGAAGCTCTTTGACAAAGTCTTGTCGTGCTTGAATGTGCCCCGCATGAGCAAGAGGATGAGCAAGTAATCTTTTAAGTTCTCGAGAACCGGCAGCTGATCCACAAGCATCAAGAAATTCTCCCAGATGAGGCAAGACATCCCACTGCTCTAAAACCTGACTCGAAATTTTTGCCTCAAAAGAAGATCCCAAAAATTGTGCAAGAGGCTCTTGAGAGGGAAGAAATTCTTCAACTTGCTTCAAGGACCAACGTTGAGTGTAGGCCAAGTAATCACTCAAAACTGAAAGAGCCGAGCCACTCTTCCAAACTGAAAGTTTTTGAGAGAATTCTTTTTCTAAATAAATATATTCCGAAGACAAAATATCCAAATCACTTGAATAAATAATTTCTCGTGGATGTGTCATTTTTAAGAGTTCAGCAAGTGCGGCAACTCCAGTTACCTCACCTGAAAACACACGCCTTCCTAAGAAATCTAGAAAGCAAAGTTCGAGACTTGAATCTTTTTTTAAGTTCCTTCCAATAGGAGAAATCGCGCAAAGATAATGATCCTCCTTTGCTTCTATTCTTTGGGGATCAATCGGCAAGCCCGGAGTGAGAATACGAGTAATTTGTCTCTCGACAAGCTTTTTTGTCGCACTTGCTTCTTCTACCTGATCAGCAATTGCAATTTTTAATCCGCGATTTAAAATTTTTTCCGCGTATGATTCCCATGCATGAAAAGGAATTCCGCACATGGGAATCCCCTCTTCACTTCGATCTCGACTTGTGAGTTGAACCTCTAAGAGCGGAGCCGCCTGAACGGCATCTTCTCCAAAAAGCTCAAAAAAATCACCTAGGCGAAAAAACAGAAGAGTCTGAGGAACCTCGTCTTTTAGCTTCCAGTACTGCTGGTACAAAGGTGTTTGCCAAGACAAAGCGCTACGATGAGGAACTTTCACTCATTTTCTTTTAGCGACAACTTTAAAACCGAGCAAGCTTCGTAAAATTTAAAAAAAATCTTTAAAAACGAGAATCACTATAATTTATTCCAAAAGAAAAATTATTTCGATTCGGGAATCCAAAGTTAGTCCCGCCAAAACCTGAATTTCCATATATCATAGGGGGCGCATAGTAAGCGCCAGGATTGCCTGGATAGCAAGCTATCGATGCACAACCGCCACCCATCATTCCACCGCCCATGCCTCCACCAGGAATCCCACCTGGGAAGCCGCCCATACCAGGGCCCACTCCACCCCCTGGGATTCTACCAGGAAAGCCACCCACACCAGGGCCCATTCCACCATATGGATTAAAAACGCCAGGATTTCCGTTAAAACCACCTGGGCCGTTTAAATTCGAAAGCAATCCGTTATATCCCTGTAAGCGATTAAGAAGTTGACCACGATTTTGATCCAAAGACATGAGTTGATTATTAAGATTGTTTAACTGATTCACTTGATTACGTTGTCTTGCAATTTGATTTTGCAAATCTTGTAACCGCTGACGCTCTTGATCCAGAAGGAAAGGATTAACTGGTCCCGTAACTGCACTCGGACGACCCATCATTGCAGGATTATTCAGGTAGGGATTTGCGCCATAGGGATTCGGTCCCATTCCCCAAGGATTACCGCAAGGACGCCCTCCGGGCACCATTCCGCCACCCGGAAAACCACCAGGCAATCCGCCACCTATACCGCCGCAGCCGCCCCCAGGGAAAAATCCATTGCCATGGATTCCTCCAGGACCAACAGGAAATTGTCCAGGCATGCCGCCCATACATCCTGTAAACGCTGTATTAAAAGGAGGCGCTCCGCATACTCCACCTCTTATTGGACCACCACCAAAAGGATAAACACCACCCTGCCCCCAAAACATCCGACCTGCATAAAGATCAGGCACCGCTCCAACTGCCTTGTAAGCATCAATCGTTGATTGAGCTACCTTGTAGCGCAAATCATCGGCATGGCGCGCGCCTTTATAACTCAACACCGCTCCCAAACCAGCTACCGCCGCATTGGCTACTGTATACAGCGCTCCACCCGGAGGATTAATCACTAAAGCGCGGGCCGCTCCCTGAGCACAACCTGGATGAGGCGGATTAAATGGAACACTCACAATCCGTTGAATAACGGGCACGTTCATGTCACCTGGAAGAGCTCTGGGAACAGGTCGGCCCTGATAAACAGGCTCCTCGTCTTCATCGGAATCCTCATCAAGCTCATCGCGAGAAGCAATTCCGCGAGAAGGTTGTGATACCGAAGAACAATTCTTTTTTAAGTTTTTAAGAGCCGCCTGATAGCTTTTACTCTCTTCATTTCTTAAATCACGATTTGCTTTTAGTGCCGCACAAGCAATTTGAATGAGCTCAGTGGAATCAGCCTGATCACCTTCGCACCAATAGCCCTCAGCATCTGTACGAGAAACACTATCAGAATGAGATTGAACCCAAGAATTTCCAGAACCCCTTAATTCATCACGATATCCTCGATCTTGATTAAGAGCAGAACAGCGATTTCTGAGAACAACATTTGCCGACGAAGAACCTAGTTTTTTTTTGATTGCACGCTGAAGAGCTTCTTCACACAAAGCACTTCTATACTCATAACGATCAGGTGCTTTTTGAAAAGAGTCAAAATCAATTTCGGACGAGGGAAGCTTTTTCCACTTTGAATTTAAAGCACTTGAAACCTCTCTTGTTGCACCATCTTTAAAATCTGAGAAAGGTAGAGAGGGACGATTTTCTCCGTACTTACAGGCTGCGAGAGTTCCTTCAAGTTCTGAACCTAAAGAAGCAAACGATCCATGAATTAGAAATTGGCTTAAAAACAAAGCAACGAAGAGACTTTTTTTCACACGATCCCCCACATCCTCTATTTCAACAGAATTGAAAAAAGAAAGGTGTCAAATTCTTGAAATTAGGAAAAATTATACACAAAACAACAAGTCATATTTTAGACGTATGTGAGTTGATAAATAAAAATTAAAATAAAATAAGTGACAAACAAGATTCTACACGTTGGAAAATACTACCCCCCATACTTTGGCGGAATAGAAGTTTTTACTCAAAACATCTCAGAAGAACTCACAAAAAGAGGTTTCACCGTAGAAGTTTTAAGTTATTCGATGGATAATAGAAGCTACAATGAAACAATAAAT
The DNA here is from genome assembly GCA_044347615.1 of Bdellovibrionota bacterium. GTDB lineage: Bacteria > Bdellovibrionota > UBA2428 > UBA2428 > UBA2428 > CANIGN01. The sequence continues at coordinate 93,468 of JBIKUK010000007.1, read as the reverse complement.
GGTGTAAAAATTTATCGAGAAGCTGTACTCTTCACAATATTTTCCCAGCCAATTTCTCCAAGATACATTTTAAGACTTTTCAAAATCTACAAAAATTTTGACTTAATACACTTTCACAGTCTCAATCCAATTGCCGAATTTTTTTCACTGTTTTTAAAAAAAAATATAAAAAAAATTGTTACATTTCACCACGATTTACCTAATTCAGGCTTGAAAGAAAAAATCTTGAGTTACTTTTATAAGCCAATTTTAAACATATTTCTCTCTCGTTGCGACAAGATTGTTTCAGCCTCAAGTTATTTTGATGAAATATTTCCCACTTTATATCCTTTTTCAAAAAAACATTCAGCAATTCCCTACGGTATATATGATCCACAAGAAACATTACCCAAAAACGAACGCTCTCCACATGAGATTACCCTTTCAGATAAAGAACACATTCTTTTTGTAGGAAGACTTGTAAAATACAAGAACATAGACACTCTTATACGCGCCATGTCCTACGTTGAAAAAAAACTTGTTATTCTAGGGAGCGGGCCAGAAGAAATGTTTCTGAAAGAACTAAGCAAATCGCTTAACTTAAGTAATAAAATTATTTTCATACCTGCTATTACCTCCAAAAGTATGTTTTATTCTTACTTCAAAAAAGCTTTGTTATTTGTATTTCCCTCTTATTCTAGAGGCGAATCTTTTGGAATTGTCCTACTTGAGGCAATGGCATTCAGCCTTCCTCTTATTACAAGCAACAAAATTCCTAGCATTTGCGATATTAACACCCACGAATTAACCGGGCTTCATCATGAAGCGGGAAATGAATTAGATCTTGCAAAAAAAATTAACGACCTCATTTCAAATCCCAAAAAAATTATTTTTTTTGGAAATAATTCACGTAAAAAGTTCATCGATAACTTTACAAACAAAAAGATGGTAGCCACATACATCGAATTATATAATTCACTTTTTTAAGCTGCTTTTCGTTGTAATGTTTCTTTATATTCAACAATCCCAACTGATGATAAATCACTTAGAACCATATCTTTTACCAAGCCTTTAAAGTCATATTTCGGTTTCCAGCCCAAAACTTTTCTTGCTTTCGATGAATCACCTAAAAGCAAGTCTACCTCAGCAGGTCTAAGCATGTCTGGACTTGTTTTTACATACTTTCTCCAGTCAAGATTAACCAACCCAAAAGACTCCTCAAGAAACTCTCGTACAGAGTGAGTTTCATTAGTAGCCACGACATAATCATCTGGCACATCTTGCTGTAGCATAAGCCACATTGCTTCTACGTAATCCTTCGCATGACCCCAGTCTCTCTTAGCCTCTATGTTTCCCAGAAAGATTTCCTTTTGTTTTCCAGCTAAAATGTTAGCTATACCTTTGGTAATTTTTCTTGTCACAAAAGACTCACCTCTTCTGGGCGATTCATGATTAAACAATATTCCATTGCTTGCGTGTACCCCATACGACTCCCTATAGTTTATAGTAATCCAATGAGCGTAAAGTTTCGCAACCCCATAAGGACTTCGAGGGTAAAAAGGAGTTTTTTCACACTGTGGAGAACATACAACTTTACCAAACATTTCAGAACTAGATGCCTGATAAAACCTAATTTTTGGATTAACCCTACAAATCGCATCAAGAATTCTTGTACAACCAAGACCTGTAACATTACCGGTATACTCAGGTATATCAAAACTTGCTCCGACATGGCTTTGAGCTGCAAGATTATAAATTTCATCGGGCTCACTTTTTTCTAAAATTCGATGCAATGAAGCACTATCAGTCATATCTCCATTGTGAAGAGTGATTCTTTCATCTAATTTAAATTTATTTTGCTCATCTTTACGTTCCGATTGATTTAAACGACTCCATCTTTCAATACCATGAACAACATAACCTTTAGATAACAAAAGTTCTGACAGATACGAACCATCTTGACCAGCAATACCAGTGATTAATGCAGTTTTCATGATTAGTTAATCGGAGAAAAAATAATTTCCTTTAAAAATTAACCATTTTTAATTTGACGATCTATTAAGCAGATCATGTCCTAACGGAATGAGGACTCTCATGAGAATCTTAAGAAATTATCAAGAATTATCGTAAATTATGTCATTTTTTGGACGATTCAGGAATCTCAGAACGAAGCAAGTTAAAGACAACAGCCCCCTGCTCAGCCGAGGGAACCCCTGCAGTAGACCATAAAAGCTTTAATGGCTTAAAATTTTTTTTAAAATCTTTTATTTTTTCCTCTGAACAGTGAGGAATGAGGGGACGATAGACGTTACTCATATCTCTATTATTCAAAGTAGGAACGACTAAACCATAAGAAAAAACAAAATCCGCTCTTTGGATATTCCACTTGTAAACATCTACAATCTTTCCAGATTCCTTAAAAGAGCCCTGAAATTCAAAAGTTTTTTTATTTTGAAAAACCTGAGCTAAGTTTTTCGACAATTTCTTAGAGGCAATTTTTTCTACATATCGCGCTTCTTCCTTCAGGGCAATAGAAAGAAAATCCTTATCCGAAATAACTTCAACTAAGCTTCCATTTGTTTTTTTTAAATTTACAGACGAGGAACGAGTCTCTAATTCATAAAATAACCCATGCTTCCAACGAACTGTGAGTTGAGTGAGATTTTCTCGCGCCAATCTCAAAAGAGATCCCATTATATATCCTACAAAGTCGGCCTCACAAAGTTGAGGGCTCAAGCCTTCAACTGTCTTTGTACTCTTTTTTTCATAAGCCTCTTCCTTAAAAGAAGTCTCTTTAAGTAAAAAAGATTCATTTTCTGAAAAGGAAAAATTCGTAAAACATAAACTCACTGCAATGAAAAATCTTCTGCTAATCTGCATAAATCTTCTCCTTTATTAACTCGATCATAAATACTGTAAAAAAGCTTATGGCAAGCAGGCCTCACTCCCAAGCTTGTCCTATGTAAAGGACCATTGTTTTTTCGAATTCCCCTAACAACTAAATTTGCATGCGCCACACTATAATTGGGACAAAATTCTTGAAGAGCCATGTAACAGCTATGAACATTTCCCGCATCATAACTGCTTACGCCATCCTCAAGAATTTCATCGCAAGTTACCAATTGCTTTGCGCTTGAATATTTCTTTTTAAACTCTGAAGTTGAAGATAAAATTAATCGAAGTGATTCCTTAGGGTCTATTTTTTTTTCTTTATATCTTTGATCGAAATTTGAGGTTCCACAAAAATCACTAAATCTCTTATGAGCTCTAGGGCTTTTATCTTCCGCTAAATACCTTGCTTTCTTGATATATTTTTTCAATAAATCCATGGCAAAAGGAAAAATAGTATTCGATGGAGATTTTGTTTGTAAATCATAGCGTGTGCCTAGAGAGTTAGCGGACTGATGACATAATCCAACTTTTTGTTGAAAAGCAGTTTTTCTGGATTCTCCCGCAAGAAAATCTTTGAACCTTTCCGTATCCAAAGTTAAAAGCTTAGAATTACTTTCTCGTATAACAAGAGAATAAACCAATGCTTGGCCATAAATAAGATTATGAATTCCATTCTCACTAAGACTCAGTTTCGAAAGTTCAGGTATGTTATCAAGGGGCTCCCAAAATCCCTTTTCAGATAAAGCGTCGTTTGTTTTATCAACAGTATTAACAAAAGTTCTCTTATAAGGATGAATTTCTTTTAGATTTTTTGTAAATTCGCTTCTCATCTTATCACTTGATACAATCTCTCTATTCTGACAAAGCATGTTTAAAAAGTTTCGAGCCATAAAAGTAGGATAATCTTTAACTTTAAAATCCTTGTTTTCAGAAACATTGCCACCTACTCCAAATTTTTTCTCAATTTCACCAAGTTTTTTTTCTCCATCATTCCCTGTGACAACCTTCAAACAAGTTCTGTCATCATCAATTGATTTTTTGACCAATTCATCAAATTCTTTATTTAAGTCTTTTAGAGATCCAGACTTAAAAGAGAGTGCTTTTACCTCAGAGGAATTCTCTCCGAATATTTCTGTAACTTTTTCATCTACTAAACGCTCGTTATGTCCTTTGGGAATATTCCCATGCCCAATTGAAGTTATAAAAAATAAGTATAAAGCCACAAAACTCTGAAAAAAGGGCAAAATATGTGAATACACTTATCTATGTTAATCGGTAAAAATGCCTTTTCTTTGAGTTGATAGTCTTCCTAAAGCTGGTTTAAAGTGGTGCTTAGGTGTGAAAAAGCGAAATTACATAAACCCCAGCAATCTCGAGTACTTAGATGCCATGTGGGATGATTTTGAAAAAAACCCTGAAAAGCTAGAACCCAGTTGGCAGCATTTTTTTGAAGGAGTCGAGTTCGGTAAAACTCTCCAAGAGGGAGTACCCCATGAAGCCCTGTCAAAATCCTATCTCGAATCAAAGGTCGGGGAATTAATCGCGGCTTACCGCAACGCAGGCCACTTGATGGCGCACACAAATCCGCTTTTTGAGGCACCCGAGGAACACCCCCTTCTCAAACTTTCCCGTTTTGGTTTGAATGAAGAAAACCTGAATGAAGTTTTCGATGCCGGACAAACAATCGGCCTTAAAAATGCAACCCTCAAAGAAATCATACTTCAGCTTCAAGAAACTTATTGTCGCAGTATTGGTGCTGAATTTACCCACCTTCAAAGACAAGAACCTCGCGACTGGCTCAGTCAAAAAATGGAAGAGACCCAGAACAAAGTCCGCTTGAGTGACGAAGAACGAAGAGCTCTTCTGAAAAGAATTTCCCAAACGGAAGGTTTTGAAAATTATCTTCACACACGCTATGTGGCTCAAAAAAGATTTTCTCTTGAAGGAGGCGAAGGCCTTATTCCTTTTTTAGATGAACTCATCAACGAAGCCGCTCAATTTGGAAGTGAGCAAGTTGTTGTTGGAATGGCCCATCGAGGCCGATTGAACGTTCTCACAAATATTTTTCAAAAAAAACCGCGTTACATTTTTTCGGAATTTGATGACAACTACGACAAATCCTCTCTTCTTGGATCGGGTGACGTCAAATACCACAAAGGATATTCCGCTGATATCACCACTAAGTCGCAAAAACCCGTGCACCTTTCACTTGCCTACAACCCAAGCCATCTCGAATTCGTAGGCCCTGTTGTAGAGGGAGTTGCTTATACGAAACAACAAAGCTACCCCTTGAGTGAGCGACAAAGAAAAGTCATGCCCATCATCATTCATGGGGATGCTTCGATTGCAGGACAAGGTGTTGTCTATGAAAGCATCAACTTCTCAAAAGTTGAAGGTTACAGCACGGGTGGATCAATTCATATCGTGATCAACAACCAAGTGGGATTTACCACAAGCCCCACGGAAGCTCGCTCGACAACTTACGCTACCGACATTGCAAAAATGTTAGAAGCTCCCGTGTTTCACGTAAACGGCGATGATCCCGAAGCTCTTGTTTGGGTGGCAAAACTTGCCGCTGAATATCGCAGTCGCTTTGGCGAAAGTGTTTTTATTGACATCATCTGCTACCGAAGACACGGACACAACGAGGGTGATGAACCTAATTTCACTCAGCCCCTTCTCTACAGCGCCATTAAAAATCACCAGACACCTCGAACTATCTACGCTCAAAAATTATTGGATGCGGGAGTTATAAATCCTGTTGATTTTGAAAAAATAAAACTCGATATCGAAAAAGATTTTGAAAACGAACAAGAAATTTCTCGAAGAGAAAATATCATGCCTCATGCTTCCTCTTTTGAGGGCAAATGGATGAATTGTAAGCCTCTCAAAAAAGGCGAAGAAACTTCTTTTGGCTATTACACTTTTATAAAAGAAGAGAAACTCAAAAGTATCGCTCAAAAAATTTCTGAAATGCCCTCAAGCTTCACACCAAACCCTAAAGTTGCCAAATTCATGGAAACTCGCAAGCAAAGCTTAGAAACAGGAAAAAATCTTGATTGGGCAACGTGCGAAGCTCTTGCGTTTGGCTCACTTCTCTTAGAGGGCCACGCTGTTCGATTAAGCGGACAAGACGCGCAAAGAGGAACCTTCACACATCGTCATTCTGTTTTAAGTGATGCTAAAAGTGGTGAAAAGTTTTGTCCGTTGAAAAACCTTTCTCCTCAACAAGCTCCCTTTACCGTCATCAACAGCACTCTCTCCGAAACCGCTGTGATGGCCTTTGAATATGGCTGCTCACTGTCTGATCCAACAAGTCTTGTGATTTGGGAAGCTCAGTTTGGTGATTTTGCTAACGGAGCACAAGTCATCATCGATCAATTTATTTCTTCAAGTGAAATTAAATGGCAAAGAGCCAGTGGATTGGTACTTTACCTTCCTCACGGACAAGAAGGGCAAGGCCCGGAGCATTCTTCCGCGAGACTTGAACGCTTCTTGCAACTCTGTGCAGAGAGAAATCTCACTGTATGCAATTTAAGTACACCTGGAAATTTATTTCATGCCTTAAGACGTCAACTCAAAAGATCTTATCGCAAACCTCTTGTGATTATGACTCCCAAGAGTCTTCTTCGCTACTCTCCAAGCTTTTCAGATATGAAAGTTTTATCTGAGGGAAATTTCCAAAAAATTATTCCCGAAACAGAATTGGATTACAAAAACGCGGAAGAAATCATTTTTTGCTCAGGAAAAGTGTACTACGACCTCCTAGAACACAGACAAAAGAACAATCTCAAGACACCCCTTTTCAGACTTGAGCAATTCTACCCTCTTCCTCACAAAGAAATTTCTTCACTTATTGCCGGCATGCCCAATCTCAAAAAGATTCGCTGGGCTCAAGAAGAGGCGCAAAACCAAGGAGCATGGCCCTTTATTTACATGGAATGGACGGGCGCATCAGGAAGTGATTTTGCTTCAGATCTAGAAGCTAAAATTGGAAGAAAAATTGAAATTTCATACGTTGGCCGTAAAGCAGCCGCTGCTCCCGCCGTGGGAAGCACCAAAGTCCATCAAAAAAATCAAGCTGCAATAATGGAAATGGCATTTGCCAAAAAGTAGTTGAGAGTTTTAAAAGAGGAGTATGAGTTTGGAATCGGTTCTTGCACCCCAAGTTGGAGAAAGCATCAAAGAAGTAAGAATTCTTAGCTGGAAAAAAGGCACGGGAGATCTTGTGAGATCTGGAGAAGTTCTCCTTGAAATCGAAACAGATAAAGCCAGTGTCGAAGTCGCCGCTCCTTATTCAGGCAAACTCGAAATCACAAAAGCTGCAGAAGAAACCGTGCTTGTCGGAAGCGTGATTGGAAAAATCGATACCTCTGTAAAAGTAGAAGCAGGAGCTGCAACTACAACCTCAAGCCCCGCATCATCTCCTACAAAAACATCTAGCACTTCAACTCTTTCAAACGGAAATGGCTCAGGAAATATCCGCAAAGATAAAGATTCTTTTTTAGCGGAAGTCTCAACAAGCACACCAACTGCTGCATATTCAACAAGTACAACAACACAAGCCGCAGCGAAAAGCGTTGCAGTTCCTCACGTTCCCGAGAAGCTTGTTCCAGGTGAAACACGCAAAGCTCTTTCACGTTTGCGCTTAAAGATTGCTGAAAATCTTGTTCGAGCTCAAAATGAATTTGCGATTCTCACAACTTTTAACGAAGTAGACCTCACCCAAGTAGGTGAACTTCGCGCAAAACACAAAGATGATTTCAAGAAAAAACATGGAGTCGGCCTTGGCTACATGTCTTTTTTCACTCGCGCTTGTTGTTTGGCCCTCAAAGACCAACCTCTTTTAAATGCCTCTATTGATGGGACAGACATGATTTTGCGAGATTTCGTAAACATGGGCGTCGCTGTGGGAACAGATCGTGGACTCGTTGTGCCTGTCCTTCGCAATGCAGACAAGCTCAGCTTTGCTCAAATCGAACAAAGCATCGCAGCTTTTGCCGATAAGGCAAAAAACAACAAACTCAGCATCGACGATATGAGTGGGGGAACCTTCACCATTTCAAACGGTGGAGTATACGGAAGTCTTCTTTCCACACCTATCCTTAACCCTCCACAAAGTGGAATTTTGGGCATGCACAACATCGTCAAGCGTCCTATTGTTGTGAACGATAAGGTTGAAATTCGCCCCATGATGTATCTCGCACTTTCTTATGACCACAGAATAGTGGATGGCAAAGAGGCGGTGAGTTTTTTGGTGAATATTAAAAAACGCCTCGAAAACCCCTCCGAATTAAATTTAGATTTCTAAATTTAATTTCTAAGTTTAGACATAGTCCCTACTTATGCTAATTTATTTGCGATGGAATCATTCGATCTAGTTGTGATTGGTGCAGGACCTGGTGGATACGTGAGCGCCATTCGCGCGTCTCAATTAGGTTTAAAAGTTGCGTGTATTGAAAGCCGTAAAACTTTAGGTGGCGTTTGCTTAAATGTAGGATGCATCCCTTCCAAAGCCCTTCTCGATTCAAGCGAAAAGTTTTATGAGCTTTCTCACATGAAAGATCACGGAATTCAGATTGAAAAAATCAAACTTGATCTCAAAAAAATGATGGATAGAAAAAACAAAGTTGTCGAACGCCTCACAGGCGGTATCGACATGCTTTTCAAAAAAAATAAAGTTACCCGTATTGAAGGCAAAGGAAAACTCCTCAAAAGTGACGAGTCTCTTCATAAAGTTCAAATTGATCTCAATGGAAGTTTAAAAACTATTGAGGCAAAAAATGTGATTCTTGCAACTGGATCTGCTCCGACTGAAATTCCTTTTCTAAAGGTAGATGAAAAAACAGTGGTCACATCTACGGGTGCGCTCAACTTCGAAGAAGTCCCCTCTCACTTACTTGTTGTTGGGGGCGGATATATCGGACTTGAAATGGGAAGCGTATGGGCTCGATTGGGATCAAAAGTAACTGTCATTGAATTTATGGATTCGCTTCTCCCAACGATGGATCAAGAAATCGTAAGAGACTTTAAAAAAACTCTCGAAGCTCAAGGCTTACAATTCAAGCTCGGCACAAAATGCACGGCTTATGAAAATAAAAAAGGTAAAGCTCTATTAACGCTTGAAACAAAAGACGGTGCCAAAGAAACAATCGAAGGCAGCCATGTTTTGGTGAGCGTTGGACGCTCACCCTTTACAGAAGAACTCGGCCTTGAAGAAGCGGGTATCACAAAAGATGCGCGTGGTTTTGTTTCTGTAAACGATCGCTTTGAAACAAACGTTAAAAATGTTTACGCGATTGGAGATTTAATTGGCGGTGCGATGCTTGCCCACAAAGCAGAGGAAGAAGGCGTTCTTTTAGCAGAGACTCTCGCGGGTAAAAAAGGTCAAATTAATTACGCTCTTATCCCAGGAGTGATCTATACAGATCCTGAAGTGGCTTCTATTGGATTCACTGAAGAAGAACTCAAACTCAAAAACGTTTCATACATCAAAGGATCTTTCCCTTATCTAGCCAATGGTCGAGCTATTGCTATGGGTAAACTCGGTGGGAAAATAAAAATTCTTGCACATTCTCAAACACACAAAATTTTAGGGGTACACATCATCGGAGCGCAAGCTTCGACTCTTATTGGAGAAGCCGTGATTGCGATGAATAAACGCATGACTCTTGAAGATATGGCGCACGCTTGCCATCCTCATCCAACTTTAACAGAAGCCATGAAAGAAGCCGCGATGGCAGCTCTTGGCCACGCGATTCATATATGAAATTAGATCCAAGTCTTTTAGCTCTTTTGGGAGCATCCCTTTTAGCTCTTGTTGTTTTTCTCATTTCTAAACTCGCAAAAAGCAAAAAAAAGATTGATCAAACAACTTCTCTTCCCGAGCATTTTGCGGGCGAATCAAAAGAAACTTTAGCAACGCGTTCTAAACTTTCACCGTGGCAAAAAGTTCTTCAAAAAACTCGTGATCGTTGGTTTAGTTTTGGATCTAAAGAAGCGCGTATCAATCGATCACAACTTGAAGAAGCCCTCTTGGGCGCAGATGTAGGCTTTAAAGCCTCGCAAACTCTTCTTGATAAAATTGATTTTTCCAAAGAATGGGGAGAACTTCAAACAGATCTGGCGCGAGAAATCTCTTCTGTTTTTAGTAAGCAAGAAAACTGGCCGCAAAAAAAACACAACCCTCACGTGATTCTTTTTGTAGGAGTCAACGGAGTTGGTAAAACCACAAGTATTGCAAAAGTTGCACGTGAATTAAAAAATCGCGGTCACAGTGTTTTACTTGCTGCTGGTGATACTTTTCGTGCAGCTGCTGCCGATCAACTCAAAGCATGGGCACAGAGACTCGATATTCCCTGCGTTGCCGGTGGGGACACAGCTGATTCCTCCTCAGTACTTTTTGATGCCATCAAATCGGGAATTGCAAAAAATATTGATTTCGTGATTTGCGACTCTGCGGGAAGGTTACACAACAACGAGCAGTTGATGGAAAACCTAAACAAAAACAAACGTGTTTTAGAAAAAGCCCTACCCGGCTCTCCTCACGACACTATTCTAGTTTTAGATGCCAACACCGGACAAAACATGTTGAGCCAAGGAAAGAAGTTCCTTGAACTAGGACTGACAGGTCTCATTCTCACAAAACTAGATGGTTCGGCCAAAGGGGGAGCCGTTATTCCCCTGATTCAGGATTTAAAACTTCCTATTCTAAAAGTAGGCGTGGGCGAAGGTGAAGAAGACTTAATGTCTTTTGATCCCAAAAACTTTTCCGAATCCATGGTTGGATTGAATTAATTTTTTAAACAACAAGTCGAAGACGCGCATAGTCAATACGCTTTCCAAGCAGAATAAGGTGCAATTCAAGGAAAGCTGTGACATATTTAAATTATGTCTGCCGAAGCTGATAAGTGGACCGAGGGGCAAGATTTGCTTCCAAGGGGCCAAAATAAAGTGACAGAGCTTTCGCTGGGCGGTTTGTCTATTAAAGTCAAAACCGATGCCACTCCTGCACTTCTTCGGCAAACTCGAGATCTCGTAGAAGCGCGCTTTGAAGAGTATTCTTCAAAGGTAAAAGGTATTTCGTCACATCAGCTGGCGGTCCTCGTAGCCTACACACTCGGAGAAGAGCTCCTCAAAGAACGTGAGCGTCTCAAGAGTTTAAAGAAAAAAGTTCTCGAGTGTTCAGAAGGGCTTTTAAGCCGAGTCGAAGCCGAATTGAACGACATCGTTTAGTTTTTCACAAGAAGACTAAACAACTAATGACTCGTTAAATTTATATGAAACTAAAACCCCATAATACGGGGAAGGAGATTGAAATGAGGATTCTCGAAGAGTCCTCCTATAAGAATTTAGATGTCGAAGAATTTCGCCAAGCACTTTGGAAAGAAGCTAAAAGTCTAGACTCTTGGTCGATCCCCAACCGTCCCTTTGCGAATCTGATGGATGAGGTAACGCCTCGCTCTCTTGCGCTTTTTTTCTCAAAAGGCGAATGGGGTGAAGCGCATGACATTCACGTTCAAATTCCATTTTACTTAAAACAAAAAGGATATGCCGGCCTCAAAATTTTAGGCCCCTCAATAATTGGTGACCGCTTAAGCTTTCACCCGTTTAACAGTGCTCAAATAAAGAATGGTCCTCTGAGCACCCTTGTTCTCGAGAGCAAGGAAAAAGAAGAATTTGCTGACTTAATACTTGTTCCCGCTGTTGCCTGCGATGTTTTCGGAAATCGCTTAGGCCGCGGAGGTGGGTTCTATGATCGATACATCGCAGAACACCCCAAGAGTATAGTTTGCGCAGTTATCCATTCCAACTGCCTCTTTGATGAATTGCCCGAAGAGTTTTTTCATGATGGCGATAAAAAAGTTAATTACGTTCTTACCGAAAATGAACTGATCAAAATTAGAAATGAGGTTTTTCAATGAGCCTAGTCCTTTTTACAATAGGTGGTTTAGCCGTAGGTCTTACCCTGTCGGTTATCCTCTTCAAAATCCAAAAAAATCAAATCATCCAAAAAGCAAAAGTTCGTGCTGATGAAATGTTACGAGACGCTCGTAACAAATCTGAAGACTCTAAACGCGAAACCGAAAGACGTTCTCGCGAGGCCGTCGAACAAGCTCGAAAGAAATACGAAAAATCTGTCGAAGCTCAAGCCGAAGAAACTCGTCGGGCAAATCAAAAAGCCAAAGACATCGAACGTGATCTCAAACGCGAACAGCAAGAATTAAGAGAATCCAAAGAAAAAACCGAGATTGCAAACGAACGCGCTCAAAAAGCAGCTAAAGAGCAAGAACGATTAGCAAAAGCGGCTCAACAAGCAGAGGAGCATTATCGCTCTGAATTGGAAAAAATCAGAACAGAGCTAGAGAAAGTTGCGGGCCTCACACAAAAAGAAGCAAAAGATTCTTTAATTAAAAGCATCGAAGAAGATGCAAAAATTGCCAGTAGCAAAATGATTCGCGCGATTGAAGAAACGGCTCGTGAAGATGCAGAGAAGCTTTCGAAAAGAGTGATCTCTATCGCGATCTCTCGCTATGCGAGTGATTATATTCCCGATCGCACGACTTCATCTGTGAATCTTCCCAGCGATGAGATGAAAGGAAAACTCATCGGTCGTGAAGGACGAAATATCCGTGCAATTGAAGCCGCAACGGGCTGCGATCTCATTATCGACGACACTCCTGAAACAGTGATTGTGAGTTGCTTTGATCCTGTTCGTCGACACATTGGAAAAGCTGTTCTTGAACAACTCATCGCCGATGGTCGTGTGCACCCTACCCGCATCGAAGAAATTGTTGAAAAAGTAAAAGGCGGAGTAAATAAGCAAATCAAAGATTACGGAGAAAAAGCTCTCCTCGAGTTGAATTTGATTGGCATGCACCCTGAACTCATCAAACTTGTGGGCCAACTTCAATTTCGTTTTAGCTACAGCCAAAACCAGTACTATCATGTGATTGAAACAGGACACCTTTGCGGCCTAATGGCTGCTGAATTGGGACTTGATGTGAAACAAGCTCGTCGAGCAGGACTCTTGCACGATATCGGGAAAGCCCTCACTCACGAAGTGGATGGATCACATGCTGTGATTGGGGCGGATCTTTGCGAAAAATACGGTGAAAGCCCCGAAGTTGTTCATGCTATTCGCGCTCACCACGAGGATGTTAAGCCCGAAAACTGGCTCGACTTCTTGGTGATTGGATCAGATGCCATTAGCGGCGCTCGCCCAGGAGCTCGTCGTGAACAACTTGAGAACTATGTTCGCCGAATTGAAGATCTTGAGCGTATAGCAAACTCGCATCCAGGAGTTGAGCGTACTTTTGCTGTAGCCGCAGGTCGTGAAGTTCGTGTGATGGTGGAAAATAGCAAAATCAACGATGAACAAGCTGTGATACTCTCTCGCGAAATTGCCAAAAAAATTGAGCAGGATATGACGTATCCTGGACAAATTAAAGTCACAGTTATCCGCGAAACAAGAGCGGTATCTGTTGCTAAGTAAAGCTCAATTCATATAAGCTTCTCACGTGAGAATTTTATTTATTGGCGACATCCTTGGAGAAGCCGGAAGAAAAATGGTGAAAGATTTTCTTCCTGGACTCAAATCAAAATATTCTCCCGATGTTGTCATCGCGAATGCTGAAAACATGGCTGGTGGAACTGGCATGACTCCCAAAACCTACCTTGAAATTGTTCAAGCAGGCGTGGATGTTGTCACGGGCGGTAATCACAGCTTTGATAAAAAAGATGGCCATGTGATTCTTGATGAAGAACCTTATGTGGTTCGTCCTGCAAATTATCCCGCAGAACTTCCCGGAAAAGGGATCACAAGTTTCCCTCTTAAAGATGGACGAAGCCTCACAGTGATCAACATGCAAGGCCGCACGTTTATGGAACCCTTGAATTGCCCTTTTCGAATGATGGACGATCTTTTAAGTGAGGTGAAAACACCTTTTATTTTTGTTGATTTTCATGCGGAAGCTTCTTCAGAGAAAGTTGCGATGGGTTGGCACTTGGATGGTCGCGTGAGCGCTGTTGTGGGAACCCATACGCATATTCAAACAGCAGATGAACGCATCCTTCCAAAGGGAACGGCCGCTATTACCGATGTGGGCATGACCGGTCCCTATGATTCAGTCATTGGCGTACAAAAACAAATCATCTTGGATCGTTATATTTATCGAAAACACGCAAAATTCGAACCCGCTGAGCATGATCCCTATCTTTGTGGAGTAGTTGTAGACATCGACGATACAAACGGAAAAGCAACAAAAATTGAGCGATTACGTATTCCCCGCTTTCCTTCCGTATGAAATAAGTTTGATAAATGAAAAGCCATGGAAAATACGATAAAATTTGAGAGGACATCTTTATTATGACAATCCAAGATTTAGACAAACAAGTCGAAGAACAAGCCCTCAAACAATTAGAGTTGATCAAACGTGGGTCACTTGAAATTATCCCCGAAGCAGAACTTTTAGCAAAACTCAAAAGCTCTCTTAAAAACTCAAAACCTTTACGAATCAAATTGGGAGTTGATCCCTCTACTGCAGACTTGCATTTAGGTCATACTGTTATCCTTGAAAAGCTTCGCACTTTTCAAGACCTTGGACATCAAGTTCTATTTTTAATTGGAGATTTCACTGCGCAAATTGGCGACCCTACGGGACGTTCTGAAACACGCAAAAATCTTACACGCGAAGAAGTTTTAAAAAACGCAAAGACCTATTCCGATCAAGTTTTAAAAATCCTCAATCCTTCCAAAACTCAAATTGTTTTCAACTCACAGTGGACTGACAATTTAAAAATCCAAGATGTTCTCAAACTCACAAGCATGATGACTGTAGCTCGCATGCTCGAGCGAGATGATTTTCAAAAGCGATACAAAGAAGGACACTCTATTGCCCTTCATGAATTTCTCTATCCCATCATGCAGGCCTTTGACTCTGTTCAACTTCGCGCTGACGTCGAACTAGGGGGAAGCGATCAGAAATTCAATGTACTTTTGGGCCGAGAATATCAAAAAGCCTACGGTCAAGAACCACAAGTCGCAGTTTTCATGCCTTTGCTAGAGGGCACAGATGGCGTTCAAAAAATGAGTAAGTCGTTGAACAACTACATTGGTCTCAACGAAAAGCCTGAAGAAATTTTTGGCAAAATCATGAGCATCAGCGACAAGTTGATGTACCGTTACTACGAACTGCTAACGAACGAAGATTTGAAGTCTATCAAAGAAATGCATCCTCGAGAATCAAAAGCTCGATTGGGTGCTTTACTAGTCGATCGCTTTTACGATTCAGATACCGCAAAAGAAGTTGCTGAAAAATTCGATGCTGTTTTTTCTCGTAAACTTGTTCCTGACAACATTCCTGAGGTTGTCATTAATTCAAAACAAATACCTCTCACAAAACTTCTTGCTGAACAGAATCTTGCAACGTCACTATCTGAAGCGAGAAGATTAATTGTTCAAGGCGGAGTGCAAGTGGATGGAGAAAAAATCATCGACACTGCTTTTGTGATTGAAGGAAAAAAAGAGATCACCATCAAAGCAGGTAAAAGAAAATTTTTGAAAGTTTCTTTTAAACAAAGTTGAGAGAATTCAATTCCTCTTGTAGATTTTGCTGCGATGTTGCTTTCGCAAAAAAACAACAAAAGTTCCTCCATTAATTCATATAAATTTTTTTTTCTTTTTTTCTTTAACTTCTTTAATTTTACAATCTACGCTCAAGGCCCCCTCCCCTTAAACAATCCTCCCTTTACACATGGAAAACCTTTCTTAAACAAATCTAAATGGAAAGAAATTCCTGAATTCTCAAGATTAGAATACCCAAAAGCTCTCATGGCTGAATCATCTAAAATTTTAAGAGACTTCTCGATCGACTCCAACAACATCAGCTACGAATTCAAAACTCCTCTCAAATCTGAAAAAGCTCAAATTTTTCACATACCTTTTCGTGTAAATTTGATCGATTATAAAAAAAATGAATCTGGAACTCAAAATGAAAGACTGTATCGACTTGAGGGTCTTTTAACTTGGAAAGCAGAATCAAAAGGCCAAGCTCTTGTTCAAATTGTGAATTTAGTTTCAGATGACCAAAAAGACTTTAAACACCTCTTAGAACTCAAAAACGAAATCCCTTTACAACTAAAAAAAATTCTAGAAACCCAATCAGAAATCATTAATTCAATCCTGAGCAACAGCCCCAAATAGCCTTAAAACATATTTTAAACCTTTATTAAGCATCAAATGATATTGACTATGTGCGTTATTATCGTTAAAGTGCCGCATGCTTAAAAATTTAGGATTTTGTAGTAAAAAAAGCTTTCTTCTAATCTTTAGCTTCACACTTTACCCTTACTCACTCCTGAATGCCGCTCCTTCGCAAAAAGCTGGAGCCTTTATTTTAGAAGTTCAATCAAAAGACATGGGGATGAAGCGCTTAAGTGAAAATGAGCCCCAAGCAATTATTAGAAAAGAAGATCCTACCGCTCTTGGAGGATCCGTTTATATTCTCAATAACTCTGTAACAATTAAAGCTGCTGAAAACTTCAGTCTCGACAATGTCACAATCATTACCAATGGATACCCTCTTTTCATTGAAGCTAACGATACTCTCTCTGCAAAATCGACAGTTATTAAAAGCTTTGAAAAAAACCTTGTTACAAATATTCAGCCTATTTCTCCGCCCTCACCCAAAGAAGCAGCGAAAGATGGCCTGCCCGGATATAAGGGCACTGATGGAAAATCAGCAAATATTATTCACCTCAAAGCAACTCACATAGTCGGCAATCTCACAATCCTTAACGATGGGCAAAACGGTGGTCCCGGTGGCCCAGGCGGAAGTGCTTCTGTGGAAGGTATTCGTGGCGCTGACGGAAAAAATTATGCCCCTGAAAAAAGCCTCGGCGATGCTGGAAAAGTTTTAAATAAAATAACCGGAAAGAAAACTGTCTTTCGCCCAGAAATTATGGCTACCCCTGGCGAAAGAGGAAGTCCCGGTGGCCTTCCCGGTCCTGCTGGTTCTGGAGGCGACGGTGGCGACGCTGGTTCAATCATTCTGAACGCTGAACATTTTGATTTAAATGTTTATTACAGCCAAAAAGGCGGAAAAGGTGGTTATCCCGCCCTCAATGCACGTAACGAACTTGCACATGGATTTCCTGGCGTTCCAGGAGTCGGCGGCAATAGCGGAAGAAAAAAAGACAACACCTTTGATCCTTACGTGGGAAATGGACCTGATGCAAATGCAAGCGACCATCCTCGAGCAGAACTTTACAAAAAAATAATGAATGGCGAGTTTTCAAAACATGGCAATATAGGAACATCTTCACAACCTGAAATAAGATCTTCAGAAGAAAATAAAAACAAACTCCCCCGAGGGCTTTCGCTTAAAGCAATCAACCAAAACTAAAAAAGGAAGCTAAAGTAATGAAAAAATTATTTCTCATCACAACTTTGTTTATCACTCAAAACTTAATGGCAGATGACCTGATCTGTACAATGGTTGCGAGCTGCCACTTTTTTAAAGATTTCACAAAAAAAGAGAAAAGCTTCTTGTTTAGTGAAGTTGTTTATAAAAAAGGACATGAGATAAAAATTCCTGGTGAGAATAATCGAAGGATATACTCACGAGTTAAAAATAAAATTGGTGGAGATTTTAGAGCTGTCAGTATGGAATCATGTTTCAAGGCTGCTCTAGAATTAGCGGAAGAGACAAAAGACCTCAAATCTTCTGATCTTGGAGGAAACTCTGAAGAACTTGTTTGTAAGAGTTTTATAAAATGGTCTTATATCGACACATCTATTCAAAAATTCCAAGATGGGAAAGTCTCCGCGGAAACACGAAAAACATTAATAGATTCCTACAATTTAAATCCCCAAACTCTTTCTTTAAAAATTGAAGGAGATAATCGTTTTTACACTTCAATAGATGCTTACGAACGCCAGATCGTCATCCCCTTTCAAGGAAAAGCTTTTACACCAGAAGTTTTAGAAAAATAAATAAAAAATAAAATTAATTTTAAGAACTTAATCCAGGCTCTTTACCTTCATGAGAATCTTCATCAATGAGACCTCTCATTTCTGAAATCAATTCCTCTGCGTCTTTAAAGCGACGATAAACACTGGCGTAACGAATATAAGCAATTTCATCGACCTGTTTTAAAGCCATCATAATTTTCTCACCCAGGACTGTACTTTCCACAGCGCCCACGCAACTTGAAAGTAAATCCCACTCAATGTCTGCAATAATTTTTTCGAGTTGAGCTAAGGTGACCGGACGCTTTCCGCATGAAACTTTCATCGAACCCAAAAGCTTTTCTCGATCAAAGGGTTCATAGGTCGCATTCTTTTTTATGACCAAAGGCATCTCATCTTCTACACGTTCAAGTGTCCGCCATTTACGACCACAACTTGTACATTCACGGCGACGACGTATACTTTTTCCCTCGGGATCAGGACGAGAGTCTAAAACCTTACCCTCTTCGCTTCGACAAAATGGACACTTCATAAAAACTCCCTGTTGTGAAAATAAATAGGCGAACTAAACTGTTCGAACAAGCGCTCCGTCATAAAGAGGAAAATTACGCGCAAACTCTTCTACTTTTTTCTTTAAGCCTGCTAATTTTTCTAAATCATTTCTTTTTTGAATGGATTCATGGATGAAGCCTGCCACCTCAACCATTTCAGCCTCACGCATTCCTCGGCTGGTGAGAGCCGGAGTTCCCAAACGAATTCCACTCGTTACAAGGGGTGATTTTGTGTCGTAGGGGATTGTGTTGCGGTTAGCATTAAGTCCAGCGTGATCAAGAGCCACTTCAGCATCTCGTCCGCTTACTTCTTTTGAAGTTAAATCAATCACACATAAATGATTATCCGTTCCCCCGCTCACCACTCTGTAACCATGGGAGGCGAGTGTTTCTGCGAGAGCTTTTGCGTTTGATAGCACTTGATCGATATAACGCTTAAATTCGTCGGTCATCGCTTCTTTAAAGCACACCGCTTTTCCTGCAATCACATGCATCAAGGGGCCCCCCTGAAAACCAGGGAAAACCGCGCTATCAATGGCCTTTGCAAACTCGGGATGACACATAATCATTCCCGAACGCGGACCACGCAAGGTTTTGTGCGTTGTTGTGGTAACAAAATGGGCATGAGGAAAAGGACTAGGATGTTGTTTAGCTGCCACAATTCCAGAAAAATGAGCCATATCAACCATCAATTTTGCACCCACTTCATCAGCGATTTCACGAAAGGTTTTAAAATCCAAAACACGCGCATAGCTGCTGTAACCTGCAATGATTAATTTGGGTCTTTCCTTTTTGGCAATGTCTCGCACTTCGTCCATGTCGATACGTTCTGTTTCACGTTTCACACCATAGTGAACGGGCTTAAACCACTTGCCCGATAAATTCACAGGCGAGCCATGAGTGAGATGCCCGCCGTGACTGAGGCTGCACGCAAGATAAGTATCTCCTGGCTGAAGAAGAGCTAAAAAAACCGCTTGATTGGCTTGAGCCCCTGCGTGGGACTGCACGTTCACATGAGGGACAAAATCTCCCATACGAAAAAGCTCAGCGGCTCTTTGACGTGCGATATTCTCTACTTCATCTACAAATTCGCAACCACCGTAGTATCTTTTTCCAGGATAACCTTCGGCATATTTATTTGTGAGGATGCTTCCCATGGCTTCAATGACAGCTCGAGAGGTATAATTTTCGCTGGCAATGAGCTCCAAGTGATCTCGCTGACGGCCAAATTCCTTGACCATCGATCCCCAAATCTCGGGATCATGAAGAGGAAGTGATTCTTTAAAATGAGCGTTCAAAGTTCGTTCAAAATCCTGGGAAAAACTCATGAATTGAGGCTAGCAGTAGTGAGGGGAAAATGTCAGCGCAGCTTCTAGAAAAATTAAAGATCCATCATCTTTATTCGTTCAAGATGACGACCACTTTCAAAGGAAGTCTCAATCCATGTCTTGAAAATAGACGAGGCCATTTGAGTGCTTATTAAACGGGCTCCTAAACATAAAACGTTGGAAGCATTGTGCTTGCGGCTTAATTTAGCAACTTCCTCGTTCCAACAAAGAGCCGCTCGAATTCCCTTAAAGCGATTAGCTTGCATCGAAACCCCTACTCCTGAACCACAAATTAAAACTCCTTGGGGATCGATTAAATCACCTGATTTTTTTTCAAGAACCTTTTGACAAAACTTTTGAGCATGCTGAGGGTACGGCGTAGATTCCTTTGAATGTGTTCCCAAATCAATCCAGTTAATTAGCGGGAAGTTTTTTTTGAGCTCTTCTTTCAACTCAAGCCCAGCGTGATCAGAAGCAATAAAGAGTTCCATAAAACAATCTTATGCAAGAGACGCTCTAGACGCAATGCTTGAGAGAAAAGCAGAATCAAAAGATCTAAACAAAATTTCTTAAATCTAAGCGTTTTTAATATAGTTGTGCCTTGTCTTCATAAAGACAAACTCACTAAAAACCACTTCGATGACCATGGAAACTTGGTATAAAGACTCACTCTTACAAATAACCCAAAGACTCAGCACCTGCCTCGTCAACGGATTAGATGATTTAGAGGCCTCGCTTCGATTAGAACGTGAGGGCCTAAACATAATCAAAATTAAAAAAAGAAAAACTGCTTTCCAAATTTTCCTGAATCAATTCTCAAATATTATGATTCTTATTTTAATATGCGCTGCTTTTTTAGCGAGCTTTTTTGGGGAAGTAGAAGATACTTTTGCCATCGCAATAATCGTTTTACTCAACGCTGTGCTTGGATTTGCTCAAGAATATAAAGCAGAAAAAGCGCTCAACTTACTCAAAACATTTTCTACATTTTCGACAGACGTTATTCGATCCGCTAGGAGAAAAACTCTTTCAAGCGAAACCCTTGTAATCGGAGATGTCATTATCTTAGAAACAGGATCGCTCGTACCTGCTGACATACGACTTATCGAAAGCCATGAACTCCAAATCCAAGAAGCTCTCCTTACGGGAGAATCGCTCTCAATCAATAAAAATGCACAACAAATAATCAACCATGATTCAGTCTTTATTGGTGACCAATTTAATATGGCCTTCAAAGGTACAACCGTCACTCACGGCCGAGCAAAGGGAATTGTTGTGTCTACTGGAATGAAAACGGAACTTGGTCGAATTGCAGGACTTTTAAACATTGAAAAAGAAATCCAAACTCCCCTTCAAAAAAAACTGAATGATTTTGGAAAAAAAATATCTTTAGGCGTCTTAACTCTCTGCTTTATCATTTTTATCGTCGGTATACTAAGAGGCGAAAAAGCTCTGCTAATGTTCATGACAGCCTTGAGCCTTGCGGTGGCAGCCATACCCGAAGCATTACCAGCTATTGTCACGCTTCTGCTTGCATTTGGAGCTAAAAAAATGATCCTTCGAAAAACTCTTATCAGAAGCCTTCCGGCTGTTGAAACACTTGGTTCGGTGACTTTCATTTGTACCGACAAAACGGGGACCCTAACAGAGAATCGCATGAGAGTAGAAGATTATGCTTTTGATCTTAAAAAAGACCCTCTCAAAAATGAAATATTTTATTTCGCTATGGCTCTTTGCAACGACAGCTACCGAGGTGAAAATAAGCAACTTTGTGGTGACCCCACCGAAAACGCCCTCTTTCACGAAGCGGATTTAAAAGGGTTTCACAAGGAAGAACTCGAAAAAAGATTTCATAGAGTTTACGAATTCCCTTTTTCTTCTGAGCGTTCGATGATGACTACCGTTCATAAAAAAGAAAAAAAATTATTTGTTTTTACAAAAGGGGCTCCTGAAAAAATAATCTCCTGCTGTGATTTTGAATCGGAAGAAAAAAAAAACACTCTTCTAAACGCAACCCACCTGCTCAATGCTGCTCACACAATGGCGGCAAAGGGACATCGAGTGATTGCCTTTGCTTTTAAAGAAATATCAGAAATACCCAGCAATCCAAGCCCTGCAACAATTGAAAAAAACTTAAGCTTTCTGAATTTAGTAGGCCTGATCGATCCGCCCAGACCAGGTGTGAAAGAGGCCATCGAAGTTTGCCAAAAAGCATCTATTCATGTTGCTATGATCACAGGAGACCATCCCGCTACCGCTCTGACAATTGCTCAAAGACTGGGCATTATTTCTTTTCATCTTTTACAAAAAGACGCTGAAAATTTTGTCTTAACAGGATCTCAAGTTGAAAAAATTTCACCTAATGAACTAAAAGCTCAGGTTCAAAATATTCGAGTTTACGCCCGCGTTTCTCCCGAGCACAAAATCAAAATCGTTCAAGCCCTTCAGGACAAGGGTGAGTTTGTCGCCATGACCGGAGATGGCGTAAATGATGCTCCTGCTTTAAAAAGAGCAAACATAGGAATTGCCATGGGGAAAACAGGAAGCGATGTCGCAAGAGAAGCGGCCGCCATGATTCTTCTAGATGATAATTTCACAAACATTGTTGACTCTGTTCGAGAGGGCCGCAGGATTTATGACAACATAAGAAAATTTGTTAAATATGCTCTTACAGGAAATCTTGCAGAAATAGGAACACTTTTTCTGGCTCCCTTTCTTGGTCTTCCCATACCTCTTTTGCCAATTCATATTCTTTGGATAAATCTCATTACAGATGGATTACCCGGACTCGCACTTGTGAGCGAGCCTGAAGAAGAAAACATTATGAATCGGCCTCCCCGATCTCCTAAAGAGAGTATTTTTGGACAAGGACTATGGGAGCATACTCTCTGGGTTGGATTTTTAATAACGAGTCTTAGCCTCTGTGTTCTGGCTTGGGCTTATCACTCAGGATCAAGCCACTGGCAAAGCATGGTTTTCACCGTGCTGACTTTATCGCAATTAGGACATATTTTAGCGATCCGCTCAGATAAAAGCTCACTCAATAGAAAATTATTTTTTTCAAACATTCCGTTTTTAGTCTCTGTTATTTTCACAATAATTCTTCAACTCACAACACTTTACTATGAGCCGCTAAGGAGAATTCTTAAAACACATGCTCTTAGCGCAAAAGAACTTTTAATATGTTTTTTTATTTCTTCTTTAACATTTTTTATAGTTGAAGGTCAGAAATACTTTACACAATTAAAAACTAAGTAGAACGACTATCTCGACGGTAACTATTATCAGCAAAAGGAGAATAAATGTAAAGAAAAGATCCACCTGAAACCAGCGGTTGAATCTCACGAAAATCTTTCGGATCAAATGCTGGACAGCCATGACTTCTTCCACCGTTATGAACATAGGGAGAATCGTGCATAACAACCGCACGAGAAAGTGCCGCCTTATTTCGAGCTTCAAGTCCGTGAAGCAATGTGACTCGAGAATGAATATTTCCACTTGTTTTTGCCCCTACCAAAAGAGCTCCAGCCGGCGTTTGATGAGATCCACTCACATTTGCTTTTGAAAAATTAGTTGGGATTCCATTTCTAACCGCAACACTTCCACTACCATAAGTCACATCATATCTTTTAACTTCCAAAGTTTTGGTATTTAACAAAAAGTACGGCTCATCACTTGATCTTTTAGTCGCATCAATCACACTGATGTAACTTTGGTTTTTAAACTTGTCTCGGTTAGCCTCAAAATAGCTCAAAGAATGATCAACGGCTCTAGGGTCTGCGCCTGCAGCAAGAAGAGCTTTTTTGTATTTTGCAACACTACTGCCCAATTGCTGTTGTTTATTTACTGGATCTTGACGAGTTTCATCGCTTGCTACTTTAGATTTATCTGAAGTGGCAAGCTCTTCTTTAACAGAATGATCTGCCAAAGCATCTGGCTTTAACAAAAGACTTTTTCTTGTCGGCATGGCTGTTACTTGTTTAACATCTTTTGCTTCGTCTTCTTTTGTATCTACTTTTGCATCTGAAACAGGAGATGTTTCTGAAAGAGAAGATACTTTTTTATCATCTAGAACATGCTCTTCTAAAGCTAAACAAGCAGGTTTTGTATTATTTTCATCAAGAATGCTTTTTACAACATCACTGATTTTTATTTTTAAATCTTCTAACTTCTTCTTTTTTGTTTCATTGTTTAAATCACCCTCTCGTAACAAAGCAAACAACTCATCTACTGGTTTATAAAGCCTTTGATAACAACG
Source organism: Bdellovibrionota bacterium (assembly GCA_044347615.1). GTDB lineage: Bacteria > Bdellovibrionota > UBA2428 > UBA2428 > UBA2428 > CANIGN01. Next base: position 69,489 of record JBIKUK010000007.1, on the reverse strand, counting down.
GTTCGAAGTCGAATTACAAATCTTTTCACTCTTTAAATAATCCCAAGCAACAAAGCGCAAATAACTGGAGTAGCGAGTTTTTTCGGTGATCATCTTAGGAGCTTCACCGAGATCGTAAATTTTCTTGCCCCACTCTTCGACCATACGATCAAATTGATTGTTATTAACTTCTGCTAAACAGCCTAACGATTTTACGATACGGCTTGCCCCGTCATTAATGGTAGATCTAACTTGTTTTAGATCTTGGTTGTTAGTTCTTTTATTAGGTTCAGCTGCTGAGGGTTGATAATCTTTTTCTGTTACTGTTACTATTTCTGTTTTGGGTTTTAAAACACCATGTGAATGAGACTCACTTGAATCATTGTCTTGCGCCGTAACACCAGAAAAAGCTGAGGAACTAAAAAATGCCACGCAAAACGCAACAAAAATAACTTTAAGTATCTTTTCGATTGAATCGATTGTTAAGAATCTCACCCTTTGCCCCCTTACCCAATAACCCTCTTTGTAAGATGCAAGAAAAAGGCCCTATCAGAGCATAAAATTTTAAAGCTTGGCTCTTTTGTTAAGACGATTTTTTAGACAGTTGTTAAAACTTTAGTGTTTTATATTTTTTTAAAAACAAGAGATACGTTTGTCCCACCAAAACCAAAACTGTTCGACATAACCGCTTTCATTTGGTGCGCGCGGCTTTCGTGGGCCACGTAATCAAGCGGACACTCGGGATCTTGCTGATGCAAGTTGATTGTGGGAGGAATTCTTCCCTCACGCATTGCCATCACACATGCCAACGCTTCGAGCGCTCCTGCAGCGCCCAGCAAATGACCTGTCATCGATTTTGTTGAACTCACAAGGAGATGTTTTTTCCACTCGGGAATTAACGTTGCGATTGCACGTGACTCAGCGACATCACCTACAGATGTTGAGGTTCCATGCATGTTTATATAATCAATCTGACTTGGAGAAAGTGAAGCATCTGCCAGTGCATATTCCATACACTCACGAGCCCCCTCACCATTTTCAGTCGGAGCAGTCATATGGTACGCATCGGAATTTGTTCCATAGCCCACAACTTCCGCAAGAATGGGTGCGCCTCTTTTTTCTGCACTCTCAAGACTTTCTAAGATCAAAGTCGCCGCCCCTTCACTCATCACAAAACCATCGCGATTCACATCAAAAGGACTCGATGCTTTTTCAGGGAATTCATTTCGAGTGGACAAAGCTTTCATTGCCGAAAATCCAGCAATCGAAAGTCGTGTCAGAGGAGCTTCACTGCCCCCCACAACCATCGCATCAGCATCGCCCCGTTGAATCATACGAAAACCTTCGCCCACAGAGTGAGCTGAACTCGAACAAGCAGAGGTGATACAAAAATTTGCACCCTTGTAGCCTTTCAAAATACTCAACTGACCAGGGAGCAAATTAGAAATAATTGAGGGAATAAAAAAGGGAGAAAGTCTTTTCCCTTGAGATAGACTGACAGAAGATTCTTCAATCGCCGACAATCCTCCAATACCACTTGAAAGCAACACACCAATACGGCGCTTATCAGGCAATAAATCTAGTTTACTTTCTTCAATCGCTTGAAAACTTGCCGCAAGACCTAGTTGAATAAAACGATCCATTCGACGCAAATCTTTTTTATTGATCCAAAGACTCGCATCAAAGTTCTTAATTTCACCGCCAAAATGAACATCTAAATCAGAAGTATTTACAGAAGTAATATTCGAAATTCCTGACTTGCCTGAAAGAAGATTCTTCCAAAAATCTGAAACATTCAAACCGAGTGAGGTAACACACCCCATACCCGTGACGACAACTCTACGCTCATTGGACCGTTTTTGCTGACTCATCGGCTGAAATCCAAAAAAATAATTAGTGAGATTCTTTGCTGTTGGTTTTGACGTAAGTCACAACGTCGCCAACAGTTTTGATTTTTTCTGCCGCTTCATCTGGAATTTCGAGATCGAACTCTTCTTCCATAGTCATGACTAATTCGACGATATCAAGGCTGTCGGCACCCAAGTCTTCAATGAAAGCCGCTTCTGGCTTAACAGCGTCCGCGTCTACATTGAGTTGTTCAACAATAATTGATTTTACTTTTTCTTCTACGTTCATGAGTCCGAACTCCTTAATTTAAAATCTTAATTCCTTAAATATACAAGCCACCATTTATGTTCAAGACCTGTCCCGTTATGTAACGCGACATATCTGAAAGCAAGAAAGTCACCGCTTGGGCTACTTCCTCTGCTTCCCCAAAACGACCTAGAGGGATGTTGTCCATGTAAGATTTCTTAACGGACTCATCTAATACTCCAGTCATTTCGGTCTGAATAAAGCCTGGTGCTATTACATTAACCCTTAACTGGCGCGAAGCAAGTTCCTTGGCCAACGATTTCGCCAATCCCACAAGTCCCGCCTTTGAGGCCGCATAGGCCGACTGTCCTGAATTTCCCATCACTCCCACGACCGAGCTCATAAACACAACCGATGCCGAAGACTCAGCGCGCATCAATGAACGCAAACATTCTTTTGTAAAAAAATAAGAGCCTTTGAGATTCACATCCAAAGTCTTATCAAACTCTTCTTCTTTCATTCTCAAAATCAAGTTGTCACTCGTAATTCCCGCATTATTCACAAGACCATCAAGGCCTCCCAAATAATCTGTCATCTGAGAAATTTTTTCCTTAAAGGAACCCACTTCGGAAAGATTCACAGCAAAAGCTTTTACATCACAGCCCTTTGATCTAAGTTCTGCTTCAAAACTTTCCACAGCTGTGCTGTTTCCAGTTCCCGTATGAGTGAACGCAACCTTTGCCCCTTGCGCGGCTAAATACTCCACACAAGACTTTCCAATTCCACGCGATCCACCTGTTAAAATTATTTTTTTTCCTTGTAGTAACATTTTAAATTTTTGAAAAAACCTCTTCTACTTTTGTTGGATCCTCAAAATGAACATTCTTCCAATGTTTCAAAGAATCTACTCGCGCGACCATTCCCGTTAAAACCTTCGAGGGAGCCACTTCAATATGATGAGTGACCTGATCTTTTATAGAAAGAAGCCCCGGGTACCACTGTACACCGCCAGCTACCTGAGCTTTTAAATTAGTTTGAATTTTTTGAGCGCTTTCCAAAGAACAAATCTCTCCTGAAACATTAGGAATATACTGAGCACTTGAAGCTGAAAACTTCAAGGACTCCAAAACAACACCTAACTTTTCAGTCGCTTTTTCCATAAGCGGAGAATGAAAAGGCCCACTCACTTCAAGAGGAATACTTCTACGCACCCACTTCCACTCATCTTTGCCCACAAGAGTGTCGAGATACTGAAGACCCTCATTGAAACCAGACAACACCACTTGCGTATCCGTATTCCAATTGGCAAGAGCTATCAACTTAGATTGCTTGCTCACAACTTCACAAAGTTCAAGAAGCTTTTCTCGTCCTACAGATTCTCTCAGAATCAAAGCGCGCATTCCGCCCAAACCGATAGGACAGGCTTCTTTCATAAAGCGACCACGAAGCATAACGGTAGAAGCAGCCTCTTTTAAACTCAATACATCCGAGCAAACGAGAGCTGTGTACTCGCCCAAAGAATGTCCCGCATAAATTTTTGCTTCAACTTTTTCTTTGAATCCAAAAACAGAATTCAAAACTTTCCACATTCCACAAGAAACAGTCAGAATCAAAGGTTGAGCAATTTCAGTATCGCGAATCTCACTTTCACTCGCATCAAAACTTAATTTCTTGAAATCCAAAGAACAAGCATCAGAGGCTTCTTCAATAACTTCTCTATAAAGTGGAAAATTCTCAAACCAAGCTTTCCCCATTCCTGGAAACTGACTTCCTTGGCCGGGAAAAACAACAAGACTTTGTGCTTTCATATTTATAATAAATTAGCAGCGAAACTACCAACGAACCAGAGCCGCTCCATAATTAAAGCCGCCCCCAAAAACATCAATCAAAACCAAATCACCCTTGTGAAGCTTGTTTTGCTCCTGCATTTCAGAAAGAGCAATCCCGATAGTCCCCGCAGATGTATTCGCCCATCGATCTATATTCACGAAAACTCGGTCCATAGGAAAATCCAAGTACTTTGCAGTCATTTCAATAATTCGCAAATTAGCTTGATGAGGAACAAACCATTTAATTTCAGACGTAGGAATTTTAAGTTCCGTGAGAAGTTCTGTTGCAGCACGAACCATTCCTTTGACGGCGTGTTTAAAAACATCCTGCCCGCTCATCTGAACAAAGGGAGAATGTTTTTCGTGTAAGTCGTGTCTAAAAGTAGGAGCGCGACTTCCGCCCGCATTAATCGTCAATGCATCCGTCGCATCAAAATCTGTATAAATTTTAGATCCCAAAACCATAGAATCTTTAAGTGGGTTGGGATTTTCAATTCGTTCTAAAATAGCGCAACCTGCACCATCTCCAAAGAGCACACATGTTGTGCGATCTTTCATGTTGAGCGCAGCTGATAAAACATCCGCTCCAAAGATCATCACTCTTTTATGGGCGCCGCTTTGAATCAAGGCATTCGCTGTATGAAGGGCAAACAAAAATCCCCCGCACGCAGCACTTAGATCAAATCCCGCAATTCCCTTCATTCCCAAACGCCCAATCACTCGAGCAGAATTATTTGGCATAAAAGTTTCGGCAGAGATTGTGCCAGTTAAAACAAGATCAATATCGGAGGCTTTTAATTGAGCACGTTCAAGTGCTTGCTCAGCTGCTCGCACACAAAGATCAGTGATTGTTTCACCGTTTTCAAAATCAATAAATCGACGCTCTCTAATTCCCGTACGAGTGCGAATCCACTCGTCATTTGTTTCTACGATTTTTGAGAGATCGTCATTTGTGTATTTAAGACTGGGCTTACCTAAACCTGTGCTGATAATTCTCGAGCCGTATTTCATAAAAGCTTAAGATTAAATTTCAAGAAAAGTAAAAAACTACTTCGCTTTACGTTCAGCTTTAGTTTGGAAAATCTTTTTTCCTTTGTACCAACCCATTGGGCTTACACGGTGAGGAGGAACAACCTCTCCAGTTTCTTTGCAAATACTAAAGCCCTTAGGAACTAAAAAGTCGTGTGCACGACGCTGATTTCTTCTTGAGCGAGACGTTTTCTTCTTAGGTACTACCATTTCATTTACCTCTTTTTAAACCTTTTAGTTCTTTTAATTTACCAAGAACTGCGAAGGGTGAGTTTCGCGCTTTTGAGTCATTTTGTCCAGTACTTAGCTCACTTTGTTCGACAGAAGTTTTAACCACATCCTTCGAATCCTCACATTGATGAGGATTTCCTGCCAAATCCTGATCCGGTCGCTCGACTAGAGATTCCGCAGCCACAAGCTGCTCTGAGAGGATTTCGATCATATCGAGCCACGGAGTACTTAAAAAAATGTAATCTGGATCATCCCCCTCTTCATTCACCTCATGAGCCCCCTGAGGGCGAATAAAGAGGCGAAAACTGCCCCCCCTAGCCACCGTTCCCTCTTCGGTACAACGAGGACATAAAACCGGCACACGCGCCTCAAAATGCCCCTCAACCGTATATTCAGGGTCTAGGCGCTCAATACGTACCCTGCCTGAACAAAGCGAAGCCGCTGCCCATTCAGAAGGGCTTTTACCACTGATGTCCTGGTGGGGAGCTGACTTTTCAAGAGCTTTTACAACCCATTCATCCTTTTGATTAAATTCCATTTCCAGCTTGCGACTGATTTCACGAAGGGTCACTTTGCCTTGTACCATGCGATGTGTATAACATTTTTCATGGCGATGAGAAAAAGAATTGCAGTTGTTCTGTGCGGAAGCGGATTTAAAGACGGAAGCGAAATCCGAGAATCTGTGGGTGTTTTGTGGGCTTTAAGTCAGCACCCCGTGGACGTTCAATGTTACGCTCCCGATGCCCCTCAAAAAGACGTGATCAACTGCCTCACGGGACAACCCATGAACGAAACTCGCAATCAGCTTGTTGAAGCCGCCCGTATTGCACGAGGTAAAATCAAAGCCCTCTCTGAACTCAATCCTTCTGAATTTGATGCAATTATTCTTCCGGGTGGATTTGGGGCTGCAAAAAACTTATGCGATTTTGCCAGCAAAGGAATCCAGGGAAGCGTCATTTCTGAACTCAAAGAAAAACTCCACGCTTTTCATGCAACCAACAAACCCATAGGAGCGGTGTGTATCGCTCCTGCTATTGTCGCTCTTGCTTTTTCTCAAAAAAATTTCAATTTAACTGTTGGCGCTAGCGGAGAAGCTGCTCAATCAATCGAAAAACTCGGACACAAACACATTACAACGTCTGCAAGAGAATGTTGCATTGATGAAAAAAACAAAATTTTTACAACTCCCGCTTACATGTATGACGATGCAAACTTGAGTGATATTTTTGAGGGCATTCGAAAACTCGTGAGCGAAGTTGTTTTAAAATCATAGGTCTTAATCACCAATTCCTTAATAAAAATTTAACTTTAAGCAGCGACATTATCTTGCCGTTATTTATTTTTGAGGAACGTTAATGTCGAAAACGATTAAAACTCCTACAGAAGATATAAATTACTACAAAGACAAAACCATACGTCAGGATATTCTTATTTTTGAAATGCGTGCACTTCTCCAATCAGGAAAAGGCCTCGGCAATATTCTTCAAATGAAACCACTACTCGAAACCTTTATGTCGGTCGTTCGTGAAAAATATGGATCCGTTAATTCTACCGTTTTACTCTTGGACGATCTTGATCCTTCAAAAGAATACTACCAAGTCAAAGCCTATCATGGGCTCGAAGAAGAATACTGCGATCCTAAAAAAAATCGTAACGAACCTCTGTATTTATACAAATTCCCCAAAGACAATGGCCTTCTATGGCAAATCATTCAACAAGGAAACGTTTTTAGCGTAAGAGATATGCAACGGGATCCTCGCTTTGATACTGCATGGAGACACTGGAACTTAGAGGTTCTTAAATCAGACATTTGGTGCCCTCTCATAAGAAACGGAAGCGTGCAGGGCATCCTCACTCTAGGAGAATGTGAAGATGGGAGTCAAATTCCCGAAAACGATTATAGTTTTCTTCAAGAGCTTGCCTCAATTGCCACAACAAATATCGACTCAACATTGAAGTACGAAAAAAACGAACGAATCTTAAGAAACATTCAAACTCTGTACGACATTAACCAACAAATCGCGAGCGTTAATGATTTCAAAAAACTTTGTGTCGATTCTCTTTCAACTGCCGTTGATGCCGTCAAAGCTCAAAAAGGAAATCTAATGCTCCTGAACAAAGAAACTGGAAAATTAGAATTGAAAGTTGTGTGGGGAGAAATTCCAAGCGACGTAAGAGACAATATAAACAATGGTCTCACAAGCACCAAACCTATTGATTTAGGTGAAGGCATTGCGGGCAAATCCGCCGCGACTCGAAAAGCCATCCGAGAAAACGACCGTGATAAAATTCCTCAGTTCGGACAACATGTCGTATACTGTATATGCTCTGTGCCAGTTATTTACGGAGGAGTTGTTGAAGGCGTTATCAACATGACAAACAAAATAAAAATTGACGAGAACGGAAATAAAGTTCTCGATCCTTTAGGAAGATTCACTCAAGAAGATCTCACACTCCTGGTCAGCCTATCCGACCAAGCTGCTGTTAATTTAAATAAAACTCGCCTCTACAATGCTTCGATAACTGATCGAATGACTGGACTTTACAATACAAGACATTTTGAAATGGTTCTTCACGATGAACTTGAGAAATCTATCAAGAGCGGAAAGCCAATGTGCCTTGCCGTAAGTGACATCGATAAGTTCAAAAGCTTTAACGATACCTACGGTCACAAAGCAGGAGATGAAGTTTTAGTTTCTGTCGCAAAAGTTTTTTCAAGCTGTCGACGTTTAGATAAAGAAGACATTGTGTTTCGATATGGCGGTGAAGAGTACTGCATGATTCTCCCCAATACGACACCCGAAGAAGCTGCAGTTGTGATCGAAAATTATCGCAGAAAAGTTGAGCAAAATACTGTGAAATACCAAGACAAAGAATTAAAAGTAACCGTATCTGTTGGAATTTCCGCAACCCTCCTCGACACCAATGATATCAAAGAAATTTTTACAATGGCTGACGATGCTCTTTATGCTTGCAAGGAAGGTGGGCGAAATCAAGTTCGAAGCTACGCTCAGGGTGCAAAGCTTAGATTCGATCCTGAAGCTAAACCCACTAAACTCAAAGCTGCTTAATTCAAAACACACTTCGCTTGAAGAGGATCATAAGAGTACCCAACATCTTTACAAGTTTCTGATACCTTAAATTGTGTGCGATATCCCTCAGCACTTAATTCTCCTAAAAACCAACCGCTATCCACGTCTACTGCGCAAGGAAGTCCGTTAGCAGCAGGTACTGGGTTATTACATACTTTTTGCTTGAATTGCGTTTGAGTATCACTTCCGAAATAAACAATACTTTCGGAACTCCATGCCCCATCACCCGCGTGAAGAATTTGATAATTAAAACTTGAAACATCTCCACAAAGATAGGTGTAAGTACTATCGCAACCCTTTGTTTCAATCTTTACATTTCCAGTTAAGTAAATTGAGTTGTAAAGAGTATAAAGATAACTAACGTTGTTAGAATAATTAGTTGCACTACAACGCTGCCACGAACCCACTGTCACCGCACCATCGAGCCCTTTTGCAGTCACTCTGCAGTAAGGAATTGTTGAGTGAGATTGAACTCCACTAGAGTTCGTAAATGGATTAGAACATTTTAAATAAACTGAAGTCGAAACTGTATCTGTTTGACTGTAATTCTGTCCTGCTACAGGTAAAATCGAACAACTCGGAGCCGGATTTGGATTCGGGCCTGGGAAAATCAAAGAAGATTGAGTGGAACTAAGGTTAACATTGTCAAACGCTGTGATATCGATGCGATAATCGCTATCTGGACTAAAATTTCTTGATCCAAACTTTAATTGATTTGAATTCACTTGAACATCAAAGTCTGTCAATTCAGCAAGAACAACTCCCTTCGCGCTTCCGTCGCGCAAAACTTCATAGACATTGTAAACAACGCCATCTGTTTTCAATCCACTTCCAGGATTTGGATCCGACGCGATGTAAGTTAAAAGTACTTCATTTGCAGAAGCATTCACATCAATCTGACTAATAACTGGATTTGAAATATCGATTTTGTAGGTATCTTGTCCTGTAGAGCTTGATAACAAAACACCCGAAGAGGTTTTGTCTTGAGCTTGAACATTGACTTGAATCGTATCACCTGAGGAGTAAAAGCTTGAGGCTAACTGAGTAGAAAAACTTCCGGTCCATGAGCATGACACCGCAGAAGGATCTAGAAGTGAGCTCACACAAACTGGAGCAACGGTATTACAATTAAAAGCTTGTGAGGTATTGCGAGTTAAATTCACAGCAGAACACGCAAACGCTACGTTTGTTCCCGTTGAGTTGTAATCACAGGTGTAGTTAAAAGATTGATTTGCACTGTCTACCCACGCTCCATTTTGAGGAGTTGTAAATCGACAAGAAAGACCCGTGTTTGCTCCCACGACAATATCTTGAGTAAGCATAGTCGAAGCAAGACCTACTCGATCATAGGCTTTTGCATAAAAAGTATAAGAACCCAAGGAAGTTATAACAGTTGAATCAAAAGAAGCCGTCACAAGAGCACTTCCCAAGTCACCACAAGGAACAGTTTTGTCGTTCAAAGCTGCATCTACACTAACTTTTTCCACTTGAGCAGCATTATACACTTTACCCGTTTCATTATTGACAAGAGCACACGTGAATCGATCTATTCCGCTGTCAAAATCACTTGCTTTAAGTGTTGCTGTTACGCTTGTAATAGTTGAAGTTAAACTTTGAAGCTGAGCTGTTGGCTTAACAGTATCTCTATTAAAATTCACACAAGAATTTGTTCCACTTGGGCCATCCACCACACAAAATTCATATCGACCATCAACACTGAAAGAAGTTTGATAAAAACTTTCATCACAATTGAAATAAGAAGCACTCAACTGACCAGGCTTTAACAAGTAGCACTGGTTTTGAAGAAGAGTATTTGGACAAGAATAAGAAACTCGAAGAGTTGTCCCAGTAAGATAAGAATTTTCAGTAGGGCTTGAAATCGCACAAACACCCGGAGTACCTGGATCCACAACCACAGGAGCTGCATTTGTACGAATCTTATAAGAAGCTATTCCCTCACTTGCTGAAGCATTTGTATTTTCGGCAAAATCAACAACGTTAAAAAATACCCAGTAATCTTTATCTGCAATCAAAGAACTTTTGCTGTACTGACGAGAACTACAATCTTCCCATGTAGGGTCAGCAGGTAATACATCAGAATCAGAAAGAGCACACTGAACAGTCTTTTTACCAGAAGAAGGAGCAGGTGAAGTCGGTTCTGTCACAGCAAAGTTAATCGTAAATGAACTCTGAGTTTTTGAAACGACCACAACGTTATCTTCAACAAAAGGAGAAAGGCGATCAATACCAAAGCTATAGAGAACAGGAGCACTAAAAGCTGTATCCGTAGAGTTTTTTCCTCTGAACCCTAAATTGTATTGGCCCGTAAAAAGAGATTTAGAAACCGTAAAACTTCCTTCAGCATCACAAGCACTAAATGTTGAGTCTGAGGTATTACGACACTCAGCTTCACTTACTAAAGCCCCGTCTTTTTCGCATCGATAATTAACAACATATGAATCAGCGCTAGGGTAAGATCTTACGATCCCCGCCCCTGTTGTTAAAAAATTTGGATTAAATGTACATTTTATAGAAGAGACCGTTCCCACTGATGTCGGAGTCGTCGTGTCTGAAGAGCTTGTTGAAACTGAATTTGTACATGAAATAAAAAATACAGATACAAAAAAAGAAAGAATCGAAATATTTCTCATAAATTTATTATGACTTTTTCAATGTTAAGATTCGGTTAAGAATCATGTAATTTAACTCAAAAATGCGCTAAGTGGGCAAACATGTGACTAGAACCTCAACACTTTTATGAAAACTCTTCGGGCTCAATTTGCTCCAAAATCTTTGCTCTCTTCTTTGAAATCCATATCAACATAAAACCCCACGATTTTTGTCTGTACTTCAAACGTTGCAATGAATTTGTAAACAACAAAAGTCTTTTTCTTTGCTCGTGACTTATTAAGAATTCAAACCCCGAAGACATCCAAAGATGTTTTTTAACTTCAACCACATAAGAGCGATCTCCTTTAGAAACTACAAGGTCAACTTGAATTCGTTTTTTTGAATCTAGTGTGGAACGAACGTTCCAGTTTCTTTTATCAAGCTGAAATCCCTGCGCCTGTAAAAAAAACATGGCTTCTTCTTCTCCTTGAGCACCCCACTCTTTACGCGGATCTTTTGTATTTTTTTCTTCTAATTTTTTATTAAGTAGTAATTTCTCTTGCTCTTGATTCACCCTCAGAGCCCTGCAAAGAATGGCCCAAACCTGGCAACCTTTTCTCTTTGAAAATAATATTCTTACAAAAACTTGGTCGATGATGAGGACTTAAACCATACTCACTCACAAGTGCCATATGATCAGGCGTTGAATATCCTTTATTTTTCTTCCAATTGTATTGAGGGAACGCCTCTGACAATTGAGCCATCACTCGATCGCGACTTACTTTTGCAAGAAGTGAAGCCGCTGCTACACAGAAATAAGTTCCATCAGCTTTTGGATAGGCATAAACTTTTGCTTCAAGATCTTTCCATCTTTGAGCAAAATTTTTGTTACTCAACCTTTTCGGTGAAACATGCAAACGATTTCCATCCACAACAAACAAAGCACGTCCCTTGAATTGATCATCTAGTTCAATCACCAAATCCAAAAAGGTTTCCATTCGTGCCCAGTAAATATTTTTTTCTTCAACATAAGAAACGGAAACGCTTTGAATTCTAGCCTGGGCCCCTTCCCCTAGGCTTTGAATGAAATTGAAACTCTTTTCCCTTTGAGCTTCTTGAATTTTTTTTGAATCCCTGACAGGCTCTGGAAGCTCCACTAAGTTTTGATAAAATTCGTTGCGAGGAAGCGCAAAAGCTCCCACATGAAGAGGCCCCGCAAGGCACCCAGCACCTGCTTCATCCAAGCCGACAATCCAGTCATAATCTTGCGTTAAAAAAGCATCGAAGTCATCTCGAGGAAGTAGCGTACGGGACATATAATCTGCAAATTACCAGTACAAATAACAAATCTACAATCAAACTATAAAATATTTTACCTATCAGCTCTAGCCAGAAGAACATCTAAGCGACTTAGCTTTCGGCTCCATAAACTAACAAATTTCTTTTGATTTTCAATGAATTCAAGCTTTCTTTTATTTTTAAAAATTGTATGGAAGTAAATTGCCGCAGCTTTTGCTTTTCTATATTCTGGGAAATTCCCTTTAATAAAAAAATAAAACGATTTAGCTCTAAATAAAAATAAAGAAACCAAAGGAAAATCAATTAGGAACTTTCTTGCTTTAAGGCCTAAAAAAATCTTAATTGGCAAAGAATCCCATCGTAAATCTAAAGGCAACCGCTTTAACAAGTCGTTATATACAGACAATACCAATATTCCCGAGTCTCCAAAATCATACATCCAAGGCTTAATATCAAAAGTATAGTGGAGAACAAGTTGATCACTAAAACCTACTCCGCTGTACCACATATAATTATTGTACTCATAAGATAAAAATTTACTTTGATCCCATAACAAAAAATTCATCATTGTTTGATCATTAAATTTGAACTGACCTTTATGCTTTCGAGCAAATTCAAAACACTTTTCAGTAATTTTTCTTTCGTTCCACAAATCAACATTGAACTTAAGTAATCCTCCACCAAAATATTTTGCATCTCTTGGAATTCCATATAAATCACAAAGCGGCTTGCCTTCAAAAAAGCCATCATGATCCATTGTGTTGGAAAATTCTTTGTCCTTGCTTTCGCAGGGAAAAGCTTTATCGCCTACCGAAAATAAAACGTGATTTTCAAAATCAATATTCCACAATTCTTCTATGTCTCTGCCAAATAAAAGATCAACGTCAAGATAAATTATTTGAGGCGCTTTAACTAAATCAAGAAATAAAAAGCGAGCATAAACAGCATGGGAACCGAACTTCCATTTAGGTAAATCACTAAAAGCAGATAAATCTAATTTATGCCTAAACAAAGACACTTTAGAGCTAAACTTTTTCAATGTCTGCTCCAGACAGTTCCAGGAATTATCTTGAATACCAGTATCTATAACATGAAAATCTATTTGTTTTGTCGTTTTTGTACTTAAAAGCACAGAGACGATTGTTACGAATAATCCCGGAAAATATCTTTCATCACTTACTAATCCGACAACAATTGAATCTTTCATAGCCACCAACTTCCATTTTCTACAACTATAGAATGACACAAAGATGCCACTTTTAAGATAACAGGAAACAACAGATACTTGACTTACTAAGACGCTGCGAAGCTAGCAAAATTTTTTTTGTTTATTTAAAATTCAACTTGGAATTTTTGCTTAGGCCTATAGGTTTGTAAATAATGGGACTTGTCACATAACGCATCCGAGCACTTTAATGAGAAACCTCTCTAAGAGCCCATATTTATCCTTCTTTTTCAAAAGTTTAAAATTTACGAATGTACTCAACATCTCCTATGAAAAATTGATCTCCGCGATACCTTACATTACGCTTGCTAGCATCGATACAAATTTTAAACTCATCTTTTTCATTATTTGCAAAACTTCTCACATCTACGAGTATTAAATTACTCAAACTAGGCTCCTCAGGAGCCCCACGTTCACTATTTTTTAAATGTTTCTATTTCAACTTCTATGATGCGAATAAAGCTACACGAATAAATTTAAGGGATTTTTTAAAGTAAAAAAAGGTCTTTAAAGACTGAAAAGATTTTTAATTTTTTAGTTGTCTTAAATTATTTTTCTTGAGCAGGAGACTCAATATTTGCGCTTTGAGTTTCCATCAAGCGAATATTCTTGTCTTTAATACGAGCCGCTTTACCATCGAGGTTACGGATGTAATAAAGCTTCGCACGACGAACGTATCCTTCAGATTTACGTTCAATAGAAACAACATTTGGTGAATAAAGAGGGAAAATTCTCTCAACACCTACGCCCGCAGAAACTTTGCGAACTGTGAATGTAGAAGCAGGCCCACGACCTGTACGAGCAATCACAACACCTTCAAAAGCTTGAACGCGTTCTTTATCACCTTCCTTGATGCGTGATTTTACAACAACTTTATCACCTGCTTTAAAAGTAGGTATTTCTTTAGCTTTGTTATTGTTTTTACTGAATGTATTTTCAACGCTATCAAGTCTTTGCATGGCTAGAGTATCTAATACTGAGTCGCAAAGCGGGTCAAGACCAAGTCTTAGCTTTTAAAGGGATAATTATCTTCAAAATGCTATTTAAAAGGCTACAACCGCGACTGTAACTCTTGAAGAAGGGCTACAGCCCACTTAGGCAAGCCCTCTCCGCTATGGGCACGAATCATATCGGGACGAAAAGCGAAGGTCAGAAATAAGCTTGTTTTGAGCTTCCACTCGTCCATCTTTGCGTGATTTCCCTCTAGCAAAACCTCAGGCACTTCTTTGCCCAAAAACTCACGCGGCTTTGTAAACTGCGGATACTCTATCAAGCCGTTACTAAAACTCTCCAAAACATTTGAGCGCACATCGCTCAAAACACCCGGCAATAAACGCACAATCGCATCAATAAAACAAAGCGACGGCAATTCTCCCCCCGTGACAATAAAGTCACCCAAGCTAAATTCCACATCAACCCATTTTGAAATAAAACGCTCATCCACGCCCTCGTAGCGACCACTCACAAACACAACTTTTGAAGGTTGATCTTTTTTGACAATCCACTCTGCAAAGGTTTCACAAAGCCCCTGAGTCAACGGCACGCCTCGAGGAGTGGCATAGAGCACCTTTAGATTTTCGCGCACTCCACCTACTTCAGCCACCGCCGACTCAAGAGCCGTATTCAACACATCCGCGCGCATGAGCATTCCTGGACCCCCACCAAAAGGAGTGTCATCCACGTTTCTATGCTTGGTAAGTCCAAAGCTCCGCAAATCTTTTGCCTGCAAATCAACGATACCCTTTGCCTGAGCTCGACGAAGAATAGAAGAGTTCAAAAGAGCCTGCACGGGCTCTGGAAAAAGAGTCAGAACTTCTAAAGTTTTTTTGTTACCTTCATTCATCGGGATCATCCGGCCTTGACCGTGAACTCAAGACGTCTATCCATACATCAAGATCATCCAAGTGCCACTTGTTTTCGTACTGCCTGAGCACTGCCAGAGGAACTTCTACCGAAATAGAGCGATCAGAATTCTCAAGAAGTAGAGTTACGCTTGAAACCTCATGCTCTAGGGCACCCACAAAATTCTCAAAAAACCGAACAACTTTTAAAGGACCCCTAGGGCTTTGAACATCGACTCCAAAGATATCGCAGAGGTAAATTTCGGTGTTTTTTACCTGCGGAAAACGACTGCGCTCAATGTAGATATGAAAACCCTCTAAATCATCTAGAGTGTCGTTAAAGCGAGTGAGAAAAAAAGCATCTTTACCACTCGCTTCTACATGAATTGGAGTTTGCACAAGCGCCTTAAAATCTGGACGGACTCGTGGCATAAGGTCAGGCAATAAATACCCCATGGACAGTTTTTCAATCCAAGGAGATGCAAAGCCCGAGAGGGCCACGCACTTCCATTTATTTTCTTTGTAAGTATGTCTTTTGATGATTTGAGCTAAGGGAACGAGAAGCTCTTGAGACACAAAATCACTAACTTTTGAATGCTAAATTATTTAGCAGTTTTTTGAATATCTTTAACGAGTTTTTGAACTCTTTCAGTTGGAATCGCGCCTTTAGAAACCCAAAAATCATAACGGTCTTTTTCAATCTTCAAAAAACCATTTGTTTTACCAGGCTTATAAATGCCTACGCGCTCTAAAAAACGACCACGGAGCTTTGAGTCCTGATCGGCTACTGTAATACGATAAACTGGAGAGTGTTTTTTTCCACCGGGAGCTAAACGGATAACGACCATAGTCAGAGCACTATGCTCTAAAACAAGCCTCAATTCAAGAGGGATGATCAAGAGCTTTAAAAATCTTAGAGTTTACGCCCAAAGCCCTTATTTCGCTTGGACATAAAAGGATCAAGACCCGCAGGAGCTCCGCCTCCACCCGCTGCACCCCCAAAATACTTTGCCCATTTGCCCATTTTTTTCATCATTCGGCGAGCCTCTTCGAAGCGCTTCAAGAAGGAATTAATCTCCTGCACAGCCACGCCCGAGCCCTTCGAAATTCGCGATCGACGAGAGCCATTGATCACCTGAGGTTGCTTGCGTTCTTCTTGAGTCATAGAGCCCAAAATAGCGTTAATTTTTTTGAATTCCTTATCCGCCTCTTGCTCATTAAACTGCTCCTGAATAGATCCCATTCCAGGAAGCATTTTCATAAGACTCCCCATGCTTCCCATCTTGGAAACCATACGGAGCTGATTACGAAAATCTTCTAAGGTAAAACTCCCCTTGAGCATTCCCTCGGCCATTTCTTCTTTGCCGATGTTTTCGTCTTTCAACGCCTCTTCTGCACGCTCCAAAAGGCTTAATACGTCTCCCATGTCCAAGAGACGTGAAGAAATACGCTCAGGATAAAAAATCTCAAAATCTGCGGCTCTCTCACCTGTCCCAATAAATTTAATAGGCTTTCCCGTCACAGAAACCAGAGATAAAGCCGCCCCACCTCGAGCATCTCCATCGAGCTTTGTTAAAATCGCTCCGGTAAGATCCACCTTCGACTGAAAGCCTTCAGCCACATCCACCGCACTTTGACCCATCATCGAGTCAATCACCAACAAACGCTCCGTAGGATTTAGCGCCTTTGTCAAAGACTGAAGCTCACTCATCAGTTCATCGTCCAACTGAACTCGCCCTGCGGTATCGACCAACAGAACCTCGATGTTTGTTTCTTGAGCTTTCTTCAGAGCACTTTCGGCAATTTTCAGAGGAGGAAGTTGCGCTTGATTCTCGAGATAAACTCCATCGATTCCATTGCGCTCAGAAAGTTGCTTGAGCTGCTCAAGAGCCGCAGGTCGACGCACGTCTGTGCTCACAACCAAGACACGTTTATTTTTATTTTTGAGATGCAACGCTAACTTCACAAGAGAAGTTGTTTTTCCAGAACCTTGTAACCCGCACACCAAAATCACTGCGGGCGGTTTAACGCTAAAATCTAATTCCTTTGCATTTCCTCCGAGCATAGAAGTCAGCTCTTCAGAAAGGACTTTTAAAACCTGCTGCTCGGGGCTGAGGCTCTTTAAGACCTCTTCACGCAGACAACGCTCTTTAACTCGAGCCAAGAAATCGCGCACAACTCGAAAATGGACATCTGCCTCGAGTAAACCTACTCGAATATCCGCAAGAACTTCATCAACCTCGGCTTCGCTCATGCGCGATTTGCCGCGCAATTTTTTGATAGCAGAACCAAAACTCTTTTGAATCGAATCGAACATTTACATTTGGGTATAGTCCGGAAATGAATCTAAGAAAATGCTCAAGCTTAAAGAAGCTTGTATATCGTTTGTCAGTTCATTTGCGCCCAATTGATTGGCTGTATGGATAAAATCACGAACTTCAAAACGCACTCCATAGCGACTGCGCATCAAAACCCGAAGTCCTAATCCTAAATTTCCACCTACTCGCCAATTCGTCTCACCCAAAGTATTATCAAGCTTCAAACTTTCTGTATAAACACCTGCAATACCAACAAGAGCGTAAAAATCCATATGAGCAATCGAAAGATCTGTTAGATGCATCTTGGAATAATAAGGTGTGAAAATATAATTTGAAGAAACAATCATTCGCGGAAGGTCCACACCTAGTTGTGCTTTTTTTGCTCCGTCAACTTTATCCGCAATTTGCGTAATCGCAAAACTACTCAATTCACCGAAATTATATTGAACTAAAACAGGTTCAATCGCATGGCGCCGATTAAAATGATAAATCGCGCCTGCTGAAACACCTGCGTAATCATAAAGGGAAGAAGACGGAGAGTAATTTGCGCCTAAGCTTAATTCGAACTGACTGTCTTTGGGGAAAATAGGATTTAAAACAGCAGATTCAGCACCATACTGAGATTGAATCTGATAATTACGAAGCGATTTAATTTCTTGAGTATCTTCTTGAGCCCACACCTGTATACCCAAAAACAAAAAAGAAGTGACAAAAGCTAAACGACTCAAATTCACCATGAACTTAGTATACGAGGCAAGAAGCAAAGAATGAAGCCATGTCAAAATACCGACTCAAAAAATCAACTTAGATTTAGGAAGCTGATCGGAAATCTGATTTGATATGCTTCAATCGACCGCGCATTCGACGCTCAATCTCAGCCGCCGTTTCTTCCAGAGCCTTATTACTGACTTCAAAAACAGGCCAACGCTTGTTGCGAGAAAAAAGCTTCAAAGCCCACTCGATTTCCTCACGCACTCGAGATGAGCTTGCATAATCACCCACGGGATCACGCCCTAAGCGCACCAGACGCTCGCGACGAATCTTCGTCAAAGCCTCGGGATCAATTGTGAGGGCCACGATTTTATTTTGATCAATCTCAAAAAGCTCCTTGGGAACTTCGATTCCCATAACCAAGGGCACGTTCGCAACCTTATACCCTTTGTGAGATAAAAAAATCGAAAGCGGCGTTTTTGAGGTACGAGAAACTCCGACCAATACAAGATCTGCTTGCTTAAGATTCTCTGGGAGAGATCCATCGTCTTGCTTCACGGCAAATTCGATCGCCTCAATACGCCGGTAATATTTTTCATCCACTTGATGCAAAAGCCCCGGAGTAAGAGAAGGTTTTGCATTGTACACGCTACTAATCAAATCAAGAGTCTCTCCCAAAACATCCACGGCTTTAATTCCCGCTTGCTTGATTCCTTCTGACAAAGCCACACGCACCTCAGGAGAAACAACGGTATAAATGAGCGGAGCATTTCGAAGTTTCGCCTCTTCAATAATGGATCGAACATGAGCTTCTGTGCGGACCATTTTGTAACGATAGACTTCAACTTTGAGCCCGTAGTACTGAGTTAAAATAGCATCGACCAAATTTTCAGCTGTCTCACCTGTTCCATCGCTCAACACAAAAAGCGGAAGGGATGTATTTGTGGGTTCGAAATCTCTAAAAAATTCTGCAGGTGAATTCATGGGTTTGCCTGAAAATCATTTACCCCACATTGTTCTATGATTTTCAAGCGCAGTTCTGACAATCCTTCTCCAGTGAGCGTGCTCGTCATAAAAAAATGACTCCCCTCACCAAATTGCTGCCTCAAGTAACGACGAACTTCTGCTTTTTTAATTTGCGGAAAACTTTCTAAAATATCCATCTTGTTAAAAACATAAAATTTAGGAATTTGAGCGGCTCCAATTTCTTCAAGCGTTTCGTCGGTGACTTTAATTTGTTCTTTCCAATTGGCATCCGAAATATCCACAACGTGTAACAGCAATGAACTCGAAACGGCTTCTAAAAGAGTGCTTTTAAAAGAAGCCACTAACTCTGCAGGAAGATCTCTTACAAAACCTACTGTGTCACTCACAAGAATTTTCGGATGAGTAAGAGGCTGGAGCGTGCGCACTGTTGTGTCGAGTGTGGCAAATAACTTATCTTCTACGTGGACCTCGGTTTGCGTCAGTTTATGCATCATTGAGGATTTACCAGCGTTTGTGTAACCCACCAGAGCGACTCGAGGAAACTGAGAACGTCCTTGAGATTGTGTATAGAAAGCCTTCTCCGCACTTTTGAGTTTTGTTTTGATCGCTTCAATCCTTCGACGAAGCGTTCGGCGATCCAACTCCAAGCGCGTCTCCCCCAGCCCTCGCCCACCCTTTCCACCCGCCGCACCTCTTTGGCGCGACAGACCCTCCCAAACTCCTGCTAGTCGAGATTTGAGAATTTGTAATTCAGCAAGCTCCACTTGAAGTTTAGACACATGACTTTGGGCATTTCTCTTAAAGATAGCCAGAATCAAAGTACGCCTGTCGAGAACAGGTATCTTTAAAAAATTCTCAAGATTTCGAATCTGTCCCGGGCTCAAGCGAGCATCCACGATCAAGAGGATATTCTCAATATCTGAAATCTCTTTTTGAATTTGCTCCAAAGTACCCTGACCCAAATAAGTAGAACCCGTAATTTTTCGTCCCTTTTTGAGAAATTTCTGTGAGGTGACTTCCAACCCCAAACTTTCTGAGAGACGCTTTATCTCCGCTCCTCCATCGCAGACATCACCGGGAATAACCAAATACGCTTGGCTTGCTTGAGTTTCTTCAAAGCGTCCAAATTTGAGCGTAAACGCTTCTTTACGATTGCTTTGAGGAACCTCTTTCAGAGAAGATGATTTTTTTTCAAAAGATCTCGATAGATTTTCTTCTTCGGATTTTTTTAAAAGAGCTCGGGCTTTTTTTCGAAGTTTGGAACCAGACAAACTCATACAATCTTAAGATGCAGTCTCAAGATTTTTTTTGGCAACTTTATCCAAAATTCCATTAACAAAAGAAGGAGAGTCTTTGCCACCAAACCTTTTTGCAAGCTCTATGGCCTCGTTCATAATCACAGCATCATCTGGACGATCTGCGTCTTTATCAAAACACAATTCAAAAATAGCCAATCGAAGAACTGCAAGATCCACTCGGTCCAAGCGCTTTAAGGACCAATTCTCCAATAAAACCTCTATGCTTGAATCAATTTGAGGTAAATACTGCGCCACTCCTTTCAATACACGTAAATAAAAAGGATGATTTTCTTCATCTTCTTTTGAGCGATCTTTCCAATACTCTCGAATACGTTTTTCGTCATAGAAAGCGTTGTCATTGAGCGACCATTCGTACACAAGTTGAAAGGCCATTTCACGGGCTTGATGTCTGTTTGCCATTATTTATTTTCCACTTACTTTTCACTTAGTTTTTTTAGAGAGATCCAAGAACGCAAAGCCGCTTCTGCCGCTTCCGCTCCTTTATTTGAACGAGCCATTGCTTGCTCGACAGAATTCACAGTTAAAAGACCAAAGCCAAGAGGAATTCGCGATTCAATTTGAAGATTCATCAAAGCATTGGTTACACTTGAACATAAAATATCAAAGTGAGGAGTCTCTCCCTTCACCACACAACCGAGAACAATCACAAAACTTGGATTTTTTTGCTGTATGTATTCGCTCACCACCAAAGGAAGCTCCCAAGAACCCGAAACTTCTACGTGATCAATTTTGTTTTTATTTAATTCCACTCGTCCCAAAAAATTTTCCGCACTGGATTTTAAGTTTTGGATAACCTCACTATACCAACGCGTTGAAACAATCCCGACACGAGAAATATCAGCAGACAAGCGAGACCATTCCGCGAGATTTTGAGCAATATTTTTTTCAGCTTCTGCTAAAAGCTTTTGAGAGGCTTCTATCGTCATGGAATCAGATGACCTAACTTATTTTTTTTGGTTTCGAGGTAGCGCATATTTTCGTTCTGACAAACGCCCTCGATCATCACACGATCAACAACTTTGAGTCCATAAGAATCAATCCCCACAATCTTACGAGGGTTGTTACTGAGAATCACAATTTCCTTGAGCCCGATTGAGCGCAAAATTTGAGCTCCAATTCCATAATGTCTTAGATCGGGAGCAAAGCCCAAAGCCTCATTGGCTTCGACCGTATCTAATCCCTGATCTTGCAAAGCATAGGCTTTGATCTTATTACGAAGTCCAATGCCACGACCTTCTTGACGTAAATAAAGAAGAACCCCACGGCCTTTTTGAGCGATCATTTGAAGCGCCTTGTCCAACTGCGTTCCACAATCACAACGAAGACTTCCAAAAACATCGCCCGTTAAACATTCCGAATGCACACGCACCAACGTTGGCTCTTGCTCAAAAGTCTTAGGATCACCCGCCACTAACGCCACGTGCTCGGCACCATCTAGACGACTTTGAAAAACTCGAAGCTCCATCGGACCATATTTTGTAGGCATTTGAGAACGCGCTATTTCGCTCACCAAACTTTCATCACAATGCAAACGATACTCAATCAAATCAGCAATACTGATCATGGACAAAGAATGTTCTTTGGCAAATTTTTCTAAATCAGGAACACGCGCCATTGTTCCATCAGCATTCAAGACTTCGCAAATAACCCCGGCACTCTTCAAACCCGCGAGTCTCGCCAAATCCACAGAAGCTTCTGTGTGTCCTGCGCGTACTAAGACCCCGCCTTCAACAGCGCGGAGAGGAAAAACGTGGCCAGGAACCACAAGGTCTCTGCGAGTGGCGCCCTCTTTAATCGCTGTAAGAATTGTATGCGAGCGATCATAAGCAGAAATTCCTGTGCTCACACCTTCGCGCGCTTCGATACTTACTGTGAAGGCTGTCTGAAACGGAGCTTGATTATTTTGCACCATCAGGGGCAAATCAAGCTCAGCTACTTTTTTACTTTCCATTGTCAGGCACACAAGCCCGCGCGCATGAGTGATCATAAAATTGATCGCCTCGGGAGTGGCAAACTCAGCAGCCATCACCAAGTCGCCTTCATTTTCGCGATTGTTATCGTCGATAATGATCACCATTTTTCCGGCTTTGATTTCTTGTATGGCTTTTTCGATTTTTTCTAGGCTCATATAGTTTTACCCAAAACACTTTGATAGCGACAAAAATGACGAGCCATCAAATCGGTCTCGACATTGACAAAATCTCCCTCATTCAACAAGGAAAAATGACACTTCTCTAAAGTATGAGGAATAAGATAAACTTTAAAAAAACATCTTCCCTGCAAATCGCTCACTTCATTTACTGTTAGACTTGTTCCATCCAAAGTCACCGAGCCTTTAGGAATTAAAAAAGCTGCTAAATTTGTGGATTGAGGAAGAGAAAAACAAAGCTCCAAATACTGAGGAACTTGTTTATTTGATTCAATTTTTTTTGATTCTAAGCACGCCAAGCCCTCAACATGTCCCGAAACAAGGTGCCCACCCAAAGCATCGCCCATTCGCAGAGCAGGCTCTAAGTGCAATTGCTTCATTCGGGGATGAGATTGCTCAAGTGATTCGCCATTAGATTTGCCAATTGAATTTGCCCAGTGAGTTTTAGAGAGAGTTTCCTTGGAAACATCAAAATAAAAATGAGACGAAGCTTCTCCGTGCTCAATCTTTGTGATCGTTAAACAAGCTCCGTCCAGTGCGAGTGAATCGCCCAAATTCCAAGACTTACGAAGCGGATGCTGGGATTCGATTTTGAAGACACAAGAAAGCACGATTTCAGAGCCCTCGGCCTTAACCCACGTCAGTGCCTTAAGGGGTACCTTTTCTTGAATAATGCCCGTAAACATTGGAGTACGAGGATTATACCTTAAGTTAGAATCTTTAGCCCGTATTTTTCCATTTTCGGATAAATGTGCTAAAGTTGCACCTCTTCACATGAAACGCTTTCTGAGTATTTTCATACTTTTAACGGCTTGTACGCAAAGCAAGAACCCTCAACTCAAGCTTCTAGAAGCTAAAAAAGAAGCCTCAATCAGTCTCCCCCAGCTCCAACCAACCGCTTTTAACGTGGACTTACTTGAAACTCTGCCTCGAAATTCAAAAAAAATCTGCAGCGTTGTCAACGCAGATGGAATTTATGTCGCTAAAATTGTCACCACTGATTCGGGGCTATACTTAGGTCGCACAACCGTTGATCATATCAGAGATCTTCAAGGAAAAGAGCTTCTCGAAATTGGCCCAGGTGTTTATGCTCACTCCTATAACAAACTTCGATTTAAAGCTTGGTATTCAAACATAAAAAGAGATTTTCGTAAAAAGATCACAACCGAGAACCCCTACACGATTGAACTCGTAAGATTTGACGAAAAAGATCCTTCTACCAAAGGAGAAGTGAGTAGCCTTTTTTTCATCCGCGGAGAATGCGAATTCTTAGCTCGAAAAGATGATTTTAGATCTCTTGTGAGTCTTTTGTTTTTGATCGAAAACAAGCACGACTACTCAAAACAAAAAACAGACATTCTTTCGCAAAAAATCCTTGAATCAAATTTTGCCATTCAAAAAGAAAGATTTGATTTGGGAGCACACTCTTCCAATA
The DNA here is from genome assembly GCA_044347615.1 of Bdellovibrionota bacterium. Lineage (GTDB taxonomy): Bacteria > Bdellovibrionota > UBA2428 > UBA2428 > UBA2428 > CANIGN01. Next base: position 45,341 of record JBIKUK010000007.1, on the reverse strand, counting down.
CCTGCATGATTGACACTTATGATGCAGACAAAAACATATCAACAAGCCTTGCAATTTTAGGTAAAGACACGACCAATTGGGTTTTACTGAGAAGTAACCAGAAACAAAGCTACAGCAATTTAACACAGTCTTTGAAAAAAACACCGGAAATTTTTAAATATAAAATCACAACAAGACAAAAAGACAAAGTCTTGAGTAATTCCGAATTCGAAGTGAAAGAGAACGCAAAAATTGGACTCGACTACGAAGCCCTTACAATTTTTTATATGCTTCAAGACTCAAAAAAAGTTGCATTACGCCTGGTAGGTCCCGCTTGCCTCTGGTGGTTTAACATCGGAGCAGGTGAAGATAGCTGGAAAGCCTTTCAGGCTTTTGCTCACATGCTGGACGATCGCTATCCTCTAAAAATGTTCACGGGTCCACAAAGTGAGTTTTAAAAATAAAAAGCTAATTAAACAAACAAAGATATTCTTCGTAGCCTTCTTCTTTTAACTTTTCTTTGGAAATAAATCGCAAAGACGCTGAATTCATACAGAAACGTTTTCCTGTTGGGGCTGGTCCATCTTCGAAAACGTGCCCAAGGTGGTTATCTGCAATCGAAGATCTTACTTCGACTCGTTCCTCAAAAAGCTTGTGATCTTTTTTAAATTTTAAATATCGAGGATCAATGGGCTTCTTAAAGCTTGGCCAACCACTCCCTGAATCATATTTATCTTTTGAGCAAAAAAGAGGTTCACCACTCAAGCGATCCACATAAATCCCTTCTTCATGGTGATCACAATACTCGTTAGTAAAAGGAGCCTCAGTCCCCTCTTTTCTCATAACAGAATACTGTTGAGGACTAAGTTTCTTTTTTATGTCTTCTTCACTTTGAGGAACATTTTTTTTAAAATCTTCATCTTTCATGAAAGTTATCTTTTGATATCTTTTTTGATCGCTGACAAAATCTCGAATGGGTTATTCGCAAATTTAGGCTTCGCAGGTCGATCCTTTGCAAAATCTCTTCGAGACCGATCTCCTCCACGATTATCGGGACGACGTTCACTTTGACGAGAATCAGGTGCCCTTTGCTCTGTTCTTTTATGGTCGAAATACTCAGGCTTTTTATGGTCTGGTCTCAAGGATCGCATCGTCAAACTAATTTGGTTTTTGTTGGTATCAACATCCAAAACCTTCACCGTCACTCTGTCACCAGGACTCACCACTTCACGAGGATCTTTCACAAAACGATCTGCCAATTGCGACAAATGAACAAGTCCATCTTGATGAACTCCAATATCGACAAAAGCACCAAAATTTGTGACGTTCGTCACAATTCCGGGACAAACCATATCTTTTTTAAGATCGCTCACAGCGTGAATATCTTCGCGATATTGAAAGGGAACAAACTCATCACGCGGATCTCTTCCGGGTTTTTCAAGCTCACGCAAAATATCTTCAAACGTAAATTCACCCACTTGATTTTTGAACTCTTCACTTGCACGAAGTTTTTTGGTTCCTTCACCGCAAAGATCAGACAAAGCTAGCCCATTTTTGGAAGCAAACGACTGAAGCGACTCATAACGCTCTGGATGCACACCCGTTTTCTCGAGTGGATTATCTGATTCAAAAACTCGCAAGAACCCCGCGGCTTGCTCAAAAACTTTTTCACTAAAACGAGCGACATCTTTGAGTTCTAAGCGAGATTTAAAAATTCCCTTACTCGCACGATGATCAACAATTGTTTTTGCAAGGCTTGGACCAATTCCAGCCACATGTGCCAATAAGTGATGACTTGCGGTATTCAGATTCACTCCCACAGAGTTCACACATGAATCCACGACATCATCCAGGTTTCTCTTGAGACGGGACTGATTCACATCATGTTGATACTGGCCCACTCCAATGCTTTTGGGATCAATCTTAATCAATTCTGCAAGTGGATCTTGCAAACGACGAGCAATCGAAATCGCTCCACGAACCGTTACATCCAAACTCGGAAATTCTTCACGAGCTACTTCGCTTGCACTGTAAACACTGGCGCCCGCCTCCGAAACCATTACAACTTGAAGCTTTGCAAAACGCTTTAAAGCTTTGCGCAAAAAAGTTTCCGTCTCACGTCCGCCCGTTCCGTTTCCTACAGCAACTGCACGCACGTTATAACGCTCCACGAACGACTCCAACAAGCGAGTTGCTTTTTCTTGTTCACTTGTTGAATGTATATGAATCACAGTGTTGTCTAAGAAACGACCCGTTTCATCAACAATCGCAACCTTGCAACCTGTGCGCAATCCAGGATCCACACCCATAACAGACTTCGATCCAAAAGGAGAAGACAATAGAATCTCACGAACGTTTTCAGAGAAAACGTTAATCGCCGCTTCATCCGCAATTCTCTTAAGTTCTTTATGAACTTCATTTTCGATTGAAGGAATAACATGTGCCTTGAGAGCCATCTCACAGCATTCTTTAATGAGACTTGCGCCAGGCGCTTCTGCTTTGACAAGACACTTGCCCAAATATTTATTGAACATACTTGAGTAAAAAGCATCATCTTCTGTAGAAATCTTAGCTCCAAACTTAACAGCTAACTCGTCATCACCCCAACCTCGTCTCACTGCTAAGTAGCGGTGAGAACTTTGAAAATTATTTAAAGATTTAATTGATTCTGAGAAATTAAAATAAGGCTCAAACTTGCTATGAGGAGCAGCTTTCTTACCCTTTTCGGAACGCAAAAATCCGTGATTAAAAAAATGATCTCGAACAAACTGACGAAGCTCGACATCTTCTGAAATCTTTTCGATCAAAATATCGCGAGCACCTTCAATTGCTTTTTCAGCGCTCTCGATTCCAAACTTTTCATTTCGATAAGTGTAAGCCCAAACGAGAAGACTCTGTCCCTCTTCCCACTTTGTCACTCCTTGTGCTGTATCCCATACCCACAAAGCCAAAGGCTCCAAACCTGCATCGCGCGCTACTGTCGCTTTGCTTTTTTTCTTGGGCTTAAAGGGCGCGTAGATGTCTTCAAGAATAAGAGCCTCATCGCATGATTCAATAAGTGTTTTTGTGGCCGCATCGAGCTTTCCTGCTTTTTGAACTTGTTCCAATACAAAAGCTTTGCGTTTTACAAATTCTGAAAACTCTTCGTTTGTTTCTAAAATCCCACGAATCGCAACTTCATCTAAGTTGCCTGTTTGCTCTTTTCGATAACGAGCAATGAAGGGAACCGTTGCTCCATCAGAGGCGAGAGACACAACCGCCTCAATAGATTTTAATTCAAGTTGAAAGCCTTTTTTTTCAAGCCAACGCTGTAAGTTCATTCGGTGTAAAAGTTTATCAAATGCTAGGGAGGGATCAAGCAGGGATCACTCTTTGCTGAGAAAGAATGTGTGAGATAGAGTCGTCATTTATGAGCCACTATAAACGAAGTCTTGTTTGGATTCGTCGCGACTTAAGAACACACGATCACCGTGCTTGGTCTGAAGCAGAAGAAGCCTCTGACGAGATAGCCGTTGTTTTTGTGTTTGATTCAAATATTTTAAAAAAAATTTCAAACAAGCAAGATAGACGCTTGACTTTTATTTTTGAATCCCTGGCAGAAATCGATGCTCAACTTCGCGCAAAAGGATCGCAGCTCGTTGTCCTTCAGGGTGACCCCATGCAAGAGATCCCGCAACTCGCTCAAAATCTTAATATCGATGCTGTGTTCACCAATCGAGACCACGAGCCCTATGCCCTCAAAAGAGATTCAACGGTTCAAAGGAAACTTAAGGAAAGCGGAAAAGAATTCCTTACTTTTAAAGATCAAGTCATTTTTGAAGCTCAAGAAGTAAAAAACTTAGCCGGAGATTATTTCAAAGTTTTTACTCCCTTTTCTAAAGCTTGGAGAGCCAAACTTGGCAAACACGATGTTGAAGAAGCTCGTGTTCGTCTTAAAAATTTAATATCTTCTCAGAAACTTCAAAAAGTTTCACAAAAACTCGAACTTGAAAGTGTCGGTTTTCATAAAACAAAAAACTGGATTGAAGGAGGCACCAAAGGCGCTCTTCAGTTAAAAAAATCATTCCTCAAAAACATCAAAGACTACAAAAACAATCGTGATTTACCTGCTCTCTCAGAGGGAACCTCACACCTCTCAGTTCACTTAAGATTTGGAACCCTCAACCCCAGAGAACTTTTTAGAGAAACGTGGGGACTTCAAAGCACCGGAGCTATCACGTGGCAAAATGAATTGATCTGGCGTGAGTTTTATCAAATGCTCCTCCAAGCAAATCCCTCACTTCCAGACAATTGCTTTCAAGAAAAATGCAATTCCATTAAATGGCCCGGAACTCAAAAAGATTTTCAGGCGTGGTGCGAAGGACAAACCGGCTACCCCATCGTGGACGCAGCCATGAGACACTTCAACAAAACAGGATGGATGCACAACCGACTAAGAATGATTGTGGCTTCTTTTTTAACGAAAGACCTTTTGTGTTCCTGGAAGTGGGGAGAAAAATATTTTGCGGATCACTTGCTTGATTTTGACCTCGCTTCAAACAACGGCGGTTGGCAGTGGGCTGCTTCTGTAGGCTGCGATGCTCAACCTTATTTTCGAATCTTCAATCCCGTTCTTCAATCGGAACGTTTTGATACTGAGGGAGTTTTCTTGAAAGCAGAACTTCCCGAACTCAAAAAGCTCCCCCTGAAATATCTTCACGCTCCGTGGACGGCAACTCCCATGGAATTACTAAGTGCAGGAGTGAAACTTGGTGATGAGTACCCCCATCCCATCGTGAATCACGCTGAGCAAAAGGATAAAGCGATTAAATTATTTAAACCTTAGTTGTAGCCGCTATCGCTTTTACCCTGAGAAACAAGAGTGAGAGGATCCAAACCTCCACTCAGCAAAACCTTGCGCCACAAACGAGTCGACCACGGCTCAGTTGATTGTTTATCAACTTCATCCAAAATAAATTTTTCTTGAAAAGGCAAAAGCACCCAAGATCCCGCGCGAATTTCTGATTCAAGCTGCCCCTTTGCCCACGCCGAGCATCCCAAAAAATATCTACGCTTGGGTCCACTTTGACCCATTTCTAAAAGTGATTGTAAAACTGTGGGATTCGTAGACAAAAAAAGATGCTCACCAAGACGCGTTCCACCTTCTACTAAATTTTCATCTTCATGAATCACAAAAATGGATTGCTCGTCAGCTGGACCGCCTTTAAAAAGATTGTCTTTTATTTCGTAAACCTTATCTGATTGAGCATCACGTAACTCAGCCACTACTTGATGATTGCCATCGTTACCTTCCACCTCAACAGGTTTATTGATCACAAGACCAAAAGCCCCCTGCTCGTCTTGTTGAGAAAGCAAAACGACTGCTTGCGAAAAAAACTCATCCTGCATTTGAGGAAGAGCAACCAAATAACAAGGAAAATCCATGACAAGCCAAATCTAGCAGAGACCTTTCGTAACTTAAAGAACTTTGAAGCTAGCCTCGACGACGGCTTTCAAGAGGAAGAAGATTATTAAAACGAGACTCTACTCCTTTGGCAGGTCCGAGAGGCCATTTTTCTTTCCACAAAACACAAAAAATTCCACGTTTTCGTTCAGGATTCGCAAGTGCCTCACCAGATAAATAAGCGTTTGCATACTTTTCATCCATCAGGATCCAATCCTGAAAAGCTTCCATGGAATCTTTCAATAAATTCTCAGCTTGATTTGATTCCTGAAAAGATCCCATCTCAGTTGAAAGAGCACGATTCATAGAATGTGCAAATAAATCAGGATCCCCCTTTGAATCACTTAATCCATGTCGCAAACAATCTTGTCGAAACCCTATTTCTTCTTTACTTGCTTCTGTTGTTTCGCTCTTTGAAGTGCCTTTTTTTTCAAGCACGGCCCAGTAACCTCCTGCAGTTCCGTCAAGCTGAGGCCAACGTCGCTCTTCTTTCACAAGTGAGAAATCCGCATTGTTTCTAACAAAGCGCCTCACAACTTCTTCGTTTTCTGAAAGATTATACGTGCAGGTACTATAAACAATTCGACCCTCATTTTTAAGAGCGCCAGCAGCTGCCGCTAAAAGAGAATTCTGAATTGAGACACATTCTTGAATTTCGCTTTCATAAACATCTCGACGCCTCTCCTCACGCTTGAAAAATAAACTTTCCCCGCTACAAGGCGCATCAATCAAAATTCGATCAAATGTTTTTTCAAAAGATTGAGCGAGTTTAATTCCGTCCGAGCCAAATACAGTGCTATTTAAAACCCCGTGACGAACAAGGTTATTCGATAAAATTCTCGATCGCTTATAATCTGCATCGTTACTCACAATCCATCCCGTATGCTTGAGCAACTCCGCCATGCGAATCGATTTTCCGCCAGGTGCCGCACACAAATCTAAAACTTTCATATGAGGCTTAATTTGCAAATCGTCGATAATTTCAAGTGCAACAAAATCTTGAACATAAGCCAAGCCCGCTCCCCAAAATGGATGTCGTGCAAAATGAGCATTTTCTTGGACATTAAACTCATACACATTCTTAAACTGAGAGAGAGAAGATCCAATTTTAAATCTCGCAGATTTAAAATCTTCCAGTGATACGGAGCGAAGCGAATTTATACGGAACGATCGTTTTTGTCGAAGGTCTCCTGAAAGATAAACATCCCATAGACCATCCATGTTAAAGCCTTGTAACTTGAGGCGCTGAAAAAAAGTGCTCTTTTCAAAAGCTTCTCTAGATTTCCACACGATTCTTTGACTATATTTAACCATAATGATCTGGGAAGAAAGTACATTTTACCAAAATGCAGTGAAACAACTTGAGTACGCAGGACAGGTCATGAACCTCGATCCAAACGTTCTCACAAGATTAAAAATGCCCAAGCGTGCCCTCATTGTGAGCGTGCCTGTGCGTATGGATGATGGAAACATCAAAGTTTTTGAAGGCTACCGTGTTCATCACAGTATGAGTATGGGTCCCGCAAAAGGTGGAATCCGCTATCATCCAAGCGTCTCTCTTTCTGAGACAGCAGCTCTCGCAATGCTTATGACTTTTAAATGTTCGTTGATGAACCTCCCTCTTGGCGGTGGAAAAGGCGGTATTGCGGTTGATCCAAGTAAGCTTTCTCGTGGCGAAAAACAACGACTGACTCGTCGCTACACAACTGAGATTCTTCCCTTCATCGGTCCCGAAAAAGACATACCTGCTCCAGACGTTGGAACAGACGGACAAACAATGGCTTGGATCTTGGACACTTATTCTCAAGAATTAGGCTACTGCGTCCCAGGTGTTGTAACAGGAAAACCCATTGAAGTCGGTGGAAGCTTGGGTCGCGAAGAAGCCACAGGACGCGGTGTAGTTTACACAATCATCGAAGCCAGCAAAGCGCTCAACATCAAACTAGATGAAACCACAAAAGTTGCGGTTCAAGGATTTGGAAACGTCGGTCGTGCCGCTGCAAAGAAAATGCAGAAAATCGGCACAACTGTTGTCGCCGTTTCTGACTACACAGGCGGGATTTACAATCCGAAAGGTTTAGATCTTGATCACGTCAGCGCTTATATAGCTAAAAATAAAACTTTAAGTGGATATCCCGAAGCGGAAGCCATCACCAACGATCAACTCCTCGAACTTCCTTGTGATATTTTGATTCCTGCTGCTCTAGAAGGACAGATCACAGATAAAAACGCTGCGAAAATTAAAGCAAAAATCATTGCAGAAGGCGCAAATGGACCGACTGAAAGTGCCGCAGATAAAATTCTTTTTGAAAGAAACGTTTTCGTGATTCCCGATATCTTAGCTAACGCGGGTGGCGTGGTTGTTTCTTACTTTGAATGGGTACAGGGCATACAAAAACTTTTCTGGACTGAAAAAGAAGTGAACAACAAACTTTTCGAAATTATGAGTCAAACATTTGCAAAAGTTCTTGCTGTTTCTCTTGAGAAAAAAGTAAACATGAGAACAGCCGCGTTGATTTGCGGCATCGACCGTCTCTCAAAAGCAATGTTGTCTCGTGGATTTTTCCCTTAGTTTTAATAAAAAAAAGGGCGGTTGCGCGAATCTGTAAGCCAGGTTCTGTCTTCTTAGCTTCGAGGACCGACGGCCCCACACACTAAGGAGAACAACATTCCTCTAAGCGATCTACCCGAGAGTTTAACGTTGCGAGTGCACAACTTCTCTCCTATTTGATCTTGCTCCCCGCAGAGTTTGCCTGTTTTCACTCCGACCAGTTCCCCAACAGACTCCCGTTCCCGTCTTGCTGGATCATCACTTCGGACATTCTCTCTGTTGCACTGTTCCTCGAGTTCGCCGTATATCGGTTTTGCAACCACGGATCCTCGGGCATCGTCTCTGACAGCGATGCTGCGGCACTCTATAGAGCCCGGACTTTCCTCAAGAACTTTTCAGCTCTTGCGTTGTTCCGATTCGCGCTGAATGGAAAGGTAACAAAAAGCCCTTCTCCACTCAAGAACGAAAGCTCCCCTAAGAGCGCAATAAAGTGGCTATATCCCAAGAATAAAGGCGTTTAGCAGGAATAAAACTTGCCAAAGCCACCGTTGCTAAACTCAAAACAAAGAGCAAAAGCGCCCGAGACCATGACCAATCCACCGGTAAATTTTGCGAATAAAAAAACTGTGGAAGCACTCCCCAATGTCCAATCGCCCACGTGAATGCGGCCGACAACAAAAGCCCAAGCAAAAGCCCCACTGTTCCCAAAAACAGTCCCTCTAACTCAAACAGCCAAAAGACCCTTTCAGCACTTGCTCCCATGGCCCTTAAGACACCAATCTCTCTTCGTTTTTCAGCAATTCTCAAACTCAGCGCCGAGCTCACTGCAAGTGATCCAAAAAGAACCACAAAAAACAACGATATCGCCATGGCTTTTTTTTCAAGATCAAGAGAATGCCAAAGAGCGGAATCTAATTGCTTCCAATCCTTAAAAGCTGGATCGATTTTCTGAAGAGACGACAAAAACTCAGGAGCCGTGTACGGATCATTCAAAATAATTTCAATACGCGAACGAAGTCCTTGGGCTCCCAGCCACTCTTCTAAATCTTTCTCAGAAACCCAAACATAAAAACGATCCACATCAACTAATTCAGACCGCCTGTAACCCTTCAATTTCAACTCCAGAGGAGCTCCCTCCAAATTCCACACATTTCGAAGACGAAAAGCTTCCATCGAAGAAGCATGAAGAGCGTAACCCAGCTCTTCTCCCAAGATCATTGAACCAGAGGGAAGCGCAGGGTCTCCTTCAATCACGATCCCCGAACCTGTGAAAATTTTTCCATCTTTCAAGGGTTCCACTAGCCCCTCAAATTGCAATTTAATTTTGAGATCTTTCACTTCAGAAGAGAGTTTTTCTTGAACTTTAGCGGCTACCTCTTTTAAGTCGGGACGGAGCGGGCCCTCTAATAACAAATGCGCTTTGGCCGAAAGGTGATCGGCTCGAATTTGTTTTTGGAGACCCTCCATTACGTTAAGGGTGGTGAGCCATGCACAGAGGCCAAGGGCCGTTGCAATAATCGCAAATCGATTCATCCAACGCACCGCAGGCCTTGCTGCCTTAGAAAATAAATGCTTGTAAAGAAGCGACTCGAGCCCTTTGATCATGGCACAAGTTTAGCAAAGTCAAAGCCACATAGATATAGAAGCAAAATCTTGTGTTATAAGAAAGGACACTATGGCTGGAGTTAATAAAGTAATTTTAGTTGGCAACCTTGGAAAAGATCCCGAACTCAGACACACACCCCAAGGTCAAGCCGTTGCAAATTTTCCACTCGCAACTAGCGAATCTTGGTCTGACAAAAACGGACAAAAACAAGAACGCACCGAATGGCACAAAGTTGTCGTTTGGGGAAAGCCTGCCGAAAACGTTGCAAAATACCTCTCAAAAGGTCGCAAAGCCTACGTAGAAGGACGCCTTCAAACACGCGCTTGGGACGATAAAGATGGTCAAAAGCGTTACACAACTGAAATTGTTGCGACGACCGTTCAGTTTCTCGATACTCAAGGCTCACGCTCAGAAAGCAGCTCGAGCAATGATGGAAACGATCCATTTGGCGCGCCTCCTGATTTCGGTGGATCTCAAGGCGGAAGCGACGAGATCCCCTTCTAGATTTTAGATTTTGGAATTATAATTTAAGCGGATGAACAAAAAGCGGGTCAGCAAAAAGCCGCCTTCGCCTTCCCAAAAGAAGAGTCAGAAAGAAAAAACTCCTGCGCCCAAAAAAGCATCCAAAAAATTAGAAGAAATCGAAACAATTGAAGACGCAATCATTGAAGAGCACTTACCGGTTCTCAAAAAAAATTATCCACTCAAGCCTTCCGTTAGCACCGATGATCCTCTTGCAATTTACTTAAGAGAAATCCAAAAGATTGCTCTCCTGGATATAAAAGAAGAGCAAGAACTTGCGCGAAAAGCTTTTGACAAAAAAGATCCTGGATCTGCAAAAAAATTAATTCAAGCCAATCTTCGCTTTGTGGTGAAAATTGCTTTTGAATACGCACGACTGGGACACAAAGTTCTCGACCTTATTCAAGAAGGAAACGTGGGCCTCATTCAAGCCGTGAATCACTTTAATCCCTACAAAGAAGTTCGTCTGACGACCTATGCTGTGTGGTGGATCCGAAGTTATATCCGAGATTACCTTCTTCGTAATTGGTCGATCGTTCGAATTGGAACAACCGCTGCTCAGAAAAAACTTTTCTATCGTCTGAAAAAAGAACAAGAAAAATGGGAGCGCCTTGGGATCAAACCTCAAATCAAAGCGATCGCTCAAAACTTGCAAGTGAGCGAAGAAGACGTCGAGACCATGCAAAAAAGACTCTCGGGCAAGGACTCTTCTCTTTCTCCACGACCGAGCTCTGATGGCGGCGAAGACATTTCCTTTGAAAATACTTTAAGAGACGAAGGTCCCCTGCCCTCAGCTCATATTGAGGAAGAAGAAGACTCGTGGCTCATTCAAAAAGCACTCGAGGAATTTCAAGATGAACTCGACGAGCGCGAAAAAGATTTCGTGAAGCGAAGATTACTTTCTGAAACTCCCATCACTCTTGAAGAGTTTGGAAAAACTTACGGGATTTCAAAAGAACGCTCTCGACAAATTGAAGAGCGCATCAAAAAAAAGCTCAAAGACTATCTTCTTAAATATTATCCAGAAATCTCTTTGGACTAATCGATGCAAGTTTATACGATTCCAACTGACTCAACATCATGGCCGCAAATTGCGTACGTTGAAAATGATCAAAATAATTTTCGCAAAAGCTCAAAAGAACTTCAGTCGCTTGTTGAAAAAAACTTTACTCCAAAACTCTCGAGCCTGAGCCACACACAAAGCTATAGCTTTCTTGCATTCGCAAACGAAAGCATTTGGCTCAGATTGGGTATCGATGCGGAAGAAAAAAACAGAAAAGTTCTTCCAAGCGTAAAAAGCAAAATCCTTAAAGAACTCGATTGCCCAGAAGCAACTCAACTTGAAACGCTTTACATTTGGACAGCGAAAGAAGCGGCTTTTAAAACCTTTTCTTTTTTAGGTGCAACCGTTATCGGTGAAACTTACCTTGAAAAAGTTGAAGAAAATGAATTTGAAATTTTCTACGTAGATTCAAATCAAAAAAAACACACAGCACGGGGTATCTGGATTGAACTATGCGATCATCTTATAGCTCTTACTAAACTTGAGAAATAAGCGAAGAAGGAAAATCCCTCTATCTTTTAAAATTTTGATAACGGATAACTTTATTCAAGCTACCATTAAGCAAAGAGTCATTGCTTAATTTATTAAAATTTTCTTGTTTAAAACTTTCTTTATCGAGTCTTTCACGATGTAGGCGCTCACTATCCATTCTTAACTTTTCTGTTTCATGACTTATAATTATGTTTTCGAGATTCACTAACCTACCCTGCGCAGGCTGAGAGACAAGATCTTCTCGTGTCTTTACACTTGGATGAACACTTTTTTTTCGGGCCGCCAAATAATAAAATTTTTCATAAACTTTAAAAAAAGTTTTCTTATTGTTCCCCTCACAAAGTCTAAACTCAAAACTATCCTGAGTTTTCTTTCTTAAAAACTGCCCATCTTTTGACGCAACATCAATCACATGTGATTCTTGGCAGAATGCTTTTTTATATCCATTCTCATAAAAACTCATTAAGTTACTTGTCACAACTCTATCCTCTGAACAGATTTTAAGTTTTGAAACTGAGGAATTAAAATCTTTTCCATCTGCAGCATCCCTTACTCCAAGGTCATAGGCTCCTTGTGAATTACAATTTTTTGCTTTTTCAAAACCTTCATTATAGTCACGGCTATAATCTTGATACGAGTAACCAGTAGAAGCTTTGCACTCTCGATCAAACCACAAACTCGGTGTAAACACATTGCCATTCATCATATCGGTATAACCTCTTACAGAAGCTAGCTCTTGAGTACAAAAGCTTTTCTCAAACGAAGCACATCCAGACAAAAAAAAGAAATAAAAAGAAATAAAAAAATAAATTTATTGGAATTCGATAATTTCACAATACACTCCCAATCGGCAACTATCTATACTTTTCGTTAATGTCGTTAAGCATCGTTCTTTCTCTTAGGTTTTGACGCTTAAGACTTTCCCTATCGAAAATAAATTGTCTTACGTGTTCTTTTTCAAGTCTATCTCTTTCATTTTCATGAGCTCCTAAAATATTTTCAATCCTAATTTTTTTTTCATTGTCCCTAGACTTAATTCTCTTCCGCTCTAGATCAAAAGCATCTTTATAAGAAGCTGCAGCTTTGGCGACAAGATCGATTGGACACTTTCCTAAAACCTGATCAAGCCCAAGGCTTATATTTTGTTTTTTTTGAGCATGCGAAATTGCTTCATAACTTATTCCTGAAGAGCTACATTTATTTCTTAGCTCAAAAGAGTATGTCTCTTTATAAATTTTAAAAAGATTTTTTTGATTATCCTTACAAGATTCAAATTCGTGAATCTTCTTAATCTTTTCCTTTAAGTCTTCAGCATCTTTTTTTGCAATTTTTTTAATATTCGATTCTTGGCAAAATTCAATTTTAAAAGCATTTTGGTAATGATTTAATAAAACATTTTTTGTTTCAATATCTTCTGAACAGACGTTGAATTTTGATACGGACGCTTTAAAAAATTTTCCTGTGACAGAATTAGTTATCCCAAGATCATTAGCCCCATCAGGAGAGCAATGTTCTTTTTTTATTTTCTCTAAACTATCTGCACACCCAGAAAGGAGAAAAATAGAAAAAATAAAAAAACTATATTCACTTTTACATTTAAATAATTTCATGTGATTTGTAAGTCTAATTACCCATTTTTACGCAACGTGTCAAAGGGTAATTCTAAAGACATTGAAAAAGCTGAACAATTTCAAATACTTGCACGAAAACTTTAGGGTTTTAAAAAATCTGCCGATAAGTATTATATACGATCCAAAAAGAGCAGAGAGGCCTCTCTAAGAAATCCTTCCAAATGAGCATCAAAACGATCCAAAAGCGGACTGTCCACGTCTAGAACCCCTATACCTTCATCACCCTTATATAAAGGAATAACCAATTCAGAACGAGACGCTGAATCGCACGCAATATGCCCTTCAAAAGAATGAACATCTGGAACATTTAAAAGCTTTTTTTCTAAAAAAGCTGTTCCACAAACTCCCTTGCCTAGCTTAATTCGAGTACACGCAATTTTTCCCTGAAAAGGGCCCAAGACAAGCTCATCGCCTTTTAAGAAATAAAAACCCACCCAATTGAGATTTGGAATGTTTTCAAAAAGAAAAGCACTCATGTTTGCTGCGTTTGCAATCAAATCATTTTCATTTTCTAGAATGGCTTTCAATTCACTAAGCAGGTTCATCTATTTTTTAAACTTTCATCTTTAAAACTTTTTTGCGTAATTTTTCTTGGTAGCGATATAGCTTTTGAGTCAAAGCATGATCATCTGAAGCAAGAATTTTCACAGCCAACAATCCCGCATTGTGACTGTTATCAATTGCAACTGTTGCCACAGGAATTCCCGCTGGCATCTGCACAATTGAGAGCAAAGAATCCAATCCATCTAATTTTGTGATTGAAACAGGAACGCCGATCACAGGCAATGTGGTGAGCGATGCCACCATTCCAGGAAGATGAGCGGCCCCACCCGCACCCGCGACGATCACCCGAAAACCCTTTGCTTGAGCTTGAGTTGCAAAATCATACATCTCACGAGGAGTTCGATGAGCAGAAACAACTTTTTTTAGATAAGGAATTTTAAATTCTTCCAAGATCTCCCACGCTGCCTGCATTCGAGGAGCGTCTGATGAACTTCCCATGATGACTGCAACAAGAGGCGCTTTCTTCGAAGACTTAGTGAACGCTTTCAGCTTAGACATGTTCTCGAATCCTAGCCCAAGCTTTTTCTTCTTGCAGGGTTAAAATACTTTTCATATTTGCAAAGCTAAAACTTTCAGAAAAGATTTGATTGATATGGCCGAGCTTACGCCCTTTTCGAAGTTCTTTTTTTCCATACCAGTAAAGAGCAAATCCGTTTTTGAGATTAGCCGCTTTTTCTTTTTCAAAAAAAACTTCAGCCTTTAATTCGCACGATAAGCAATCAAATCTCTCTGCGCCCAAAAGATTTTTCATAGCGTATTTTAGAGCAAGTAATTCAATATCTTTTGACTCAAATCCCCTCGCCGCTTGAAGATGCAACTGAAATTGATTGATTGAAAAAGCATCCAAGGTGACGTGACCCGTATTGTGAACTCGAGGAGCCACTTCATTCAGATATAATTTTCCCTGAGACCAAAATAACTCAAAAGCTGCAACGCCCACATAGTCCAATTCACTGAGGAGAGTTTTGATTTTAACGAGAAGCTTCTCACTTTCTCGTGAAGCTTCGGGACTGAAGTCTTTGGCGGGACCATAGACCCACTCGCAAATTCCTTTTTTTTGCTCACTTATCAAAAGAGGATAATTTAAAAAATTTCCTTTCTTATCTCGAGCGACGATCAATGAACATTCAAACTCAAAAGGAATTTCTTCTTCCAAATAAACCAACGATCCCTTTTCATGAGCTTTCTTTAAAAACAAATTCCAATCCTGAGTAGAGTGCGGTCGAGAAAGAAAAAAGTTTCCATATCCGTCGTAACCCTGACGACTCCACTTCGCGACCCACTTGCCAGTGGGAACTTCACCCTCTAAGAGCTGAGCTTTTGCACTTGCTAAATTATATTTTTGAAAAAGTTTTTTCTGCTCCCACTTATCCGACAAAAGTTGCATAACCTGAGCACGAGGAAAAACATTTTCTTCATGGCTGAGCAGAGAACTCCAAAGTGAAAAATTTAAAAACTCACTTTCAAAAAAAAGAAAATCGCAATTCTTGATCGATTCTCTTCGGCCCTCTTCTGTTAAAAGTTTTGCCTGAGTAACAAACTCATCTGCGATATAAAAAGCCGGATCTCCCTCCACGCCTCCAATTATTCGCAAAGAATCGCCACGGCGCTTCACTTCTCGCCCTAACATCCACGCGAGCTGGCCTGAACCAAATATTCCTATAAGCACAAACGCATTCTACTATGAACTTTGACTCCAAGGCAGAACCTCGAATGAAAATCTTCTTAAAGACCTTGCTTGAAACCTGATTTTTGCTAGAAAAAACGCTAACATGCAAAGGTCTTGCAAAGAGCTATAGCATGAGGGATTGGGTGGTTTTCTCATCATCCTCAGGAAATACATTTCACAGTACATGGCGCGCGCTGAGCAAAACAGCACAAGCACAATTCAAGGGATTGTTTGTTGATCGTAAATGCGGAGCACTCGATATTGCAGAAAGTTTTTTAAACAAAAACTTAATTCATGATTTTTCAAACGCTAAATCCAGCAGTGACTTTGAAAAAAGTTTTTTAGATTGGGCACATTCTCAATGTTACACATCGAAAAACTCCCCTCTCATTTTTTTAATTGGATATTTTAAAATTATTACGCCTCAGTTTTTTGAGGCAGACTTTCCTTTAATTAATACTCACCCCAGCCTCCTGCCGGCTTTTCCGGGAATGGACAAAAAAGTTCATCGCATGGCTTTTGAAAATACACTCATCAGTGGCTTTAGTGTTCACATGGTGAGCGAAGAACTCGATGCTGGGCCTTTGATTTTCCAAAAAGAAGTTTCGATTGTAGATGCACTGAGCGCAGAAGATGTTCGAGAGAGAGTCAGAAAAGAGGAACAAAAAAACCTTCCTCTTATCCTAGAAAAACTTTTACAAACCAACTTATCAGGTGCCGATCGAAAAATAAGCACTCGCGAATTGCAAATAAAACTTAACGGTCAAAACAAACAAGAGGGGTTTTCAACATGTGTGGTTTAGTTGCTGTCCAAACAAAAGATAAATCTGCCAACGAAATGGCTCTCTCAATGCTCCTAAGGCTTCAACATCGCGGCCAAGATGGAGCCGGAATGAGCGTCCTCAATGGAACAGGTGATTTTAGCGACCTAAGAGGATTGGGCCTCATTCAAAGCGCGCTCCAAAACTGGGGACAGCTCCCTTTATCAAATGTAGCCCTCGCACACACTCGATACGCTACAACGGGACTGGGAACATTGCACGAGATTCAACCTTTCGTAAAACAATATCCTCGCTTTGCGATCGCTCACAACGGAAACATCGCCAACACTGTTGAACTCACCGAAAAATACGATCTCATCCTTCAATCCACAAGTGACCTAGATGTGATCAGCCAAGTTCTTGTGAAGGAATGGAAAAAGATTCCCTCTGTCGAAGGATTTCAATCTGCACTCACTAAAATATTCTCTGATTTTATCGGTGCCTACGCTGTTGTGGGAGCCTTAAGCAACGGTGATCTTTTTGCCTTTCGAGATCCCTTTGGAATTCGCCCTCTTTACATTGCGAAAAATTCAGAAACTGTTGCAATCGCAAGCGAGACAAGTGCTTTTGCTCTTATGGGCAAATGTGAAATAGAAGAAGTACCACATGGTTCTTGGGTGATCGTGAAAAACCAAGATATTATTCGCGGAAGTGTTTTAAGTTCACTCAATCCCCAAGAACTCAAACGTCACTGCATGTTTGAAATGCTTTACTTCTCCTCACCCCATTCTGAAAATAACAAAAAAAGTATGTATACTTTGCGTTTTCTCCTTGGAACTGAGCTCGCAAAACAAATCCAAGAAAGTAACACGACTCTTGATTATGATTACGTCGTTCCCGTTCCTGATACTTCCCGAGCGGCTGCAATTGCCGTTGCAGAACATCTGAAGACTCCCTACAGAGAATACCTTGTCAAAAACGCCTATGTACCCCGCACATTTATTCTCTCAAACAACGATAAACGCATGCGTGCCCTCGACATGAAACTGAGTTTGATTGGCCCTGAGATTGGGGACAAAAACATATTACTTGTCGATGACTCTGTTGTTCGCGGAAACACCTCTCGACTCATGATCAAGAGGCTCAAAGAAGCAGGCGCAAAACACGTGGGTCTTGCTTCCACCTGTCCCCCTATTCTTCACCCATGCTTTTACGGAATCGACTTCCCCGATCCGAGCGAACTAGTTGCACATGGACGCAGCCACAAAGAGATTGCGGCAGCACTAGGAGTTGATGATTTATTTTATCTCTCTCACGAAGGACTCAAAAAAGCCCTCGGAACTCAAGAACTCTGCATGGCCTGCTTAGACGGAAAATATCCCATGAAACGAGAAGGAGTCTTTGAAAGCTTCACAGCTCAACGCCGTGGAGACAGAGGATGTGAACTATGAATCAATTTGAAGTGCATAAAAATTCAGAGCTCCAAAAAATTGCAAGTGGAAGCGTCAAAGATATTTATTCTGCTCCCCATTCAGATTCTCTTCATTTCATCTTTAGCGACCGTGTTTCTGTTTTTGATTATGGTTCATTACCCGAAAAGATTCCTCATCGCGGAGAAGCTTTAGCTACTTTTGCTCAACATGTTTTTCATCATATCTCGACACCTTCTACATTCTTAGGGGCCTCCGAACTGGGCACAGCCGCCCTCAAGATGAAAAAAGTGAGTCACCCAAAATTCAATTTTACTTCAGACGTTCTTGATTTTGTTCCTCTCGAAGTTATTTTTAGATGGGGCGTTCCCGAGGGCTCAAAGCTTTTACAAAAAGGGTATAAAGTTTTTGAAAAATTTTCGGGACCAAAAATTCAATTCACAACAAAGCTCGAAGCATTTGATCGTGACTTAACAGATCTTGAGGCTTCCACTCTTCTCCCAGAAGGACTTTCTCTAACAGAACTTCAAAATTTCACACAAAATTGCGCATCAGAACTCAAAGACTTGTTTGAATCTTGTGGTCTCACTCTTTGGGATGGAAAAATAGAAGTTGCCTTTGACAAAACAGAATCTCAACTTTACCTCATCGATGCCATCACTCCTGATGAGCTTCGTTTAACCTGCAACGACTATCCGCACATTCCCCTTTCTAAGGAACTTCTACGCAGATGGTATCAAAAAACTCTCTGGCCCTTTGATCTGCAAAAACTTAAAAAAGAAAAGGGACAAAACTGGAAGCAAAATGCCCCCCGCCCTCCCAGGCTTGGCGATTGGCGCGTTCAACAATTTAGCCAACTCTTCTTAAAACTTTGTGATGTCCTTGAAAAAAAGAATCCCGCGCCCCTAATTGATTGGATAAAGAACGAAAGCATCAAGCCAAAAGTTTTTGTCTCCGGAAAAGGCGGTAGAGAAACGGCTCTTAGATGGCGACTCGAGCAAGAAGGTTGTAATGTCGTTGAAAATTCCGAAAATGCAGATGCAATATTTATCAGCAACGACAACGACCTTGCAAAGGGTTTAGTCAATGAACTTTTTGAAAAACAAGACTGGGTTATCGGTCCCCGTAAAGAAGCAGCCCACATTGAGTGGTCAAAACTTTTTGGAAAAAAGATCGCAGAAGCTGCAAAAATTCCGCTCGCAAGATGGACTTCGGACCCTGAAGAAGCTCGAAAAAAATTAGAACTCCCTGTAATCAAACAAGACGGCCTCGCTGCCGGTAAAGGTGTTGTCGTTCCAGATAACCTCAAAGAGTTTGACGAGACCCTTTCAAAATGGACTGGACACACTCTTCTCTTTGAAGAACGTCTTCGGGGTGAAGAAGCTTCTGTTTTCTTCTGGATTCATCCCCAAGGTGAGGGATTTAAAGTTGACTTTCTAGGAGCTGCGCAAGATTTTAAACGTCGCTTTGAAAACAACAAAGGCCCGAATACAGGCGGCATGGGCGCAAAGAGCCCGCACCCTTCTCTCAAAGAAAAAGATATTCAAAAATTTAAAGTGTGGGCAGAACAAACAGCTTTCGCTTTAAAAAAAGAAGGCATTTTTTACTCAGGAGTTTTATTCATGGGACTCTTGAATGATCTCAAAAGCGGATGGATGCTTCTTGAATACAATGCACGCTTTGGCGATCCCGAGACACAAGCCCTAGTTCATCTTTGGAAAAATCCACAATTTTTGAGATCCCACCTTGGGCTTTCGCTTACAGAATATCCTCAAGCAGAGATCGAAGATACAAAAGTTCTCTGCCTTGCTCTTGTTCACCCCCAATACCCAAGCGCCGGAGATCCACTGTCCTTGCCTGAATGGAACTTAGACTCTCAACAAGAGACCCATCTTTTTCGAAGTGGCTCATCAAGTGGACGAATGGCCTACCTTTGCGTGAAAGATAAAACAAATCCTGGAATCCTTGCAGAAAAAAAAATGAGCGCCTCTCCTTGGGTTGGAACTCTCGAATGGAGAAAGGATATACTGAAATGAAGATTTACGTCACAAAAGCAGATGCAAAAACTTTTGCTTTCATCTCGATCAAAAATGAAAAAGACTTAGATCTTGATATTCAAAAGATTTTTCAAAACTCACTTCTCCCGCTTCCTCAACCCACGACAAAATTCTTAATCCGCTCTTATTTAGCAGGAGTTTCGAATCCCGTCGCAGAGTCGCTTGCGCGCGTGCTGAAAATTCCCTCCAAAGATATTCGGGTTGATCTTGCCCTAGAGCTCACTCAAGAACTGAGCCCAAAAGAAGCTCAAGAGAGAGAAGCTCTTTGGAAAGAACCAGCTATTGAACGCTTAGAAAGCAAAACTTTCGAAGCTTATCTTTTGTGGCTTGAGAACTTAAAAATTCCCCAAAGAGAAGATACCTCATACCTCCCAACGAAACCCGAAGCTATCGGACTTGAATTTTCTTCCGAAGAATTATCCGTCCTGAAAGAAGCTGAAGAAAAACAAGGTCGCCAGTGGAACAGAGCTGAGTGGGAACTCTTTGCTCAAACCTGGTCTGAACATTGTAAGCACAAAATTTTTAATGCCGAAATTAAACACACTAAAGAAGGAAGCTCTACTTCTTCTTTATTTAAAAACAAACTTCGTAATCCCGCTTTAAAAATTGCTGATGAGAGAAAAGATCTCTATCTTTCTCTTTTTCACGACAATGCGGGAGTCTTGAGAATATTTACTCCCGATCAAAAAGCGAGCTCTTGGGGCATTGCCGCCAAAATGGAAACTCACAACAGCCCCTCTGCTATTTCTCCTTACGGGGGAGCCAGCACCGGAATCGTTGGAGTGCATCGAGATATTTTAGGCACTGGGCTTGGCGCTCTTCCCATAGCCAATTGGGATGTTCTTTGTTTTGAAGAACCTCAACATACAGAAAGCCGTCCCGAAAAAGCTCTCGCACCCGAAATCATTCGTAAAGGAGTGCTCAGAGGAATTCAAGATGGAGGAAATCAAAGCGGTATCCCTACTGTTCAAGGATCCACAATTTTTGATCCAAGTTATGCCGTAAAGCCACTTGTCTTTGCAGGAAGCCTTGGCATTTGCCCGACTGACTTTGTAAATAAAAAAGCTAAGTCCGGAGACAAACTTTTTGTCATCGGAGGAGCGACGGGCGCGGACGGATTAAGAGGAGCGGTCATGAGCTCTCGAGATATCCGCAGCGAAGATTTTGGCGGAAGTATTGTTCAAGTTGCAAATCCGTACACGCAAAGATGCCTCACTGATTTTCTCATAGAAGCGCGAAACAAAGGACTCCTCACAGCCGTCACTGATAACGGCGCTGGAGGACTCGCATCAAGCGTAGGCGAGATGTCGACACTCACTGGTGGAGCGGTCATTGACCTCTCTCGTCTTCGACTCAAATTTGAAGGTCTACTTGCATGGGAAAAACTTCTCTCTGAGAGCCAAGAAAGAATGACTCTTGCCACACACGATCCCGAAGGACTCATTAAACTTTTAAAAGAATGGCGCATTGAATACGATCAACTCGGCGAACTCAATACAAGCGGTCGCTTTGTTGTTCTTCACGAAAAAGGAAGCACAAAAGAAAAGCTAGTGGACGTTTCGCTCGAAATTCTTCACGAAAGCTGTCCTCAGTTAAAACTTTCTTCTCATTGGACTTTTGAAGATGAAAAGAAATCTTATTTAAAAGCAAAAACCCTTCCGCAAAAGTATGATTTAGAAAAAGCTCTTTCAAATCCACAAGCACTGAGCCGGGAAGCCATCAGTCGCCGCTTTGATCACGAAGTTCAAGGACGCACACTGAGAAAACCTTTTGCAGGATTCACGCAAGAAACCCCACAAGACGGAAGTCTCCTTGAAGTAATGGAAGCCTCTGCATATATCGCGCTTGGACACGGTCTTGCTCCTACGGAAAAAGACTTTTACATGTCGCTTCTTCTTTCTTTTGACGAAGCTCTCAAAAAATATATTCTCGCAACCGGACAGCTTCAGTACGCAGGTTTACTTGATAACTATTCATGGCCCGACCCCCTTCAAAACGATCAATCTCTCTGGAAGCTTTCCACGAGCGGAGACCTGATTGAGGCCATCACTGAGATCAGTAAAATTCCTTTTGTGAGCGGAAAAGATTCCATGAAAAACAATGACTCCAAACACAGAATCCTCGAAACTCTCGTAATTTCTGCTTTTGGTTCTGCAAAAGGCCCCGAGTACATGCCCGTGGGATTCATTACACAAGAGGGATCAAAAATTTACACATGGAAGACTGTCGCAGATTCTGTGATCAACAAAGCCCACAGTTCAGAAAGCGCACTTGAGCTCAGCAAAGACATAATTAAACAACTACTTCGTCGTTATGAAATTATTCAAAAATGGATTCAAGAGAAAAAAATTATCTCTGCAAAAGACACATCTGCTCTTTGTCCGATGAAAAGTCTTTTTGAAATGTGCTTGGGAAGAAAAAAGGGAATTCACTTTTTAAATGAGCATTCCCATGAAGAGCTCTGCACCCATAGCTCCACGCTTGGTGGCTTTCATCTTGTTTTCTCTCAAAACTTTGAGTTTGAAAAAGAAGTGCCTCCCGAATTCCAAAATGAAATTGTGGAAATGGGCCAAACAACATCCACATTTGAAGTTAAATTTAGCAATCGGACTCTCAGCTTAGAAAGTTTTCGAAACTCTTATCTCAAAGGAAGTGATCAACTATGGGCTTAATGAAAATTCTTCGAGGCGAGGGAATTGAATGTGAAAATGAAACCGCTCGCGCGCTTCAGCTTTTGGGACATCAAACTGAGTTTTGGGATTTACCTAAGCTTCTTTCAAATCCAGAAGCTTACTTGAACAAGCTTCAAAAAAACGATTGGGTCTTTATTCCTGGTGGATTTTCTTTTGCCGATCACTTTGGAAGCGGAAGGCTTTTAGCTTTTGAATTAAACAACATCCAATTCTTTGAGCGTCTCATTGAAAAAGGGGCTTCTATCTGGGGAATCTGCAACGGCTTTCAAGTTCTGACTTCAAGCTCTATCTTTGGCAACGTTCAGCTAGAGCACAACCAAAAAGAAGATCGCCCGATGAACTTTCATGATCGCTGGGTAAAACTCAAAGCGCCTCAATTTGATAAAAATTTTTACTACCCTGCCCGCCATGGCGAAGGGCGCCTCAAAATTACCGAACTTGCCCCTCAAACGGAAGCCTTTCTTTTTTACGACGACGAAAGCTTTGAAAATGGGAGCGAAAAAAAAAACGCAGGCCTTATGAGAAAAATCAATCACTCCACAATCGTGGGCATGATGCCTCACCCTGAAATCTACACTCGTCCCGAACAAAACCCCGACTATAGTTTTAGCGATTTAAACAAAGCTAACGAAAACACACTCAAGGAAAACTCAATTTTTAATTTAATTTTTAAGATGGAGAGAAAATGAGCTTAAAGAACTACGCCCTTATCAGTTGTTACGACAAAACAGATCTCGATCAACTCATACCACAGTTTCTATCACGCGGTTGGAGCTTACTCGCAACGGGTGGAAGCTATACTCATATCAAAAAACTAGGTTTTCCTGTGACTGAAGTTTCTGAGCTTACAGGAAAAGCTGAGATATTTGGCGGAAGAGTGAAAACCCTTCAATACGAAATATTGGGAAGTATCCTTCTACGCACAGGAAGAGATGAGCGCGAATGGCCTCACGATTTTCGAATCGCAGCCGTTGTATGCAACTTTTATCCTTTCCAAGAAAAAGCAAAAATCTCCCAAAATATGGATGAACTTGTCGAATGGATCGACATTGGCGGCCCCACCATGGTTCGCTCCGCTGCTAAAAACTACAAAGATGTCTTCTGCTTCACACACCCTCGCCAATACCAGTATTTAAACGATTCCTCATTTGAAAATGAACTGAAAGTAAAAGAAGAACTCGCTCTCCAAGCATTTGATTTGATCCATGATCTCGACCGACGAATAGCTTTTGAACTTCATTCCCGTCTTAAAAAAGAACTTCGTTATGGTGAGAACCCTCATCAAAAAGCTGTTTTCCTGAGTGACCATCTTCACGAAAGCATGGGAGATATTAGCTTCAATAACATTCGTGATGCAGAAGGTGCTTTGAAGTTTATCCTTCCCTTCAACACTCCAGCAGTGGGCGTCGTGAAACACGGAACACTCTGTGGAGCTTCGATTGGAATCGATGAATGCTCTACACCCTACGAAGATATCTTTGAAGAAGCCTGGGAAGGAGACACCGTTTCTCGCTTTGGAGGAATTCTTTCTTTTAATCGCACTCCCAATCAAAAGATTTTCGACATTCTCTCTAAGCGATTCATAGAAGTGCTGGTGCTTCCCAATAATTCAGAGTCAAAAGCTTGGGCCAAGGAATTTTTTAAACTCAAAGCTCAATGTAAAATTTTTCTTTGTGATTTAGAGGCTCTTCGCAAGGCGGATCTAGAAAGTTTTGGAAATGCTTTTGGTACTCTCATACAAAAAAGAGACGAATCTAAATTCGCAGAAAAAAATCAGGACCTTGAAACATTTTTTTCACTTTGGACAGCGGCTTGTTCCAAATCAAATGCGATCACTCTTGTAGGGAAAGATGAAAAGAAAAAACTTCTCTATCTGGCAGGAGCAGGACAAGGCCAACCCAACAGAATTGAAAGTTTGCAAAAACTTGCTCTTCCTCGAGCTGAAGATTTCTGTAAGCGCCGTGGCTACAATAAAGCAGACCTTATTTGTTCGAGTGATGCGTTTTTCCCCTTCGACGACATACTTCATGTCTTAAACGAGGCAGGCATCAAAAAAGTCTTTCAACCAGGTGGATCCAAAAACGATCCCCTTGTTGTAGAAACAGCAAAAAAACTAAAAATCGACATGACCTTTACGCAAGAACGCCACTTTTGGCATTAAAAGGAAGAAGAAAATGTCTTACAAAAATTCAGGAGTTGACGTTCACGCAGCTGATCAGTGGGTTGAAGGAATACAAAACAAGATTGGAACCCAAGAACTTATCAGTGGCGTAGGTGACTATGCCGCGGTCTACAAACTCAACGATCGTGAGTGGGTCGCAACAAGTTGCGATGGAATTGGAACAAAAATTTTGTGGACTCTCAAGGGCCTAGGAACTCCTAAAGATCTTGCTCAAGATCTTCTCGCAATGAACGTCAATGATGTTTTGTGCACAGGTGCCACACCCAAACTATTTTTGGATTACATTGCGTGCAGCGGAAAAGAAGCTCTTCAAGAAAATAGATTCTTAAAAAAATTCATTTATGGACTTGCGGATGTTTGCAAAGAAAATGAGCAAATTCTTGCAGGCGGAGAAACAGCTCAAATGCCCGATCTCTACAAAGGCGAGGAATTCGACACTGCAGGATTTAGTGTGGGATTCATGGAACCCGAAAATTATATTCACCCGCAAAAGTTAGAAGAAGGTGCAGAGCTTTGGGGATGGACCTCAAACGGCCCCCACTCCAATGGATTCACCTGGTTACGTAAGCTTTTTGACAGCGAAAAAGATGCCGAAATTATTCAAAAACATTTCATGGCACCCACCCGTATTTACATAAAAGAATTCAAAGACTTAAGAAAAAAACTAGAAGCTCATTCTCGCCTTGCTGCTTATCATGTTACAGGCTCAGGACTTTTAAATTTGCTTCGCAGCCAGAACCAATGGGGCTTTGAACTCACTCACTGGCCAAAGGAACTTCCTACATGGCATCAATTGATTCAAGAACGAAGCAAAGCCAGTAATGCTGAGCTCTTAAGCACCTTCAACGGCGGCTATGGATTTATCGTTGCTATTAAAAAAGCGGGTGCTCAGCAAAGTACTTTACTTGAACAATCAGGTCTCAAGTTTTTAGGAAGTGTTTCTTCCAAGCCAGGAGTAAGAATTCCTCAACTTGAAGTTGAACTTTAAAAAATTGCAGCTAGCTTCTACTAATATATAAATAAATAATTTAATTCAAAATTAAGGTTAATTATTTTTAAATAGATTGTGATTTGCTTTTATGAAAATAATTTTTTTATTAAAATTTTTAAAATTCTTAAAGTTCGCCTCAGGAAAAATCTTACCCTGCGAAAAAATAAAAAAACAGAACCATCCATATACCAAACTCCGCCTACAGCTAAAGCATCAATTTTTGCACTCTCCCCCGAAAGATAGTTAGCATGCAAACAGATTACTTCCGAACTTCTGTATTGAAGTTGGTGAAAAGCATAATATCCATTAGGAAACTTCTTTGGATCAAAACATGTAATATCTGCAAACTGATAACTCCTAATGTCAACACATCCATCGGTTCTTATATGTTCATTTAATGCTTTTTGATCAACTAGGTCTTTGCTACAAAGTTTTTTAACTTCAGAAACAAATTTACCTGCTTTTTTTGTGCGTCGAATTAAAAAATTTCCCGCACATTGATTCGGCTTATAAAAAGATCCATCAATCACATCAGACTGAAAAACTAAGTCATATTCATTAAGCTTCTCGTATTCTTTTTGAGGGTCACTAAGAAAACCTACATCTGAATCTATGTAATGAAAAACATCAAAATCTGAAACGATATCAGAAACAATAGAGAACTTTAAGTTATTTAAATCTACAAACTCTGGATTCAATTTTAAGCTTTTCTTATCTGAAAATTCCATGTGTTTATTATTTTCAAAATCCTTGAGAATCAATTTTACATTGGTAAAATTATTTCTAATTTTAAAACCTGAAAGTTCACTGTAGCATTTTTCCCCTAAGCAAAAAATGAGGATTTCGTGATCTCTCATGTACTGCTGCTGGAAGTTTAAAGATATGTTTTTTAAAAATTTAATAAAACCATAATTTCCAACAGTAACAAACTGCATATGAAATATTATAATTTAAAAGACTAAACACTTACATCGTCAAGCTTTTGATCGGTACTAATTACCCCACGCTGCCTTCGAGCTTGAGATCAAGCAATCGATTGGCTTCCATGGCAAACTCCATGGGCAATTGCTTGAAGACTTCTTCGCAATAACCGTTAATAATAAGCTTAATGGCTTCTTCAGCTCCGATACCGCGACTTTGCATATAGAAAATCTGATCTTCCGAAACTTTCGAAGCTGTCGCTTCATGTTCCACAACGGCTGATGCATTTCGAACATCAATCACAGGATAAGTATTGGCTTCGCAATTTCCACCAATCAACAAAGAATCACACTGTGTATGATTGCGTGCACCTTCCGCACGCGGCATCACCTGCACAAGTCCGCGATAGGAATTTTTTCCTTTTCCAGAAGAAATCCCCTTCGAAACAATTCGACTTCGAGTATTTTTTCCAAGGTGAATCATCTTTGTGCCTGTATCCGCTTGCATACAGTCGTTCGTGATCGCAACGCTGTAGAACTCCCCTACGCTCTCATCACCTTCTAAGATACAACTTGGATATTTCCACGTAATCGCAGATCCTGTTTCAACTTGGGTCCAAGAAATCTTAGATTTCTTTCCGCGACACGCTCCACGCTTTGTCACGAAGTTATAAACTCCTCCACGTCCTTGCTCATCACCTGAATACCAGTTCTGAACAGTCGTATATTTAATCGTCGCTCCTTCAAGAGCTACAAGCTCCACAACAGCTGCATGAAGTTGATGCTCATCACGCATAGGAGCCGTGCATCCCTCCATGTAGTTCACTTCACTTCCCTCATCTGCCACGATGAGTGTGCGCTCGAATTGACCTGTTCCCCCCGCGTTGATTCGAAAATACGTCGACAAATCCAGCGGACACTTCACTCCCTTGGGAATATAAACAAAAGAACCATCACTAAAGACAGCACAATTTAATGCTGCATAATAATTATCACTTACTGGGACCACAGATCCTAAATATTTTTGAATAAGTTCAGGATACTTACGAATCGCTTCACTTATAGAGCAAAAAATAACTCCCGCTTTTGTCAGAGTTTCTTTTTGAGTTGTGATCACAGAAACGCTGTCAAAAACAGCATCAACCGCAACTCCCGCTAAACGCATTTGCTCCTCAATAGGAACGCCAAGCTTTTTGTAAGTTTCTAAAAGTTTAGGATCTACTTCATCTAAGCTTTTAGGTTTATTACCCAATCCCTTAGGAGCAGAAAAATAACTGATAGCCTGATAATTTACTTTTTCAAAATTCAAATGCGCCCATTCAGGCTCTTGCATCTTGAGCCATTTTTCATAGGCTTTTAATCGCCAATCCGTCATCCATTCAGGCTCTTCTTTTTTGGCAGAAAGCTTACGAATGACACCTTCATTTAAACCTACATCGAAACGCTCTTCTTCTATGTCAGTGATAAATCCAAACTGAGAGTAATCGCGGCTATAATTGTTCAATTGATCTTCAGACATCATTGTCTCCTCACCAAATCCCTAAGACTTCTTTGGCTTCTTCACTGGCCATTTCTTTAGGGTCCCACTTAGGCTCCCAAATTAAATTCACTTTTACTTCGCGAACTCCTGCAAAAGCTCTCACTCTATCCTCAACATTTTTCATGATTGTCGGACCAACTGGGCACGCAGGAGAGGTTAAAGTCATTTGCACATTTACAAAGTTTTCTGAATTCACATCAATTTTATAAATCAATCCAAGATCCACAAGACCCACTTTGAGTTCCGGATCTTGCAAAGGCTTCAACCATTCACGTAAATCTTCGCTCTTCACTTCTGTTTTTTTTCGAAGACCTTTTTTCTCAAAAAAAGCTATCGCTTCATTCAAAGCTTCAAAAAACTTTTTGAGTTCTTCTTCAGTATTATAAAACGCCAAAGAAATTCTCATGGATGATTCCACACCCATCTTGCGATGAAAAGGTTGAGTGCAATGATGGCCCAAGCGCGCACATAAGCCGATATTTTGTAAATAACCCATCAAATCCTGCGAGTGGATTCCCTCAACGGTAAAACTAAACACAGGAGCTCGATCAGCGGCTTCGCGGGGACCAAACAATCTGAGTCCAGAGATTTTTTTAAATTCCTCACAAGCTAAAAGATTCAAAGACATTTCATGAGAACGGAGATCTGAAAAATCAAAGTTCTCAATGTATTCAAGAGCTGCGCCCAATCCCACAACATCAGCAAAATTAGGAGTACCCGCTTCAAATTTCCAAGGAAGTTCATTCCAAGAAGAATCCTCATCACGAACTTCTTGAATCATATCTCCGCCGAACAAAAAGGGATCCATATCTTCAAGAAGCTCTTTTCTACCCCAGAGAATTCCCGTGCCTGTAGGACCTAACATTTTGTGTCCAGAAAAAGCTAAGAAGTCAAAATGCTCTGACTTTAATTTCACATGCAAAGGAGCTTGAGCTGCATCCACAAACACAACAGCCCCTGCTTTTTTGGCCATCACCGCAAGATCTTTTGCAGGAAGAACACGACCCGTTACATTACTAATCCAAGGAAAAGCAAAAAGCTTTGGCTTTTCTTTGAGCCATGTGAAAAATGATTCGTAATTAAGTGAACCATCTACATTGACTTCAACAATTCCAAAGCGAGCTTTTGTTTTTTTAGCGAGTTGCTGCCAGGGAACCCAATTCGAATGGTGATCCATTCGAGTCACCAAAATCAAATCGCCTTCTTTAATATTTTTCAAACCCCAAGACTGAGCCACAAGATTCACAGACTCAGTGGTTCCGCGAGTAAAAATAACTTCGCAAGGATCTTTGGCATTCAAAAATCTACAAAACTTTCTACGAACATCCTCAAAAGCTTCCGTTGCTTCTTGAGCCAACGGATAAACTCCCCTGTGAACGTTTGCATTTTTAGATTCATAAAATTTTTGAATCGTTTCTAAGACAACACGAGGCTTTTGAGTTGTTGCCGCATTATCCAGATACAAAAGATTTTTTGTTTCATTTGAACTAAAAAAGGGAAATTCCGCGCGGATTTTTTCAACATCAAAAGACATGAGAGTCTCCCTTCAATCCCAAAGAAGCCTGCTCATGCTCACTCAATAAGCACTTTGGAACATGCTGCAAAACGGGCATCGTAAATGCTTCCACCAACATATCTTGTGCAGATTCTCGAGAAATCCCACGACTTCTCAAATAAAACAATTGATCAGGATCAAGCGTAGAAACGCTGGCACCGTGAGAGCACTTCACATCATCCGTTGAAATTTCAAGCTTAGGAATTGTAGACACGCGAGCTTTTTCCGAAAGAAGAAGTGTCTTGTTCGATTGATAGGCTTTTGTTTGCGGACAGTTCTTTAGAATTCGAATCATGCCATTAAAAACAGCAGATGACTGATCCAACAACACATTCCAAACAGTGGTCTGGCTCAATGAAGTGGCCCCTTCGTGCTGCATCTCTGCCCATACATCGATATGCTGAGAAGCTTCCAAATGAGTCGCTCCTTCTAAAAGAAATTCTGCATCTTTTGCGATGCGAGCAGCAACTCGATGCTGTCCTCTTTGCGAGCCCTTATGGAAAAAGCGCATATTTGCTTTTGCAGAAGGCGCCAAATCAACAAAGTGCCTCAAAACAAACTCATGATTGAGTGCTTGGTTTTGATAAACAAAATACTCAAGCTCCGCACCCTCTTCGACTCGAATCGACCTCATCAAAAGACTGCTCTCTGCATTCGACTCTAAAAATTCAAAAACTTTGTAGCTTTTTCCTTTGGGCACAACAAACTCAAGTGCGCCACGATATTTTTCTGAAGAAACTTTTGAATCAGAAGATTCAGATCTTAAAAAGATCCACTCATTGTTTTCTTGAGCTTCACGAGAAGGTATTAACTTTTGCACTTCAACACCTTTCAGCGCTGGAATATAAAAATCACTCGTCCAAGCATGAAAACTTTCTTTTGTGGCTTCACAATTCGCTAGGTTTTCAGGAAGCCAACCCTCTGATGAAAGTGGAATTTGAGTATAACGATAATTCTCGTCTTTACGAGAAGGAATCAAATCACTCACGCCTTTGCTCCTTCGTTTTTCCCAGGAGCCATTCCTTCGTAACCTTCAGACTCAAGAACAAGAGCCAACTCAGGTCCACCTGACTTCACAATTTTTCCGTTGATCATCACGTGGACATAATCGGGCTTCACATAATTTAAAATCCGCTGGTAGTGAGTGATAATCAAAAACCCACGATCCGGAGAACGCAAAGAGTGAATTTTTTCGGCAACACTCTTAAGCGCGTCAATATCAAGACCAGAATCTGTTTCATCCATAATGGCAAACTTAGGTGCGAGCAAAGAAAGCTGAAGAGTTTCGAGTTTTTTCTTTTCTCCACCACTAAAGCCATCATTCAAGGAACGAGACAAAAACTCTGACGGAATCTTCATCTTTTGCGCTTCGTCCTTAATGCGTTTACGTATTTCAGTGACAGGAACCTTATCACCCCAAACGTTTTTCAAAGCTGTCCTCAAAAAATTACCGACGCTCACACCTGGAATCGCAACAGGATGTTGCATTCCAAGAAATAAACCCTTACGAGCTTTTTCCTCTGTATCCAAATCTGTGATGTCTTCACCTGACAAGAAAACTTGTCCACTCGTCACATCATAAGCAGGATGCCCCATGAGCGACATCGAAAGAGTTGTTTTACCAGAGCCGTTCTTACCCATGATCGCGTGCACTTCACCCGCTTTAATGCTCAAAGAGAAATCCTTGATAATTTCTTTGCCTTCAACGTTTACAGAAAAGTTTTTAATTTCAAAGATATTCATTTTATTTTCGTTCCTCTTTTATTTGTTCTGCAAAATTCACAGAACGTATTTTTTCAGATAAAGCCGAAGAACCCTCTAAGAGATTCTCCAATGTAATCGAGCAAAGCACTCGATCAAAGACATCAAAGATGTGTACCCACACTGGTCGAATAGAACACTGAGATTTATGCACACATTCACTTTGCGTTCCCGCATGATTTGTACAAAAACCTTGGAGGTCATCATTTCCTTTTTGAGTAACCGCAAAAACATCGAGAATTTCTTTGACCGAAAAATCTTGCGGCATTTTTGCAAGAGAAAAACCACCCTGAATTCCACGAGTCGATTCCACGACACCTGCCTTGCGAAAGAGGTGCATGATTTTAGAGACGTACTCCACGGATAAGCCTTCCAGTTCCGCTATTTGAGAAGCCGAAACAAGAGAGGATTTCTTCTTAAATTTAGCAAGTTGAAGAGCACATCTTAATCCATACTCTTCGAGTGAGGTGATTCTCATGACACATCTTGTATCATTGGAGGGAAGCTAATCAATACAAATTTGTGATGTTTTAAAAGCCTTATTTATCAAATCTAATTTAAGAGTTTAAGTTAGAGCTTATTCCAGACCTTAAGAGGCCCATGTAAAAGCTCCCAGGAGCCCTCTTTTTTAAGAAGGTATTCAGCTGGCAAAGCCCTCATATTATAGCTATTGGACATTGCAAAGCCATAAGCGCCTGCGCAGGTTACCCATAACAGATCGCCCTTTTGAAGCACGGGCAACTCAACGTTTTGCCCAAGAAAATCCCCAGATTCACACACAGGCCCCACAACATCATAGCGCTCAGTTTTTTGATCTAAATCTGACTGAAGAGCCCGCTCAGACAAAGCCTGAAAATTTAATTTCTCGATGAAATGAAAAGCATTATAAAGAGCTGGTCGAATAAGTTCCGTCATACTCGCATCGACAATCGCAAAATTCTTTTTTGGATTGCGTTTCACTCGAATAACTTTTGTCATCAAAAAACCTGCTTGAGAAACAAGAGCACGACCGCACTCCGAAAAAACTTTACACTTTAGCTGAGGATTAAACTTTTTCCACTCACTCAGAGCTTTTTTCAAAAACTTTCCGTAACTCTCAAAGTCTGGTTTTTCAAAAGGCTTTTCATAATTGACTCCCAAGCCCCCACCCACATCTAAAATCGGAAATCGCAAAGAAAACTTCTCAACAATTACACGTGCCAAACGAAGAACTTCTTCAAGAGCATCGTAAAAAACTTTATCTTCAAAAATTTGGGAGCCCAAGTGAATACTTAAACATTCAATGCTTAAATTGGCTGGACGTTTGACTTCTAACAAAGATAAAATCTCTTCATCCGCCATTCCAAACTTGTGATCCCAAAGACCTGTCGCAATATAAGGATGCGTTTGAACATTCAAATTTGGATTAAAGCGAAATCCTACGCGAATTTTCTTCTGAGAATACTTCTCTGCAAGTGCACAAAGTTCCAAGAACTCTTCTCGACTTTCTACAAGGAGAAGAGAAATTTCATTTTCAATTGCTGCAATGAGTTCTTTTTCGCTTTTTCCAACACCCGAGTAAACAATTTGATCAGGACGAAATCCCGCTTTCAATCCCAACTTCATTTCTTCGCCTGATACAATATCAAGACCCGCACCGTATTCTTTGAGAACTTTCAACACGGCCTCAGAGCTGTTGGCTTTCATTGCGTAATGAAGGTGAATATCTGGATCAGAAGAGATCGCAGTTTGAAAAGAAGCCGATAAAGATCTCAAAATATTTTCATCGTAAAAATAAAAAGGAGTCTCGGGGAGTCCCTGAGAAAAAAAACTTTCTAGCTGAGGCTTTGAGATCTTCTGAGTGGTCATGAATCGCGCACAGTCTATACGCAAGGCTTATTTCAATTCAAGCTCTGCTTTTAATTCCTGCAAGAGTTGAACAGCACGCTCAAGACGCCTCACCCCTTCTTCCATTCGAGCCGCTAATTGAGGGTTATCTGTTTTGACCATATCCACATAACTTCCCAAGATCTGAGAAGATGTTCGAATTTCGTGGGCTAAAACACGAAACAAATGCTGACGACTTTCTTTATCCTGCATTAAATCGCCTCGACGAAGCAATTCACAAAAAACAAGAACGTGCCCTGGTAAAAGATTCTGAAGAGTCCAAATTCGATAAGTTTTTAAACCCAATTGAGCAAGAAGTTTTTGCGTAGAGGGAATTCCCGAAAGAGCTCTAGAAAGAATCGCAGGAGCTCCCAGTTCTTCATTATAAAAAGTCCACGTCTTTAAAAGATTTTCTCTTGAAACAGGGAATTCTTTTTCCGAAAGGTGCAAAACTTTACGGCCCCTCTCGTTCGCCAAAACAAGCGATCCTTTCTGCGAAAAAACAAGAAAGGGAAGAGATGGATTCTCTCCCCTTTCTTTAAGAAGCTTTAATACGTGAGCTTCCGTAAGTTCAGACATTCAACATCCAATTCCTTACGGAGAAAACTTATAACCCACCCCTCGAACAGTCATAATGTGTTTTGCTTTGTTCCCAAGTTTTTCTCTCAACGAACGAACATGCACATCGATTGTTCGACCAGTCACCATTTTTGTAGGTCCAGCAACTCGCATCAATAAATCATCACGAGACCAAACTTCGTTTGGACGAGTCATCAAACTTCGCAAAAGACCAAATTCTGTAACCGTGAGGTGAACGTTTGTATTTTCTATAAGCGCTTGATGAGTTGTGGGGTCCAGCTCAATTCCGCACATTGCAATTTTCTCTTTTTGAGAGGAGACAGGATAAGGAAAACGCTCTGCACGGCGAATCACAGCTTTCATTCGAGCCATGAAAACACCCATATCAAATGGCTTAGGAAGATAATCATCCGCACCTTCATTCAAACCACGAACTACGTCGTTGTTTTCAGTTTTAGCTGTCAGCATCAACACTGGAATTGAAGATGTTTTGCGTTGAGCTCGCAACATTTGAGTAAGCTCATATCCATTAAGATGTCCTGCAAGGTTGATATCAACCACAATTCCATGGGGAACTTCATCAGGATTGGTCTCAAAAAGTCTCAAAAGGTCTTCCGCTTTTGAAAGACAACGTACACGATATCCTTCTTTTTGAAGGTGAAACGACAAAATTGACTGAAGATCTGGATCATCCTCAACAACGAGAACATAAGGTTGAGGTTTCGACTCTGGGCTCTGATCCGATTTGTAGGCTAAATTAGACATTTCTGTTAAAGCTCCTCTCTTTTACCTAAAACCTTTCGGCCCACCCTCGACAATCTTTAACAATTTGTTGAAGAAAACCTAACAGAGTTAAGATTCGATAAGCCCTTGAATTAATTAAACATAATCAATCTTAACGAAGAATTCACACGTTCCTTGACTCCAGATTTAGCGACCCCATACTGGAAATATGAGCGACTCAACAAGACCGAACGTCCAAATTCCTGAACAAGTTTACTTACTTCCACTAAGAAACGCTGTCTTGTTTCCCATGATGAAGATGCCCATCAGCGTAGGACGTCCTCGCTCAGTTGCAAGCATTCTTCGCGTTGGAGAAGGCGGTCTCATCGGAATCGTCACTCAAAAAGACAAAGGTGTGGACGAACCCGCTCTCAAAGACCTTTATGATTTTGGCGTCCTCGCGCGAATTGAAAAAATTCAAAAAATGACAGACGGTACGCTCACTGTTCTCGTTCATGGTCTCTCTCGTATTCATATTGATGGCGAAGGAAAACTAACTGTTGGAGAAGGCGAAAGCGCAACAGAAGAAATGAAAGGCTTGATTGCCAAAGTTTCTCAAGTTCCCAATGGCTTGCCCGAGTCTGGTGAAATGCCCATCGAGATTGAAGCTCTTGTTAAAAATATCAAAACTCTCGGCCGAAGAATCATCTCGCTCTCCCCTAATATTCCTGATGAAGCCGCAATCTTTGTCGAGAGCATCAACGACCCCGACTATTTAAGTGACTTGATTGCAAGTTACATGAATATCAACGAAACCGAAAAACAAGATATCTTAAGCACAGGCGAAGTGAAAATACGTCTTGAAAAAGTGACCCGTCTTGTAAATAAAGAAATTGATATCTTAGAACTCTCTCGCAAAATTCAAGGTGACATCAAAGACGAAGTTCTTAAAAACCAACGCGAATACTACCTCAAAGAACAAATCAAAGTTCTTCAACGTGAACTCGGACAAAAAGACGAAGAAGACGAAGTCGAAGACCTCAAAGAAAAAGTCAAAGAAGCCAAAATGCCCGAAGAAGTTGAAAAAATAGCGATGAAAGAACTCGATCGCATGGGCCGCATGTCTCCCAACAGCGCAGAACATAGTGTTGTGCGCACGTATGTGGAATGGCTTGTTGATATGCCTTGGTCAAAACACACAAAAGACAATCCCTCTATAGAGCACGCTGAATCAGTCCTTCACAAAGATCACTACGGTCTTGAGAAAGTAAAAAAACGTATTCTAGAATACCTTGCTGTCCTTAAACTCAAGAGCGATCTCAAGGGCCCTATTCTCTGTTTCTCTGGCCCTCCAGGTGTGGGTAAAACTTCTCTTGGAAAATCAATTGCGACAGCTCTTGGTAGGGAGTTTGTTCGAATCAGCTTGGGCGGCGTGCGTGACGATGCCGAAATTCGCGGACACAGACGCACGTACGTAGGAGCAATGCCTGGAAAAATCGTTCAGAGCATGAAGCGCGCGAAGGTAAACAACCCCGTCATCTTGCTCGATGAAATCGATAAACTCGCAAGTGACTTCAGAGGCGATCCCGCATCTGCCATGCTCGAGGTTTTAGATCCTGAGCAAAACCACACATTTCAAGATCACTATTTGGATGTGCCTTTTGATTTGTCGCATGTGTTGTTTATTGCAACCGCAAACGTTCTAGAAAACATTCCCCCAGCCCTTCGTGATCGCTTAGAAATTATTTCGCTTCCTGGTTATACAGAAAACGAAAAACTTCACATTGCTAAAGACTATCTCGTAAAAGAACAAACTGAGATTCACGGACTCAAACCTGAACAAGTTTCCTTTACAGACAAAGCTCTCTTGAGTTTGATCAATAGTTACACTCGAGAAGCGGGTGTAAGAAATTTGAAGCGTGAAATCGCAAGTGTTTGTCGATCACTTGCAAAAGATGTTGCGACAGAAAAAATCAAAAGCAAAGTTGTTGATGAAGCAGCGGTTGAAAACATTTTAGGAAAAGAACGTTTCTTTTTAGATGTTGCCGAACGCACAGCTAAGACAGGTGTCGTAACAGGTCTTGCATGGACGCCTGTGGGTGGTGATATACTGTTCATTGAAGCCACTCGCATGAAAGGCAAAGGCGGTATGACTCTTACTGGGCAACTGGGAGACGTCATGAAGGAGTCTGCAAAAGCTGCTGAGTCTTGGGTAAGAAGCATGGCGACTGCGCTCAACATTCCCGATTCTGCTTTCACAGATTACGATTACCACGTGCACGTTCCAAGCGGAGCTATTCCCAAAGACGGACCGAGCGCGGGTGTGGCGATGCTTACAGCGATGACCTCACTTCTCACGGGCCGACCTATCAATCCACTTCTTGCGATGACGGGTGAAATCACCCTTCGTGGCGCGGTCTTGCCTGTTGGGGGAATCAAAGAAAAAGTTCTGGGAGCCCTTAGAGCTGGAATCAAAACAATCATATTGCCAGAGCGAAATCGAAAAGATTTGGAAGATGTTCCTGATGAAGCCATCGAGCAACTACAATTTCATTTTGTAAAAGAAATGAGTGAAGTCTTAAAATTAGCTCTCGATATCCGTATGGATGTGACATTGCCTATGGCAGCTGATCACAACAAAGAAAGCCTTCCTTCCAAAAAAAAGGGAGACTCGGGTAGCTCAAAATCTAGGGTTTAATAAGGATTTAAGTAAAAAGAAGATAAACGATCACAAGAGAAGTAACTGCAAAAACAGAGAGATTTCTTGTGCGCATAAATCTATTTTAAAGAGAAACGAAGAGCTTGTGCTTCGCAAAATAGCCGAAATATTTGACTTTTTGCGATCAAATGCGCGTCATCTGAGCAAAATTTATACAATTTAGTCTTTTCACAATTCCTTGAATACATTAAACTGAACCTCATGAGACTCAAGAACTCCCTTGACCAAGCCCCTCTCAAAAATCCCCAAACTCAAGACGAAGGCCTTCTTTTTGCCCAAGGCAACCAAGAAGCCATTCACCTTACTTGCCAAGCTATAGGGCAAATTATCGAAGGATGGGGTTTCAAAAAAATCATGGGTGTTATTTGGGCATTCCTTTATCTATGTCCCGAACCTGCAACCACAAAGGATATTTGCTCGAATCTCAAAATTTCTCCCGCCCTGGCTTCCATCACCCTTCAAGATCTTCTTCGATGGGGAGTTGTGAATAAAACAACTTCCATTGGCAAACGCCTCGATTATTACACCGCCGAACACGATATTTGGAAAATGATCCGAAAAGTTTTTCGTGAACGTGAAAAAATGGCCATAGAGCAAACAAAAAACAAACTTGAAGAAGCCATTAAATCACTCAACAATGAGCTCAATACGCGAATGGATATCAAAAGCCGTCGAATGAGCCAATTTCAAAAGCTCAGGCTCGAAGACCTCATCAAGGCCTCTCAAACTGCTGAGCAAATCATGGATGGATTTATCAATCTTGGCTCCATGAACATTGCTCCCTTATTTGCCTTATTAAAACCCTATACAAATGTCGCGAAGAGTCTTAAACAATAAGGACCGTCTTTTAAAAGCGGGAACAAAAACATGAACTTAGTGACTCAACCCTCAAAGCCTTCAAAGGCTTTTTCAACTCTTACTGAGAGTAGCGATGACCATAGCTTCCTCGATCAACATCTTCAGGCTGTAGAAGAGTGCCTCAGTCAGCGTCTGAATAGTTTTACAACTTACCCTGCTGAACTTTCGGCTCGTCTCGTAAGTGCTGGCGGTAAGCGCATTCGCCCCCTGCTTCTTTTGGCAACTTTTGAAAGTATTCGTAAAGTCTTAGGATTAAAAGCAGACACATCAAAGTACGGCCTATTTCAGGACCTTAAAGCAGACGACCTTCACCAACTCGGAGCCGTTGCAGAACTTGTTCACACGGCAACACTTTTTCACGACGATGTGATCGATGAATCTCCTGAAAGACGAGGAATGCAAAGCGCACAAATTTTACACGGAAATAAAATCGCAATTCTCGTGGGAGACTTTGTTTACGCCGAAGCTTTTGCTCGTCTCATGGAACGTGCTTTTCTCTATCCAAGTCAGAAACTTGCAAAAACAATTCAGCAACTTGTCGAAGGTGAAATTCTACAAAAAGAAATTGTGAGCACTCGGAATTTTAAATCCGAACAAATTTTTCAAATTGCAAAGCTAAAAACAGCCTCTCTTTTTTCCTGGTGCTCAGAAACTGGTGCATGGGCCACAGGCCAGACCGACCTCATCAAGACAGCTTTTGATTTTGGACATCACTTAGGTGTCGCCTTTCAGCTTATCGATGATGTGATCGATACTCTTGCAACACCTTCAAAGCTTGATTCTGATTTCTGTAACGAATTCGTGAGCTCTGCACCGTCTTTTCCTTTGATGCTGCTTTTTGAAAAAGAGCCGCAACAATTTGAGCTATGGAAAGCACTTCCTTCTCTCGAAGAAAAAATCCAAGCTCTAAACATCACTTCTCTAATTGAATCCTGTAAGTCTTCTCATGTTATTGAGAATGCTCGTGCAAAAATTGAAGAAATTTTAGAAGAAGCAACTGAGCTTGCAAAGACTCTTGGTAATTCTGAAATCCTCCAAGAATTAGTCAATCAACTTAAAATTCGTGCAAATTTTGCCCTCGAGGGAAAGGCTCAAAGCTAATCAAGTTATGGAAGACTTTCAGAAAGATAAAATTCAATCTTTCTCTGAAACACTTTCTCGCAAAGACGAGCACCTTGATCTTTGCACCCAAAAAAATGTTAACTCAATCGGTAGCGCTGGATGGGAACACATAACACTTCCCCACTCTGCCCTTCCTGATTTGAACTTTGATGAAATCAGTCTTGAAAGCAAATTCTTAGACCAAAACTTCTCCGCTCCCTTGCTCATCTCAAGTATGACAGGTGGTTCTGCTCGAGGAGAACAAATTAACCAAACCCTTGCTCTTTTTGCCCAAGAGATGAAAATCCCTATGGGCGTTGGATCTCAGAGAATTTTTTTAGAAGATAAATCTGAAAAAATCTTAGGCTCTCAAGAAGTATTCAACTTACGCAAAGTCGCTCCTCGCGCTGTTCTTTATGCAAACATAGGCGCCGTTCAACTAAACTATGGTGTCAGTATAAAAGATTGTTTGTATTTAATTGAAAAACTTCAAGCACAAGCTCTCATCTTGCACCTCAATCCCCTTCAAGAAGCTATCCAGAAAGAAGGAAATCGAAATTTTAAAAACTTATGGCCTAAAATTTCTGAGCTTTGCAAACAAAGCTCTGTTCCTATAATCCTCAAAGAAACGGGATGTGGTCTCGATGCTCAAACGTGCCGTCGCGCTCACGAAGTAGGAATTAAAGCGATCGACATTGCTGGCTTTGGAGGTACGCACTGGGGGTATATTGAAGGCCTTCGCCACACTGACCGTGCCAATCTTGGTGAACAATTTAGAAGCTGGGGCATACCTACTACCGAGGCTCTCATTGAAGCCCGTACTATTCTTGGAAAATCTTTTCCCATTATAGCTTCAGGAGGAATTCGAAACGGTCTTGAAGCTGCGAAAGCTCTTTACTTGGGTGCTGATCTCACAGGCCTCGCGCTACCTTTTCTGAAGGCTTTTGACGTAAAATCAGAAGCTGAGCAAGTTGAGAAGCTTAAAATAACTTATTTTGAGCTTTGCGAAGCTCTTAAAATTTCACTTTTCTGTACGAATTCAGCAAACATCGCTAAACTAAAAGATAAAGGATTAACACTCTATGAAGTCGAGCCGCATTAAAGGATTTTACAAATTAAAACGTGGAGAACGCTTAGATGCTCTACGTGAATTTGCAGAAATCCCCTCGGATCAACTTCGAGTTTTTACTCAAGATAGCGCTCTGAACTTTGAAACAACTGATTTATTTGTCGAGAATGCCGTTGGCTCCTATCCTCTACCTTTAGGAATTGCGACAAGCTTCAAAATCAACGGAGACGATTACCTTGTTCCCATGGCTGTTGAAGAAAGCTCCGTCATAGCCGCTTCTAGCAATGCGGCTCGAATCGCTTATGAAGCTGGAGGTTTTCAAGCAAAATGCTTGTCGTCCTTGATGATTGGCCAAATTCAACTTCTCGATGTTCCACTAGAAGAATGGAAAAACTGCGTCGACAAAATTACCGCAAATAAACAATTTCTCATTGAAACTGCCAACGCTGTTCATCCAAGACTTCTCATGAGGGGCGGCGGCGTTCAAGATATCGAAGTGCACACAAACGATAACACTGAAAAACCTTTTTTAGTGGTTCATGTCTTAATTGATACT
This sequence comes from Bdellovibrionota bacterium, assembly GCA_044347615.1. Classification (GTDB taxonomy): domain Bacteria; phylum Bdellovibrionota; class UBA2428; order UBA2428; family UBA2428; genus CANIGN01. Next base: position 4,460 of record JBIKUK010000007.1, on the reverse strand, counting down.
CGCGATGCAATGGGCGCTAACATCATTAATACCGTTTGCGAAAAAATTGCCCCTCATTTGCAAGAAATCACCGGCGCTCGCATCGGATTAAAAATCCTGAGTAACCTTGCAGATCGAAAACTTTTTCAAGCAAGTTGCCGAATAGATCCCAAACACCTTATGTCTTCAGATTTAGTCGGCGCTATTGAGCCCGAAGAAATTGCCCAACGCGTTTGGGAAGCTTTTGTTTTCGCAGACAATGACCCTTACCGAGCAGCTACTCACAACAAAGGAATCATGAATGGCGTTGATCCCGTCGTCATCGTCACAGGAAACGATTGGCGAGCGATCGAAGCAGGAGCGCATGCTTTTGCAGCAAAAACAGGCCGCTATCGCTCTCTTTCAAAATGGTACGTCGACGCTAAAGGCTTTCTCATAGGGGAACTCACCATTCCCTTGCAACTGGGAACAGTGGGAGGCGTCACTCGCCTTCACCCTTCTGCCCGTATAGCTCTTCAAATCCTTGGAAATCCATCGTCTGAAGAGCTTGGAAAAATCATCGCTTGCTCGGGACTTGCTGCAAATCTTGCCGCCCTACGTGCTCTTTGCACAACAGGAATTCAAAAAGGTCATATGCGCTTACATGCAAAAAACATTGCGTTCGCGGCAGGAGCACAAGGCGCAGAAGTTGAGATCATTGCTGACCTTTTAATTCAAAGAAAGCAAATCAATGCAAGTGAAGCGGAAATTGCTCTCAGAGAATTCCGAGAGAAAGAACGTCAAAAACGTGAGCCTTATCTTTCACAGTCGCATCCCGGCTAAGCTTATTCTTTTTGGCGAATGGGGAGTTTTAAAAAACTATCCTGCGCTGGGCTTGGCCCTCGACAAGTTCTTTGAATGCACCCTCGAAGAGAGTGAAAAAGAAGGACTCGAAATTAAATGCCCAGAGTGCTTTTTTCATTGGAAAGATGATGAAGAAAATGAAAAAGACGAGGCTCCTGATTTTTTAAAAAACTCACAAGAAGTGCTTCGATATATTTTCAAAAAACCCGTCAAAGCTTTAAACAAAAAAAAATTAACGCTCAAAAGAAACTGGGATCTTTCTGAGGGACTTGGCTCAAGCAGCGCTTTATTTCTTTCTTTGCTCATTCTTGAGCAAAAAATAAACTTTCAAAAAAGAAAATTCTCTCAAAAAGAAATTTTATCATTTCAAAAAAAATTAATTGAGTTTCAAGGAGGAGGATCGGGCTTTGATTTACTAATCCAAGCCTGTGGCGGCTTTCTTAAAACTAACCCTTTAGAAAAACTCAAAACAGAGCTACCCCCAGAGCTCCTTCTTGTGCACACAGGACGAAAAATGAAAACCTCTGAGGCCCTAAAATCCATGCCTCAAAATATTCATGAAAAAATCTTCTCTGAAATTGGAAAAAGCACCGAAAATTTTTTCAAAAATCAAAACTGGGAACTCTGCATCCACGAACATTTCGAGCTCCTAAAAATGCTTGGTGTCATTCCCCCTTTTGTTCTTTCTTTGCAAAATGAATGGGTCGAAAAAAAATGGATCAGCTGCCTTAAAACAACCGGTGCTGGAGGAGGTGACACTCTTATGCTTTGGACAAGAGTCGAGCACAGAAAAGAACTTCTGAATGATTTAATTAAAAAAGGCTACTGGGTTGAAACTTCTCAACCTTCAAATGCCTCAATTATAGATTCTTGAAAGAGCCAAAACTTGATAGAGTAAAAAGCATGAAAGGCTCTCTTCACAAACTCTCTCTTACATCAAGCCCCAATATCGCCTTCATTAAATACTGGGGGAAAAAAGAAAGCAACTCAGACGAGGATCGTAACATCGGACTCAATCCCTCACTAAGCATGACTCTTTCGAAAGCTCAAACGCAAGTCTCCTTGGAAGAAGCTCCAAGTTTTGAATTTTTCATTCAAGACAAAATCGCTTCTAGCAAAGACCAAGAAAAAATATCAGCACACATCAAACGAATTGAAGATTATCTACAAAAAGAAATCCGTCCCTTTAAGCTTTTCTCTTCAAATAACTTTCCCACTGGAACGGGAATAGCTTCTTCGGCTTCTGCTTTTTCTGCTCTGACAAAAGCCTTTATCTCTTGGTCGAGAGGAGATGACTTTCTTCAAAAGCTTCTCATTGAAAAACCTCAAGACCTTGCCAACCTCGCACGAAGAGGATCAGGCTCTGCTTGCCGCTCTTTACATGGCCCATTTGTTGAGTGGAACGAAAAAACAATTCGCGTGCACAAAAGCGACTGGAAGCTTTACGATACGATTCTTATTTTTTCGAAAGTTGAAAAAAAAGTTTCAAGTACAGATGGCCATAAATTTGCAACACTCAGCCCTCTTTTTGCAAAACGCCTCAGCAAAATTTCCGAGCGCCTTGAAAAAGTAAAAAAATCTATTCACGAAAAAAATATATCTCTTCTTGGAACGACTATTGAAGAAGAAGCACTCGAAATGCATGAAATCATGCGCCACAACCCCCACCCCGTGGAATACCAAACGGAAGAATGTAAAAAGTTTTTAAAAGAAATCCAAAAAATTCCATCTCGTGATTTTTACTTTACCCTCGATGCGGGCCCCAACGTTCACCTGATCTCGGAAAAGCCCATAACTCCCCTTGTTAAAGAGCTTCTCAAAAAAAACTCCCTAAATGCTGAAATCTGGGAAGACGAAGTTGGCTCCCCTTCATCCAGCTGCTAACTTAATTTTATGGAAGTTGTAGCCTACGTTGTTTCATGCCTTACCATTCTTTGGTCTTTTGGCGGAGGACATCTCCCTGAAGTTTTTTGGACTCGTATTTTTATAGCGGCTCCTCTTTGTCTTGCAACCGCGCTTCTATTACTCAAAACTCGCAATGAACTTAAAATCCTTAAAACTCACACTGGATCTTGGATGATGGGCATTGGAATTGGCCTGGTCATGTTCTTGGTCGGCATTTTACTTGCTTGGTTTAACAAAGAAAAAACAGCTCAACTGAGTGACCTTAGTCACTACAAAATGGCAGGCCTTCTTGCATGGGCTTTTATTCTTAGTCCTGCATGTGAAATTATTTACCGTCACGTTCTTGCACCCTCCTGGGGTACAAAAAGCAGTGCCTTCATTGAAGCCCTAAGCTTTGGAGTGGGTGCCGTTAACTTTTATCTTTTTTTGATTGTTTTCGTTTGGGGTTATATAGGCTCACGCTTAAGTATGCGATTTGGAATTGTTGCCTCTATGGTTGCTCGAGGTCTTGCAACTCTTTTACTAATCATTAGCCTTCAGGCTGTCCTTTAAAAAAGGCCTCTTAATGAAGCTTCAACAAGCCTCAGCTTGCGGAAAATGTATTCTTTTAGGAGAGCACTCTATTCTTGAAGGGGGAAGTGCACTCGCTCTTCCTCTAAAAATGCTTAAAATTGAAATCAGCTTTGAGGCAAAAAAAGAAAATAGCCTTACGGTGAATTTCCCTCTACAAGACAAAGACGAAAAACTTTTTTGGTCACTGCTCAAAGAAGATTTCTCAGAATTCAATACTATCGGTGCCTATAACATAAAAAGCAGTCTTCCAATTGGAGCAGGTCTCGGATCATCTGCCGCACTCTGTGTCGCACTTAATCGTCTTTTCAGAAAAAATATTAACTCAACAGAATTGATTGAAAAATCTTGGAAAAGTGAATTTAGATTTCATGGCAAAAGCTCCGGCATAGACCCCACGATAATTGTGAAAGAAAAAACTCTTCACTTTTTCAACCCTAAAGAGTTTAGCGAAATAATTTTTCCTGATGACTTTAACTCAAAATTTATTTTTGTTTTATTTGATTCAAAAATCAGAAGAAACACTCATACAATAGTCCAACAAAGCCAATCACTTAAAGAGAGAGACCCTCTTCTGTGGAAAGAAACAATCTCCCAACTTCAATTACTTGCTCTCGAAGCAAAAGCAGCTCTTCAAAATAATAAAATTCAGAGTCTCGGATTACTCATGAATAAAGCTCATTCTTTGCTTGGAGAACTAGGAGCTTCAAACGAAGAGCTCAACGCTCTTCAATATCAGATAATTAACCAAGGAGCTTTTGGAGCTAAACTCACTGGAGCGGGTCGAGGTGGCTTCTTACTGGCTCTCTTTGAACTGAAGACTTGGAACACCTTGAAGTCCCGAAAGAACTCGCAACTTGGAAGCTTTTTTGAGCTGGTTCTTTGATTTGTTTTTAAATTCTGAGGCGATTTTCACCGCTAAGCCAGCATCCACATAACCATCTGTGATCACTTTATTTTTCAAAGCTGCAGTCTTCACAATTGATTTCTGTATGATTTGTTTCACTTCTAAGTTTGTTAATTGAGGATTCATGCTCCAAACAAGAGCGGACAATCCCGAAACGAAAGCTGTTGCCTGACTCGTTCCATTCATAAATCCATAAGCTTGATTTTGTTGAAGAGATAAAATTCCTCCACCAGGAGCCGCAACACTGACAGTTTTT
>JBIKUK010000002.1:0-382500 GCA_044347615.1 Bdellovibrionota bacterium | reverse complement strand
CAAAGTACTCAGGGTACAGCTAGGTATAAACTTGTTTTAATCTACAGGACTATCACCTTCTATGGTTCTGCTTTTCAGGAGATTCGACTAACAAATTTAAGTCCACATTGCTGCCCTACAACCCTCTATGAGTTTCCTCATAAAGTTTAGGCTATTCCCTCTTCGCTCGCCACTACTAGGGGAATCTCTTTTGATTTCTTTTCCTCCAGGTACTTAGATGTTTCAGTTCCCTGGGTTTGCTTCATACGCCTATGAATTCAGCGTAAGATACCTGTAATAACAGGTGGGTTGCCCCATTCAGACATTTACGGATCAATGCTTGCTTATCAGCTCCCCGTAACTTCTCGCAGATTGCTACGTCTTTCATCGCCTCTGACTGCCAAGGCATCCTTCATGTGCTCTTAGTAGCTTGACATTGTGTGCTTGAGATTCAGCATCACGAATTAGACTGACACAAATTCGCAAAGTTTAAAAACTTTGCTCACTTACATTTCTATTCATTTTGATGAATCAAAATTATATTTTGATCTACCGTCGTACTCAGCGTACGACAGCTTTATTTTTAATCATTAAGGATGTCGGTCCTTATTGATTGATAACTTCTATTACGAAACTAGATTCGTATGTTTTTACACATACAAACTGTTTGCAGTAAAATTTGGATTATTGTCGCGTACTATGATACGCGCAATAAATATTTACCATCGCGCTGGAGTGCGCGATGATTGTACATTCATCAGATACTCATCACTAAGTATTCTGATTGAATGCAACTTAGCCTTCTCAATTTTCAAAGAACAATCCGACACACTCGTAAAGCATGGTGGGCCTGAGAAGAGTTGAACTTCTGACCCCGTCCTTATCAGGGACGTACTCTAACCACCTGAGCTACAGGCCCAAAATTACTAAAATAAATTAGTAACAGTCCAAGTCTTAAACAGGCAATGCTAGAGAGCATCGTGTTGGACTTTCAAAGCTAAATAGCAAGTGGACGAGCGCCTAATGAGATGCCTTGTTCATGAGATCAAAATTAGTTTTAAGGCTAAAATTGAGAGCTCGATTTCCATTAGAAAGGAGGTGATCCAGCCGCAGGTTCCCCTACGGCTACCTTGTTACGACTTCACCCCAATCACCGATCTCACCTTGGGCGGCTGCTTCCTTACGGTTGGCGCACCGACTTCTGGTAAAACCAGCTTTCGTGGTGTGACGGGCGGTGTGTACAAGGCCCGGGAACGTATTCACCGCGGCATGCTGATCCGCGATTACTAGCGATTCCAGCTTCAAGGAGGCGAGTTGCAGCCTCCTATCCGAACTGAGGACGATTTTTTGAGGTTAGCTCCCCATTGCTGGTTGGCAGCTCTTTGTATCGTCCATTGTATTACGTGTGTAGCCCTGGCCGTAAAGGCCATGAGGACTTGACGTCATCCCCACCTTCCTCCGATTTGACATCGGCAGTCTCTCTAGAGTGCCCAACTTAATGGTGGCAACTAAAGACAAGGGTTGCGCTCGTTGCTGGACTTAACCAAACATCTCACGACACGAGCTGACGACAGCCATGCAGCACTTGTGTCCCCTGCTCCGAAGAGAAGGCACGTTTCCGTGCCGGTCAAGGGCATGTCAAGGCCAGGTAAGGTTTTGCGCGTTGCTTCGAATTAAACCACATAATCCACCGCTTGTGCGGGCCCCCGTCAATTCCTTTGAGTTTTAATCTTGCGACCGTACTTCCCAGGCGGGATACTTATCGCGTTAGCTAAGCCACAGCCGGAATGATTACCAGCTACAGCGAGTATCCATAGTTTACGGCGTGGACTACCAGGGTATCTAATCCTGTTTGATCCCCACGCTTTCGCGCCTCAGCGTCAGTTGTATCCCAGATGGCCGCCTTCGCCACCGGTGTTCTTCCTAATATCTACGTATTTCACCACTACACTAGGAATTCCGCCATCCTCTAATACACTCTAGCCTCACAGTATCAGAAGCAATTCCGGAGTTAAGCTCCGGGATTTCACCCCTGACTTGCAAGACCGCCTACGCGCCCTTTACGCCCAGTAATTCCGAACAACGCTAGCACCCCCTGTATTACCGCGGCTGCTGGCACAGGGTTAGCCGGTGCTTCCTTTGCTGGTACACTCAAGCAAACGTGGTATGAGCACGTCTACCTTGTTCCCAGCCGACAGGGCTTTACAACCCGAAGGCCTTCATCACCCACGCGGCGTCGCTGCATCAGGATTTCTCCCATTGTGCAATATTCCCCACTGCTGCCTCCCGTAGGAGTCTGGACCGTGTGTCAGTTCCAGTGTGGCTGATCATCCTCTCAGATCAGCTACCGATCGTCGCCTTGGTGAGCCATTACCTCACCAACTAGCTAATCGGACGCAGACTCATCTAATAGCGAGAGATCTTACGACCCCCCTTTCTTTTCAAATCCATCGATCTGAAACCACATGTGGTATTAGCTACCCTTTCGAGTAGTTATTCCTCACTATAAGGTAGATTATCTACGTATTACTCACCCGTCCGCCACTGTACTCGTATTGCTACTTTCTCGTTCGACTTGCATGTGTTAGGCACGCCGCCAGCGTTCGTTCTGAGCCAGGATCAAACTCTTCATAAAATCCTAAGCTCAGCGACTTCATATCTTTTACCTTATGAAGCGCTAGCTAAATTTAAATTACTGTTGCTTTTGTCACAAACTTTTAAGGGTCTGTGATTTTATTAAAAAGCACAAAAAAAATTGACAAGGACATCTGCGAGTATCGTTGCTAACTTTGTCTTTTTACAGACTTAGTTAGAGCCGATTTCACTCGCTCGTCACTTGCTATTTAGTTTTCAAAGAACAACTCAGAGTTAGTTGGTAACTGCTGAGTGTTTTAATGGTGTATGGCCTAGGTGCTCGGGAGTCAAGCAGTGCTTAAAATTTTTTTTAAAAAAAATTCTTTTTCTTAAAAAGACCCCAAAAAGCTGCACCGAACCTTGCAAAGAGTTATGTGATCTGGGAGCTTTTCTCCTATGAAAATCGAAGAAAACAGGGAAAACAACAAGAAACAACCTCCAAATGAGGATCTTTCAAAATCAGCCGCTTGGATGAGCGTTGAGCTGTCTCGACACCCCGCGCGTCCGTATACACAAGATTATCTTGACTCGATGTTTTCTTCGTGGACCGAGATCAAAGGCGATCGTCTTTTTAGAGAAGACAAATCCCTCTTAGCAGGTATTGGAATTCTGCGTCCTTCTAAGGCTTTTCCAGAGGGAAAAAGTGTTGTTTTTGTGGGTCATCAAAAAGGAAGAAAAACCAAAGAAAAAATCGAAAGAAACTTTGGAATGCCCCACCCTGAGGGCTACCGCAAAGCTCAAAGAGCCTATGAATTTGCTGAAAGATTTGGAATGCCGCTCATTTCTTTTGTTGATACCCCTGGAGCTTATCCTGGAATAGGCGCTGAAGAACGTGGACAATCCGAAGCTATTGCTTCTTCTATTTACAATCTTCTCTCAATCAATGTTCCCACCTTGAGTGTTGTCATTGGAGAGGGCGGATCAGGTGGGGCACTTGCTCTAGCCTGCACAGACGTTGTCATTATGTTCAAAAACTCTACGTACTCTGTTATCAGTCCTGAAAGCTGTGCCGCAATACTTTGGGCAAGCGCTTCAAAATCAAAACAAGCTGCCATTGCTCTCAAATCCGCAGCACCACACTTAAAAGAATTAAAACTTTGCGATGAAATTATTGATATTGATTTTCCAGACGCTGGAGAAAACGGTGAAAAAATGATGGAAAGCCTTCATAAAGTTTTGAGCGAGCAATTAAAAAAGATTACAAAAAATAGCGACACTGTTCGAATGAAAAAAAGATACGATCGATATAGAAATTTTGATTCAAAATTCCTGAAAGGTCTCAAATGACGCGTATTGCTCTTGAGGGATATGTCCTTGATGTTGGTTTTTCGAACACCGTTCCTGCTCATCGCGTGACAGGCATTATGTCTTACGACTCTGAGCCCTTACGAAGATACTGCCAAGACATGGAACGTATGCACCGAGTAATAGATGCAACTAAAGGTAGAAAAGTAAAATCTCTCGTTGTTCTCGATTCTCAACACATTGTCTTATCTTCCTTGGCAAGAGAAACTCTTTCCGACAGATTTTCAAATCTTCTTCCTAAAGAGTCTGAAGCAACGCCTTGATGATTTAGGTGACAGAGCCTAGGATATTTAAATGGATAAAGCCTCTCATTTGAGCCACCATTCATCTATGCTTGTTGTTATCTCTGCTCCCAGTGGTGGTGGAAAAACAACTCTCACTCGCGAGCTTATGTCTCGTTTTGAAAATTCACGAAGAAGCATCAGCATCACAACTCGCCCTCAAAGAAATACTGAAATACCCAATCAAGATTATGTCTTTGTAAGTGATGGAGATTTTGATCAACTCGTTGAAAAAAAAGAGCTCGCTGAATGGGCCGTTGTTCACGGCTATCGATATGGAACGACTAAAAAGTTCATCGATGAAGCCCTCAAAGAAGGTGCTATTCTCTTTCTCACTCTGGATGTGCAAGGGGCAGCCTCTATTAAGGCAACCTACCCCAAAGCTTTGACCTTTTTCATCAAGCCACCAGATTTTGACGTTCTAGAAACTCGCCTTCGAAAAAGAGGCACAGAGAACGAAGACGATATTCGTCGCCGCCTTGAAAACGCTCGAAGAGAACTAAGCCGTATTGAAGAATTTGATTATTCTGTTTTGAACGATCGCCTTGACCGAGTGACTTTAGAAATTGAGTCAATTATCCGAAAAAAATTAAAGGGTTAGTACAACTCAAAACAAATGGAAGAATTCGATAACCAAGTCACTCTGGAAGAAGTTAATGCGGTTATCAAAACCTATTACCCCGACGCTGATTTTGGATTAATTGAGCGCGCTTATAAATTTTCTCACTCTCGCCATGAAGGACAAAAAAGAAAATCTGGCGAAGACTACATCGTTCATCCCTTAAGCGTTGCCAAAATACTTGCCACCATGAAGATGGACCTTCCCGCAATCGTTACGGGCATTCTTCACGACACTGTTGAAGATACTCCTGCAACGCTTGAAGATGTTCGAAAAGAATTTGGCCAAGAAATTGCTTTCCTTGTAGATGGCGTCACAAAGATTTCTCAAATTCAGTTCAGCACAAGTCACGAAAAACAAGCCGAAAATTTTCGTAAAATGATTTTGGCTATGGCCAAAGACATTCGTGTGATCTTTGTAAAACTTGCGGATCGTACGCACAACATGCACACGCTTCATCATCTTAAGACTGAAAAGCAACTCAAGATTGCCGAAGAAACACTCGAGATTTACGCTCCTCTCGCAAATAGATTGGGTATTAGCTGGATGAAAATCGAGCTTGAAGATTTGAGCTTCAAATACCTTAAGCCCGACGTTTATAAGAAAATCACTCAACTTATTAACAAAAAAAAAGCTGAACGCGACGAATATATTCAGAGCCTTATTCGAATCATTACAGAAAAAGTATCGCAGTACGGACTTAGCGTTGATGCCGTAGGACGCGCTAAACACTTCTACTCCATCTTCAAAAAAATGGAGTCTCAGCAAGTAAACTTCGAAGACATCCATGACATCGTTGGCTTTCGTATACTCACAAAAAAGATGAGCGAGTGCTATGAGGTTCTAGGAATCGTCCACTCGTTTTTTAAACCTGTTCCTGGGCGCTTTAAAGACTATATAGCGATGCCGAAGAACAATATGTACCAATCACTCCATACAACGGTAATTGGGCCTTATGGTGAGCGTTTAGAGATTCAAATTCGAACTCAGGAAATGCACAAGGTGGCAGAACTCGGGGTTGCTGCTCACTGGGAATACAAAAGTGGTCGACTGAGCGAAAAAGACAGCTCTAAATTTCACTGGCTCCGAAAATTAGCCGAAAACCAAGATTCAGAAAGCCCCTCCGAATACCTTGAATCACTCAAACTAGAATTGTTTATGAGTGATATTTACGTTTTTTCTCCAAAAGGACAAATTTACGAGCTTTCTTCAGGAGCCACTCCGCTAGATTTCGCCTACACAGTTCACACAGAAGTGGGGAACAAATGCCTTGGAGCAAAAGTAAACGGAAGAATCGTCCCTCTTAAACATAAACTTCGCTCGGGAGATACCGTTGAAATTCTCACAAGTCCTAGTGCTCGACCTAACAAAGACTGGCTCAAAATTGTTAAAACAAGCCGAGCAAAAGCGAAAATTAGACAAGTTATTCGCTCTGAAGAGCGTGCGAGAGCGAGAGATCTTGGGCTCGAAATTTTAGAACGTGAATGCAAACGCCTTGGCGAAAGCATGAGCAAAATTGAAAAAAGAAAAGACCTTGAAGAAGTCGTCTCAAAGCTCTCTTTTGCTTCCTTTGATGAAATGCTTATTTCTATTGGCTATGGAAAAGCAGGACCCGAGAAACTCCTAGAATTTATCTTCCCAGACTCTAAGCCAATTGAAACAGAAACGTCTGATTCGAAGAAAAAAGCCCCCCTTAACGGATCCAGCAAAACAAGACCGCGATCTTTGATTAAAATCAGAGGCCTTGAGGACGAAGTGCTGGTTCGCTTTGGAAAATGCTGCAATCCCCTCCCAGGTGAAGAAATAGTAGGATACATTGCCCGCGGTAAAGGTGTGATGATCCACAAGCTAGACTGTAAAAAAATCCTCGACCTCGATCCAAATAGAGCGATCGACGTCATTTGGGATGTCAACCCAAACATTCGTAACCTAATGGTTCGAATTAAGATTTTTTGTAAAGATGAGCCTGGAATCTTGAATAAAGTTTCTCAAGTCATCTCGGAAAAAGGCGTAAATATTAAATCCGCAAACATTCGCGCTCGAAACGATAAAAAAGCGACGGGAATTTTCGACCTAGAAGTGAGCGACAAAATCCAGCTTCATGATTGCATTCGAGAAATTGAGCAATTGGATGGAATCATTTCAGTCGATCGTATTCAAAATTAACGATTCAAAGAGCGTAGCCATGTTCGCTGTTGTTTAGCGAGTTGCCTGTGGCGAATAAGTATTTTTTCTTTTAATTCAGTCAAACTCAATTTTTTTTGAGTTAAATAATCAACAACCTCAACATAACCTATCGTTTGAAATCCAGGCGAAGCAGAGGAGAAAGAGTTGAGCAACACTTCTACTTCTTCAATCCATCCCGCGTCGAACATTTGATCAATCCGTTGTCTTAATTTTAGTTCAAGGAGATCTTTTTCCACCTCAAGAATCAATGTTTCAACGACTGGATAAAGCGCCTGATCGCTACCTTTACGGAGCAAATCAAAACTAAGCCCCTGCCTGAGAACTAAATCTCCATAACGAAAAATTCGAAAATGATCATTCAGATGTAAAAATTCACCCCAACGAGAATCAGCTTTTATTAAATGATCTAAGGTTTTTTGCGCACCCTGAGATTCTAATTCTTTTATAAACTCTCGATCACTAGCCTCACCTGGAGCAGCCCCTTCTAAAATAAACCGCTCATAGAAATGCGTTCCACCCACAAAAATGGGAGGGAGAGAACTCGATTGCACATTTCTAAAAGCTTGAAAGCTCTCTAAACCCTTAAGGACCGCCGATTTCATTATGGAGGCATTTATTTTTTCGCTTACCGATACAAGATCAAGACCCAACCATTCAAAAGCAACTCTTTCATCACCTAGAGGCTTGGAAGAACCTAAATTTAATTCCTTATAAGCAGCCACGGAATCAAGACTCACAAGGCAGGGCTTAAGGGAAAACTTTTTGCAAAAACTTATGACCGATGAAGTTTTTCCACTCCCCGTGGGACCCAATACAGAAAGAGGAACAGTCCGAGACCATTCATCAATGGATCGAATAAATTTTCTCTGCAATTTCATGAGCGATGAAATTCCTCTTCAAGCTTGGTATGAGAAAAAGGAAGCCAGGTTGGTCTTCCATGTGGACAAAACTCTTTCCAATCAACTTGATCCAACTGCAAAAGAAGAGACTTAATTTCATCGTTCGTTAAACGCTGACCACGACGAACGCTTCCATGACAAGCCAGAGAACTCGCAATCCAAACCTTCAGCTGATGAAGCAAAGACTCAAGCTTCTCACTTCCCTGCGAGCGTTCAAAAACCTCGTCAAAAACATGCTTCCAGTCTACTTTTCTCTCGGTTTTGGGTTCACTAAAAAACTCAAGCTCATTTTTCGTATTAGAAATTCCCTCAAACCCAAAGCTTTCAAAAGCTTGAAGAATTCTCTCTTCGTTTCCTTGAGCTGCTAGTGGAATTTTTACCTTGAGTGGCAAAAGCAAAGCCATTGAAGGAAACAGATCCTTCTGCATAAATTCATGAAAGCGAACACGCTCATGAGCCGCATGTTGATCAATGATAATTAAACCCTCTGGAGACTCGCACAAAAGCCAAGCAGCCCCCACCTCTCCCACAACTCTTAAAGAAGAAAAGAATGTTGAGCGAGTGACTTTTTGAATCTCACAAGAAGAAACAGAGCTAAAAGAAGAATTATTCAGATCTGATAAGTTTTGTGAAGAAATATTTGATTCAACTGTCTTGTTAGAAAAAGAAGTAAATAATGAAAGATCGTCTGAAGTATTTTTTTCTTTTTCCGCAATTATAAGAGGTAAATGAAGCGCTTGCTTGATTGTTTCATAAATAAGTGAATAGAGAGGGAAATCCTGACTCCATCTTACCTCTTTTTTTTGAGGATGCACATTTATGTCTACGACACTTAAATCAACATCAAGATAAACGACACCTCGCGGATAATGCCCCACTTCAATCAAAGAGCCAAAGGCTTCACGAAGAACATAAGGCAAGCGCTTATCCTCAACACATCGTCCGTTAACAACAAAATAAATATCTCGAGAATTTCGAGCATAATGAGGTGCTTTTAAAAAAATTAACTCAAGTTTTTTTAATCCATTTGGATGAACTTCGGGCTGAGCATGAAAAAAATCATCCTTAATTTTTTTTAGAATCTCTGAAACACGCTTTGCTCGATCAGAAGCCTCAAAAACATATTCCTCGTTTATCTCCCCGCTTGAACTCATCAAGTAAAGACTCATAGCTCGATCAGGATGAGCCAGTGCTATTTCAAGAAAAACTCGAATACATTTTGAAGCTTCAGAATTTTGAGACTTCATAAATTTAAGTCGAGCAGGAGTGTTAAAAAAAAGATGGTGTACCCTAATTGTTGTTCCAACATTGCGAGTTGCTGGCAAAGTTGAATATTCAGAACCACTTCTTTTTAAAAGCCAAGCATCAGGAGAATCTTTTTCTTTTGAGAGAATCTCTAGCTGAGAAATAGCAGACAAAGCCGCGAGGGCTTCTCCTCTAAAACCCAAAGAAGAAATCTGATCTAAATCATCCAGACTTTTGATTTTACTTGTGGCATGCCTTTGACAACAAACCTCTAAATCCTCAGGAGACATTCCCCAACCGTTATCTTGAACCTCAATTAAATCAAAACCTGAAGAAACCAGCTTGATAACAATGGTGCTCGATCCTGCATCAAGTGAGTTTTCTACCAATTCCTTTATTACCGACGCTGGATTTTCGACAACTTCTCCGGCTGCAATTCGATGAATAACACTTTGATCAAGAAGACGAATTTTATGTTTCATTTTTAGCTTGTTATGCCAAGTGAGAAGCTTACAAACTTTAACTTTGGATTCAATCTAAAAAAAATGATAAAAAGAAGCTAACACCCTATGCTTAAGACTTTAAAAAAATTCATTTTCTGTTTTATTTTTACTATTTCACTTGCGCAAGCGGGTCTTTTTAAACTCATCAACGTGACGGGCCAAGGAGCAGTAGACGACACACAAGCACAAGCCATCGCAACCCTTGTATCCGAGCAAGTTAACAAGAACCTCCCCTCTGCAGACACTCAAGTAGACTTTTTTAAGGGAATGTCTAACGCAAACACAATTTCGGCTGCGGGAACAACAACAAGCTACGCACCTGTTTATAAAAATTTTTTACTTGGACTAACCGTCAGCGGTGGAGCGGATCTTGGAGCCAAAAAAATTACCGACTTCAAAAACATAACTCAAAACCCAGAACAATTTAAAGGCTTTGGTTTTCAAGCTGCTATCATCCTCGGATTAAACGCAAATAATTTTTTCAAGGCTTCGTGGCTCGAAGCACATCCGTTAAATTTCTATTTCGCCGGATTTGGTATGAATCGAAGCTTTAAAGAAGTAAATGCAAAATATTTTGGAGCCGGGATTGGATTACAGTACAAAATTTTCAACGAAAAGAACTGGGGATCCAAAAGCTTCAAATGGACTGGCCTCGATCTATCAAGTGGTTTTATGTATTCAAAACTAGACGTAGGAGCAACTATTCCACTTGACGATAGCTTTACAGTTGAGAGCAACGGAACACCATTTAACGTCACGGTATCAAATGCTTCAGCGCTACTTAACGCAAACGTCAAAACACTCTCTATTCCTATCGAAGTATCTTCAGGATTACGCATTCTCTATACCTTGAAATTAATTGGTGGAATAGGAGCCGATATAAGCCTTGGAAGCACAAGTGGCAACGGTAGCCTAAGCCCAGGAAATACGATCAGCGCCGTTAATGGAGCAGATGGAATGAATGCAGTCGGCGAACTTGCTCTCGATGGAAGCAAAGGGCCTGATTTTATAAATCCTCGTTTTTTCTTCGGACCACACGTTGAATTTGGAGTGGGATCCGTATTTGCAACACTCCACAAGTCACTGAACAAAAACGCAATTGCAGTGAATAGCGGCGTAAACTTTTTTTGGTAATAAAACTTATTGGGCATGTGTCATAATGCCAATTTGCTGAGTCAAACTTCCCGCTTAAAAAAACAAAAGCACTCCTACATGCTTTAAAAAAACATCTAGATCTGGCACATCCCTTGCTTTCAAGTTAACAGTTCACAACTCAAACAGTGGGGGGCACGCATGAAAAATAACAAAGCACTTAAAAAGTTTATTTCAAGTCTCTATTTACCTTCAAAGCTAAACCTTGAGCGCTCAAAGAAAATAATGGATTATCAAAAAGAAAAAGACCTCAAGAAAGCCAACCCTCCTCAATGGTTTGACTTCTTAAGCGACGAAGCTCGAGAACTTTTAATTCCTTCCATTTTCATTCAAAAGTCTTCAAACTAAAGGTTCATTAGCTAAACACTCTGTCGAGTTTCTTCAACGAGCTTTCGATAAAGAGTTTTGCGATCGATTCCCAAAATTTTTGCAGCTCGATCCCGTACATTTCCCACAAGACTTAAGACATGATGAATATAAAGCAAGTTTAACTCTTCAATGGTGAGCAAAGAATGAAGTGTCGGAGGAAAACTAAACAAAGACTTTTGATGTCCGTTTGAAGATGAAGAAGAGACGGGATTGGAATCTATCTTCCCATTACAGTCATGATTGACCGTGATACTTTCAGCTTCAACTTTTGGACCATCGGAAAGAAGCACCGCTCTTTCTAATGTGTTTTCGAGTTCTCGAACATTGCCCTTCCATGGAGAAAGCAAAATTTTTTCAAGAGCACTCTCACTTAAAGATTTTCTTGCTAAATCATTTAATCGACAACTTCTTTTGACAAAATAATGAGCTAACGGAAGCAAATCTTCTTTTCTTTCTCTTAAGGGAGAAATATGAATGGGAATGACATTCAAACGAAAAAACAAATCTTCTCTAAAGCTACCGTCCTGAACCATCTTTGTTAAATTTCGATGTGTAGCCGCAATAATTCTCACATCAATTTCACGCATGGAATTCTCTCCCACTCGTTTAATTTTTTTTTCTTGAATCACTCGAAGAAGCTTTGCTTGTAATGGCAGAGACAACTCCCCAATTTCATCAAGCATCAACGTTCCCTGATTCGCTTCTTCAAAAAGACCAAGTCTTTTATCAATAGCTCCCGTAAAGGATCCCTTCGCATGACCAAACAATTCACTCTCCAAAAGCGCTTCAGGTATGGCAGAGCAATTTACAGCCACAAAAGACTTTGAGGATCGCTGACTACGTTCATGAATAATTTGTGCAATCACTTCCTTGCCCGTTCCGCTCTCACCCGTGAGTAAAACACTTGCATTGGTAGGCGCAATTCGATCGACCAAGTGAAGGAGCTGCTTCATGCTTTCGCTTTTTACAATCAAAGAACATGATGAAGGATCATCTTGCGTGTTAGCTTCATCATCCGTCATCCAAATTATTTTTTTCATCCACTCTTCCTTCAAGCAAATCCTTGTTCTGATTTGCCCCCTAGTCATCCTCTTTGACCTCACAATATGTCAGTTTTGCTCACGTGCACGATGAAAATACATTCGCAAATGGCATACGACTTGCTTCATGAAAGATGAGAAGAAGGAGAAAACAAAATGTTAAAAACTGCATTGATATTTTTTGTATTAGCTTTAGTTGCAATGTTATTTGGAACAAAAGGAATTGCTGGATTGAATCTCAACATCAGTCAGACATATGTCTGGGTCTTTCTCGTCTTGGCTGTTGTGAGTGGATTGATTGGTCTTTTTTCAGGAAGACCTCCCAAAAAACCAATTTAAACAGCCACGACATCAATAAGATCGGGAATGATCTGTCGAATACGATTTTCGATACCCATCTTTAAAGTCATCGTCGAGGAGGGACAGCCTGCGCAGGCCCCTTTCATGTGGAGAAACAAAATTCCATCCTCGTACTTTTCAAAAGTAATGTCGCCTCCATCCATTGCAACGCTTGGTCGAATTTCTTTATCAAGTATTTCTACAATTTTTTTCTCAATCTCTGTTAAAGAACCATAAGAAGGACTTTGACTTTCGATTTGAATTTCAACACTCACAGCTTTTGCGCCTGACTCTAAAAAACTTTTAAGAGCCGCCATGATTTCATCGTTTAATTCGGTTAGACGATCAAAACTTGCAATGTTAACTGTCACAAAATTTTGCCCGACCATCACTGCCTGAACACCCTCTAAAGCAAAAAGAATATCCGCCAAGGGCGAACGTCCCCCCACACTTGCTTTATCTTTAAAGTTGATTGCGCCTTTTTCAAGTAAGGGAGGATTCGTGATGTACTTCAGAGAATTGGGATTGGGAGTAAACTCTAAATCAACCGTAACGCGTTCAGCCATATAATTGAGCTTACTATAGCGGACTTAAGCCACTTTCACGAGTGACTTTTTAGTGGCTTAGAGCTACTAATTTTATATATGTTGATGACAACAACTCAATCAAAACCCCTTCTTGGACTCTGGATTGAAAACCAAAACCGCCTTGTTTACAAACTCGCTGCTGTTTTGGGTGGAATTATCTTTTTGAGCGCCCTTGCTCAAGTTGCGATCCCTCTTCCCTTCACACCTGTTCCCATTACTGGACAAACATTTGGAGTGGCTTTTCTAAGTCTTATGATGGGAAGACGTTGGGGTTTAAGCAGTGTTGTGGCTTATGTTTTTCTAGGAGCTGCTGGTCTTCCTATTTTTGCTCAAGGTCATAGTGGCTTAACTGCTATTTCCTCTGGGTATCTTTTGGGAATGTGTGTTTCATCTTTTGTAATTGGGACACTCTCAGACAAAGGTTGGTCTCGAAGTTTTGGAAAAACCCTTCTAACATGCGCCATGGGTAGTCTCTGCGTTTACACTTTTGGAGTGATTGTTCTCGCCAATTTTCTGCCACTTGGGAGTCTTTTTACTAAGGGTGTGCTTCCTTTTATTCCTGGCGACATTTTGAAATCAACTTTAGCAGCGACCCTAGCTTCTAAACTAAATTCTCAAAAAAAATAAGCATTTTATTTTTGAATTTCCATAAACTGTAGCTCTTAAATTCCGAATAAATTAAGAGTGTTACGAGGTTTTCTTTACACATTTTTAACATTGATTTTGACTTCGTACACGCTTGCCCAAGCGCCTAAAGATACTCATAAAGTGAGTGAATCCAAATTTGCATATGAATCAACATCTCAAAAAATCGGTCAAATTGAAAAACCTCAGTACTTCATAAATCACCTTGGTTGCAAAAAAACGGATTTAGATAAAGAAGATTGGGACACAGATAAATATATTTGGGAAATAGGAAAAGATTTACAAAGTCAACGCTACAGCTTGAAAGACTTTATCAGCGGAATTGATATAATTTTTGATCGAGCCTACAAATTCAAAGATGCTTTTACAGAAATAGCTCCTCCATGGAATAGCGCTAAAAAACCCATCAACTCAAATGATCTGAACGTATACAAAAAAGAACGTGAAGAATTTAAAAGTATTCTAAACGAAATACTTCTCCCCTTTGAAGAAGAGCCCCAAATAAATAACTCGGAAGCATTTGTTCCCAAAAGCTACAAAAAATCTTTTGGTCTCTATAAAGAAAGAATTGAAAAATTGAATAAATGGAAGGAAAAATACCCTGAAAAGATTAAAGGTCTTTGTCCTGAAAAGCCAGACAATCCAGAAAATGCTTTTACAAATTTCCACAAAGATACAACTTCAAAAAAACTAAGCGACAATCAGCAACCGCCGCTGGATATTTTAGCAAATCGTATCGTCAACACTTTGGGATGTGACGAACAAAAGACAGGAAAGGCACCCCTTCCACTCTGGTATGTTGGTGGGAAAATATACAACGGTGAATTTACAATTGAGGAATGGAAGGAAGCTTTTAAAAAAGAATTAGACAAAGTCGTTGAACGAAAGAAGCTGAGTAAGGAAAGTAGAATCGAATACGAAATCCGATTTAATAACTTACTCATTAATTTTGAAAGAGAGAACGAAATACAAGCTTCAAATAAAAACCAAAGCCTTAAAGCCGGCACCCCAATCGTTAAACACTATCAACAAGTTAGAGGAGATGACATACGCTTACAGCAATGGATTATAGAAAAGAAAATTCTGCATAAAGAAAAATTTCCCTGCGAGGAAGGCATAGCGATTGAAGGAAGAGGAATCATTGATCAAGTGCACTTCTCAGTTGACTGCAACAGTGCCGATAAAAAGCACACTCCTCTTTTTAAGGAATTCAAAAATAATTTCGAAGATTTCTTTTTTGCAAGCAGAGTCGATTTTTCACCCGGAGGAAACCCCGAAGCGCTTCGAAAAGAAAGAGAAGAGATAGACAAGAAAATTCTAAACGCGACAATCGCCCTCAAGGGGAAAGAGCTCTCCAACCCTCTCGGAGTTGCAAAAGAGCACATATCAAAACATTCAAAAAAACTTTCAAAAATTTGGGAGCCTCGTCAAAGTCAGATAATTCTTCAAGATCACGTAGACGACCTAGTTTCTTTTTGGACAAAGAAATTTACGTTCGCTATCACTTCGCCCGATTCTGCTGAAGGAAAAAAAATTATTTCAAATTACTTAACTAATCTAAACAAAACCTCTCATACGAAGATGCTTTTATCTTGCCTTGAGTCTAATGGAAGGACTTATCTCTTTACCCCTCACGGAGACGAAAACAAAGGAACAGTCTACATTCCACCAAGCCTAAATGACTCAAAAGCACTTAGCGCAATAGAACAAAAAAATAAAAGCCGCGGTCATAAGTTTAATATTCAATCAAACTGGGGAAGCGCACAGATTTCCTATGATCAATCTAGTCTTGATAGAGAATCTGGCAGATATTATCGAGATGCAATATCTAAAATTATTAATTCTTCGGATAAAAAAACATCTGAAGCTCAAATACTCTCAAGGATAACGAAGGAATGTCGACTTAAAACACTCCTACCAAACTCTAGTGAAGATGAATTAAACAACACCGCCAAAGAACTCTTTAAAAAAATGAAAAATTCAATCAACCTCAAAGAAAAAGTTATAGAGGCAGTAGCTGTTGAAAACTTTGGCTTCATACAACTATTCTGCCCACCTCTTCATCTAAACTTTGCATCAAAAGTTTTTTCAACAAATAAAGCTTATTTTGGAAGCTTAAAACCAGAAAAAGGCCGAATAAAAGAATGTGCAAGCATTGGAAACATTGAACATACAAGCAATCCAATCATTAGCGATTTAAGTGAATATGTGCTGGGAGTATTAAAAGCTAATCATAAGAACGTATTCTTAGCTGAGGAAGCGAACATTAATCCTGATGAAATTTCTCGAATGAAAAAAACACATGCTGCCATAGAGGCAAAAGAAAGAGAAATTGAAAAAAACCAAGAGCTTTTTGATAAGTTAAAAAACGACTCCGCTATGAATTCTTTTATTAATCAAATCAAAGAGGCAAATCCAACCGAGGCCTGGAAATTCTTTTCTTTTACCAAGCCTCTTTCTGGGTGGATGAATAACGAAAACGCTAATGCATCAGAATATCTAAAAAAAGCTCTTGAAATGTATACTCTTAGCGATGAATCATCTTTTAAAAAAGCACAAGAAAATCTTTTCCAAGCGCAACAAGAACGCCGAAAAAAATCAATGACTCAATTAAACGAATGGATAAATCAAAAAAGAAGTCTGTTTAATGGTCAAAGCGCAAAGCAAATGGACGAATACTTCTATCAGCTTAGAGAACATTTTCAAACACTCAACAATCTCTACGATACTTACGAAAAAGACCTTTCAGAGCAAATAAAACTCTGTATGCAAAGCAAATTCAACACTCAAAGTATTAGCACAATGCTACCAAATTACAGGCATCCAAGCTTAGACCAGAACAAGAACAAGCCTACCTTTAAACCAATAAGGAAATAAATTAGTTTCCAATATCTGTTGTAGAATCAGTCATCACGTTTGCCTTACCACGAACAGCAAGGTTAACATTTGAAAATCCCATCTTTGTAAGAGTAAAGAGCACACGTTTTACGTACATAAACTCAATCTGCTTGTCAGCTTGAAGAATGACTTCTGGAGGATACTTCACATCTTTATGTATGCTTTCGTGAAATGTCTTATACTTCAAAAGTTCCTCTTTAACCTTGGGTAACTCCCAATCACTTTCTTCAACCATAGAAGCAATTTCATAGTTTGAATCTGCAGTCTTACCTTCGATAGAAACTTTATCACGCATGATCGTTATGATTGGAACGCGCTTTAGCATCATCGCATACTGAGAAGGTGGGATTTCAATGGCAGGATTTGTAAAATCCCAGTCTCCTGCAGTTCCAAAAGTTTGGATCAAAAAGAAAATCAATGTCGCAAACATGTCTATCAAAGAAGTAAGAGTAAGATGATCGGCCATATGGCCTTTGCTTCGACCATGACCCTTAAGTCGGTAACGCATTTCTTTGAGATCATTAGGAGAACGAAGTTTATAAGATGGAATCTTTACGCCCATAAAATTTCCCTATTCCACTCCCATCACAATGGGCTCTTTAAATTCATTGCCAAGAGAATAATCAAGAGCCTTCACAACCATCCCGTATGAAACAGCATCGCGACTCTGAATAATAATATCTTTTTTTGTAGGATAATTTGTTCTAACTTTTTTTAAAAACTCATCAACAACAACCCAATCAAAGTCAGCTTCTGAAGTATAAGAAAACTTCTTAACACTTCCTCTTTCTGAAAGCTCAACTACAGTTGGAGTCAAAAGAATTTTCACCTCAGCAACAACCTCTTTAACGGTTTCAGGCACTGCTGTAGGAGCGGCTTTATCGGACCCCATCTTCATTTGAATCTGAGCAAGCTCATTAATAGCCATGTTAAAGACAAGAAAGAACAGCAACATGGATAAAATATCTACAAACGAAGTGAGGTTAAGGTCTGAAGCTAATTCCCTGCGATTTGATGCTGAACCTTCACCTTTAATTCTCACAATACCCCCCCCTCACTTCGAAAGCTGATGCAATTATTTTGTAGGAAACTTATCACGATTTTGAATAATTAAATTCAAAGTCGCAACACTGATTTCATGGATGTCGTCCATAATCTGTTGAGTTTTAGCAGTTAACCAACCAGAAACCAAAAGAGTAGGAATCGCAATAATCAACCCAAACGCAGTACCGATCATCGCCTCAGACACACCCTCTGCAAGAAGTGCAGTTTTTTGAGCAGGATCAACACCCGCAACGCCTTTGAAAGATTTAATCAATCCAGAGATTGTTGCCAAAAGACCGATCAACGTAGCGACGTTTGCAAGAAGAGGCAGAAACGGAGTGCGACGTTCAATTTTTGGAATCTCTCTAAGAGCAGCAACATCCATTGCCGTTTGAACTTCTTCGTCTTTTCCTTTGTTCATCACAGAAATCACACCTGCTTTGACAATGTTGTTCAAAGGAGATTTACGATCATTACAAAAATTAACAGCTGAGTTAAGGTCACCCGCAAGTATAGAGCGCTCAACATTATTTACGAACTTTTCTTTATCAATATTAAAATTTACAAACAGGTTATAGATACGATCGAGCATGATGATGACGCAAACCGCTCCCAAACAAGAGAGATAGTACATCCATACGCCACCTTGTTGAAAAATTTCTCCTAAGTTACCCATAAAAATCCTCCCTGATACCCTTATATAAAGTCTATCGATCAGGTGCGTAAAAACAATGGTCTTTAGCCATTAGAATGGCGTTTGTTGCGTCGCATTTTTTGACGCTTTTAGGGACTACTTAAAAAAATCCTATTTTTTTGATTCAGATCGACTCATATTCATCGACATCATCTCTCGAATAGAGCGATTCATTCCTTCTGTTGAACCATCCAAAAAAATTACATTTCCCTTACCCGACTCAGCAAAATGCTTGATCGCATCTGTCCACATTGAAAATAAAATCACCGAAACATCCATTCCAGATTGCTTCATCTCATCAGCAGCCACACGCATACCATGTGCAACTTCTTCTCTAAAAAGAGCAACACCCTTACCTCTTAATTGAGCTGCGATTTTTTCTGCTTCAGCAGCGATCTTGATAGCATTTCCTTCCGCTTCAGCTTGTTTTGTTTTGGTAATCAAAAGAGCCTGCCCTTCGTTTTCAGCAGCTGCCTTTAAGTTACTTGAAGCCACAACCTTTGCCATCGACAACATAATTTCTTCATCAAAACTTATGTCGTTCATTTGCAAGTCGATCAAATGATAACCCCAAGCTTCTAGGTTTTTATCAAGCTGCTCTTTAACGGCTTCAACAATATCTCTGCGTAATAGCAAGATTTCTGCTTGTCTTTTGGTTGCAACAAAGCTTCTTACAGATCCTTCCACTGTTCTTACAAGAGCCGTCATCAAACTTTGTGTGTCTATAAATTTAAAAGCAACGTTTTTAATTGTTTCTTCATCTTGATTGAAAACTGCATACAAAAGCATGGCTTTAAAATTTACGTTTGCTTGGTCAGACGTAATGGCTTGAAAATTCAATTCAATAGATTGGTTTTGAATCGAAATTCTTTTATAGATTTTTTCAAAAAAGGGAATCTTAAAGTTTAACCCAGGGCGAAGGAGCCTTTGATACTTACCGAATATAGTCACTACTGCGACCGTTCCTTGATCAACTGTTGCAAAAGCATCGAGAGTTAAAAAAACGAGAATTAATCCAACAACTATTAAAAACATAAAAACTCCTTCTTTTTTAAAAACATTTCGCTAATCTTTTACCAAAACATTCAACGGCTTCTGTTGTGCTTCTTGGTAATCTAAAACAGCTATCAAAGCCATGTGAACAATTTCGTTAACGTCTGTTGATCGTTGTAAAATATGCACAGGCTTATTCATTCCTACAAGAATAGGTCCCACTAGCTCTGCGCCGCCCAGTTGTCCTAGTAATTTATAACAGGTATTAGCAGCAGAAAGATTAGGAAAGACTAAAACGTTTGCGGGCTTTCCAATATTCAGCTTGCTAAAAGGAAACTGCTCACGAAGAAGACTTGGGTTGACAGCAAAATCAGCCTGCATTTCACCATCAACCAAAATATCAGGGCGTAGTTTTTGAACAATCCCTGCAGCTTGTGACATCTTCAAAACATCGGGATGTTTGGTACTGCCAAAATTAGAAAAAGATAACATCGCGACTCTTGGAGAAAAACCCAAGAACGTAGCCGTGTCCGCAGCATTAATGGCAATTTCTGCCACCTCTTCAGCGTTAGGATTTATATTCACCGTCGTGTCTGCTAAAAACACCACTCGATCTTTAAAGATCAGCATATAAACACCGGCAACTTTTTTCCCTTGCCGCGATCCCACAATCAGCAAATTAGGACGAATCACTTCGGGATAGGTACGAGTCACACCCGCAAGACACACTTGGGCAAGGTCATTATGCAAATGCATCGCTGCAAAGTAAAAAGGATCTCGAATCAAGTTTTCAGCTTGATCAAGAGTCATACCCTTACGCTTGCGCATTTCATAAAACTGCCGAACATACTCTTCAAAATATTTACTCTCTCGAGGACGAATCATTTCACATGATTCAAGGTCATTGAGATGAAGCTTGTGCATGTTTCCTTTAATCTTGTCGGGATCTCCAACGAAAATTGGTTCTGCAATTTTTTCTTCACGTATGAGTGAAGCCGCTCGAAGAATTTTTTCGCTCGCACCTTCTGGAAAAATTATTTTTGGAAGCGCCGCTCTTTCTTGTGAAGCTTTTTTTAGTCGCGAACCAATTTCGCGCATCGTGGAGCGTCTTGTTCCCAGCAATTTATCCAAATGTTCACGATATCCCTCAACAGTATCCCCAGGCATTGGCCTGCGAGCAACACCTGTATCAACAGCCGCCTTTGCAACCGCAGAAGCTACAAAAAGTAAGGCACGTGGATCAAGTGGTTTGGGAATAATATATTCACGCCCAAAACGAATACGCTCAATTCCGTAGCTCGAAAGCACAGAATCCGGCACATCTTCTTTCGCTAACTTAGACAAAGCATAAGCAGCAGCAATTTTCATCTCTTCGTTGACTGTTCGAGCTTGTACATCAAGCGCCCCTCTGAACAAAAACGGATAGCACAAAACGTTATTTATCTGGTTGGGATAATCCGATCGACCAGTTGCAAAAATCATGTCTTCTCGCGCCGCTTTTGCAAGATCATAGGAAATTTCAGGATCAGGATTCGCTAAAGCAAAAACAATTGGATCTTTATTCATTCCTTTTAAAGATTCAGGTTTCAACACATTGGCTGCACTTAACCCCAAAAACACATCTGCACCCTGAAGAGCTTCATCCAAAGTTTTGGGAGTTTTTTTATGCCACGTTTTGCCCTCTTTAATAGCAAACTCTGCCTTGTAAGGGTTCAATTCTTTTCCAAGAGAAGCATTGATCACCCCATCACGATCGGTCATCACACAATTAGAAAGCTTTACACCTAGGCTTAACCAAAAACGCGCACAAGAAATAGAAGCTGCACCACCTCCGCAAAAAACAACTTTTATATCTTCAATTTTCTTTCCAACAATTTCGAGTGCATTCAAAAGAGCTGCTCCGCTGATGATCGCGGTACCATGTTGATCATCGTGAAAAACAGGAATGTCCATCTGCTCGCGCAAAGTTTTTTCGATTTCAAAACAATCAGGAGCCGCTATGTCTTCGAGGTTTATGCCTCCAAAAGTAGGTTCAAGAGCCTTCACCGCTTTGATGAAATCTTCGTTATTCTTGCAATCAAGCTCGATATCAAAACAATCAATATCTGCAAAGCGCTTGAAAAGCACAGCCTTTCCTTCCATGACTGGTTTTGCAGCAAGAGGTCCGATATTTCCCAGACCAAGCACAGCTGTTCCGTTAGTCACGACAGCCACAAGATTTCCGCGGCTCGTATAACGAAAAACATCTGCTGGATTTTTTTGAATTTCTTTACAGGGCTCGGCTACCCCAGGGGAATAAGCCAAACTCAGATCACGCTGGCTCACAAGAGACTTTGTTGCTTGAATTTCAAGCTTTCCAGGACGGGGTCTATAAGTACCGATCCCTTCATGAAACTCTAAAGCTAGTTTACGGAAATTATCTTTGCTGATTTCCTTCATTTTTGCAGGCCTCTCATATATAGCCGGAAGTTTAGACAAAGAATCCCCCAAGGTCACCCTGAAGGCCCCCTTTTGCATAAAAAACCCTTGACCCGCAGAGCATTAAAAATGAACGTAAGTCTTGAACATGGGTCTTTTATTTGCACTCCAGCCCCAACCTCGTAAATCGACACCTGATCGCTTAAAATTGCGTAGTCATTTTAGAAAGTTCGCGATGGGTGGTGCTTTTCTATTTGTTGCTGTTTTTTTGGGAGTTATGACTCTTGCCGCAGCCCCTTTATTTAGACTCATGCAGCAAGAAGGCGGTTTCTGGGATCAAATAATAGTTGGCTTTTTTGTGAGTGTTCTGGTGACTTATCCGCTGATTGCTTTTTTATGTTTTTCATTTGAAGAAAATGTCATCATTTCGCGAAGAGCGGATGGCCTATTTAATTTAGAACGCTTTAAAAAAATTTCTTTTTTGAAATGGGGAAGATCCTCAGCAGAAGGTTTTCGACTGGATGACCTCAAAGAAGAAAATTGGATTGGCGCTGTGAATGCCGCAAGTATAAAAGCTAAAGAAAGTGATAAAAAAGACCGCTACGCAACCAAGGGCCACTGGATGCTAACCCTTGGACAAAACTCTGAAAAAATGACTCTTGAACGTCGCGCTAGAAAAGAAGAGATAGAATGGCTGAAGTTTTTGATTGAAAAACATTTTCGTGGCGAAACGCTTCCTCTTTAAATTTACTTTACAAAAATTAATTGCCCAAAGTACTTCCCTTGAATTCATGAGATAATCGCAAATCTAAAACATTAAAAGCTTGTGTGAGCACAAAGTACTCATAGCTCTCGTTAGCCAACTTTTCTCTGCGTTCTTGAATTTGTTCTTGCAAATTCTTTAACCTTTCAAGATTTTGGCTTTTTTGATCCTCTAAAACCTTAAACCAAAAACTATGAAAAGAACTTGAATCACAGCTTTCAAAAAAGGAGCGAACTTCCTTTAAAAGCTCAGGTTGCCACTGAAGAATCCTGTAAGCAACCTCTTGAGCATAGAGAGAACACTTATCGCTTTTGACCCACTGTAAAAGATTTCTGGAAGTTATGGGAGTGTTTTTTTTGAACTGTAATTTAAAGGAGAGAATATCCTTAAAGGCCTGCCATTCTTCGAGATTAGCCGTCATGGCAAGTGAGCGAAAAAAATCTACTTCTTTTTTGTCTCTTGGATGAGCCTTAAGAAAAGCAAAATAGATAGTGGGTAAGTCCGTTACAGATGGAGGCATTTGTCGACTAAAGCGACGAGGCCAGACATCCTTGTTTTCGTTAATCTTTAAAAGTTCATAAGGAGACGGAACAAAGAGAGCAAAGCTTTGTGAATTTAAGACAGGCACCTGCTCACCCGAGTGAACCTTCGAAACCTTGTAACGAGTGAGCAAGACAAGCAATACCAAGGCAACAAAGATACCTGCTATCAATAGATACGAGGAAACTTTTTTCACTGTTAGTGAAGTTTAGCGTTGATCGAGAATTGCATCTACTTGTACTGATTTATTTTTTTCAACAACCGCTGTAACAGACTTATAAACTCCAAAGACTGTATTTTTAAGTGTTAGTTGATAGTTTCCAGGAGGAAGTTGCAATCCATTAATTGGACCCCTAATAGGATTTAACTCTACATCGACAAGCTTTTGTCCGTTGATAAATACAATATTTGCGTCAGGAACACTCGTAAGAGTAAGAGTTCCATAAACATCAAATTTGTTAGCTTGCCATACAAAAAGATCTTTTAAATCTTCAGGAGAACTTGCGGGATTTCTAGTGGCTTCCGAGGAAGATTCACTAGAGGGTTCTGCTGAGGAAACTTCAGTAGAAGGATTAGCTTGCTCAGAAGTGCCTTCATTGTTACTGGACGCAATGTTTTTATTAGATACTTGAGTCGGTGTTTCTTCAGTGATCGTAGAAATATTATTATAGGCATAATAACCAAGAACTCCTAAAAAAATAAGCGTAAGAATTGGTTGAACTTGAGAGAAAAGACTTGGTTTTTGAACAGGAGAGATCGGTACAGATGCTCGCTGAACCTGTGGTGCTTGAGTATTTATTTTAACACGAGAACTAGTGGGTTCTGCTAAGCCAACACTACTGATCGACGAAGGATCTTGATTAAGAGTATTTCGAAGATTCGAGCTTGTAATTCCCGTGTTTTTTTCTTTACGAACTCGAGAAATATCTGTGACCTCTCCACTTCCCCTACCACCTTCAACTTTAGAGGACATTGGATTCTTCTCAAGAAAGGCAGGGGCTTCAAGGTTTAATTTTTCGCGACGTTTTTTATCCTCAATAATTTCTTCTTTGTAAAATTCCTTCATGAATTTTGCAAAATCAGTTGGGATAAAATTTGGATGACGATCGTTCATGTAGCGAGCTAAGTCAGCATAAAACTCACCGCAGGTGTTGTAGCGAACGCCTGGTTCTTTTTCGAGTGCGCGCATGACAATCTTCTCAAGTGCGTAAGGAATCGTAGGGTTTTTCTCGCTAGGCTTAGGAACCTTGCACTCACGAACTCTTTCAAGAGTTTTCAATTCATCTTCATGAGTGAATAATCTGCGCTGAGTAATCAATTCCCAAAGAACAATTCCCATTGCAAATACATCTGACCGCATATCAAGATTTGAGCCGATTGCTTGCTCGGGGCTCATGTATCCGAACTTTCCTTTAAGGACTCCAGCTTTCGTACCACTCTCTGCTTTTGAGGCAGCTTTTGCGATACCAAAATCCACAACCTTCACGGATCCCTCATAAGACATCATAATGTTTTGCGGACTCACGTCGCGATGAATGATCCCCATGGGTTCACCAGTTTTTTCGTCTATAAAGTGATGGGCATAATCAAGGCCCTTAAGTGATTCACCCGCAATAAAACAACAAATCTCAAGTGGAATTCTAAATTTCAATTTATCTGCACGAGCGAGAAGTTGTCGAAGGTTTTTACCATCCACAAATTCCATGACAAGAAAAAGGTAACCGTCATTTTCACCGTTCGAAAAAATTTGTGCGATATTAGAATGTTGAAGCATGGCCGAAAGATTGGCCTCCATGCGAAACATCGTTTTAAATTCTTCACTCTCCGCAAAGTGAGGAAGAATACGTTTAATAGCAACTGTTTTTTCAAAACCACCGTAACCCATCTGCTTTGCTCGAAAAACTTCGGCCATACCTCCGGCCGCAAGTCGCTCCATAAGCAATAGATCTCCAAACCTTTCCATCGACATGACTAAGATCAGTATCGGTCTTAGCTTGCAAATTCTGGAGACTGAATCACTACGATTTAATTTAAATCCTTAAAAAAAGCGTCAGCATTTTGTTCACCTTAACCAAATGAAAATAAGTCAAATAGAAAGTTGTCATCTCACAAAGCGAAGTGTGTTATAAGATTGACTTATGGGGGCGCCAGGCTTCGACGGACGGTTGAGCATTTCGGTGGCGCGTAGAGTGAGTACGAGCACTCTTAAATCCATTCGTGCAAAAATTAGTTGGCACAAACCAATTAGCATTAGCTGCTTAATATAAGTAGCCGAAGTTCAGACGTCTCGGTCGTTGGTGTTTGAAACTTTGTCATTATGACGACTAGGAACTTTTGGGCTCAGCAGCCACTAGAACCGAAACCTTACTGCGGATCGAAACAAAGTAGTCTTAGTTTCTGAGTCAGCTTTGTTTTTAAATTAAGTCAGTTACTACACGCGTAGATGCCCAATGCCTCGCTGCTTCGGACGTGGGTTCAACTCCCACCGCCTCCACCATTTAACCCTAAAAAACAACAAGCCCCGTCTTGGGGTCTTGTTTGAACGTATTAAAACTTTTAAATAACTAGCTCACGCTTCAATTGAATTAGTTTTTCCTTTATTTGCTCGCGAGCCGATCGAAAGGCATCAGGCCTTAGGTCTTCTAAAAATCTAGCCGGGTCTTTAATGGGCCAATGCAAACGCTTTGCTTTGGTTGGTAAGAAAGGACAAACCTCTTCAGCGCAAAGAGTGATGACGTAATCTAAGTTTGCGTAGAATCCAAAAGGAATTGCATTTGTTGATTTTGACTGATTTTTTGAAATATCTATTCCAATTTCGTTTAAAGTTTTTATAGCCCAGGGTTGAACAATACCCGATGGTTCGGAGCCGGCACTTTCGATCTTAGCTGTATCTCCAAAAATCTCTTTTGCCAATCCCTCGGCTAACTGGCTTCGAGCTGAATTGGCAACACATAAAAAAAGTATGTGAATTGGTTTAGACATTTGCAAGAATGTATTTTTATAATTATTTTTTGTGTACTTAATCTTAGCAACATTCATAAAAAAGCTTAGTTTTGGAAGATCCAAAGATCTTAGTTTAGCCCTTTTGCTTTCTATTGCGGGTTGTTTGAGTGATTTAATTAGTTGAGTTTTTTTAAATAGTAATTTTTTAATTTATAAAAATTTTTAGTTTTCATCTAATCTTTCTTAAGTTCCCATTATTTTTTCGTGAGAATATTAATTTTTTAATCTCGTTAAAAATTGGTTTGTATCATTAACTAAGAGGACATTTTTTTAAGTTTTTTCTAGGTTAAAGTTGACAGACTATAAATTAACAAAAAAATATATCTTACAACTTTTCAAAAGGCGCGATCAGTTTTTCGTAGATTAATTATTTAAAAGTGATGATTGCATGCAAAAAAAAAGAGAATATCATAATGAACATGATTGTTGGAGTAGTTACTTTTTTTAAAGGGACTGAAAATTATGGGGCTTTGCTTCAGGCTTACGCATTTCAAAAAACTTTGATTTCTAGAGGTCATACTCCTTATTTAATTGATATTGATTTTAAGGAATTTAGTTTTAAAAAAAAACCTATAAGAAGCTGGCTTAGAAGTTACATTACTTCCTTGAAGGATAGTATTTTAATCTTATGGGGCAGTAAAAAAGCAAGAAAGCTAAAGGAAAGAGAAACTTTCTTTGACGAATTTAGAAAAAATCATTTAGTCATCGGCGAATTTAAGTATAGAAATAAAGACGACTTGAACATTAACCCACCAAAAGCAGATTGTTTCATTGTGGGTAGCGATCAAGTTTGGAATTATCATTTTATTCCAGATTACGATGTATTCTTTTTGAATTTTGGAGATTTAAAAATTCCAAGGTATTCCTATGCTGCGAGTTTTGGAGCTACAAAATTACCTAAGGAAACAGCAAGAAAGTTTAGATCTCTTTTGAGCAATTTCAACAAAATAAGTGTGAGGGAAGATAACGGAAAGATGCTCTGTGGCGAGCTCGGCTTTTCAGATGTTACACTTGTTCCCGATCCAACACTTTTATTAACAAAACAAGACTGGCAAAACTTAGCTAGGTCCGTTTCAAGTGGGCCTATGTATAATGGTAGTACAGGTAAGAAAGTTTTTGTTTATTCCTTAGGAGGAGCTTTTAAGTCAGTTTTTGGATTTGAATTGGATCTTTTAAAGAAAGACCCTGAATTTAACATTAAGCACGTTTCAAGTGGTTTTGTTTTTACTGGTTATGATGATTACGGTGAAGAATTTCCATCTATAATTGATTGGCTTAAATATGTTGATGATGCTGATTTTATAGTTACAAATTCTTTTCATGGAATGGTTTTCAGTATTATTTTTGAAAAGCCATTTATAGTTGCATCTAGAGTTGGCAAGTATTCTTATATAAATGACAGGATTGATACTTTTTTGAAAAAAATTGGACTTGAAAAATGTAAAGTCTCTAATGCTAAAGATTTTCGTGATATTGTTTCTAACTTCAATGAAGTTCAAATTGATTGGAATTTAGTTAAGCAAAATCTAAATGCTTTTAGAAAAGCTGGTTTTGATTTTCTAAGCTCAATTAATCTTTAAGAAGTTTTTCTTTTTTAAAAAAGTAGCAAGCGGTCTTTTTTTGAGATTCTAATTGCAAAAGGATTTATTTCCTCGCTTTTTCAAAATCATATCATTTCCAGCAAATTGAAAATGATAGATAAAGTTAATATCCGTTTATTTTAAAAAGATATGAGCAATCACAACAAAGTTAGCTAATCGCCCATCCATCTCTGAACAGTTTTGCCAGCTCGCAAAGTTTGATCTTTTTTTTAAACCTTGACCAGAGTACGCTTATGTAAACCAAGTTTATTTAAGCTTAAAAATTAAAATCGATAAGTTTTCAGGAGACTTGAAGTTCTTCGACGATAAGCCTGTGAACTAATGCTTTTGCAAAAAATAGACTTAGGGAGTTCTAACTCTTTGCACCCACAAAACACAAAATATTGACTAAAAGTTGTAATCCATTTTGAAAATTGAAAAAAAATTTTAGTCTAAACTAAAGACATGGTCATTCTTAACCATTCTTTCTTTAAAAAATACCATAACTGGATCCTAATCATAATAACTTTTATCAGCTCTGTAGTTGCCTTAATGACGAAAAATTATAGTTCTGATTATCGCGCCTACACTCTTATGTGGCAATCTGTTTTAAACGCAAATAATCCATGGGGCCCTTGGGGCCAAAATCTTGGTAATACATATGGACCAACGTTTATTTTACTTGCTCCATTTTATTTAATACACTCACTTTTACCAAAGCTTATATTTGTATGGTGCTGGTGCTGGATATCTCATCAATTACTCCGAACCCTTTTGGTTTCTCAAAAAAAGTCGGGAATTAGATTTCAAATTCTTTATTTGGTTATTTTATTTACTCCTTTTTTTTGGGCTAGAATTTGCATTCAAGGGGCAAACGACACAATGGTCGCCTTTTTTTGTTTCTTAGCAATTAGAGCTGCAATAGACGAAAAAACAATTAAAGCAGGCCTATGGATAAGTCTTGGATCCTTATTTAAATTTTATCCTCTAGCCCTTCTTCCTTTTCTTTCACACCGTAATAAAAAGATTAATTTTAAATTAATTTTTAGCACCCTATTTTTTATTTTTTGTGGTTATTTATTAACTTATCTAATCTGGGGGGAAAGCTTCCTGAATCCTATTTTACAAAGTTACTCTAGGGACTCAACAGGTGATTCAATTTTTAAATTTATAAAATCAGAATACTTTCCAATCTCAAAAGCCAAGACAATCAATTATGATTGGCTGAGCAAATATTTGATTTTATTTTTTTCTTTTTCAGTTTACCTAAGGCATCTTATTAGGCCGATCAAGACTGAAGCCGCATGCACCCTAATAATGCTAATTATTTTTACATTTTATGGAGCAGGAATGAATCAGTACCATATCGTTGTCCATATCTTAGGTCTTGAATGGATTACAAAAGAAAAAAATTTATTTGAATCAAACAAAATGCTTAAAGTAGCTTTAGCATTATATTTCAGCTATCATTCTATAATTCGTCCATCCGCAAAATTACTATGGGGATTAACTTCAAACAAAGAAAATGATTTTTTTAACCTAATTCCTGTAATATCCTTTCCAATATTTCTTTTTCTAATTATCGCAATAATTCTTAGTCCGGAGAGCCTAGCTGATTACTCAAAAAAACAGACAAAACTCCTTTAACGAATTTTAAATATAATTTGATTCATTTTTAAATGCACAGAAGACATTAACGCTTCCCGCTTGCACCCTAAGGGTCTTAAATCAAAGGAGTAGTATTAGAAAGTCCTCAAAATACAAAAGCTATTGCTATCGGTAATATTATTACTCTCCTGGATTACCAATACACCAATTCGAGAAGCCTCCAAAAAATCAGACTTCTAAACAGTTCTGAAAAATATTTTATGAGCAAATTAATTTGAAAAAAATGAATTTGAACTTTTTGCATAATTAAAAAACATTATGCCTAATTTCTTATTAATATTTGAAAAAAAAACAAGATACCCCAATTCCAAGTTTATCGAGAACTTTCTTGTATGAATTTATACGTCATCAATCCTTTTTTTGATGAGTATCCTGCAGGGAAGGATTCCTCGCGACGAGCGCGGTAGGGCGCAAAAAGCGCTCTGGTCTGCGGATGTTTTCGAAAGCCAGTTCAAAAATATACCACGCGCTGGACAAAGCAGCCCGCGCCGACATTTTGGAGCTCCCGTAGGACCGAGCTGGTAGTTTGATCGAGACTTGATTAATGAGCAGTTTGTTTCGGTTGAACACAAACATGCTCTCAAAAAAATAACTGTAACTCTTCGATTGGATCATCCCAAAGAGCTCCCGAGGAATACGGTCGAGGCGATACGCTCGGAACGCGCCGGTGGCGTCTTGGGTAATTCCCAGCACGTACTTGGTCAACACATGTCCAGCAGCGGTCATGAACCGCCGAAAGAGATTCCACCCAGATAAACTGTCATATGTCAGCCAACGGGAGCCTACGGCCAGATCGCAGTCCTTGGAGGCAGCAAGCATCCGCGGGATGTCCGCGGGAGAGTGAGTAAAATCGCAGTCGAGGGTGACCAACCGCGCATAGCCCTGATCATAGGCCCAAGTAAGTCCTTGGGCATGCGCGCTTCCAATTCCCTGCTTACAGGCGCGATGCTGCACGTACAGCCGGGGAATTTCTTTACGCAATTCCTCAAGCAACCTACCCGTGCCATCCGGGGAATTGTCATCAACGAAAAGAATATCTGCATCCAGGCCGAGTCCGGACAGCTCACGAGCCATGCGCGAAGCATTGTCGCGCTCATTATAGGTCGGAACAAACAGAAGAGTCTTAAGCATTATGGGGTGCCTCGTTTTGACTTGCCTCGAGCAGGCAAAGGATCAGGGTATGAAAGTCCACCGAAAATCAACGCGTGACTCATACCCCCACCACATCAATAGACGGCAACGGGAAAAGCATTCTACCCCCACGTTTTAAAAAAGCGTTCTCCCTACGGATCAAGCCTTCGCGAAAATGCCATGGCAGCACAAGAAAATAATCCGGTTTCAGCGCGTGGGCCTCTTGTTCCGAAAGGATAGGAATGAGCGATCCCGGGGTGAAGGCTCCGAACTTGTCCGGATTTACCTCCGCGATGGCGGGTATTTCACGCTCTGTCAGGCCGCAGTATTGCAGGATGACATTGCCTTTGGTTGACGCCCCATAGCCCAGAACACGCGCTCCTTCGCGCGAAAGCGTAACCAAACGCTCGCACAATGCGTCCCGATGATGCGAAACGCAAGACTTGAACTCTTCGTAGGGTGCCAGTTGCTCAAACGCCGCCTCAGAATTCAAAATCTCTGCAATTCGGCTGGTTGCTGCCGGATACAAGGCTGATTCCAGCGCCGCGGTCACGGCAAAACTTCCCCCGTTGGTATCATTAAACGCAACATCGAGCACCTTCATACCGCACTGGCGAAGGATCCACTGAATCTGACGCAAGCCATAGTACTCCAGATGCTCGTGACAGATAGTGTCGTAGGCATTCGATTGCACCATCAGCGGCATGTAACTCTGCTCGAAATGCCAGACGCCGTCCTTACGGAGAATGGAGGCGATTTGCCGCACGAACTCCACAGGCTCATCCAGATCGTAAAGCATCGCAATGGACGTCACTATGCGGGCTTTTTTTCCACCGGAAGCGGACAGGAAGTTTTTCGCGGAAAAAAAATCCGGCACCACGCTGATGCGCGACTGGTAAAATGAGCGAAACTTGGCGGCCGTGGGATCCATTCCGATCAAAAGGGGACCGTCAGGGTAGCATGAAAGCAACGTGCCGTCGTTGCTGCCTATATCTAGCACTACATCACCCGAGGTCACCGGATAGTTCTCCATCAACGAACTAACCTTTTGCGTCAAGTGACTGACCATGTCCTGATTCAAGCCGGAGCGGTAGCCGTAGTTAAGCCCATACATCTCCGAGGAATCGTAGGAATGGGCAAGTTGCAACAGAGAACACATCCCCTTACCGTGGCATTTGACTAGTTCCAGCGGCCCGCTAGTGACCGGCTGAGTTTTGGAACGCGGAAACACGCCGGTCAAGGCTTGATCCCCCAGGGAAAGGACGGGCACCAATTCGGTATTACCGCAGATCCGACAACTTTCTAGTTTTTTAACAAGATTTTTTATTAAAGGCATTCAATTAAAAAGTTTACACAATACTCTCTGTCAAAATCAAACTCTCAGGCTCAAACGCAGAAATTTTCTCTAAGCTCTGCCTCTCTAAATTGCATTTAGAAAGTCTTCAACGCTTTTCCAGCGGCAAACACTCGAAACAAGGTATAAGACATTATTAAAATCCCATGGAAATATAACATTCAATCAAAATTCAGGATTAATTTTCAAAGCTAATACAATCATTTTAGGAATGAATCTTTTGTTTCAAAGAGACTGATATTCAATACAAGCGCTTTAGTTTTATGGGAAATAAAATCAGAGGACTCAAGAATCTCTTTTTGCAAATTCAAAGAAAGCGCCTTATTCATACTGTTAAGGGCTGTGGCCTTTTTCTTGGATGACTTAACTTATCCAAGCATCATAAGAATAACAAAAGAGGCACGTGTTATAAAATTATGCGCCAAAATACCAACTCTCTCTAAGCGAAGCTGCAATGAAAGCAATCTTGCTAACGAGTTGAAAGTAAAGGCAGAGTTTTTTTACAATTTTCTCTTAAGTCTGATGGGACCCTTGAAAGAAGACGGATCGACGACTCGATTGTTTTGAGTGATCACGATTAGGTTTTTATGCACAAGTCGGCGAGCAGCTTGCCTAACCTGCTCCATTTTAAGATGATTTGTTTTGTCTGCGCCCACCAATATCTCCGACGGACAAATCGAAGCTCCCGCAGATCTTTTCAATAACAATTCCATAATTTGCTGCTCGTACAGCTCATCTTCATGAGTTAGTTTTTTTCGTCTGCATTGCTCACTACAATATTTAACTTCATTCCAATTTTTGGCCCATTTTTTTCGATACTCGATCGTTCGACCGCACTTTTCACAAATCTTTTCATCGATTTTTTCAGTCATGCCCACCTCACTTCTTTAACCACTTATCTCGATAAGAACGATCTGCATCGTAGTTACGAGCCTGAATCTCAGGATCAAAAATACGATCTCTGGGATCAGTGCCACGACCCGACTGATAGAGCCAGTTTCCCCAGTTGCTTTCGCAATCATAATCGATCAAGGTTTGTTCAAAGTAGTCTGCACCCTTGACCCACTCAACACCAAGCGTTTTTACCAAGTAATTAGCAACATTCTGCCGTCCCCGATTGGACATCCAACCCGTTTGAGCGAGTTCAATCATATTCGCGTTGATAAAATCGTTTTGAGTAGTGCCCTTTTTCCAATTCTCGAAATTGTCTTCACTACCAGACGAGGGAGGCAACTTGTTCAGCTTTAGTCCCGATAAACTAAAAAACTTATCCTGATACTTTTCTGCTAAAAACTTAAAGTAATCTCTCCAAAGCAATTCAAAGACTAACCAATAAGTCGATTCATTTGAACGAACGTGCTCCTCAAATTCTTTGATAGACCAATATATTTCTCGTGCAGAAAGGCATCCGTGTGCAAGCCAAGGTGAAAACTTGGAAGAATCATCAAAGGAAGTCATTCCATTACGGGTTTCTTTGTAGGTTAAAATCTTTTGTGTCTCCGACAAGTAATGATGAATTCGCTTGAGCCCCTGTGCTCGGCCACCAAGAAATTGTGTGCATCCGGCAGTGGCAAATTTTCTATGAAAAAGAAAACGAGAAAAGTCATTCAGCTCAGAAGGAGTTTCCTGTTGAGTCTTTGGAGTGGCTAGAAGAGACGGCACCACCCAGCGAGCCTCAACTTTCTTTCGAAAGATGCTAAAGATATCATCCAAGTTTTTTGGATTTAAATCAAACAAAGCAAGATCAAGCAGCGTTTCCGAGGAAGCATAGTGAAAATTTACGCCGTTGAGTTGCTGCTCAAGCTCAATTTGCAGAGCTCTTTTTCGCGAGTTAAATGCTTTGGCAGAAACGATGGAACAAATATTTGCTTGCAAGATAAAAGCGGTGAGCTCATTAATTTCACTCGGTTCAAAAACGTACAAAGAGACTCTTAGAGCCTCTAGATCACGTGCGAGATCATCCAGTGACTGATTCTGAAACTGAATATACTCCTTCGATCCTAATTTAGGACGAAGGAAAAAGGCTACAACCGGATTCCCTTGTTCCATCGCGATTGCAAAAGCTTTGTTATCGAAAATACGGAGATCGTTCGTAAACCACATCGCCGTATTCCTAGTCACATCTTGTATCTTAAGCTTTTTAGAAAAAGATTCCCACCGGTAAATAAATTGAAGAATAAATTTTCTGCTTAGTAAAAACGCCAATCTAAAATGAAAAAGACCCTCACCGTTACTTAATTGGATTTACATTACGCTTTTTAGTCTAGGTCGTACTTATCTTGACGAGCCGAGACCTTGCACAGAAAAAAATTATTACTTTAACTCAAGATCAGATTTCACACTTAGAAAACTCATAAGATATGAAGAAAAATCTACATCATCAGTAACATCTTCATAAGAAACATCACTATCGGGAAAAATAGAAAGCTCGTAAGAATCTTTTGCTTCTAAAAGACGTATGTTCAAACCAAGAGCTTTTGCTTGGTAGGAAGCAAAAGCATTAGTACCAATCAAGTCCTTTTCAAACTTAAGACAAAGTAAATTATCTAACTTCTCTATGGTTTCAGTTAAAGAAAATTTTTGAGTAACATGAAGAGAAGCTTTTAAACGAGTATCAGATTTCAGCTTTTCAAGAAGATCCGTTTTTGAAGAGGCAAAACTTAAAAGGAATTTTGTGATATTTAAAGCCTTATGATTCTCAGCCAGAATAGAATCCCTACTTCGATGAAGATAAAATGTTATAAATTCCTCTTGATTTAAATCAAAATACTCATCAGCCACAGGAACTAATTGCAAATTAAAGCCCAAAACTTTCGAGTAAAAAGAAGAAACCTCATCGAAGGGACGACTCTTATCTTCTTGGAAATTAACATTAAGTACTTTATTAAAAATTTCCGCAGCTTTAACCAAAGAAACTTTTTTTACTGTTTGAAAACTGGCATTTATCCAAAAATCACTTTTATAATCCATATATTATCTTCAATTTTTAATAAAAAAATACTGAACCTCTCCGACAAACTTTTTGTCCGACACGCCTGGCTTCACAGCCCAACCCTCTTTGGTAAGCAATCCTTCTGCATTTTTAGAAGATCTGATTATAAAGTTAAATTTTTCATTTCTTAATCCATATAGTTTTGGATTGGATCTTAGAGTTTTGTCGATTTCTATCTCCAAACTTTCAACCGCTTGGATCCGTGAACCTGGAATGCTTGTTTGATTAATCCACTTTTCTGAAGTTAACTTGCCAGCTTTATTTACTTCGTCAATCATTTTGTCGCTTACTATAAAAGCATCCACGTCAAAACTTGAAGCATCGAAAAGAAGCTGCTCACCATTTGGTCCAAGCTTATGAATTCCTTTTAATCCTCGAGGTAAACTTCCTCTTATTCCAATTTTTGCTTCAGGATCTAAAGCATGAACAGCATCCAAAAACTTTTGCATCTCCATCCCTACAGCATCCAAAACTTCATGGCGAGTTGCTATTTTCTTTATCAAATTTGGCTGGTTTACGCTTAACTCAGCAACTTCAGCAATAGCGCTTGCAGTGGCACCCTCTCTTATTAGATTCGCAACCAATGAAGGATACTGTTTTGCAAAAGTAGTAATCTTTGATGCAACTGTTGACCCTACTTTTTGAATTTTTGCCATTTGAGCGAATTTGCTTTCAAAAGCCAAATATTCAAATGATTTCTGAGCGGCTCCACCTATCAAAGAAGCCGTATTTCCCACGGCTTTAGCGCCACCCACTCCAGCTTTAATGAATTCACCTCCAAATATAAAAAATCCAATTTCGTAAGCTACCCTTCCAACAATCTCGCCCTTTTCTTTTGCAGTCCCATTAACCAGAGTATCAGCGCTTTCTTCTGCAATACGCTTTATAAAACTTGAAACGTGTTGATAAGCCGCTATCGTTGATGAACTAACATTTGAGGCCATCTGCGATAAATGATCACCACTAAAAAAATTGCCAAGTGCAACTTCTGCATCGTGAAGTGTAAGCTCTGGAGCTTTTTTCAAAGAGCTTTTCACAGAAGAGGCAACAACCTGCATAGCGGCGCCTGTTAAGACAACCAAATCTTTCACTCCGTAGACGGTTTCTTTAAGGCCATGTCCAAATCCCAAAGCCATCCCATATGTAAATTCCCCAATCGGCTTTATTTGATTTAAAAGCATTGCCGCCCGGCTTTGATCACTCACCCACAATTTATCTGCAAGAATGTGCGCTTCAGTTAAAGATCGAGAAAGGTTTTGATAATCTTTTACAAATTTTTCTTTTTCATCAACGGGTAATTTTCGAGAGCTTTCATTAAAAAGCGCTGTTGATTTTGCAAGCAAATCCAAGCCAGAAGCTAAATCTTTTCCTTGAGACGAATCTTTTGGGATAAAGAATATTCCTTCCTGAGCTCGTTGAAAATCTTTTTCAGACAATCGATCAAGACGATTAGGAGTTTCTATTTTTTGATTTTCTTCTAGTCTAATTATGTCTGATAATTCTTCATACCCAGCTCGAGTTACGGGATCTTCTGATCGGCCAAGATCTCCAAAAGGAGAAGATTCCTTTACAAGATTATCAGTCAAAGAAGAGTAACTTTTTGATTTTTGGCTTTCTAAAAAATTTGCAACTTGCACTGAAACTTGATCGTCTGAAGTATGTAAACTTTCTGCAAAAGCAACGTGATCTTGAATAATACTTTCCAAATCATCTGTGTTGATTTTGTTATCTGAATTTTGTGACCAGCTCAAAAGCTCTTTTGTAAACCGCTCAAGATATTTGAGATAACGTTCTCTTTCGATTGATAAATTGTAATTTTCGATTTCTTGAAAATCGGCCTTGCTAGTTAAAAACTGATAAGAAGCTGCAGCCTCCAATTCTGTTTTAACAAGCAACAAGTGATTAATAAAAGTAGAGGCTTCTCGTCCTTTTTCTGTCTGAAGATTAATTTTATAATCTTTTGCATTTTGAAAAACTTTTAAAAGTCCGTTTTCATGTACAAAATCTTTTTGCAGACGATTTTCCCAATGCTTCGCAAGTTCAGCTTTAGGCTTGTAACCTTTTAAAGCTGCTATTTCTTGCTGCCAAACTTTTAGATTCTCAACAAGCTCGTGATAGTCATCTTTGCCTAGAGATTCCTTGAATGCCCGATAGGGTGCATCTGAAACTTCTTGAGTGACTCCCGGGGGCCTTTCCGCCACCTTCAACCTTTTCTCTATCTGTGACTCTAAAGCCTTGTTTTGATTTCGATCTTTCAAAATTTCGGAACTCACCTGATCGAGCAAAAGTTTTTTATTGTTTTCATATTCAACTCTTCTTTGCTCGGGGCTCTTAACCATCCAATCTTGAAGACTATCTGGAGAAACAAAGTGTTTCTTAGGCCCAATGAGTTGTTGAACTTCAACCTCAGTCTGATTAGGAGAAACATAAATGGGAATATTTCTATAAAGACTCAAATCTGATTGAGCTCGAGCGAGCGGGTTAACATGATTATTCCAAGCTTGAACGGGTATTGATTGATATTGATCAGAATTTCTAGTGCCTTTATTGCCTATCCCTAAAAGAGAAGAGCCATTTACTACAGGAACACCAGAACCACCACCTATCTGTCCAGAGCCTTGACCCAAGCCCGCTCCCCTTTGAGGCTGGTATTCACCAGAACGCGGTTTTGCAGATGGCTGCGATGAACCAGCCCTATTATCACCCCCAAACGTTATTGTGGCTTCAGATTTACCACTAACACCGCCTATGGGGAATGGATCTAAACTCCACCTGTAAAACGACTTATTTCCTATGTGTCTTCCAACACTATAATTGCCAGTTTCTATACTACGTTCAGGAAGGCTGCTTTTAGTTGGAGCTTGCTTTTTATCCTCTGCTCTTGAAATAGATAATCCACTTACAAAAAAAACTAAAAATATAACTCTATTAAATTTCATCGAAATATGAACCTTCAGTGAAAAGAACTCACTTTTTATTTGCTTAAAAAGGACTATTAATCTACATTTCTGCGCCATGTCAATCGACAAGGAAGAACAAAATCACATTGAGCCATCTGAGGACACAGGTAAGCAATAATGAAAAATTTTCTAATCTACTCTTCTTTTCTTTTATCCACGACAGCACTTGGAAAATTTCAAACTGACCTTAAACTTGGAAATATTTTTTTCTCAGAAGACGAAGTCCTCACTGAAGATTCTATTATCGTTGCCAATTCTGTTTTTATTGGCGGTAGGGTAATTACCCACGATAAAAACCTCACAATCATTTGCCGTGAAATTATTTTTTCTCCAAGAACAGAGATTGAAAAAATAGCAAACACCAAACCATCTCCTCGACCAGAAATCTTAGGCAAAGTTCCTCATATCGGAAGCATTTCAGGAAACCTTCACCCTGAGATTCGAAAAAAAGAAATGGGACTCATTCCTGGAAACATCAAAATTATTGCGGGTAAAATCACTGGCAATCCAATTATCCATAAAACCGTAAATATTTTTGACATTGATACAAAACTCCCAGACCCAGACAGCAGTATCGAAATTCATTACGCCGAAACATCCGAGCCAAATAACTCTAATTTCTTTTCTGGAATTTTCTTAGGATCACCCTCAAGCCTCCTGATCAAAAAAGACATGAATGATTTTTACAGTCGATTAATGAAAATAAGAAAATCAGCAGCTCAACTTGCACATATCGTCTTGTTTTTCAAACTACAAGAAAACCTCAATGAGGAACTTAAAGATTCACCTGAATTTGAAGCATGGAAATTGGAATCAAAAAAAGTCGCCCTTGAAAGTAAAATGAAAAAATTATTAGAAATCTATTCAAAAAAAATTCGAGACACAAACCTTGAAGAAGATGATTTCTACCTAGAAAATGCTCAAAAAATTCACGAAAAGCTTGCCGTTGATATAAACAGAATTTTTAAACCAGACCTTGTCGACACAAACAGTATGATTAAACAAACTAAATCCGAAAACTCTACCATTTTTGCTGACTCTACTTATCAATGGCGTTTTAAAATAAACACTATCAATTCTTGGGACTGGTTCCGAGCGAATATCAAAAACATGAAAGTGAATTAAAAAATGAAAAAAATATTTATTTTATTAACTTTATGTCAGATTGCTTTTGCAGAAAATTTAAGTACACCAAAGCTTCTTGCAGACAATAACATAATTCTTATTGGACCAGAAACTTTAAGACTAAAAGACAGTCTTATAATAAGTGCAGAAAAAGTTATCCTGAATGGAACTATTTTCACGGAAGGATTTGAGCTTACGATCATTACACGAATCCTCGAAATAAAAGAAAATGCTGAGATCATTACTTTTGAAAATCCACAAAAAACGCAACAAGCCTCACCATCAAAACTTCTTTCACCATCAGAGCCCGGGCAAGAAATAAAGGGAACCGATGGATTAAATGGAATAAAAGGATTCAAAGGACATAACGGACAAATTCAGCCAGGAGCCATTAGAATTTTTGCAGGAATTGTTTTTAACAGACTCAACATCAATGCAAACGGACAAATGGGCGGTAAAGGCGGATCAGGCC
The DNA here is from genome assembly GCA_044347615.1 of Bdellovibrionota bacterium. Classification (GTDB taxonomy): domain Bacteria; phylum Bdellovibrionota; class UBA2428; order UBA2428; family UBA2428; genus CANIGN01. The sequence continues at coordinate 343,081 of JBIKUK010000002.1, read as the reverse complement.
AACCCGGACAAGATGGAGGACAAGGAGGCCAAGGCCGTAACGCTCAAAAAGAATTTCACGGACTCTATTTTAAACACGGACCGGGCCCAGGAGCGCCTGGTGGTGCTGCTAGCCAAGGAGGCCCTGGAGGAGAAGGAGGTGACGGCGGAAACGCAGCCCCCGTTGAAATTCACTATGGCAAAAATGTTCAAACAGGAGCAACCATCGCAGCTATACAAGTATCAAACGAACCCGGAAAGAGTGGCCCCGGAGGAGAACCCGGAAAAAATGGTAAAAGTGGACCAGGCGGAAGAGGTGGTGGAGGATCAAGAATACTTTTGGACTTAATCTCATCAGGAAGTGGCCAAGAGGGAGAAAAGAAAGAAGAACTAACAACTCAAAACCAAACAGGAAAAGAGGGTAAAGAAGGAAGCCAAGAAAGGAATCTTGTTATTCAAGCTACTTTTGAAAAGATAATGAACTCCTACATAAAAGCCCATGCCCTTACTGAGGTCGTTAACCAAAGCAGAATAATCGACTCATTTGTAAGAGATTTAATGATCACAACTGAAAACAATTTCTCAAAAGAAAATCTACTTAGCCGAGTTCAACTACTAAAAAAAGAAACAGAAAAGCTTAAAAATCAAGCTGATATTAAAACGCAGAATATTCAAATTCTAGAAAAACTAGAATCAACTATAAAGTCTATAGATCAGACAAAAACATTTAGTGCTCTAGAAATGCAAAAGCTAAATTCTCTCAGTAAAAAAAACATAGATAAAACTCACGAGCAAGCCTTTGAATCTATGAAACTTATTTGCAAAGAAATTATCAACATTAAAAAAGAAATTAAATACGACAACCTAGAAATAGTTGCGAACTCTGCCTATAAAATATTCGGCCCGTCAGCCCTTGAAGATTGGGTTTTAAAAAATGAGATTGCAGGAACAAGAGAAAGCCTTATACTTTTACACAAAATAAAATCTAGTGTTGTTGGCGGAGATAAAACCTATCCCCTTAAGATTACAAACGAAAACGAAATAAACGAACTTACAAGAAAAAAAGAGTCACAAAATGTATTACCTTAAAAAATTAATAAGTTTATCTATTTTCCTCTCTCCCTTAATCGGTATTCCTGCAAAAAACGACAACAGCGATGATGCACACGCTTACCTGTATCGAAGGCTCGAAGCAGACATTATGGCGACAAGAATACACATGTTTGGATATCTAAAAACCAAATATGAAAGCAACTTGAACGAATACAACTTCGTTCGTTTATTGGAGTACCACAAACTCTTTACAAATCTTGAAAGCGAATACCTAAAAACAAGAGACAACACAGTGATAATTCTTGAAAAATATAAAGAACTAAAAGAGTTCATTGAAAAAAGAAGACTCACAACAAACGAAATAAACGAAACCGTTATTCAATTAAATTTTTTAATACAAAAATTAATGAATCAAATAAACTCATTAAGAGAAATTAAAAACGAATCGATAATTCTATCAGAAAGCTGGAAAAATCGAATTTCTGAAGATGTTGTATCCCACCATGCAAAACTCTTTAACCCCATAAACATCTTCCCGATTCCCTACGTCAAGCTAAGCAGCGATTTAGAAACCTACAATATTTCAATACTGAATGCGTATTTGCCAGGATTAAATGTTTTTACTCAAAAACACTATCAGGGAGACAGTGGAAGCAGCCTTGGATTTTTTGACAATCTACTTGGCAGCTCTAAAGCAAAAGGAGATCATGAAAAAAAAGTTTATGATCTTGTAAACCAACTAAACGAAGCAAACATATCCGCTGTAAAAAAATTAGATTCTCAAAAATTTGAAATTATCAAAAACTCTATTACCAACAGCATGCCCGAAAACCTTCCCATAAACGAACAAGATTTTAACCTAAAAAAAGAAGCTGACGAACTAAAAGATAAAGCTCAATCAGCCTCTAAAAACTTTGAAATTAAACTTCAAGAAATGAAAACAGTCGCAAATCTTGCAAATAAAAACATTGGCCAAGACCTTAAAAAAATGGTCGAAGCCAAAAGTATTACATTCATAGATGCGCTAAATAAAAAAAGAGACCTCGATTTAAAAATCTCAAAAGAACTCGACAGAGAAGCACAAAAAATAATCTTAGAAGAAGGTTCTCGTTTAAAAAATTCACTAAAAAGCGAAACCACTGAAGAAGCATACTCAAGCCTAGCTGAAGTTTTCCAAAAAGATGCTTTTTTAGCTGAAAAGTATTTAAAAAATACTCTTTATAAAGAGCAAAAAGATTTCTTATTCAACGACATAGAATTCCTAAAATCCTATCCAATCAACTCTTGGTCTATTTTTATAAGACAACTCTTTTCGGAGACTATTCCACAATGAAAAATCGATTACTAACTTTAACACTGATTACCTCACACCACTTAATTCTTGCTCAAGAAAAACCTAGTAACTTCAAAGAACAACTTAAGCTCGGCGAGACACTTAGCCTTTCATCCGACGAAAAACAAAACGAAGCTGTATCTTCCGCCGCTAACAATCCTTCATCGATGGAACAGTTTCTCAAACATGGACTAAAGTATTTAGCTGAGAAAAATAAAATCAAAAAGACTATTAAAATTAAATCAGAATCAAACCCTTTACCTTATCTTTCGACCGAAGATAACGAAATTCAACAAAAGATATCTTTTACCGAGTTTCAAAAATGTGCTGCAAAATCTCTTCCTATTGTTAAGCATCTTTTAGGAAAAACTATTCTTTCATCAAACCCAGCTGAAATCGACGAAGACTACTACAACCTTTCCGAGTTCAGCAAAAAGCTCTTTAGTGAACTAAAGCTTGGTCAACTCATTTGTGGACCCTTCTTAGGCAATAAAATTTTTCCCTATAACAGCGTAGAACGCGACCCAGTGCAATTCCTTAGCAATCAAGCAATCTTTTTATCTATTGTTTCTCGACTTAAAGATCCCCATTCTTTTTCCACTGCCTGGATTATGACATCGTTCAGTCAAGGCTTTTACACAAAAACTCCAAACACCGAATTTTGGAAAAGCTACTGGAAGTATTTAAGTTTAGAAATTTTAATTAAAAACAATTTTTATTTCATTTCCCCTGAAGAATTCTCTCTAAAAAACCTGAATAAAGAATGGGATAAATCCAAAAGAATGAAAATCGAAGAAACTCACACGGCTCTTAAAGAAATCTAAAGCGAGGTACTTTCTTACCATCAACATCAACCGTTTCGAGGAACATTTTCTCAGGACGTACCCAGAGCCTTCCAAGTTCATTCTCATAGAGCGCTTCGTACAAGACAAGCATCTCAAGGCTTTCACTATGCCGAACAAGACCGTGTACCTTGTAGCGCTTGCCCTTGTAATGTTGATAAATGCCACCTACAACTACAGACGATTGACATTGGGTGTTTGAGCTCACAAAAAAAAAGGCTAAACAAATGAAAGTTTAAAAACAACATTATTGAGAAAAGAATTTTAGCTGAATCGTAACAAACAAAACATAAAATCCAAAATAAAGGAGACAAATACTCCCAAACATACTTAAAGAATTATACGCTGAAATTTTTCGAAAAAAGTATTCCTCATGAGTATTTGCAACAATTAGCTTTGATTCCGGTAACCCCTTAAACTGACCCTTAAGAGTGAGGCTCTCAATAGAAGACAAATCAATCTGTCCGTCTTTTTCTAAAGTATCCTCAGCCACTTTATTAAAAGCTTTTGCAAATTCTTCTTCGGATATTATTCGATCAAAGTTAAGATCCCGAGGCTTTAAAGAAGAAAGCATTTCTTTTTTGTATTTAGAGTATTCATCAAAAACCCTGCTATGTCCTTTTAAAACTTTTGTTTCTTTTTTTTCTGAAAAAAAATTACCAATCACATAAACAGGAGACCCTATAGATATTTCTTTCGTAAAAATAACATAGCCCCTTGAGAAAATGTTTGAAAAAAAATCTTTTTTTGGTGGAAAAGCAAAGCCAGGACAAGCCAATAACTTATCTTTTATCCAATTTAAAAAAATCTCCTGACTTCTACTGCTCAACGAAGACCAACTATATTTTTTTTCTTCACAATTAAAATCTATTTGGCTCATGTCGACTAAGGAACTTCCAGTTTCATCTGAAAAAACAAAGTTTCCACTAGAACCGCTTAATATAAGTTTAAGATAACGAGACCTGCCTGAATTCCTAACTTCCATTAGTTTAAATTCTACGTACGAAACTAATTTCCCCTCTAAATTTAAAAAAGCTTTCTGAGGCCACGCAAAACCTTGCATTTCAAACAATCCCCGTGTGGCCCTAACGACAGGAACGAGTGAAAGATCTTGAATTCTTTTCTTTTTCCTCAAACGAAGAACAGTGTCTAGCGCCCAAAAAGCGCCTCCTATGGAAGAAAAGACTCCAATTGCCAACCGAACCTTCAACTCATCAAGCGTCATTATAACTTCAAGTATCTGTTATTTTTAAAAATTTTCAACGCTTGAAGAAAGTCACTTCAGTAACGATTAACCTTAAGTGTTTGGGTTCACAAAAAACAAGCATTGCATACAATTGTATGGGTGTCTATATTTAGAGTAGATGTCCGCTTCAGAAGTCCCGCAACCCAGCCACTCCCACGACGGTTGTCCGCTTTTTTTATCGCTTGTCCCTGCAGGCTTTCCTAGTCCCGCAGACGAATACCTTGATCGCGATATCAAGCTCGATCATTTATTAATTAAAAACAAAAGCTCCACTTTTTTTATTCGTGTCAGCGGGCACAGCATGAAAGATGCGGGCATTCTCGATGGCGACCTCCTGATCATCGACCGATCACTTAAAGCCGCTGAAGGATCCATCATCCTCGCCGTTGTCGATGGAGAATTTACCGTGAAACGACTTCACTTTTCTAAGGGACAAACCTTTCTTCTTCCTGAAAATTCACAATACGAACCAATTGAAATCAAAGACTCTATGTCTTTTGAAGTCTGGGGAGTGGTCGCGCATGCCATCCACAGCTTCCGATAAAATTTTTGCCCTTGTTGATTGCAATTCCTTTTACTGCTCTTGCGAACGAGTTTTTCAACCCAAGCTACAAAACAAACCCGTCATCGTTCTCTCCAACAATGATGGGTGTGCCGTCGCACGTAGCGACGAAGCCAAAGCTTTGGGAATTCAAATGGGTGATCCATTTTTTAAAATCAAAGATCTCGTAAAAAAACACGATGTAAAAGTTTTTTCCTCCAACTACTCCCTCTACGGAGACATGAGTAGACGAGTGATGCAAACCCTTGCACTTTTTTCGCCTGACATGGAAGTCTACTCGATTGACGAAGCCTTCTTATCTTTTAAGGGATTTGAACGAAGAAACCTCACTGAATACGCTCTTCAAATCAAAGAAAAAGTTTATCAAGACACCGGAATTCCTGTGTCGATCGGTATTGGACCCACAAAGGTTCTCGCAAAAGCTGCGAATAGAATTTCTAAAAAAAACAAAACCCTCACCAAAGGAGTTTTCGATATCAGAGACCCTATCATTCAAGAAAAGGTACTTCGCTCTTTTCCCGTAGAAGACATCTGGGGCATCGGCCGCAAATCCTCACAAAAACTATTAAGCTACAATATTAAGACAGCATCAGATCTACGTAATGCAAATGAGCAATTCATTCAAAAACTTTTAACCATTGTTGGCCGACGCATCCTCCAAGAACTGCGGGGAGAATCTTGTCTTGATTTAGAAGATGTTAAAAATAAAAAACAAATTATTTCTTCTCGATCTTTTGGTCGCCCAGTAACCACACTACAAGAATTACAAGAAGCCACCGCCAATCACATCACAAACGCCTGTGAAAAACTGAGACGACAAAGATCCGCAACTCAAAGCCTTTCCGTTTTTATTCAAACCAATCCTTTTAAGAATACTCCGCAATATTTTAATTCTGCTCACGCCACTCTTTTATCGAGCACTTGTGTAACGAATAAATTGATTCACAAAGCTTTTGAGTTACTCACATCTATCTACGAAAAAGGTTTTGAATATAAAAAAGCAGGTATTATTTTATCTGCGATTCATCCGCAAGGAAGCTCTCAGCTAGACTTGTTTAGCAACTTCGACACTCCCCACGAGATCAATCTTATGCGCACAATAGACGGGATTAACGAACGAGAAGGAAAAAACACCGTGAAATTCGCTGCCTGCGGAATTCACCAATTCTGGAAAATGCTCAGCCAAATGAAAACTCCTGCCTACACCACTCGCGTAAGCGAATTTTTGCAGGTGAAGATTTAGGACATTAATTTCTTCTAGAAGAACAAGTTTTTCCAAAAGCGTTGAAACAACGATCCTCAAGACCTGGGCTAGAAGGAAAGCAGATATTGTAATTAACCAAGTTTGCACCTAAGCCTTCGTTATAAACATCTAACTCAACTGCTTTTTCTTCTAAAGATAGTGGATTTTTCAACAGAGTCTTATAACGACCACGTACAAGCTCAGAATTTAGAGAAACGGGAGTTTCTTTGGAAGCTTCAACAAGAACTAAATCCTTAGAAACTTGCAAAAAAGAAGCAAGCGAAGGCTCTCCCTGTAAATTCAAACACGCATGAATCGATTTGGGATAAATCTTCTCAGAAGGCTTAAAACTTAAATAGGTTGCCGTCAAAAGAGATGAATTCGAAGATAATGCAAAAGGAGCACTTCGGGGACCAAATACCTTCAAAGCACCCTTCATAAAAGGACGAACCTTAGAGACACATTCTGTACGAGTCCAAGATTCATAAATAAAAGAATAATAAGTCAATTCTTCTAAAGTTAATTGCTGAAGAAATTTATTTTCAGCAAAATCCGCAACAAGAGACACCTCTTCAGAGCTTAAAGTTTCCGGCATTAAGATCAAAAGCTTTATCCATGAGTCTCTTAGGGAAATAAAGTCTGAATGCGAATCACGAGAGTAAAAAGACATAAAGTCTCTGTAAGTTTGAGGAAGCTTATTAGCCGTACTCATGCTTTTAATTTTTGCATGAAAGTCTACAAGTGAATTATGAAAAGGACTCACTTGAGCCTTTGCATAATTCATTAGAGATAAACTTAAGATCGTTAATAAAATTTTATTTTTCATGGTTCATTTCCAACTTTCGATAAAATTTCATAAGGTCTCAAAGTTAATTCTTTAAAATTACCTTTGAAACACTCATACATACTATTCAAAAAAGCAACAGTATTTTTGGCCGACTGAGTACAAACACTATACGCCTTCTTAACACCTAGAGTGAAAGCTTCACGATCCGTCATCATACAAGCCGCTTTCCAAGCACATTTACCAGCAACTGTACAAACTCGAGAATAAACTTCCTTCGAATCATCCCCCAAGTTCTTAAATCCTTTGCGCTGAACATACCGATCAATAACACTATCGGTTAACTCTCTTATATTAAGTGTAGGTCCTATCTTTGTATAATGAGACAGTGCCATTCCCACCCCTACACTAGGACCCACTAAGGTCTCATTTGCGCCCAAACCAACACCTAAAGACGCACTCACAGAATCGCACCCACTCATGTCTCTTCGAAAAATTTCTAAAAGAAGATTTTTCAAGAAAGGAAAATTCTGTGAATCTAGAGTTGATTCCACAACAAGACCCAACTGATCCTTTGAAGGCAAAAGTGTCGCAAGAGTCTTATACTTTGCAGATTGTGTCGAATACTCAAAAAATTGCTTTGAATTCCTCTTAAGATTTTCTGAGACGTTTTCAAATCCGCAAGAACTGCTAGAATTTTTCTGCTCTAGTAGATGTCTGGTCCGTGAAATCTCAAAGGAGATTTCTTTTTTAAGAAGCGGATCCGATACTTTTCCCTCTAACTTCTCCAAGTACTTTAGAATTGTTTGAAGAGAAAACTTTATCATTCGAGATGCAGCATCACCCATTAAACATGAATTAAGCCTTTGAATTTCTACTAACAGTGAAAATAAGTTTTTTGGATTTCTTATAAATTGATAATCAAGAGTGTCCAAAAGTGGAGCAAAATTAAATCCGTAAGAAACGCCCCCACCGACTGCTCCTTTAGCTAAAAAATCAACTCCGCCATATCCACTTAAACTTACAAAAAGCCCCTCGTAACTTGACGGAACATCACAACCACGAGTTGCAATGTAACTATAATCAGAAGAAAAACCAAAACTATTTTCCACTTTCAAACTCACAGTCGATGAGCAAAAGAAAGCCAGCTTTCCATCAAAATTTAATGCATCCACAGCTATTCCCGCACCCGCAATACCAGAGCCACTTAGTCCCACAGAAACACCTTGATTATCAGCAAGAGAAGCAGATAATTTTAAAAGCTTTCTTGCTCTTTGAAGAAAAAGAGAATCCTCATTAGCGAAAGATCGTACAGGTGCTATTGACGCAAGTACGACAAAGGAAAAAAGAATTTTTGTTAAATTTTTCATTCCTATTCTTCTCCGGTTGATAATTATACCAGTTTGAAGAAATGTGTTGGGAGCAAAGTGCGCGTGCTCTGTCTAAAACTTCTACAGCTTACTTTGAATTAAAAGTTAAGAGCAGCTCGAGATTGCGTTACTTTCTTCTTCCATTTATCTGTTGCTTTTCCATTTTCATCTAAAGCAACAAATTTAAAAATTGATTCAGCAACTAGAACACTTTGCTTTAACCCCTCAGTTGCTTTTCTTTTTTTTGCAATCACGTGAACCAAAACAGAAGTGATTCCCTCATCAATAATATCCGCATGAAGATCCACGACCTCTTTCACATTAACAGGAGAATGAAAGCGGACCTGATCCACAAAAAGAGTGACACAATTTTTCTCAGTATGTTCCATGGCACAAAGTGCAGCTGTTTTGTCCATCCAGCTCATCATGACTCCTCCGAACAAAATCCCAAAGGGATTCAAATCTGAAGGCATTACCCAAAAAGTTGTGTGTGTCTTAGTTGCGTTTGGTAAAGAATCCATAAAACAACTCCTCCTAAGTTAAGCTTTTAAAGAACAAAATAATTAACTTCAAAGAAGTAAAACTTGATATTGTATGAATTATTTTTATTTCAAAATAATCTTTTATTTTTTTAAATCAGAAGCAATATATTAATTAACGTGAATCAAAAACGTAAAGTACAAATTGCAGTTATCTCCGATCTACACTTAGGTACACTTGGCTGCCACGCCAAAGAACTCAGCCACTACCTAAAATCAATCGATGAAGAACTTCTGATCCTGAACGGAGATATTATTGATTTTTGGAATTTCAAAAGAAATTACTGGCCAAGTTCACATATTCGAGTTTTAGAACTTCTAATGGAACGTGTTCGTAAAGGTAAAAAAGTTGTTTATCTCACAGGCAATCACGATGATGTTTTGAGAAAATTCTCTGACTTTAATCTTGGAAACTTTACACTCGCCGACAAACTTATTCTTGAGTTGAACGGCAAAAAACACTGGTTTTTTCACGGTGACATTCTCGACTCTTTCATAGTCGATACAAGCTGGCTTACCAAACTAGGAGACAAAGGTTATAGTTTGATTATTTTACTAAATAGAATTTTCAACATGGCTCTTACATTTTTTGGTAAACCCCGTTTTTCACTTTCAAAAAAAATTAAAAAAAGTGTCAAACAAGCTTTGAAGCACGTTGAGAATTTTGAAAATCGCACTGCAGATCTTGCCAACGACGAAGGATATGAAGTTGTGATCTGCGGCCACATACATGTTCCCGCCATAAAAAAGATAAAACGTAAAGATTCTGAAAAAACAGTGACTTACCTTAATTCAGGCGATTGGATCGAAAACCTAAGCGCCCTTGAATACAACAATAACGAGTGGACACTCTTTGAATACACAACACCCTATTCCTATCAGGAAGAAAGCAGCTTCGAACCGCTCGTAATCAACGAACTCGTTTCCTTTCCCATTTAAGAGTAATTAGAAAAAGTTGATTTATCGCAAAGATTTTATGATTTGCCCTTAAGCAATGCCGCACTGTATTTAAGAGCTACGAAACTATTAAGAAAAAAGGAAATCATATGAAATTAAAAAGTTACTCAATCCTCACCCTTTTCATCTCTAGTTCTTTTGCATTCGCTGAAAACAACACCCCAAACACACAATCCGCGCAAAAAGTAGGAGACATTTTCCTCAATGGAAACAGCCTCCCCGTTGCTGCTGAAAGCCAAGACTTAGAAGTGTCTGTTGAATGTGAATTTCAAACTCGCACAGCTCAAGTTTCAGAAGACTATGGTCATCCGGGAAGTTATCACACAGTTGTTGTTGCTAGAGGATACCAGTGCCCTGTAAGCCAAGCCCTTGATAAAGTGAAACAGAAATTTCCTCAAATGATTAAAGTCGAAAGCCTCGATGAAACAACAAAGAGTCTTTTTGAATTGGGATCTAATCTAGGAATAATTAAGAACGCGAATCTTAAAATCAGAGTCACTTACTTCGATAACAAATAAATTAAACGAGATTAATGGGAGGGTCTTTGCGAAGACCTTTCCTTATTACTTACTTGATCAAATGATGAGTGAAGAGAAGATAAATTTTTCTAAGTTCAGAAATTTCATATAGAATGAGCAGATGAAAAGATTTGTTATAAAAAGTGGTCTTCTACTCATTGCGATACTTTCAAGACTATCTTTTGGAAGTGAGACCAAGACCCCTAAAAAGCTATCCGCTTCGAGACTAACTTTTTGGGAAAAGGTCATTAGTGGTAAAATCTTGGCAAAAAAAGGACTTCGACATGAAGGGCTTCCGCCTTCATTTGGTCTTAAGCTGGATGAGTCCAGTTTCGACGATGTTGTAAAGTCGTTAGGACCCAATAAAATCATTTGGACGGGTGAAGCGGCTTCTTCTGAGGCAACCCTTTGTTACAAAGGGTATGACGGTACAACCATTGCCTTTAGTTCAGATGAAATGCATGGCACATCAACGATCGCCAATGTGGAAGTAAGAAGTGACAAGGCCGAGATTAGTTTTCCAAATTGTGAGCTCTCGCAGAAAATAAACGCAAGTTTAATCTTTGGATCAGGCATTAAGCTTGGGATCTCAAAACAGGAAGCCGAAAAAATCTACGGGGCGCCATCAAAAAGAAGGTCTGATTACGACCTTTACCGATATGAGGGCACATTTAAAAATAATGCGCTTTCAGTAGATAAGAAGAACTATGACGATTGCACGGATCAGGAAGAAATACTTATTCACTTTAAAGAAGGCATAGTCGATTGGTTTGCCATCAGACGTAATAACTTCTGTTAGCCTTTTTCCAAGGCTCGCTTGAGTCATGCTTATTCCAATAAGGAGTTCATTCGTTTTTTACTTACTTCGATAACAAATAAATTAAACGAGATTAATGGGAGGGTCTTTGCGAAGACCTTTCCTTATCTCCAAAACGTCGGCGACCACCTCCGCCACCACCAAATCCCTCACGACGACCATTCCCTCTAAAGCGCCCGCCGCCACCGCCTCCTCGGCGATGCGAACGATCTCTATCTCGGTCTCTAGGTTCTGCATCTCGTGCGTTAGAAAACGACATCTTAGGAATTTCTCTTTCTTCGGAGAAAAGCTCAGGCATCTTCATACAAATAAAACGAGCTGCGATTTCTTCATGACTCATTGATTCAAGAAAAGTTTTCCAATCAGGCCCCAAAACTTCTAATGCTCTGGCAAAATTTCCTTGGCTCTTAAATTGATCAAACAAAGGAACAAGTTTTTTCTGAGCAAGTTCACGACGTGTCGGAAGAATACCTTCCTTCATCTTACTTTTCGTTACTCTTTCAGTAAGAGCGAGTAATCCACGCTGTGCAGGAGTCACAAGATTTAATGCAAAACCAGACTTACCACTTCGAGCCGTACGACCAATTCTGTGAACGTAATTATCAAGCTCTCTTGGAAGCGAGTAATTAATCACGTGAGTGACATCTTTCACATCGAGACCACGGGCTGCTACGTCCGTACATACAATCATGTTTACTTTGCGCTCACGGAAAGCGCGCATTGTTTTTTCGCGCTCAATTTGACTCTTATCTCCGTGAAGGGAATCAACCTTATATCCACGATCACTCAAGTACTGAGTTAGTTCAGTGACCAAAACCTTTGTCTGACAAAAAATAATTCCAAAAAAATCAGGAGCCGCATCAATCAACTTACAAATAATTTCGGGCTTATTTTGCTCACGAGTCACGTAGTACAATTGCTCAACAGTATTAGAAAGAACTTCTGTGCGATTGATTTCAACTTGCTGCGGTTTTCGCAAATAAGTTTCCGCAACTCTTCGAACTTCACGACTAAAGGTTGCACTAAACAACCAAATCTTACTTGTTTCCTTGGAAACAGATTCCAAAATTTTATCGAGGTCTTCTTTGAAGCCCATAGAAATCATTTCATCTGCTTCATCCAAGATGACTGTGGTCACCTTATCGAGCTTCAATGTTCCGCGCTCAATATGATCAATTACACGCCCCGGAGTTCCTACCACAATCGCATCGCCTCGCTTGAGGCCATGCATCTGATCGCCGTAACTTGCGCCTCCGTAAATAGGGAGAGCTTGTATGTTTTTATATTTTCCTAAAATGTTTAATTGCTGAGCCACCTGCAAAGCTAATTCGCGAGTGGGGCAAAGAATAATCGACTGCACGCCTCGGGCACCCATCGGTAATTTCTCTAAAAGTGGAATTCCAAAAGCAGCTGTCTTACCTGTACCTGTTGCTGCCAATCCCACAAAGTCAGTGGGCTCGCCTAACAAGACAGGAAGAGCAAGAGCTTGGATGGGGCTGGGTTTCTCGTACCCTAAACCTTCGATTGCAGTCATAAGGGGGGCACTTAGATTTAATTCTTTAAAATTATTCATTATTTAAGCTTTGAAGCACCGTATCATAGCCTTGTCCCGCTCGCACGAAGAATCCTTGAGACCTCTTTTGCCAACTACCCCTTTAAGACGAGTAGAGAAGAATTTCGTCTGTGCTAAGGTAAATTCCTAGAAAATAACATGAAAAAACTCGTTGAAGGTATAGTTCGATTTAGAAGAGACATTCTACCCGGATATCGCGAAACGTTTGCACGCCTAGCTCTTGGGCAAAAACCAGATGTCCTTTTTATCGGATGTTCCGACAGTCGCGTTGCGGTCAACGTCTTTGCGTCTACCGATCCCGGCGATCTTTTTGTCGTTCGAAATGTTGGCAACTTGGTTCCTTGCTGCGGCGAGAACGGCCAATCCAGCGCTGACGAATCAGAAGCAGCCGCAATTGAATTTGCAATCAATACTTTAAACGTCTCAAGTATTATTGTTTGTGGTCACTCCGAATGTGGTGCCATGCAAGCCCTTATAGCAGGACGCGAAAAACTAGAGATGATCAACCTCCAGTCATGGCTTCGCCATGGAGACGATTCACTCAAAACTCTTGCCGCTTTGAAAGAAGAAAAAACCGAACTTGCCCCTCACAATAAACTTTCACAAATAAATGTTCTCAAACAACTTGAACATCTCAAAACATATCCAATTGTACAAAAAAAACTACAAACTGGAGAGCTTTCTCTTCATGGATGGTGGTTTGAATTAAAACATGCAGATGTTTATGCATACGAAGAGGAACTAGATAAATTTGTGCTTATAGATGAAGTAGAAGCCTCACGAATCTTAGAGCGCGTGAAGAAATAAAAACTAAAAGATTAAAAAACCACTTCGATGAGAAAAAAGTTCTCTTATTTTTCTTTTTCCATCAGAATCAAATTCCCTAAAATCCTGTGCAATAAAAACAATTGCGGAATTTTTAGCAAAACTTAAAGCTCTTAAAACTCCGGCCGTTTTATCTGATATTTGAATTTCTGAAAAAATTTCTTTTACAAGACCTTGTTCTATTTTCTCAAAAAGCAAATCCTGAAAATCCGCCGTGAATTTAGCTTGTGCAACAAACAGAGATCTTCCGGGATAATCTTTTTTATATGTAAAACTATCAAAGAGCTGATCAACCTCAACTCCAGTTGCAATAATGGCCTGAGTCGAAAATTTATAAGAAGACCCAAATTGACGAGCAACTCTTTGCGCTAAATTTCCCGAAACAAAAACCCCACCTACCCCATTCACTCTTCCATAAAGACCAACGACCGAATACCCAGGCTTCATACTCATCGAAACAAATTGGAGAGACAAGCAATAAGCCTGAAAAGAGAACAAAGTGTAAAAAAGAGCGAAAATGACTTTTTTCACAAAATTAAGTGATGAGCTTATAAGCGCTCTCACCCACCATTACAAGTACTAACGCAATCCTCTGAAACCAAATGCATAGGAGCCGTCAAACACTCAGCACTCCCTTTATGTCTTACAATTGAAAGCCCATTTGGATAAGGCGTTGAGGAAAGCACTCCAAACTTAGCGCGACAAGCTTTGAGAGCATAAAAAATAAGACCTGGCCTCCAACTACTATCCCACTTTAAATAATCATTAACAGAAATACGATTAACACCAAGTCCATTTTTTATAGGTGCACTTTGAATAATGCTAAAATTAAACCGATTAGAAAGCATGTTTGTAGATTTACAATCGCTAAGCTTGTTGATCGCAGAAACCCCAAAGGGATCCTGCCCAACTGCATAGACCATCGTCGTATGACCGGGAGCGGAGATAATATCCCCTACTTTTAAACTTTCATTTTCAGTAAAAGTTACCTTTTGAATACAATCCAATCCATTGGACTGAGGATTGCGAAGCATTGCAGACGAAACTCCATACACATTCACAGCTTTAAGTCTTGAAGTAGCTTTGAGCTTTAAACCCGCTGCTGCAAGATTTGAAAAAACTAAAGCCGCACAATCAATCCCAAAAGTATTTGAACCGGACCCACTTCGCTTAAAAAAATTAAGTGGCGAATCTACTTCATGACTTGCGTGCGGCTTTCCCCCATAATTGTAAATCGGAGGGTTTTCACGAATGTCGCGACAACTAGGACTTGAAGGGGTGGTAATTTTTTTGATGTAAAAATGAGTCGCATTCACTTTTTCTTTTGAGCGAATCACTCTTCTCTTCCCCACTCCATCTGGGTGATTTCCTACGATAGATATCCCCTGCACGTCAGAGTCTGATTCCTTCAACGAAGGAAAATCAAGGACGTCACAGGTTTGATAAAAAGTAGAAAAAACTTTTTGAATTCCCGATTGGGGATTAAAAGTTCGATTTCCTTGAGCACCTTTGGGAATCAAAAGTTCTTTATTTGAAGAGCGGGAACATTCAAGTCCTAAATCTTTAACTCGACCTTCTATCTTTAAAATCAAGAATTCGGCCTTTTGCGAGATCATTTTTTTTGCAGGAGTACTTCTATCACCTAACTCAATTGCGCTTAATGTTTCTAAAATTAAATGTGGGTCGCTCAACCTTAACAACCGAGGAGCTTCAGCAAAAAGTAAAACAACTAAAGCGCTTACACTCTGACGAAGATCCGAATCATGAATCGTTAAAAGACGATCCAGATCACTTTCAGTATAATTTGCATTGTAAATATCTTCATAGTGTTTATAAAAGTTAGACCAAATTAAATCTCGAAAATCCTCACAACCAAAAGATGATTTGATATTTTCTAAAAATTCGCGGTCATTAAAAGAAGGTTTTTCAGCATGGGAATATAAAGATAAAAAACTGTACGTCCCAATCAATAGCAACAACCGTTTAAACCTTGAAAAAACCATATATTTTAAGACCTCACTTCCCGTCTCTTTCTTTTTCTTTATTCACATTTTTTTGGCAAGTCCTAACGAATAAATAAAGCCTTATTAACCCATCTCTGTTGCAGCTCATCATTTAGTCGCTCAGATTAAGGGGCAATACCGTTTTACACAAACGAATCTATTCTGTTGAATACAAAACTCCTGTAAGATACTTCATATGAAAATAGCCATTGCAGGTGCAAGTGGATTTATTGGAAAACATCTCATTGATCGCCTTTTAAGAAATCCAGATACTCAAGTTAAAGCCCTTGCTCGATCTTTTACCCAATTCAATTCGGGTCGTTTTACGAAAGAGCGCTGCGATCTTTTTTCGTTACTTGATGTAGAAGAATCGCTCAAAGGACAGGATCAAGCTATTTACCTTGTTCACTCCATGCTTCCCTCATCTGAATTATCACAAGGAAATTTTGAGGATTACGATCTTATTCTTGCCGATAATTTTGCTCGAGCTGCTAAAAAAAATAATCTCAAAAGAATTATTTACCTAGGAGGAATTATTCCAGCTGGAAAAGATGCTCACTCCAAAGAACTTTCCTTACACTTAAGAAGCCGATTGGAAGTTGAAGAGATTTTTAAATCTTACAACATACCTGTCGTTTCGCTTCGAGCAGCCATGATTATGGGAAGTGAGGGATCCTCCTTTCAAATGCTTATTCGATTAGTGGAACGGCTTCCCGTCATGATTTGCCCCGCCTGGACCCTCAGCCCAAGCTCTCCCGTACACGTGAAAGACGTTGCAGAGAGTATTTTTCAAGTAGTGATGAATCCAGCTTTAGAAGGAAGCTTTGACTTACAGAACGGTCAAAATGTTACGTATCTAGACATGCTCACTAAATGTGCAAAAAAAATGCATAAAAAAAGATTTTTCATCAAAGTTCCCTTTGTCTCTCCTAGAATTTCTAAACTTTGGATTCGAATCATAACGGGTGCTCCGAAAAATCTTGTTTATCCACTCGTCGAATCCCTTGAGCACGACATGAGCCCCGATCCCCAAAAATCGTTACTCATTCCTAACTGGAAATACAAAACCTTTGACGACACTCTCAATGAATTGCCTCAAGAAAAGACAGGAGAATTCAAGCTTCTTGATGAGCCCAAGGCCTACAAAAAACCGGTTTCCAACAAACACGTAAGAATTGTTCAATCTGTCCAAAGGATGCACCTTCCAAAGGAAAAAAACGCAGAGTGGGCTAGCCAAGAATATGTACACTGGCTCAACAAAAACTTTCGAGGCCTTATTCAAGCTCGAACCGAAGGAGACATCACTAAATTTAAAATCTTCGGACTTCCCCTTACTCTTCTTGAACTTACTATGTCCAAAAAAAGAAGCTCAGAAGATCGGATTCTTTTTTACATCACCGGTGGAATCTTGAGTAAAAACGCTGAAAAGGGAAGACTTGAATTTCGAGTCACTCCCGACAAAAAAAATCTCATCACTGCTATTCACGGCTTTCGGCCCCGTCTTCCCTGGTATATCTACAAATACACACAAGCTTTATTACATGCTTCCGTGATGAAACGCTTTGGTAAATCACTCCAAAAGTTGTAGACTCTCCTTCGTGACAATTTTACTCAGCTCTCACAAACTCAACATGAGTTTTGCAGGTCGTCCTCTTTTTAAAGACATCAGCTTTGGAATTGAATCTGGCGATCACATTGGCCTTATTGGCCCCAATGGTGCAGGCAAATCCACGCTTCTCAAAATTATAAGTAGCAAAATAAAAGCGGACAGCGGAACACTCTCACTCCAACAAGGCCTCTCTATTGCATACCTTGAGCAAAATCCTCAGGTGAATCTTGAATCCACAGTTAATGAAACCATCATGGAAGGAGCTCATGATCCACACGATTGGCAAGCGATCGCACAAGCTCAAGAAATGATGTCTCACCTCAATTTTGAGGCTGCGGGAATTAGCGACACAACTCTCATGAGTGAACTCTCTGGAGGCTGGAAGAAGAAAGTTGCCTTCATCAGAGAATGTCTTCGTAATCCTGCCCTCATGCTCTTAGATGAACCCACCAACCATCTCGATGTGGAAAGTATTTTGTGGCTCGAGGAATTTCTCTCGAACGCTTCTTTTGCAACGCTCACCGTGACTCACGATAGACTCTTTTTAAATCGTATTTCAAAAAAGATTTGGGAACTTGATTTTAGAAACCCCAACGGCTTACTCGTCGTTGAAGGAGATTTTGTTTCTTACTGTGAAGTGAAAGAAAACATGCTTCACGCTCTTGAGCGTCAGGAAACAACCATGCGTAACACTTTACGCAGAGAAACCGAATGGCTTCGAAGAGGACCCAAAGCTCGCACAACCAAACAACAAGCCCGCATTGAACGTGCCCACGATCTGGCGGACGACGTACAAGAGCTTGCAGAGCTTAATAAAAAACGCGAAGTAAACCTCAAATTTGTAGGGGCTGAAAAAAATCCGAAAAAATTAATTGAAGCAAAAAATCTTTCAAAAGCCTACGACGGTCGAACGATTATTAAAAACTTTAACCTTTATTTAAGTCCCGGAAATAAGATCGGTATCCTCGGAGCCAATGGAGCAGGCAAATCAACTCTACTCAAACTCCTTCTCGGATTAGAAAAATCAGACACGGGCCATGTTCAGCTTTCAGATGATTTATCCATCGCTTATTTTGAGCAAAATCGCGAAAGTCTAGACCCTAATGCTTCAGTCGTGCAAACCATTTGCCCTGCAGGAGATCACGTAAAATTCAACGGTAACTACGTTCACGTTCGGAGTTACCTCGATCGCTTTTTATTTTCTGCTGAAAAAATGCTCATGCCTGTTTCTAAACTTTCAGGTGGCGAGCAATCCCGACTCCTTATTGCGCGACTCATGCTCAAAGAAGCAAACATTCTTGTTCTCGATGAACCAACAAACGATCTCGATATGGTGACCCTCAATATTTTGGAAGATCGTTTGATAGAATTCCCAGGAGCTATTCTTTTAGTGACTCATGATCGATACTTCATGCATCGAGTAGCCACACAAATTCTTGCCATCGATCAAAAACACGATCCAGGACACGTCGAGAGCTTTTCAACCCTTGAGCAATGGGAAGCGTGGCAAAAAGAGCAAGCCTCTTCAAAAAGTGATTCCCCTAAGGTGGAAAAGAAAGCACAACCAAGCAACAATCAAGACAACAAAAAAGACAGTAAGAAAAAAACACAACTTACTTACAATGAGCAACGCGAACTTGATTTGATGGAAAGCAAAATTCAAAAAGCAGAAAAAGAAATTGAAACACTTAGCTCGGATGAAACTCCCAAAAGTGCTGAAGTTTATAAGCAAATCGGTGAACTTCAAAAGGAAGTTGAAAAACTTTACGCTCGATGGGCTGAACTTGAACAAAAAAAACCATAGCGAGATACGAATGAACTTTTGGAAAAAATCTCTTTTTCATCAAACTCTCTTTTTTTTAATCCTATGCCTTTACGGCTGTACTCCTAAATCTCCATTAGAGCCAACGATTCAGCGTCTTAGAATTAGACTTGCAAGCGAAGTCCCCTCTATCGACCACACTCTCACAGGTGACGCGACCTCAAGAGATATCATCACCACTCTTCACGAGGGATTATTGCGCCTTGATGAAAAAAACCAAATTATTAATGCTCTCGCTGAATCATGGACCATAAGTCCAGATCAAAAAAAATATACCTATAAACTAAGATCCAGTCTGAAATGGAGTGATGGTAAAAACCTTGTCGCTCAAGACTTTGTTGATGCGATTGAGCGAGCTCTTAATCCAGAAAATGCTGCTGTCACGGCTAACTTTCTATTTCCGATTCAAAATGCTGCAGCTTTTTTCGAAGGAAAATTAAAAGACTTTTCTAAAGTTGGCGTGAAAGCCCTCAACAATCAAAGCCTTGAAATCTCACTGAGCGCACAATTCCCTCATTGGAATGACATCACGACTTTTAACATCATGATGCCTATACGAAAGGATTTGATTGCACTTTTTGGCGCCAAATGGACAGACACAACCCATTACGTATCTGCTGGACCGTACGTTCTCAAAGAATGGACCAAGCAGGGTAAAATCGTTGCTGCTAAAAACCCACTCTACTGGAATCAAGAAGAACTGAACGGTGCTTTTGAGGAAATTGAATTTCGTGTTGTTCAAGAAGGCAATTCAGCTGTCACCCTTTATCAAAATGGGGCATTTGATATTCTTCAACGCGTGCCCTTTCAACTCATACCTGAGCTTGCCAAAACAGAAAGTGGATTTAAAAACCTTCCCACACTTTTTACTGTGGGAATAAGCCTCAACACGCAACATCCTCTGACAAAAGATTCTCAGCTCCGAAAAGCCATTGCTCTTGCGATTGACCACAGCCTTTTACAAAAGTTTCTCGCAAGTGATTCCACTCCAAGCTCCACTTGGGTGCCAGAAGAGCTTTTAAACTTCCCTCAAAATAAAAAAATGACTTTCAATCCTGATCTTGCAAAAAAATTCTGGGCAAAGATTAAAAATCCTCCCCAAAAAATGGATTACCTTTTTCCTTCAACGCCGAAAGCAAAAATCATTGCAGAGTTTTTACAACAGCAACTCAAAAAAAACTTGGGATTAGAAATTGAATTGATTCCTCAAGAATGGAAAGTTTTTATCAAATCTCAAAAAACAGGCGAGTACCCACTCTTTCAACAAGGATGGGTAGCCGATTATCCGGATGCTCTTAACTTTTTGGACGTATTCAAGTGCAAGAGTGGTCAAAACTATTCCAAAATGTGCAATCCTCTTTATGACTCACTGCTGGAACAATCTATTGCTGTTAAGGGATCTCTACAAACTCAAAAACTTCAAAAAGCCCAAGAAATTCTTCTCTCTCAAGAAGTCGCCACGATACCTTTGACTCTTGAAAACGCTACATATCTTGTAAATCCACGAATTCAAGGATTTGCAGTGAACGGCACTTCTTCTTATAGAATCTCCAAACTCAGGCTCCAGCCTGAATTAGAAACAAAGAAATAAACTTCCATGAATCTTCTTCAACTTCAAAAAGGATCCAAATCGTTTGCGACAAAAATGCTTTTTGACGAAGCAAGTTTTGCTGTGAACGAAGAAGAGCACGTGGGTGTGATTGGTCCAAATGGAGCTGGCAAAACGACTCTTTTTAAAATTCTCACAGGCCAAGAAACTCTCGACAGCGGCGAAATCATCAAATCAAAATCACTGCGCTTGGGTTACCTTGCCCAGCACGACAACTGGCAAGCCGATGAAAGCGTAGAAGACTACCTTAGCCGTGATTGCATCACCCCTCTCTGGAAGCTCAAAAGCCTCGCGGGAAAACTTGGCTTAACGGATGAAATATTCACTAAGCCCATTACCTCTCTCAGCGGAGGTTATCGGATGCGCTGTAAGCTGCTTTACTTGATTGGCCAAGAACCCAATCTCATGTTGCTCGATGAACCCACGAACTATCTCGATCTCGAAACGACTCTTGTGTTGGAAAATTTTCTTCAAGGCTACAAGGGTGCTTTTTTATTAATTTCTCACGATCGAGAGTTTTTGCGAAGAACAACTGATCACGTTGTCGAAGTCGAACAAGGTGACATTACCAAATACAACGGCAACATCGACGATTACTTTGAACAGAAAACACTTCTTCGAAGCCAACTTGAATCACGTGCTTTAACTCTGCAAGAAAAAAGAGACGAAGTCCTTGCATTCGTTGCGCGCTTTGGAGCAAAAGCGAGCAAAGCAAAACAAGCTCAGTCTCGACTGAAATCCCTCGATCGAATGGAAAGCATCGAACTTAAAGCTCTTCCCGTGACAGCTGCCATTAAACTTCCTCCTCCTACTCACGCGGGCAAAAGCATCATCACCATGACGAACGTTAATCTTGGTTATAGAGAAAGAACGATTCTCAAAAAAATTGATTTCACTCTTCTTAACGGAGATCACCTTGCAGTTGTCGGGCTAAACGGAGCTGGAAAATCCACTTTCCTCAAAGCTCTTGCTCAAAGACTCGAACCTCAAGCAGGAAACATTGAACTTGGTTATCAAGTGAGCATTGGCTATTACGCACAACATGTTGCCGAGAGCTTAGATTCTAAAAAAACTGTTATTGAAGAAATGACTGCCAAAGCTCACCCAGAGGTCAGCCGGCAAGAAGGTCTGAACATGGCAGGATCTCTATTATTTTCTGGCGATGATATTCATAAAAAAATATCTGTTTTAAGTGGAGGCGAAAAATCCCGCGTAGCACTGGGACAAATCCTTCTTCAAAAAGCCCCTTGCCTCATCCTTGATGAACCCACAAACCACTTGGACTTTCAAACTGTAGAAGCTCTCACCCAAGCTCTCACCTCATACGAGGGAACGCTCGTTGTGGTGAGCCACGATAGAAGCTTCATCCGTCGTGTTGGAAAAAAAATAGTCGAGATCAACCACGGCAAAGCGAGCATTTATCCTGGATCTTATGACGAATATATCTGGAGTCTTGAAAAAGGAATTCTTTCCGAACGAGTGGACAACTCAGCAACTTCAGCTCAAATAAAATCCAGTATTCAAAAGCCCATAGAACTACCTAAAGAATCGCGAAAAGAAATTGAGCAAAAAAAACGCCTGCTTGAAAAAACAATCGAAAGAGCTGAGAAAAAACTCTCAACCCAACAACAAAAACTAGATGAATTAAACTCTCTAATCGCATCTGGATTGAGTGGAGACGACCTTCAAAATAAACTTCTTGAATTGCAAAAGCTGCAAGTTGAAATCGAAAGCCTCGAAAAAGAATGGATACAATCAAGCGAAGAGCTTGAAAGCCTTAAAATCACTGACTGATCACTGCAGTTTTTAACCTTGAGTAATTTAACTGTTTTGGATTTCCATTTTCGCTATAGCTAATACTAAAACTTACCCTATGAATTGGGAGCCAACTTAAGCGAGAGTTTTTAGGAAATTTCTTGTCCTGCAAGACTACCTTATAAGCTTTCAAACTAAAAAAACAAGTAGCATCAGCTTTTAAAACCTCATTTCCATCTTTTGTGAAACAAGTATCTAAACAAACAGAAAGACTTGAGCAAACATCCGATACGGCTGCCGCTTCGCACTCTAAGACTGTTGGAAAATAAATTGATCGAGCAACAACCGTTTTAGTAATCAATTGCAAAGTCTGGAGGTTTTTAGATTGCGCTTGAACACGGGACATACTTTTTTGAGTATTCACAAAAAAACTTGATACAGCTGCAATACCAATACCCACAATTACAACAACAACAAGAACTTCCATTAAGCTGTAACCATTTTTCATTTAACCCCCGAAGCAGCTCCATAAACTATAGGCATATTCATAAGCGGCGCTGTGATTCCCGCTGTTGATGAAATATATCTTTGACTATAAAATCTCAAAGTATCTTCATTTGGTATACCAGGAATACCAACTACCCATGAAGGAGCGCCAACTAATTTAATAGGTTGTCCTGAAGAATCCAAATAGCCACCAAATAACGAGCCATAAATGGCAGCATTACTCGTATTAACTTTTACTCTAGCAACAGGAGCTACGATAAAACCATGAGACCCAGTAATCGTCACATCACCCAAAGGATATCCAACAATTGAAATTTCTGGACTACCGGGACACTGTACCGGACAAGTCGAATTTGAAGAACGACTGCAATCTGGGCGACTTAAAGAACCCGAATTTATATTTACTGGAGCATCCGTACAAGAGTTAGGAACTAAAGAGAAAAAACCTAGCATGGAAATATTGGCTCCTGAAGAATCCTTACACTTGTAACCTGCCTGATTAATAATATTAGTTGTACTTGCAATCGAATCACAATTTCCAGTAAACAACCATCTTTCAGCTGAAAAATGAGTTAAGAATCCCTTTGGAAATTTTTTCTTTAAAGTTTCTTCATCAATAATTTTTGGTCGAGGGTTAATGACACCTGAAAAAACAGAATACTCCTTAAAGACAGGTAATCTACTAAGAGGAAGATCTAAATCCCCGTTGAAATATGTTCTTCCATTAATAACCGAAGAATTTCCGATTTTAATGGAAGAAGAAAAACTACGGGTTGCTGCATATGAACTTGTTGTTGGATACAAAAAAAATGCTGTATAATCTTTTGGCATAGAAGGTCTCATCACAAAAGATTCACTTTCAACAACGCCTCCCTTTGAAGATAAAATTGATTTAAATTCCAAACGAGCTTCTAAAGATATCGTGCGATCATTTCCGTTACTTGTAAATCCAGAGCTTTCTGTAAAAAATCTTACAACGACATAAGCCTTACTTATTTTTGAAAGTAATGTTTTGTACTCGTCTACCTCTGTAGGAGTAGCCCAATTGATAAAGCTTTTATCAAAATTTAAAAGACTATCCGTAAAATCTAATTCAAATTTGTAAATACCGCTTGATTCTTTTGTCACAACTGATTGCTTCGCCCAATTTTCAAATAAAATAACCTCCAACTCTTTACTCGTTAATTGAGGAATACGAACAAAATAAGGGCAAAAAACTTTCGCTCCACCCATTTTGAAAGTGCCCATACTTCCACCCTTTAAATCAAAAGCTCCACAAACAGCTCCCAAACTTAAAGGATCAAATTTATCAAGACCTATACCCCTACCCAAAACGGATATCATATTGCTTGATCTATCTGAGGATTCAAAATGATTAAGAGGCCCCTTTGAATCGCTGTAGATAACTCTTTCGTACAGAAATAAATACTTTGTGAATTCTACTAAGTTATTTGCTAATTCTTGTGATTTCCAAATAACAGAATCCTCAACAACAGCCTTCGTTGAACCTGTAAATGTTTGTTGAACGACGCCCACAATACCTGCGAGTACAACCATTATAAGCATTCCCCACATCAACAAAGAACCTCGAATTTTATTTTTCAAATTCATTCCCCCTATGGATTCAAACGAACAGGTTCGCACTTTGGAAAATATTGTGTAGCAGTTGAAGCTGTTAATGCTAAATATGTTAATTTGCCAGTTACATCAGTAGCAGTTTTTAAAAAGCAAAACATAGGATCAGAAAAAGAAGCACCCCCTTGTGCAATAAGTGCAAGTTCACCTTTTGAAAAATCTCCATTAAATGAATTTGTTAAAGGATTATATTGATTTCGCCTAAAACACCTTACTGCTTCAGGATCGGATGAGTTTGAAGCAGCTATATTCATAGAACCATTTAAAGGACTCGTAGATGTATTCACAGAAGCTGCGTCCGAAAAAAGTACCTTTACTTCATAAACATTAGCTAGATTTGATGTTTTAGGATCTTTAAAAACATTTGTAAATTTTCTATAAATAACAGAACATGTAACCATCGGTGCCTTAACAACAGAAGTCGTACCAGATTTTATATTTCCTATTTCTAGGCCAGTAGCAGAATAAGCTCCAGAAATTGAACGAGTAAAAGTATGAGGACCTCCAACACCCACAGCACCATCGCTTGCAGTATTTGTTTTAATACCTTGAAATTCCA
Organism: Bdellovibrionota bacterium; assembly: GCA_044347615.1. GTDB lineage: Bacteria > Bdellovibrionota > UBA2428 > UBA2428 > UBA2428 > CANIGN01. Next base: position 317,942 of record JBIKUK010000002.1, on the reverse strand, counting down.
TTTTCACAAAATAATTTCCGTAAGCCGAATTTGCACTTCCATCAAAAGTTTCAAAAACGTTAAGAGATTGAATAGAGTCATAAAGCTTTGAATTTGAAATGCTTTGAGAATTAATGGATGGCGAACCCAATTTTGGCCAAAAATTGTAATACAAAGCTAAGCTTTGATCCTCTGTAACTAGGCTTAAATTTACAAATTGAAGCACCTCTACAGAAAACCTTTTATTTTCAAGAGAGCTTATATAGGATTTGGCATTTGTGGGGTTTTGAATAGAGCAAGAGGTGAAAGCAGGTACAGATGAACTCAAATCATAATCAAAACTTATAGTTGTTCCTCCAGCAGAACTTACAGTACTCACTCTTACAAATATCTCCTCGTTATCCCCTGTTATTGAACGCAAAAAAAATAAAGCACCAGGAGCCGTTACAATAGATTGGGTCAACTTCAACGAACCATTTACGATGGTACCAATACCAACAGGCTTTGAAGAAATGAAATCAATACTATCCCCATTTTTACTAAACCTTCTATTTGATGGAGATTCTCCTTTCATGAGTAAATGAGTTTTTTTACATGAAACTAAACTTGATCTCATGACACTTGAATTTATGAGCCGATTCTTCAAATCACCTTCATCGATCCTTTGCTCTGTTAGCGCCATTAACTCATCACGACTCTGCTTTTCAGCACTAAACATCCCTCTTATCCAAGGCAAAACAAATCCTGCAATAACACCCACGATACCAAGCACAACCATGAGCTCTACTAGAGAAAAAGCTTTTTTATTTTTTGCGCTCAACTAGAAGCCTCGATTTATCATTGTATTCATTCACATAGATATCTTCAATATTGAAAAACTTTCCTAACTTTGCATTCCAATAAGTTGACTGTAAAGATCTTTGCTCTGCCGCAAATCCTTTCAGAGGTTTTGTATATGAAAGATAAATCTTATCCACAGAATAATTAGCGATTGATTCCACCTCTCCCTTATCAACCTGACCATTACGATTTTTATCGAACCACAAGCGTAATTTACCGTAGTCTTTATCTGCTTTTGTAATCACACTATCCTTATTAGAATCATGTTTACGAAGTTGCTCAAAACCATTGAGTGCATCCGTATCTCCATACAAATCTTTTAGACTTATCACTCCGCTCTTATAAGTAGGTCTTATAAGAAAAGCTACTTCCTCAACATTTTCTGGCCAATCGACATAACTCAAGTATTTTTTGTTATGGAGATGAAATCCAACTGAACGATTAAAGGTTCTAGAGATTTTAATTCCATTACCTTTAAGATCAAGAACAAGAGGTGACCAGGATAATGAAACACTGTCGTATTTAAACTGAGATCCAGGACACAAAGGAACATCAAACGACCCCATAGCAGTAGCAGCCAATCCAGCATCATAGTTCCCACCCCAATGCCTTACATAAAAAGTTTGTTTTCTAACTCCCGTATTTGAAAACGATTTTGTATAACTAGCTGAAGCCGATGTATAACGTGAATTATTACTATAAGAAACAACAGATGTCCCCTCATAACAATTGATAGACCCGAAGTGCGGTTTGTTTGGATCTAGTGGTTTCCAATTATAAGTAGCTCCCTCACTTATAGTATAGTAAGGTGAAGCCCCATAAACGGAAATACCGGATTTATCTAAAGTCACGGCACAACCAAAACTCATTCCAAAACTCACAGCCCCCCCACTGTACCTAAAGCCAAGAGCCCCCTTACTGCCTTTGACCATAGAACATTCATTTTCATCAGTAATAGTGACAGCCCCCTGATAATTAGAATCCTCCCATGTTGGGCTTCCTAATGAACCAGGATTAATAACCCAACAAGGCCCAGATGAAGTTGCAACAGCTGTCCCTACACTTGAAGATGCTTGAGGATCAACAGGACTTGTTGCCACTAATCCTGTAGGGAATCTATGAGCAGCATTCAGAGGAGCTAACGATAATATCGTTTCTGATATACGACCACTTCTTAAGTCAGAAACTTTTTCAGGACGCGAATATCCGCAAAGAGTTGCGCTTCGTAAAACATCTGGAAGTTTAGTTTTGTCGGGACGTGTTGGCATGGAAAACTGAAAGGTTGGTAAACACGCATCATTCACAAAGGGAACAATTTTATCTGAAATTGATGGGGTGAATGAATACAAATTCGTTCCACCAGCTCCACGCTTATCAACTCCTCCAGACGGTTGAGCCCTTGCAACAAAAGACTGAAACACAACCAACGAGTCTGGAGGTAACTCGTCCAGTTTCGTTCCAATTCCATACATTTGCACACTCTTGTAGTCATCTAACCCAACAATTCCATAAGCAACAGGATCTCCTATTTTTGAAGAAACAGGATCAAAAGGACTCGCTGTTACCACTGTTGCTGTGTACATTCTGCTGGAAGGATTTGGAACTGCAAGCTGATCGCCAACAATATTAAAACGTCCATCTATTTTAGCGGCAACGTTTAGTATTCCCTGAACTGGAACCTCAGGTTTAGTTTTTCCATACGCTTGATCAATGCCAGGCAAAGAAATTCCCCCACCCGAATATCCACTTGTTTGTTCAGCTGTACCAGAAGGATTTAAAAAATAATAAGACCTTAACGCTTGAAAAAATTGGCAATCTCCAAGCGGATTTAATTTTACAATTCCCGCAACTGCTTGCTGTTTAACACTTATCGAACAATACTTAGATTTTGCGCCTGGTGCGGGCGGAACTAGCGTTGCCCTTACTAGCTTAGCTTGATTAGGAGGTATACTCGACCAAGTGCCAGTCGAATCAGGTCCGCCTTCCCATGTTACCTTTGATGTGCTTGCTCCCAAAGCCATCAATGGAGCGCTGCCCTTTAATTGAGCTACAAAAATTAAAGTTCCGTTTTTTACATCTACAGTTCCAGAAGGAGTACAAGATGCAGAGCCATTACATTGCGCTCCCGCTAACTGAGTATCATTGATAACTCCAGAAACATTAACATCACAACTCAAACCCTCTCCATAAGCATGAAAAAGTATATCTTCAGAATCAAACTTATCTCCTGTCACATCAATTTTTTCATTTGAACTTCCCTGCGTAACACTCACCCCAGCCGTACCCTTTGAAAGAGTAATTCCTTCACTTGAAGTTATATTTGCATTTTTATAAAGAACGTATCCAAGATCCGTATAATCTGAAGACTTAACTGTAAGACTTGTAGGAATCGTATTCTTTTCAACACAAACCCCACTTGATGAAGAGCTACACTCTTCTGCTCCGATCAAACTTAAATTTAAGTTCGATGCATCAGTGTCGAAAGACTTACAACTTAACTTTAAAACCGCATATGCTTGCCATTCAGGAGCTGCCCCCTCAGGTAAAACGCCTGGTTCTTCCACAGCACCCTTAGTCCACTTACAATCCAACTTTAAAGGTGATGAGGCACTGACCGAAGAACTTGATGATGACTCCGAAGATGAAGACTGAGCGAAAGAGTACCTAGAAACTACAATCACAAAAAATAAACATAAGACGCTAGCATGTTTCTTAAGAAAATTTTGCATATATACTTAAATTACAACGGAAATTCTAAAAAAAACCCTCTTTTTTTTATTTAAGAAACAATTAACAATAACTTCACGTGACGTTAACTCTGATTAAAATCTACGCGTGGGGCGACTCCTTTTTGATGAAAAATCAAAAAAGAACTGGTAGCTTGGTGCGTCTTAATTGAAAGATTAAAAGGAGTTTCGGTAATTTATGAAAATATTTTCGACCTTACAAAAAATGGGGAAATCCCTCATGCTTCCCGTTTCTGTTCTTCCTGTTGCAGGAATTTTGCTCGGAGTGGGCGGTGGTTTTTTAGCAAGTGCGGGTAAAGGTGGAATCGTTCTCGGTTCTACTGCTAAACTCTTTTTTGAAATTCTCCAAAACGCAGGCGATCCAATCTTTGCAAGTCTTGCCCTTCTTTTTGCAATCGGAGTTGCTCTCGGCTTTGCGCAAAACGAAGGTGTCGCAGGTCTTGCTGCTGTTGTGGGCTTTGTCGTTCTTCAAGGAACCACAGGCACAATGGCAAAATACCTAGGAGTTACCCCCTCAAAAGTTCTCGGCATCGAAGCCATCAACACAGGTGTTGTGGGCGGTATCATCGCAGGTGCGATTGCAGCTTATATGTTCAACAGATTCTACAAAATCAAACTTCCTGCTTACCTAGGGTTTTTTGAAGGAAAACGCTTTGTTCCCATCGTCACGGCTTTTGCGTGTATCGTTGCGGGTGTTGCGTTGAGTTTTGTGTGGCCTCCTTTTGGAAATGCGATCAACACGTTTTCTCACTGGGCATCTAAAGAAAGCCCCGTTCTTGCTTCTGGAATTTACGGACTTGTTGAGCGCGCATTGATTCCCTTTGGATTACACCATATCTGGAACGTTCCCTTCTTTTTCGAAGTAGGACAATACTTCCAAGCTCTTAAGACTGGCGTTGATTGCAGTCTTCAAGCAATGCAATCAAACCCTGAAATGTGCAAATTAGTAACGGGAGAAATTCCTCGCTTTTTTGCAGGCGATACAACTGCAGGAATTTTGGCGGGCGGATATCTCTTCAAGATGTTTGGCCTCCCCGCTGCCGCTATCGCTATCTGGCACACAGCTAAGCCCGAGAAGAAAGCCATGATCGGAAGTATCATGCTCTCTGCAGCCTTCACGTCTTTCCTCACAGGTATTACCGAACCTATTGAATTTGCGTTCCTTTTTGTAGCGCCTCTTCTATACGTTCTTCATGCCGTTTTAGCGGGAACAAGCTTCATCGTGATGAATCTTGTGGGCGCAAAATTAGGTTATGCCTTTTCACACGGAGCCATCGACTACGTTCTTCATCACTATGTGAGTGGTCTTGGATCTGGAAGAATGTGGGTTCTTATTTTGGGCCCTGTTTACGCTTTAATCTACTATTTTACATTCAGAATCGCGATTCAAGCGTTGAACCTTCCCACTCCTGGACGTGAAGCAGATACAGATTCCACTGCTCCAACAAGCAGCAAAGTCTCTTCGTCTGTTGCTGGATCACCTATCGCTGTTCAACTCGTGAACGCTTTTGGCGGTGCCGGAAACATCAAGACACTCGATGCGTGTATCACTCGCTTAAGAGTTGAAGTGAACGAAGTTTCAAAAGTTGACCAAGGCGCGATTAAGTCTCTTGGAGCAGCAGGAATTATCGTTGCGGGTAACGGCGTTCAAGCAGTGTTTGGAACCAAATCAGATAACTTGCGTTCCGACATGAGTGCTTACTTAGCAACAATTTAAGTTATACTTAAATTGCTTGAATTATATTTTTCCTAGAGATTTTATTTGGGGTGCAGCTACAGCTGCGATCCAAATTGAAGGTGCCGCTCGAAAGGGCGGCAAAGGCCTTTCTCAATGGGATGTTTTTTGCGAAAAAAATCCAGATAAAATTTTTGAAGCGGCCACACCCGAGATCGCCTGCGATCACTATCATCGCTACAAAGAAGATGTTCAACTTATGAAAGATTGTGGCCACAACGGCTATCGGCTTTCTATTGCGTGGACTCGCATCTTTCCAAGGGGCTTTGGAGAGCTTAACAAAGAAGGTGTTGCCTTCTACCGCTCTCTTTTTGAAGAGCTCCTTAATAAAGGTATTGAGCCCAACGTCACTCTTTATCACTGGGATCTTCCACAAAACTTGGCTGAAATAGGAGGATGGGAAAATAAAGACGTTATTCAATATTTTGTTGATTATGCATCTCAATGTTTTGAAAGCTTTGGCGACCTCATTAAGAAATGGGTGACTTTTAACGAACCTGGATGGTCAACACTCCAAAGCTACATGACGGGACTTCATCCTCCCTGCAAAAAAGACCCAGCAAGCGCGCTGCAGGTTTCACACAACATATTAGTCGCTCACGCAAAGACTATAGAAGCTTTTCGCTCTCAAAGAAAAGCAGGTGAAATCGGCATCGTCCTGAACATGTCTCCCATTTATTCAGCAAGTGAAAAAACTGAAGACAAAAAAGCAGCTCGCCTCGCAGATGGAATTTTAAATCGATGGTTCGCTGAACCAGCCCTCAAGGGGAACTACCCAGAAGATATTTGGGAGCTTTACCAAAGCTGCAATGTTTTACCCAAGCACACAGAAGACGAGATTGAACTCATCCAAAAAAACTTAATCGATTTTATAGGTGTGAATTATTACTACCCTCAATACGCAAGTTCAGATGCACCTGAATCGATGTATCACTTGAACACGAGTGGAAAAAAAGAAGATGACTGCAAGTTCGCCATCAAAAACATTTTTCGTTTTGTCAAAAACCCTCAAGGTAAATTTACAAATTGGGGCTGGGAGATTCACCCTCAAGGCCTCAGTGAATTGCTTGAGAGAGTCCATCAATATCGTCCCAATATTCCCACTTACATCACTGAAAACGGAATCGGATTAATCGAAAACCTGAACGAGGATCAAACGGTGGATGACCAAGAACGAATTGACTTTGTTCGAGAACATCTCATTGCTGCTCACAAAGCATTACAAAATGGAGTGAACCTAAAAGGCTATTACATGTGGTCGCTAATGGATAATTTTTCGTGGCTTAATGGATACAAGAAAAGATACGGGTTTTTATTTATCGATCGTAAAACGAAAAAGAGATATCTTAAGAAAAGTGCTTATTGGTTCAAAAAAATTTCTGAAGATAATGGATTTTGAATTTTAAGATAGCCGCGCACGCCGAGGGGAACTCGGCGCGCATCCAACGTACCGCAATTGAGCACAGCTCTACGGGTTTGCCTTTGAATCGACATCACAACATGTTCGGCTCGCAAACTCGTTTCAAGACAACACCAGGAGTATCCTCCTTCACCCCGGTGCTTTATTTGTATTCATTTATAAATTATCTAATTTAAATTCAAAGAATAAAAGTTAATTCAGGTTATTAATCAAAAATTCATAAACTCTTTTCTGTGGGCATGTCTAAGCACTAATTTTTTTTCGTGAGGATTTTAAATCTGAGCGCTTTTGCTTGGTTTCTTTTTTCTTTAACTTCGATGATCTCGTAGGACGCGAAGGTTTGCGAGCTTTATTCTGATGAAACGCAATTTCTAAATGTTTTCTTAATTTACGAAGACAGTTTTCTTTGTTGCGAGGTAAATCTCTAAACTCATCACTTCTAAGATAAAGCTCTCCACGAAAGTTTATAAGATTCGAAAGTTTTTGGGTGATCAAAATTTTTTCATCAAAAGAAAGGTAAGAAGAACGCTGATAATCCCAAAAACACTGGGCCGCAGACGAAACCTTATTAACGTTCTGGCCTCCTGGACCACGAGATCGCACAGCCACAAAGCTTACTTCTTTTTCGATCCAAAGCATTCGCTGATCCAAGTGAAATTCCATACTCAATGCCTTGATTCATCATACACCAAGGCTTAGCAAGGAGTGATGTCGATTCAAAAAACACTTTTGACAAAATCATTTGCTGCCCAAGATGCATCCAGTCCACTCGCACCCTTTTCTTTTGAAAGAAGAGAGCCCGGCCCAAAAGATGTTCTTATCGAAATAAAATATTGTGGAGTCTGCCATTCAGACATTCACCAAGCACGTAATGAATGGGGCGGCTCTCTTTACCCCATGGTACCCGGACATGAAATCGTAGGAAAAATTACTCGCATTGGATCTGAAGTTAAAAAATTTAAAATAGGAGATTTATCAGGCGTAGGATGTTTTGTGGATTCCTGTCGAAAGTGCCCTTCTTGCGAAGAAGGTGTCGAGCAGTACTGCGAAAACGGAAACTCAAGTACTTACAATTCACTCGAACAAGATAAAAAAACAAAAACCTTTGGCGGATATTCAACTCAAATCGTCGTCGATGAAAACTATATTTTAAAAATCTCAGAAAAACTTTCACTTTCAAAAGTTGCTCCACTTCTCTGCGCGGGTATCACCACATACTCTCCCCTTAAGCATTGGAAAGTAGGACGTGGTCAAAAAATTGCTGTCGTTGGTCTTGGCGGGCTTGGCCACATGGCCGTGAAATTTGCCTCATCTTTTGGTGCGCATGTCACTGTACTTTCAAGCACCCCATCTAAACAAAAAGACGCTGAAAGTCTTGGCGCAAATGCGTTTGCTTGTACAAAAGAAGCCTCCACTTTTAGCCAACTACAAAATTCTTTTGATTTCATTCTAGATACAGTCTCCGCCCCTCATGATTACAACGCGTATCTTTCGCTTCTCAAACGAGATGGAACGATGATTCTCGTAGGAGCTCCCAATGAGCCCACTCCTCTCTTTTCTTTTCCGTTGATTTTAAAGAGACGACGCCTTGTGGGATCACTCATTGGAGGCATCAAGGAAACGCAAGAGATGCTCGATTATTGTGCGGAAAAAAATATCACATCAGATGTTGAGGTGATTCCTATTCAAAAAATTAACGACGCTTACGAAAGAATGATCAAAGGAGATGTACGCTACCGTTTTGTCATCGACACCCAAAGCTTGAACAGCTAAATATCGCTCATGGCTAGCAAGTTCGACTTATCTTCAAATCCCATTCAAAGAATGCGCGATATTCAACACTTTGGAGAAGAGGGCGGAGTTGTTCCTGTCATCGATGTTGCTGCAACATCCACATTTCTAGACCCCCTCGACATGGTGAAAACTTTTCAAGGTGAGCTCGAAGGGTGTTACCTCTATAGCCGTCACTCCAATCCAAGCGTTTCAGCTTTTGGAAAAAAACTTGCTGCTATGGAAGGAATGGAAGAGGCCATCGGCCTTGCAAGCGGAATGGCTGCCATCACCTGTGCCGTACTCCAAGTAGCTCCCAAAGGAAGTCACATCGTGGCTTCTCGCACAGTTTACGGAGGCACTTTTGCTTTTTTTCAAAACATTCTTCCTCGCTGGGGAATTGAAGTCACATTTGTCGACTCAAGTGATCCTGAGGCTTTTAAAAAAGCTATCCAAAAAAACACCTGTGCTTTTTACACAGAAACCTTGAGCAATCCCCTTTTAAATTTTTGTGATATCCACAGCATTTCAAAAATTGCAAAAAAAAATAACCTTAGCTTAATTGTAGATAACACATTTACTCCACTCATTTACTCTCCTGCAAAATGGGGAGCAGACATCGTTGTGTATTCCTGCACAAAATATATTTCAGGATCAAGTGACCTCACTGCAGGAGCCGTTGTGGGTAGTTCTGAGTTCATCAAAAAACTAAAAGATGTCAACACTGGCATGGCCATGCTTTTAGGTCCCGTTATGGATCCACGAGTGGCTCACGAACTTTATCTAAGACTCGACCACTTGGGTGTCAGAATGAAAGCCCATTCACAATCAGCGCAATTTTTTGCTGAAGAACTCAAGAAAGAAAACATACCCGTTATCTATCCAGGACTTCCCACAAACCCACAATACGATCTATTCAGTTCTCAAAAGAATGATTTTGGATATGGTGGAATGCTCACCATCGACTGTAAAACTCCCGAAAAAGTTCTTCTGCTAGCTTCAAAACTTCAAAAGATTAATTTCGGACTCTATGCCGTTTCGCTTGGATTTTCGCGCTCTCTTCTTTGTTGCCCTGCTCTTAGCACCTCAAGTGAAATTCCTGAAGAGGACCGTAATGAAATGGGACTCTCTCCGGGACTCCTGAGAATAAGCCTAGGATATGTAGGCGACGATCAAATCATGACGGAACGTTTTTTGAGTTGCTATCAACAAATCATGTTTGAAAATCAAAATGAAAAATTTTCAAACCCCCTAGAAGCTTCACTCTAAAAAAAACGTTACATAATACTGTGACTTCTTACCTGATCCTGCGCGAGCTCAGCTTGTTTTTTTTGTATACCTTGAAAAATTTCTTCTATCATTTTTTGATGAAAAGAGTGTAAATCATAAACTCCCCTACAAGTCACAACTCCCTTATCTGAAACAACTCCTTCATCAACCCATTTTGCGTGCGCATTGATTAAATCAAACTGGATTGAAGGATGAGAAGTCACCGTTCTTCCTTCCAAAACTTCAGTATCGATGAGCAACGATTGCCCGTGTGAAATCGCACCCACGGGCTTTCCCGCCATTAAAAATTCTTTTACAAATTCAGCTGAGCTGGGGTTTTTTCTTAAAGAATCTACGCTCAATACTCCCCCTGGAATAATCAATGCATCATAATCTTCGGAGCGAGCCTCCTCTAAGGAAACATCTACCTCAAAATCATCTCCCCAGTTTTTATTCTTCCAAGCTTTTAGGTTTTTCTTTTTTGTAGGAGAGACCAATTCTATAATGGCCCCCGCTTCTTCAAGAGCTTTTTTAGTTTTTTCTAGCTCTCCCTGCTCAAAACCCTCTTCTACAAAAAGTCCTACAATTTTGCCTCGTAAATTTTTACCCATAAATCCTCCATCCGATCTCATTACAATGCTGAATTCATAAATCGGCAAAAATTGACTCTTTAAACCCACGCGCTCTGCGGATTGCTTTTAAAACGAATAATTAGAGATTGAACTTTTCAAAGATGCTCCAAAAATTAGGAAAGCTTTTTTGGACACACTCTGGATTTGAAATTTTTAAAGGGGCACCAGATAGTTTTAAGATAGCAGCCGCCATGGCAAGACGATGATCTTGGTCTGGCGAAAAGAAAATACCTGTATCAGGCCATAATTGTTGGGAAAAAGAGGCAGGGAGGACCTCAAAAGCTACAGAAGAAGTCTTTTCTTTATTGCTTACGATTTGAGACTTTACCCCAAGAGACTCTAAAAGCTCATGGATACGATTAAGCCTGGGGGATTCTTTAATGTTTAAATTATCCAAACCTCGAAACGTACTTTTAGACATAGCTCGCGATGCCAGTGCGGCCAGCACAGGAAATAAATCAGGTGTTGAAGCTAAACTCACATCCATGCCGACAAGCAGCGAGGGATGAATCACAATTTTTATTTTTTTGTGTTCTTCTTTTGAGATCAAAAAATCGGCTCCCATTGAAGTAAGTAATTCAAAGAACAAGCGATCTCCCTGCAAAGAGTTTTCGGGCAAATCTTTTAAAATCACTCCTTTTTTAATAAGACCCAAAGCGCCCACAGCTGCTGCGCAACTCATATCAGGCTCAACAGAATACTTTGTTAATTTAGTTTCCTGCTGGGCTTTAACTCGAATGCATTCAGATGTTTTCTCAAAGCAAAGACCCAATTCTTGAAGCATTAACTCGGTCATATGCGCATAAGACTCAGAAGCCATAAGAGAAGAACAACGTATTTCAAAATCCTGGGCCAATTCCCAAGAAGACAAAAGTAAAGCTGAATAAACTTGGCTTGTTTGATCAGTGGCAAGACTCACAGAAGAAGGCCACATTCCTGAAGATTCAAAACTAAGACTCTTTTCTTTAAGAGATATATTTTTACATCCAAGCTGAGAGAGAACACTCAAAAGAGATTCTTGGGGTCTTGAAAATAAACGCTGCGATCCCTCAATTGTAAAGCTCCCCTTCAATCGACTCAGGCGAACAGCTAAAAATCGTAGGGGGGCAGCTCCATCGCCGCAATTAAAAACTTTTTTATGTCCTAAATCTTTTAGAGACTCTCGTAGATGAAGAACATCATCTCCTAAAAATTGCTGATTATAGTGAAGTTTTAATTCTGGAAAAAAAGAATGAACAATCAAAGCTCGATTCAAAAGCGATTTAGAAGAAGCTAAAGAGCTGGATGAGATTTCAACCACTGACTCCATAAAAAGTCGATTATTTGATCTGAATCAAACTCTTTTATTTGGGGAACGCCCAGATGGCTTAAAGAGATGAGCTGTACTTTTGATGAGGTATTTTTTTTGTCTTTTAAAAGGAGCTTTCGAAATAAAGATCGAGACCATTGCAGCTTTCCCTTGTGAAACAAAGACTCAAGAGAAAAGTGTCTTTCCCATAAAGTTTTTATTTCTCGATAATTTTTCAAAGAGATTACTCTTTGCTGATTTAAAAACTCATTTTCAAGATAAATTCCCAAAGCAACTGCATGCCCATGTGACAAGGGCTCTCCCGAAAGACTTGAGGCAGCCTCTAAAGCATGTCCGATTGTATGGCCTAAATTAAGAAATTTCCTCAAACCCTTTTTTTCATGAGGATCTGATTGAACAATTTTTTGCTTAAGATTGATTGCATAAGGAACAAGATTCCAAAAATCTTTTGCATCAATCTGCGAAACTTTTGATAGTTTTTTCCAAAGCTTTAAGTCTAATAATGAAATTTTAAATAACTCAGCCCAAGCCTCTTCAACTTTAGAAAAATCTGTTGGCAAAATATCTTTGATAATCAAAACCTTTTCAGCAGGGTAAAAAGTACCCAACTGATTCTTTGCCCCACCCGCATTCACTGCTGTTTTTCCACCAAAAGCAGAATCAATCACAGAAAGATAAGTCGTTGGTAAATGAATAAGCCGAATCCCACGTCGATAGATACTCGCTAAAAATCCAGCCGTATCACCTAAGCTTCCTCCACCAACTGAAATGATCCCTTCAATGCGTCCGTGCTTTTCTTCATAACGAATGATTTGCTTTGCTAGTCTTTCAAGAGAAGAAAATTCCTTAAGTCCTTCGCCAGCTGATAGTTTTATGGAGGGATATTTTTTTTTGAGAAGTGAAATCTTTCGATCAACTTTACGATCGACAAGAATCATCCACCGCGCGGGTGGTATATCAGACAATTTTAAAGATTTTGAAATCTTATAGGGCGAAGTGAACACGTTTGACATCGTCGTGATCGTTCAGATTCTCATTTAGTTTTTCGAGCATTTCTTCTTGATCTGGTTTTAGTTCAGCGGGAGCTTTCGGCTTATAAATTATTTCGGCCTTTAAAACCTCCCAACCTTCTTTTGAAAGTCCCTCTTGAATCGGATCAAGATCGTTTTTATCTCCTATAAACTGAAACACACCCTCTTCAAGTGAAGTTACTTCGTTAGCACCCACATTAATCGCTGCTTCTTCTGCATCACGATTCTTGGAGTCTTTTGCCAGCACAGAACAAACATGATCAAAATTCCACATCACTGAGCCTGGCTCACCCAGGGCTCCTCCACCTCGTACAAAAATCGCACGAAGATCTTGAACTGTTCTATTTTTATTATCTGTAAGAACTTCTACAAGAACGGGAATTCCAAAAGCCCCATAAGCTTCATACACAATCTCATCTAACTGCCCTTCTTGTGTTTCACCTGAGCCCCGCTTAATTGCTCGCTCTACTGTGTCTTTGGGCATTGAATTTTTTTGAGCTTCCCGAAGAGCTAGTCTTAGACGAGCATTAGAATTGGGATCTTTACTTCCACCAGTTCGAACCGCAACAGAAATTTCTTTTGCAATTTTTGTAAAAAGCTTTCCTTTTTTAGCAGAAGAAGCTTCGCGAATTCCGTGTACCCAGCCTCTACCCATTTTTTAAAGCCTCATCCCGCAATTCACGACGTAAGATTTTACCAACGTTAGTTTTGGGAAGGGCTTCTCTAAATTCAACATACTTGGGCATCTTATACCCTGTAAGGCGTGTTCGACAAAAGTCTTTTATTGTTTCAGCTTTCAAAGCTGGGTTTTTTCGAACAATAAAGACCTTGACCGCTTCTCCAGACTTCTCATCGGCAACACCTACAGCTGCTACCTCTAAAACTCCAGGGTGATCGGCAATAACTTCCTCGATTTCACTAGGATACACATTAAAACCTGAAACCAAGATCATGTCTTTTTTACGATCTACTATACGGAAAGACCCATCAGGATCCATCACAGCAACATCACCTGTTCTGAGGTATTCACCATAAAAAACTTTATCCGTTTCTTCTTTGCGGTGCCAGTAACCCTGCATAACCTGAGGCCCCTTACAGCAAAGCTCTCCTGGCTGGCCATGTGCAACTTCTTTACCCTCATCATCCACAATTTTTACGTGAGTTGAAGGCATGGGATAACCAATAGACCCGATTTTCTCAAAACCATCTGCGCGATTACAGCAGATCACAGGGGAAGCTTCCGTTAATCCGTAACCCTCAATAATGTGAATTCCTGTTACTTCTTTCCATCTTTTCGCAACCGAACTTTGAACAGCCATTGCCCCACCCACAGATAATCTTAAATAAGAAAAATCTAGTTGAGAAAACGAAGGATGATTCATCAAAGCGTTAAAGAGCGTATTCACACCCGTAATAATATTAAACTTATACTTTGAGAGTTCTTTAATAAAAGCAGGAATATCTCGGGGGTTTGTAATCAATAAGTTATGCCCCCCCTGCTTGCCCATCATGAGGCAATTAATTGTGAGAGAAAAAATATGATATAAAGGCAAAGCTGTGACGATCAAATCTCCCATGCCGGTCGTACCTGGTGCCATCCATGCAGCTGTCTGCAAGCAATTTGCGATCACATTTCGATGAGTGAGCACAGCCCCCTTTGCAACACCTGTAGTTCCTCCTGTGTACTGCAAAAAAGCTGTGTCGCTTGATTCAATCTGAGCAGGATCTAATTGTTGTAAACGACCAATCAAAAGAGTTTTTCTAAATGAGATGGCTTTAGGCAGGCGAAAATCAGGAACCATTTTTTTAACTTTTTTAACGACAAAATTAACAATGTTTCCCTTAAGAAAACCAAGCTGGTCACCCAACTCCGTGACAATCACATGTTGAATTCCCGTTTCTTCGATAATTTTTTCTAGGTTGTGAGCAAAATTTGCTAGGATAACAATTGCTTTTACTCCTGCATCTGTAAATTGGTGTTTCATTTCTCGAGGGGTGTAAAGTGGGTTTGTATTCACCACGATCAATCCCGCTCTCAATGCTCCATAAAGAGCAATCGGGTATTGCAAAACGTTTGGTAGTTGAATCGCAATGCGATCACCTTTTCGAAGTCCAAGAGATTTTTGCAAATAAGCCGCAAAAGCAAGGCTCAAGCGATCAAGCTCACCATAAGTTATGGTTTTACCCATGCAGGTAAAAGCAGGACGGTCTTTATAAAGACTAAAACTATTTTCAAAAAGCTCCACAAGACTCTTAAAAGAATCAACATCAACTTCTTGAGATACTGATTTAGGATAATTTGCGTACCATGGATGCGACATGCTTCCTCCCCGAAATTTTTAACTAAATATCTATATATCTATATATCTATAGCTTTTTCTTTTACTTTTCTGAGCAAAAAAGCTCCTACTAAAAATAAAGAGGCTATACTTAATAAGCCTAAGCGATGACTTCCAGAAAGCCAAGTCACCGAACCCATCAACATCGAACCAATCATGCCAGAAAATTTACCAAAAAGATTATAAACGCCAAAATACTCACCTGCTTTTTCTTTGGGAATTAATTTCATAAAGAAAGAGCGACTCAAGGCCTGAATCGCACCCTGAGAGCAAGCCAGTAAACAAACAACAGAAAAAAACTCCCACTTAGTACGTAAAACACTCGACCAAGCAATGATGATCAAATAATTCACGATCATTGCAAAAATAACTTTGCGCGGAGGAAATTTTTTTGTAAGTCCGCCCACTAGAATCGTTGCCGGAAATCCAATCAACTGCACCGCTAACAATGCAATCATCAGCTCACCTGAATCGATACCAATACTCACTCCATAATCGACGGCCATACGAATCACAGAACCCACCCCGTCGTTATAAAGAAGGTAGGCTAAAAGGAAATATCCAAGATTTTTACTTTCTTTAAAAATATTGAAAATACTTTGAACAAAAACATGCGCAGATTCTTTCGGTAATTGTTGCAAGGATTTTTGAGAAGTTTTATTTCCTAAATCCTTTTCTTTTACAAAAGTTAAAAGTGGTACACTAAAAAAAAGCCACCATAAACCAACTGTCACAAAAGAGGTCTTAATGGCGCTCACGCCATCCGTTAACCCAAAAAAGCTAGGACTATTGTACATCCACAAATTTAGGGCAAATAATAAACCACCCCCCAAATAACCCATTCCATAGCCCAAAGAAGAAACTCGATCGGCTTCTTCATCTTTTGCAACGCTTACCAAAAGTGAATCATAGGGGGCACATGCAGTTGAAAAAGAAAAGTTTGCAAAAATAAAAGCCGCCAAAGAGGCAAGTACCGCTCCTTGAGCAATAAATCCCATTGCAACAGAAGCCAAAGCTCCACTGAGAGTTAGAAAAAACAAAATTTTCTTTTTGGTCTGTGATCTGTCGCTTAACTGACCTAAAGTTGGAGCAGCTAAAACAACTAAGGATAAAGAAAGCGTGTTCGCATAACCAAGGTAAGCTGTAGATTGAGCAGAATCCATTTGAGAGGCATAATATTTTTTAAAAAAAATAGGGAAAAATCCAGCGAGCACTGTTGTTGCAAATGCAGAGTTGGC
The DNA here is from genome assembly GCA_044347615.1 of Bdellovibrionota bacterium. Classification (GTDB taxonomy): domain Bacteria; phylum Bdellovibrionota; class UBA2428; order UBA2428; family UBA2428; genus CANIGN01. Next base: position 301,633 of record JBIKUK010000002.1, on the reverse strand, counting down.
CCAATCATAAAAAGACCACGCCCACTGCTGTTTTGAAAAAGACCTAAAAATTTTTAGCACTTAAAAAAATTTATCCTGCCTTGCCCTGAGCCTGTCTTCGCTTGATTTCGACCGACACTTTTTCGTAAATATTTTTATAAGTTTCAGGGTCTAATATTGGGTTTCCTTGAGTCCCACCCATACTATAAGACTCCATCCTTTGAATGGTCATTCTTGTTTCAACGGTTTTACCAACCTTTTCAAGATTCACTGAAACCTCGTAGCTCTCCCCAGTACGATAGTTTTTTCCAGCATTAAAAACCATATTAAAGTTCGACATGCCATCCGTTCTTTGAATACTACCCACAATTAAACCACCCACCATATCTTGGTTTTTAATGACATATCCCTCATCTTGGAGAACCGTTTTTAGGGCACGAAAAACGTTTTCATATGTTGTACTTTCGAAACTTCGCATTTGCATAGCACGTATCTGCTGAGGAGACATTGGAGGAGTCACAGCACACGCAACTAAGAGAAAACTTAAAGAAATTAATTTTTTCATTTTGGGTTCCTTTATTTAAAATCTCAGCTAAACCTTAAATTAAATTTTAAAACTGTGAAGAAACAACTGAGTAATCTTTCACAACATCTCGGCCATCAAAAGTTAAAATCAAATCAAAAGAAGAAGAGGCTGAGGAGCTAAAAGCCTTAGAGCCTCCAAAAAGAATAATTCCCCCACCAAAACCACCTGATTCAGAATCATAAGATTGCTTGCTGTAGGTCCAAACCTCTTCACCCTTTGAATTTTTTGTCACAATATTTGGAGAACCAAGAAGATGAACGATTTCTGACTGATTTGTCTTACCTTTGACAATTGATTTCTTTACGGATCCAAAAGTCAAATTAGATTTTTGCTCAGGTTTATTGGAAGAAGAACAAGAGACGATTAACCCTAAAGCAAACACACTAAAAAAAGACCTTAATTTCATGAATATCTCCTTGAGATTCCTAGAATAAAAAGAAGGCCAAGAGAGTCAATCAATTCAAGAAACTTTTTGCGGCTAGTCGCGTTCAAGATCCTCGGCTATATTAAAAAACTAACTGGGTCCCATAGTTAAATGGATATAACGACTCTTTCCTAAAGAGTAATTGTAGGTTCGATTCCTGCTGGGACCGCCAATCAGAACAGGCTCTTAAATATTTTTAACAATTTCCGAAGACGAAAACCTTACCTTTTTCAGCTTTGAATACGCATCTTCCACATCACGGTATCCAGCAGCACAAGCAACGACTGTGGAGTATTCAGTTCCCACCAAGCCTAAAACTTCATCATATTTTGCAGGATCAATACCTTCCATCGGACAAGTATCTACCCCCAACATTGCTGCAGAAGTCATAAAATTTCCAAGCGCAATATAAACCTGACGAGAAGCCCATTCTTGAACTTTTGCAGACCGAGGCCCCTTCACAATGTCTCCGACCATCATGTTTTTATAAGCTTCGAGTTTTTCTGCTGTCAGACCGCGAGTTTCCATAATGGATCTCACATATTTCTCAACATAGGCCTCATCCATTTTATTTCTAAAAGCAAAAACCACCAAATGAGAACAATCTTCAATTTGTGACTGCCCCCAACTGAGAGGAGTTAATTTTTTTCGAATTTCAGGATTTGTAACAATTAAAAACTTCCAGGGCTGTAAACCATAAGAAGAAGGAGAAAGAACGAGAGCTTTCTCGATAGCAGACCAAGTTGATTGGGGAATTTTTTTCTTAGAATCAAATTTTTTTACAGAGCAACGCCATTCTTGGATTTTGATTAATTCAGATTCGTTCATAATAAAAGGCACTTTAGATGATCTTTTTGATCAACTAAAGTGCCCTTAAAAGAAAGTTAAAACCTATTTAGTACTTTTGCACCAAGGCAAAGTTGGACTGATCTTACAGAGAAGGTCACATAAAGTTGGATCACCCAAAGGACAACCACCAGCACCACCCGTAGATTCTGAACGCTTCCAAACAAAAATGCTATCAGACTCAAGCTTTGTTCCAGCTGAATCTGTTGCTGTTACTTTTGTTTCTCCCTCAGAACTTGCTGTTAAATTTCCAGCACTATCAATAGCGGCTACTTGTGGATTGCTTGAAGTATAAGTTACAGCACCATTTGCATTTAAAACTTCAAACTTTACAGAAGCACCAGGCGATAACGTATAAGCATAAGGAACAAGAACAGGCTTAGAGTTCTTTAAACTTTCAATAGTTGCACCCGCATCGACCCGACAGTTACACGCTGTTTCAATAGCTGTCTTCACTCCTGTTTGCTGCATGATTGATCTTGCTTGCATACCTGTAAGGTTTTTATTTTGCGCTTTCATCAAAGCTACAAGACCCGCAACAAGAGGAGTCGCCATAGAGGTTCCGCTCAAGAGCGCATACTTATTGTCTGGCAAAGTGCTCATGATTTTAAATCCAGGAGCTGCTACATGAACGCTTTTGCGACCAAAGTTTGAAAAAGATGTTTTCGCATCGCTTTCATCACTTGCAGCCACAGTGATTGTGTTTTCAAAGTTTGCGTTAGCAGGATACTCGTCTCTCTCGTCATTTGAGAAACCCACCCCACTTCGGTCACCGTTTCCAGCAGCAGATACCATAATCACTCCTGCATCACTTACGCGCTTCACAGCTTCAATAAGTGGAGTTGCCTGAGACGCAGGAACTTCTGCACCCCAACTTGCTGAGATAATATCAACTTTTTTCTCGATCGCATAATCCATAGACTTAATGGCTGCCATTAAATCACCTGATCCATCTACCCCAAGAAAACGCAAAGGCATGATGGAAACATTTGGACTTAAGCCCACAATTCCACCCTGAACAACTCCCGTTGCACCCACAATTCCTGCGCAATGAGTTCCATGTCCTGGGTTTTTATGAGTTTGCTGCCAGTTTGGATCTGATTCATCATGTGGATCGTTATCGTTATCTTTAAAGTCATAGCCAGGAACAGCATTGTCTTTAAGAGATTCATGCTTTGAATCAACACCGGTATCAATAACGGCAACAACAACGTTTCTAGAACCTAGATTTCCCGCAAGATTCCACGCTTTTTCGGCTTGAACTTTTTTGATGGCCCACTGCTCTTTTAGTTTTGAGAGGTCGACCTGATTGTTTGTACGAAGCTTGAAACTTTTTGTCACATATTCGACATCAGGATTGGCTAAAAGCTTACTAATAACCTGAGCTTCATAAGATACACTCTTTGATTCCAAGTTGATCTTTGCAATCGCTCCTGGCTCGTGAATATCCGTAAAAGTAATATTTCCTATCCCTTTTACGTTCACTGACTTACGAATCAGTTTGGATGCATCTTTAAATTTAACGATGTATTCCGCAGCATTTGCCGAAAAAAAAGCAAAAACTGCAAATACGGACAAAAGTTTTTTCATTGAGATTCCCCCTAGCCCCATTAGTAGAAACCTTGACACCCTTAAGCGCAATTGTTCGAGAAAAAAGATTTACTTAAAAGTCCTTAAATCAAGACGCGTCAGATTATTGCTGCTCAAGGTGGTTATTTTGACTAGTCAAAAGATTGAGTTCGCTATTTAAGCCAAAAATCACTTTGGATTTTTATAAATAAATTCCTTGTGAGCGTAATTACGAAGAACATAGGTATCATCTTTTTTGCTCACAACATATTTAGGCAACAACGGAATCTTTCCGCCGCCACCGGGCGCGTCCACGACATAGTGAGGAACTGCCATTCCCGAAGTATGGCCACGAAGATTTTCTATGATATTGATTCCTGTTTCGATAGGAGTACGAAAGTGACCAATTCCTTGAGACATATCACACTGGAAAAGATAATAAGGACGCACTCTCATCATAAGCATCATGTGATTTGTTTTCTTCACAACTTCAGGAGTATCATTGATTCCTTTCATCAAAACCATTTGATTATTTATCGGACAACCTGCCTCGGCAATTTTTAAGCAAGCTTTAAAAGCCTCAGCCGTACACTCTGTGTAGTGATTGAAGTGAGTGTGAACATAAAGTGGCCCATGTTTTTTCAAGATGCTACAAAAATCATCCGTCACACGGTGAGGAAGGGTCACAAGATTTCTTGTTCCCAAACGAAAAACCTCAACATGAGGAATTTTTCGCAAACTACCCATAATGTAATCCAAGCGCTCATCAGAGTTTGAAAGCGGATCTCCTCCGCTTATAACGACGTCTCGAATAGAGGGAGTTTTACGAATGTACTCGATACCATCTTCAAGTTGTTTTTTTTGAGCCGCAGAAGAAGGATCAGCAACTTTTCTCTTGCGCGTACAATGACGGCAAAAAACGGGACAGTGGTGAGTTGTATAAAACAAAACACGATCTGGATACCGATGAGTGATGCCAGGAACAGGCATGTGTTGCTCTTCGGCAAGAGGGTCTTCCATTTCTTCAGGAAGAACCGTGAGCTCGCCCATATTGGGAACACTTTGCAAGCGAATCGGACAATTTGGATTATCAGGATCCATCATCGCCGCATAGTAAGGAGTAATAGCCATATTAAAGAGTGCAGAACTTTTTTCATAGGCCTGCTCTTCTTCAGCCGTGACGTTAATCACTTCTTTTAGCTTTTCTAAAGTTCGAACGCGATTTTGCTGCTGCCAAATCCAATTGTTCCATAATTCATCGGGAACATTGGCCCATGCGCGGCCTTTTCCTCCCGTTACAAACTTTTGCTGTCCGACAGAGTATTCTTTTTCAACATCAAAATATCCTTTTTTGTTTGCACTTTCGCCTGATTGAGCAGCTTCGTTATTTTGAGTGTCTGACATATATACTTCCTTTTTTTTGTCCCACGATATTTCTAGCATAACTCTATCTTCGATTCATAAAAGCTTGCGGATTTTTAACCGTCGTCCTAGCTTAACGAAACGTGGCAAAAGTTAAAATTCGACCTAGCTTCTGGGAACATGATCACTGCCTTAGCTTTTCCCTAGACCTCGCACCAGCCTCTATTTTTGGACGAAACAAACACTATCTGTGCTTTGACGTTGAAACGAAAGACCTTGCCCCTAACATCAACGACTCTAAGGCTCTCTCGAACCTTGGAGTCAGCGTCGCCTGCGCCTTTGATTCCAAGGTTGGCAAAATGCTCACCTTTTTTGAAAAGGATCTCCCTCAACTGGTTAAACTTATGAATGAGCGTTTGGTGGTGGGCTACAATATTCGCCGCTTCGACTTGCCGGTGATGGTGGGCTACGGGCTTAAAATGGAAAACATCGATATTTTTGATCTCATGGAAGAAGTCGAACGCGGACTGAACCGTCGCTTCATCAAACTTGAATACGTTGCCCAAGGAACCTTAGGCGAAGGAAAATCTGCCGACGGAAAAATTGCTGTCGAATGGTTTAAACAAGGTCGCTTCGAAGAACTTGCCGAATACTGCGCAAGAGACGTGGAAGTTACGCATCGAATCTTTCGCCATGGCCTCGACAAGGGAACCCTTGCCGTAAAAATGCCTGAAAAAGATCGTATTGAATTTCGAGTCGACTGGAAATAGTTGCTTGAAGCAAATTCAAAATTGCGAGTAGTGCCAAACAAAATTTTTCACAAATTTGAGAATCTGAAACCTGTGGCTTAATCTCTTTTATAATGAAAAAACTTAAGACCGCTTTGTTATTTAACGAAGTTTTATTTCTTTGTGCTGTTCTCTCTTCTTGTACAGGGAGTGAATCACGCGGCAAGAAAAATGAAATACACATTAATATCGTTGGCGAGCCCGCAAGCCTTAACCCCATCACCGCAACGGATGGATATTCAACTATGGTTAGCAGATATGTACTCGATCCGCTTTTGGATAAAGACCCGGATAAAAATGAATTTGAACCAGCTGCTGCTGAATCTTACACAATCTCTCCTGACGGATTAGTTTTTACTTTTAAACTCCGAAGTGGAATGACATTTCATAACGGCGATCCAGTTACAGCAGAAGACGTAAAAACAGCTTTTGATGCCATTTTTGATAACGAATACAACGCTATTCAATCTCGTCCTTACTTCAGCCTGATCGATAAGTGCGTTGTTATTGATCCTCTCACCGTTAAATTTATTGCCAAGCAAAAATACTTTTTAAATTTTGAAACGATCTCTAGCCTTTCTCCACTTCCTACAAAAATTTACAAGAATGCAAAAGAAGGAAAAAAACTTAACCTTAGCATTATTGGAAGTGGCCCCTACAAATTAGAAAAATTTGAAAGAGGCAAAAGAATTGTCCTTACAAAAAACCAAGACTATTGGGCTTTCAAAGCGGGTAATCCCAAAAAAGAAAACAACTTTGACAAAGTCGTGCTTTATTTTGTCGATGATCCAACAGTTGAGTTGGAATCTTTTAAAAAAGGAAAATTTGATACACTTAGCAACGTTCGCCCCGAGGTGTTTGAAGTCAAAATGACGGGAGACAAGTGGGGCAAGGAACTCATAAAAGTGAAAGCTGATAACGAAGCTCCCAAAGGCTACAACTATGTTGGATGGAATCTAAGACAGCCCCTTTTCCAAAGTAAAAAACTTCGAAAAGCTCTCGCACTTCTCATGAATAAGCCCATGATGCTCGAAAAGTTTTTTTACGGAATGTACGATTCTGCGAATGGCCCCGAAAGCACGACTTCCGACTACAACGACAAAAGCGTAGCGGCCACACCTTTTGATCCTGAAAAAGCAAAAGCTCTTTTCAAAGAAGAGGGTTGGAGGGATAGCGATAAAGACGGCATCCTCGACAAGATGGTCGGTGGAAAAAAGGTTAAATTGAGCTTCACAATCCTTATTGCCTCAGATGCATGGCAAAGATGGCTCACCATCTACAAAGAAGACGCCAAAAAAGTGGGTGTGGACGTAAACATTCAACTTCTTGAATGGAATTCTTTTTTAAAAAATCTTGATGAAAGCAAATACGATGCAGTTGCGATGGCCTGGGGTGGCGGTGGAGTGGAAAAAGACTTCAAGCAAATCTGGCATAGCGAAAGTGCCCAAAAAGGCGGATCTAATCACGTAGGATACATGAACAAAGAAGTTGACGCTCTTATCGATACAGCTCGCTTAACGCTTGACCGTAAAAAACGTTTAGAGATTAGTCACAAGATTTTTAGAATCATTGCAGATGATGCGCCTTATATATTTATGTTTTCCCGGCACTTTGACTTGTATGCGCACAATTCACGAATCTGGAAACCAAAAGACACCTTCAAATACACTGTTGGTCAAAATTACTGGAAGGTAGCCGAATAAAGATGCGCGAATATATTCTTCGACGGCTTCTTATTCTCATTCCCACACTTTTTGGAATCACCCTTGTTTCTTTTGTACTGATTAATCTTGCTCCCGGAAGCCCTGTGGAACAAAAAATTCAGCAAATGCGTTTTGCCGGCAACGGAGAATCTAAAGCAGGTGGAGGCTTCGTCAATCAAGAAATATTAGATTCTCTCAAAAAACAATACGGTCTCGATAAACCCCTTCACATTCGCTACTTCATTTGGATCAAACGCCTTTGCACCTTAGATTTTGGAAATTCATTCACTTATGAAGAACCTGTTTTAGACGTCATCTTAAGAAAACTTCCCGTGTCCATCCAGTTTGGATTCTTATCTTTTTTTCTAACTTATCTTATCTGTATTCCACTAGGGATCAAAATGGCTCTTCGTGAAAACACATTTTTTGATAAAGCCGCAAATGTTGTTTTGGGAATTCTTTATTCTATTCCGGAATTTATGCTGGCCATACTTTTGGTTGTATTTTTTGCGGGAGGGACTTATCTCAACTGGTTTCCCTTGGGAGGCGTGAGCTCTGACAACTACGATGACCTATCCTTCGTGGGCAAAATCTTTGACCGAGCTTATCACTTTATTCTACCAGGTCTTTGTTACATGATTGGCAGCTTTACAACTCTCACTCTTCTTATGCGAAACTCTATGCTTGAAGAAACGAAAAAAGATTACATTCGCACCGCAAAAGCAAAAGGCTTGTCAAACGATCCCGTTTATTACAAGCATGCTCTTCGAAATGCCTTCATTCCTATTGCAACAGGCTTAGGGGGGATACTGGGTATCTTTTTTGCCGGAAGTATTTTGATTGAACAAATTTTTCAACTCGATGGCGTAGGACTCTTAAGCTTCAACGCTCTCAAACAAAGAGACTATAATGTCATTATGGCGATCACCTTTATCGACGCCATAATTATTTTGCTTGGAAACTTTTTAAGCGATCTTATTTACGTGTGGGTTGACCCAAGAATTGATTATAAATAGCCATGAAACAGAAAGTAGAATTACATACTCGTCGCTGGGATGCGTTCAAAAGAGAAAAACTTTCTCTTTTTTGTTTTGTTATTTTATTCATCTTATGTCTCATCAGCTTTAGTGCTGAGCTCTGGTCAAATGACAAGCCCCTTTACTTGAAATATCAAAATAGAAGTTTTTTCCCTATTTTTAAAAACTATCAACCGAGCGACTTTAATTCTTCAAGTGATGAAGTTTATGTAGACTATCGAAAACTTGCACCCAAAGCAGAAACTGTCATTTGGCCCCTGATTCAATGGACTCCCTTTGAAACAAACAATGAAATTGCACGCTACCCTTCAGAACCCACCGCCCAAAATTTATTTGGAACCGATGATCGTGGGCGAGATGTTTTCTCTCGACTTCTATACGGTTTTCGCTACTCAATGGGTTACGCACTTCTTGTATGGATCACCTGCGGTATCCTCGCTATTTTTTTTGGAGGCCTCATGGGTTACTACGGAGGCAAAATTGATTTGTTTGGGCAAAGAATTATTGAAATCCTCGAAACTGTTCCTACTTTTATGATCTTGCTTATTTTGGTTTCTGTTTTTCAACCTAATCTTATGCTTCTCGTATTTATCTCCACAGTTTTTGGATGGATGCGCCTTTCTCGCTACGTAAGAGGAGAATTCCTAAGGCTTCGCAAACTTCCCTTTGTCGAGTTTGCTCAGGCCCAAGGAGTTTCTGATCTTCGAATTATTTTTGTTCACATTCTTCCAAATGCTATGACTCCAATTATTACTTTCTCTCCTTTTATGATTGCAGGAAACATCGCAGGTCTCTCTGCTTTGGATTATCTTGGATTTGGATTACAAGCTCCTACCCCTAGCTGGGGAGAACTTCTTTCTCAAGCCAAAGCCAATCTTACAATCGCGTGGTGGCTCGCTGTCTACCCCTCACTCTTTCTCTTCATCACACTTGTGTTTTTGACTCTCCTTGGAAACGGATTGCGCAGAGCTTTTGATCCTAAAGCGAGTGGAAATTAAAAGATGATACCTTTAAACTGGGGCTTTTTAAGTACGGCTCAAATCAACGCTAAAATTATTCCATGGCTAAAAGATAATAATTTTGCATACGCTGTTGGAAGCCGAGACCTTTCAAAAGCAAAAAAATATCAAAACGAATGGAAACTTCAAAAAGCTTATGGGAGCTACGAAGAGCTTTTAGCAGACGCAAAAGTAGACATCATCTACAATGCCCTTCCCAACCACCTTCATACAGAATGGACCCTCAAAGCCATCGAAAACGGAAAGCACGTTCTTTGCGAAAAACCTTTTGCCACTGACCCAAAAGATGTTCGCAAAATTATAGCTCTTACTAAAAAGAATAAAGTCATTGTGGGCGAAGGCTTTATGTACCGTCACCACAAGCACACTCAAAAAATTAGAGAAATTATTAAAAGTGGAATAATCGGAAAAATCAAAACAATTGATTCTATTTTTAATATTTCTCTGAGTGAAGGACCCAACATTCGCTTTGATAATCCAAACGGTGGCGGCTGCTTGTGGGACCTGGGCTGCTATGAAGTGAACTTGATTCGTTATCTAATGAGCGAAGAACCTCAATCAGTCTCTGGAAGAATGTGCCTTTCTCCAAAAGGAGTCGATATCGACTTCACAGGCACGCTGAAATTTAAAAAAGCAAAAGCCACCTTTACTTGCAGCTACCACAAAACTCGCTACGAATTTATGACAATCAAAGGCACCAAAGGTGAATTAAAAATCCCCAAACCTTTCAAGCCTTTGATCGATGAAAGTTTCTCCCTCTACCTTCCAAGTGGAACGATTAAAATTGACGTCCACGAGCCAAGAGATCCCTATCAAGCAGAGATCGAAAACTTTTCAAATGCAGCATTAAAAAAAGAAAAGTTGCTGGTTGATCTAAAAGACGCTTATCACAACACTCTCACGTTAAGAAAACTCTACGATTCTGCAAAAATTATTTCTTAGATTTTAAAGTTTTTTAACTTCATCCATCAAAGGTCGATCACGTTCAGTCACAAAATTAATCACAAGCCCCTTACGACCCGCACGTGCCGTACGACCGACACGATGAATGTAATTTTCGATTTGCTGAGGTAGATGATAATTGATCACTCGACCGACATGCTCAACATCTAAACCCCTTGATGCTAAATCCGTAGAGATAAGCAAGGACACCCTGCCCTCGCGAAAAGCTCTTAAGTTCGAGCGACGCTCAACCTTATCCATCTCTCCACGATAAATTGTGCAACTCATTCCCGCTTCACTCAATTCATCTGCCAACTTGTCGCATTGTTCGCGAGTATTTGTAAAAATAATCGTTCCACCCTCAACTTCTTGAGCAAGAATTTTTTCAAGAATAGGGAAACGTCTTCCATCTTTAATTAATTTATTTTCTGTGATGAGGGTAGGAACCGTCTTGCGACTTCCTTGACTACGAATAACTTGAGCATCAGAAAAAAGACTTTGAATTAATTTTTCAACAGACGAAGAAATTGTCGCAGAAAACAGAACCATTTGTCGATCTGGCCTAGTTTCTTTTACAATTCGATGAGCATCATTGATAAAACCTTGATCCAGCATTTGATCCGCTTCATCAAAAACTAGAATTCGAGTATCGCCTAACTTCACAAGAGAGCGATCCATCAATTGAACCAGACGTCCTGGAGTGGCTACCAATATCTCTAAAGGACCCGCTACATTTCTTTTGGCAACATCTAATGCTGTTCCTCCGAGTAACGTTCGTACTCTGAGTCTTGTTTGATGAGTAAAGATTTTAAAAACTTTTGCAACCTGCTCGCCTAATTCGCGAGTAGGAACAACAACGACCGCTCGAGGTTGACCACTCACTGAAATTGCCGCTTCTTGAGTTTCATAATTTTTAACGTGGTGAAGTAGTGGAAGCGCATAAGAAAGCGTTTTCCCGCTACCCGTTTCTGCAATTCCAACAAGAGATCGTCCTTCTAAAAGAGTAGGAATCGCTTTCGTTTGTATTTCTGTGGGTGTTTTAAATTCTTTTTCCTTCAAAGTTGCAAGGAGGGAAGACAGTAACTTGAAATCGTAAAAAGAACTCATGGCACCAACCCCTTTAAAAAAGCTTCTAAAAAAGCATCCGGGCATTTGCGAAAATGCTTATGTTTTTTGCTTCTAAAATAAGGACTCCACTCTTTAGGTGAAGCCGTTATTCCAGACTTTGCCATCAAAGAAGAGATGCTCTCATCCTTAAGTTCAAAAGCGATTCTTAATTTTTTGAGAACAAGATTATTTGTGACCGGCAATTCCAGCGAACGCTCTTCAGCATCCTCATTTTTTCCACGCTTTAAAAGAATCACAGACTCCAAAAAAAATGCAAGCATTTTATCGCTCAGCTCAGCATAGCCCTCTTCACCCTCAACCTTGAACCAAGAAGCTAGCTCCTCAAAAGTGACCTTCACGTCCATCAAAGCAAGCATCTTCATAAAGTCTTCATCTTGATAATTAAGTATTTGTCGAAGGTAACGTAGGATTAAATTTTTATTCATTGGAGAAGGTGGGACTATAACACGTCTTCACTCAAGTTTTCGAAGAATTAACCCCTGTTAACCAAAACTTAATTCGTTTTTCATCACCTACCTACTTCAAGAGCTCTCCAAAAATGCCGAAAAGCTACGCTAGGAATGCTAAATAGATATGTATTGGGCTCCCTCGCCCTTCACTTATGTAGCCTTTGGATTCTTTTAATGAGTGGCATTAACCTGTTTAACTCTCAAAATTCAGCTCTCAATCGTTTCCATGAACTCCCTAAATCTTTGAGCGTTCGTAATATAAGCGAAAAAGAATTTGAAAGAGAAACCAAAGCACGAGAAAAACTCCTCAAAACAGAACAAATCGTTCAAATGGATGAAAACCTAAAAAGTGAAGAAGCTCCTAAAACACTTAAAGAAAAAACTTATCTTTCCAAGTTCAATCAAAAAGCCGATCAAAACACTCAAGCCCCACGAATTGGTAAATTCAAAAATATCCTCGACGAAGGAATCACTCACTTAAATCCCAAAGCAACTCTTAAAAAGACCTCCACAACCCTTGCAAATAAACCCACATCAATTCTTACTCGAGGCCCCGCAAGTATCCTGAGTCACACCCAAGAGGCACCAAACACTAAAGACGGCGACGGACTCTCTGCCACTGACGATTACCTCAAGGGAGTAGCCATCGGCCCCAACACTCTCCTCAACACTCAGGAATTTAAATACTATGGGTTTTACGAGCGTATTCGTGAAATGCTTGTAGAGAGATGGAAAACTCACATTCAACGAGAAATCGCCCTACAGAGAAACCCCGCCTCATCGCGCTTTAACCTTAGTCCAGGTTCCAAAATTACAAGCCTCATTGTGAAGCTAAATGAAAAAGGACAAATACAAGAAATTGAAAAAATTGGCCTTAGCGGAATAGAACGTTTTGATAATGCCGCAGTCCTTAGCTTTAAAGAAGCTGCACCCTTCCCCCACCCCCCTAAAGATATGATTCAAAACGGAAGCCTGAGTATTCGATGGGATTTTGTAGTGTTAGTGGACCAAGCCTCTCTTTTTGATTTTAGAGTATCAAGAGGGCTTTAAAAGGCATTCTCAGCGAGCGCGATCTAGGCTATAATAAATTCATGTTCGATTACAGCGACATTTCAGAAGCAAAAGCCAAAGAAATACACAGTCACGTTGCTGAAAAACCAGAACGTAAAATTAAACTCCCCAAGACTCTTGCTGTGATCAATCAATCAGGGTGTACAGGTTGTGAGGCTTGTATTCAATTCTGCCCTGTTGATTGCATCGAAATCGTACCTGGCCCCCAATATGTTGATATGGGTAAACTCGTTGAAGTCGATCTCAATCGTTGTATTGGATGCAAGCTCTGCTCTAAATATTGCCCTTGGGATACAATCTCTATGATTCCAAACACAGAATGTTACGATCAGGCCAACGAATGGACTCTTCGAAGCGTTGTCAAACTAGACGTCACAGACGGTCCTCTGTGGAAAACCTAGAAGTCAATCCACAAACAAAAAATCCAAACCTGCTTTATTCACAACTTGAAAAAGCTGTTCCTCTCCTTATACCCGATCGCTCCCTTAGCACCTTTGGAATAAAAAACCTTAAAGAATTGAGGTGCGCTGCTTCGAATTGGCCCCTTGCGGGAGTCTTTACCTTTTCAGATATCGCTCAAAGAATTCTCAAAAAAAATAACTTATACCGAGAATCAATCAATGAACTAGAAACTTTTGCTTACCTTGCAGACCAAGACCCCCAAAAAGATCTCGTCACACTCAAAAGTTATTTTGATTTAGCACTAAAGCTTCGCAAACTTGGTACGATTGAAGACTTTCAAAAAGTTCTTCTCAATCCTGAGGCACAAGCTTCACTTGCACCCAATACAATCTATGCTTTGAATACTTTATTTCAAATCCACCAATATGCAGATGAAAGAAGCCAAGTCTGTCATTTTTTTGAGTACATAGAAGAGGCTACTGTTTTTTTACAAAAAAACCCCAATGCTCAAAACGACTTTCATCGTTTTAGACCCGATGCTAACCAAGAAATATTTGTGATTGGATTTAGAGAACTATATTCATCTGAGTATCGTTTCTTAAAAGAACTCGAAAAAACATATAAAATAATCTTTCAATACCCCGAGGAAATTCCTCAGCTAGAACATAATAAAAACACAGAGGGATCTCCAATATCGGACAACACCCACTTACTCTGGATATCTCACCTCGAAACACCAGGGCCACTCGAAGCACAAGCCCTCACAGAATATGATAAACCCCTCAAAGTAAGAATAAACCCCGAACTTCGCTACATGAATTCAGAGCTGCTAAGTTTTTTTACAAATTTTGAAAAAGAAATTTTTTTAAAACAAAAAGAAAAAACTGAAAACGTAGATCTCCAAAAATTAATTGAACGAATCTCCTTAAAAGGTGAAGCAAGCGAAATACGCGTTCTACAATCATTGAAGTTTTTTGAAGAAAGCAAAAGAGAGCGCCCTTTACTGAGTGAGATCACACGACATTCTCCTATTGTTTTTACAATTGAGGATTTTCCCATCATGAACCCTTTTCAAACTCTTCTTTGGGGACACCAAAAAACATGGGAAGAGTTTTATTTAAATCTAGCTTCTGAAAGCGCTCACCTACGAGTTCCCGAAGACATTGAAAAAGCTCTCCTTGCAGAAGGAGTCGTCGTCCCAAGCCATAAAAAAGAACAAAAAAAACTTAAGGCTATACTCTCCACCTGTCTTCCATATTTGAAGATTCTTAAAACATCACAAAAGAAAGATTTCGAAGCAAAACAAGAAGCCTACTCCGTAAAATCCAAAACTCAACCCATGCTCTCTCCTTCAGGATTAGAAACACTTTTTCGCTGTCCGCTAAGTTTTTATTACTCTCGAGAGTGTCGCATTCCTCTTGTTGAAATTCCAAATGATATTGACGGTAGCGCCATAAAGCGTGGAGTCTGGATTCATGGAGTTTTAGAAAGAATCGACTTCAGAAATCTAAAAAACTTTAGCCGAGCTCATCTGGAAAAAATTCTTTACTCTGAGCTCGAAAAAGCCTTCAAGGATTTCGCCTCTCCCTCCTACATCAAAATCTTACAAGCTCAGGTCACTCAGCTTAGCGAGTCGATGTATTTTTATATTGAAAGACTTGAGAAACCTCTTCAAGCACTCTTTCCTTTTCGTAAATTTGAGAGCGAAAAAGAGATTGAATGTCTTTGGTCAAAAGATTTAAAATTAAAAGGACGCGTAGATCGACTGGATTTTATTGGCGAGGGTGCACTTCTTTGGGATTATAAAACCTCAAATTATAGTGGCACAAAATACTCAACTTTGCTCGAAGGCGGTCGATTTCAATGGCTTCTCTACAAAGAAATATTCGCTAAGGAAGGCCTACCTATTTATGGAGGAGGATACCTAAACCCTCTTGATCTCAAAAAATCTCGTCTCATCTTCTTTGAAAATACTCCTTTACCCTCTTCTTTTTTTGATTCCTTGAGTGAGCAAGACATTCGATATGAACAATGCAAAGCTTCTGAAGAAACGCAGATGAGCCAACGTCTACATGAAATTATTAAGGAGCAAATAAAAGTTTGGCAAAGTCCTGTTCGAAAAGCCGCTCCACTAAACTCAAAAGTGTGTACAGATTGTAGCCACAAAGCTTTTTGCGCTTATCCCTATGGAGTTCATCCATGCTAAAGACGTCAAGGATTCTTGTCGAAGCAGGTGCTGGATGCGGAAAAACAACCAGTATTGTTCAAAAATTTAAAAACTCTTGTGCCTCCACAAAACAAGGTGGTCTTGGAATCACTCCACAAGACATTTTACTTTTAACTTTTACAGATGCTGCTGCCAAAGAAATGAAGGCAAGGATTGAAAAGCAATGCCCCGAATTAGACTTGAATAATGGATTTATTGGAACCTTTCATTCTTTTTGTCTAAAAATTCTTCGACAATCACCCGATTCAAAACTCGGCGAAGAAACCAAAATCTATAGCGAAAAAGAAATAGGTATCTTGTTTAAGAATCAATTTTTAGATCAACTTTCAAAAGTTGAGAAGCTATCTGAGATTTTATCTTCTCTATCGCTCTCAAGCGTTCTCGATCTAACGCTTAAAGGAAACTCTCCTCAGAAAGAAATCGAGAAAGATTTTAAAAAACTTCAAGAGATCTGGGAAAATTTTAAAAAAAAACTCTGTATTGCTTTAAACTCTCTTAATCTCGAAGACTTCACAGAGAGCGACTGGCCTCATCAAAGTCTTAAACTTTTAGAAGAAAAAGACATTGATGCAAAAATTACTTTTTCTCAAAAAAAGAATCTTAAAAACTTAGCTCAAAACAACCCTGATTTAGTTGAAAGTATAAAAAAAATCCGAGAAATTCTCAGTAAAAATAACTTAACTCCACTACTGGGAGAATGGGAAAAAGAAAAAAAAATTCTTATTTTCTTGCACGAAGAGCTTCAAAAAGTAAGAGAAAAGCTACCTCGTTTTTTGAGTTTTTCTGAAGTTGAAAAACTCACCATTCAGGGCCTTGAGGATAAGTCTCTCAAAATCCCATTGTTTAAATTGATCATTGTTGATGAATTTCAAGATACAAGTCCTGAGCAATGGAAAATCATCCAAAATCTTTCTCAAGAAGAATCCGAATGGTATCTCGTAGGCGACCCTAAACAAAGCATTTACGGTTTTAGAAAAGCCGACATAAGACTTTACACTCAATTAAGAGAAACACTTGAAGTCCAATCCCTTGAAAAAAACTATCGATCATCTGAAGAGATTCTCAATTTTGTGAACGTGATACAAGAAAGTATTTTTTCAGAAAAATCTGACCCCAAGCCCCAAACGCTCATCCCTGGAAAAGATATTTCTCCCCTACCAAAACCCATTCTCATACACGAATGCGAAAGCATCGACCATGAGCTTCTCTTAAAAACAATTTTAAAGAGGCAGAATTCCCATGAAACTGTAGGAGAATCTAATCTTAAACATGCCGTTTTATTTAGGGAATGGAAAAAACTTTATGACTTTTCTGAATTTTTAACTCAAAAGAAAGTTTCTTTTAAAATTGAAGGCGCTGACAATTACCTCGACCACTTTTTAACTAATCAGTTTTGTGAATTCTTGAATGGTGTCTTTAATGAGGAATCTAAAAGATCTAACATCTTGAGCTCTTTTCAATTCTTACTTTCACAAGAGAAAATTATTTTTTACAAAGAGAGCAAAGATTATCTCTGTGCCTTTTACGACTTTTCTTTTCAAATACAACCCGAAAGATGGCCCCAAGGAGGTGAATGGGTTTCAAGTATGGAGAGGTTTCTCTTTGAAAAGCTCCAAAAAGGTTTCTTTAATTGGCAAGACATTCTTCAAATGCTTCACAAAAAAGAATACGATTCAGTTGAACTAAATATTCCCGAAAAAAAAGAAACCAGCGAACTTGAAATTAGTCTTTTGACCATTCATGGATCGAAGGGGCTTGAATTTGACTGCGTCTACCTTCCCGACCCGCGAGAAAGCTCAAATGCTCGAAACTCTTTTGAAGATGATGAAATACCCTTCACCTATCAAGTGAATCCTCAAAGAAAAAGTCGAAGTCTTTTGTTTGAATTACAAAAAGCAGAACGACTAGCAAGACTCGAAGCGGAGCAAAAAAGGCTTTTTTATGTCGCTCTTACTCGAGCTAAAAAAACCATAGACTTATACTTTCTAAAAGAAAAAACCTCTACAGCAAATTTAACTTCCAATAATTCCTCAAAAAAAGAAGTCGCTTGGTATCAGATTTGGAATGAAACCCTCAACATAGAAAGATTTAAGTGGAGACAAGCCCTTCTTCCTTTGAAGAACTCAAATAGTGTTGAATGGGTAGAACACTCAAACGATGCTGCTACTAAGGAAAAAATATTCTTAAGTCCATTTCAAATAAAAAGGCCCTCCAAGCTATTTACTATTCCTAAAGAAAAAAATCCTGAAACCGAAAAACAAAAATGGGGCACAAAAGTTCACCGTTGCCTTGAATACTGGAATGGGGATGATGACAATCTTTCAAAGATAGTTGCTGAACTAGAAACCTCCGATCAAAAAGATGTTCTAACTACTCTAAAAGAACTTAAAGCACATAAAGACCTAAGCATTTACTGGAAAGCTCTCACTGATCATGACAGTGAGTGGATGGTTTTTAGAGAAGAACAACTTATAGAAACATTTTCTGAAATCCGTCTTTCTCAAAATCGATTCTTAAGAGCAGATGCCTTGCTTCTTAGAAGAGAAGAGGCCATCGTCATTGACTGGAAAACAGCTCAAGACGAGCAAGCATTCACTCCGGAGAGGCTTCACAACATTGAAGAACAACTCAAACGATATGGTGAAAGTCTCAAAGGGCACATCCCCAAAGTCACCCTTCTTGCGATTGGAATTTTTAGAGACCAAAAACTTCTTTCAGAAAAAAAAGTTAAAACTCTTTTTAAGAAAGATATTTAAGTCTCTTCCCGTTTAAAATAAAGAGGACCCTTTTGTGAGCAGGACTGCTTCCAATGGTAGAGATTTCCTGTTTTTTCAAGACAACTCACATCTACGACGAAAGACTCGCCCTTTCCTCTGAAAATAGAGGACACTATAAATTGAATCTCATCGTTTTCGTTGACAATTGGAGAGCCTGAATTTCCCTGGACAAATTCTTGGTTAATCACACGAAAGGCATAGCCATATCGAGCGCGATCCTTAATTTGACAGGAACGACTTTCTTTCATGAGTTGTCTTGTTTCATTTTTCTGTGGCGTAAACAACAACGAGTGAAAGCGCATAGAATCTAAAGCTGCTTCACTTGAAAGCTTCATGGGCTTTATTTCTGTAGGTTTTTGAGAAAGTTTAAAAATAACAATGTCAGCACTTACAGAAGAGGCTTGAACAATTTTTGAAGAGCCCTCTTTCTCATAAATTGCAGAGTGCCAAAGAATACTTTCACATCGATATGGCTTTTGAAATTTCTTATTCAAGAAAACTAAATTACGACAACTTTCCCTTTCCTTAAGCACTGACTTCGGAAGGCAATGTGCGGCCGTGATCACATGACCGTCTTCTAAAAGTGAAGCCGTACAGGTCGTTGCCTCGTACTTCACCTTTCTAGAATACGCATCTTCACTCACTTCTCCTATACGAATATATTGAGAAACACCTACCCCAAACTTATCAGTAAAAAAAGATTCTTGATGAGCGTCTTCAAGTCTTAACGAACGGGTTGCATTTAAAATATCCCGATCCGATAAATCGGGAGAAATAGCTAAATCTTGATTTTTTTCGCTCTGAATTTGAACTTTTTGAAAGGGCACTTTTGCACATGAAATGATTGAAAAAACGACAGGGAATAAAAAACCCGAAAAACATTGAGTCGCTTGTCTCATAAGATTCGCTATTATCTCTTATTTCATTTTTAAGAACAAAAAGCTTTTTATGCTGGAATTCACTTATAGAAAACTCGGCCAAGCAAAGTTCGTCACAGTGTCTAAAAAATAGACAAATTTTTCAATTTTTTATCAATAGATAATCTAATTATACTCTCGAAGTTTTAAAGAGAGCACCCCAAAAATAGCTTCTTTCACAATAGAGCCGCTCATCTTAGATTCTCCAGCGCGTCGCTCTTCAAAAATAATAGGAATTTCAGTCAATCGAAAGTGTCGGTTCAAGCTTCGGTACTTTAACTCGATCTGAAAAGCATACCCCTTCGACTGAAGGCTCGGCAAATCAATCGAATCTAACACTTTTCGGGACCAAGCATTAAATCCACCCGTCCAATCTTTCAACTCAAAACGCAAAACACTTCGAGCATAGATACTCCCACATCGAGAAAGGAGCAATCGCTCTTTGCTCCAATTAGAGACGCCTCCACCTTTTACGTAGCGGCTTCCCAAAACAGCATCTGATTTTCCGTCGTCTATCGTTTGAAAAAATTCTCTGAGATGTCGAGGATTATGAGAAAAATCTGCATCCATCTCAAAAATCCAATCAAATCCCTGTTCCATGCCCCACCTAAAAGCAGCTAAGTAAGCAGCCGCAAGGCCATTCTTTTGATTTCTTTTTAAAATGTGCAAACGAGAATTTTGCACCATTAATCTTTCAACAATCTCTGCTGTTCCGTCAGGGCTTCCATCGTCGACCACAAGAATTTCGCAAGCATCAGGTACAAAACGAAAAACTTCTTGAATAATAAGCGCAATATTATCCGCTTCATTATAAGTCGGTATACAAATCAAAGAACGAAGAGTGGACAAAATCACACAACCTATTCGCTAGAGAAGTTTTTCAAGAGGAGTGTAATTTAAGTTCAAATCTTCAGCGACTTGCTTGTACACACAATGCCCGTCCCAACAATTCACACCCAACGCAAGCGCTGGATCATGACGAATAGCGCCGATTGGATCGTGTGCAATTTGAGCCGCATAAACTAATGTATGGTTTGTAAGCGCTAAAGTTGAAGTTCTAGCAACAGCACCCGGCATGTTCGTTACACAATAATGAGTCACACCTTTGTGTTCATAAATAGGATTTTGATGTGACGTTGGTTTTGAGGTTTCAAAACAACCACCTTGGTCAATTGCAATGTCAACAAGGACCGTTCCGGGACGCATCGCTTCGACGTGTTGTTTTGTGACAAGCTTTGGAGCTTTAGCACCTGGAATGAGAATACTTCCGATAATTAAATCTGATTTTAAAATTGTATCTTCCAAAGTCACAGGATTACTCATCAAGGTATTGATGGTTGTTCCAAAAATATCATCTAAGTATTCTAATCTTTTTTGACTGCGCTCCAAGATATTTACGCGAGCTCCAAGACCAATTGCAATTTTAGCCGCGTTTGCTCCTGCAACTCCTCCTCCAATAATCGTCACGGTGCCACGAGCCACACCCGGAGTTCCGCCCAATAAGATTCCCAAACCACCTTGAGATTTTTCAAGGTAATGAGCTCCGATTTGCGGAGCCATACGCCCAGCTACTTCAGACATTGGGCGCAAAAGAGGAAGTGTTCCGTCGCTTAGCTGAATGGTTTCATAAGCAATTGCACGAACTTTTCGCTTGATTAGTTCTTGAGCAAGCACAGGCTCATTCGCCAAATGCAAATAAGTAAAAAGATAAAGCCCAGGACGCATGAATTCGAATTCTTCTTTTTGCGGCTCTTTTACTTTGATCACCATGTCCGCGTTCCAAGCCTCTTGTGCCGTTGCAACAATACGCGCACCGCTTGCGACGTACTCTTCATCAGAAATTCCGGAGCCAACGCCCGCTCCTTTTTGAACAACAACTTCATGACCTTGAGCCACAAGTGTTCGAACCCCCGCTCGCACAAGAGCCACACGATTTTCTAAGTTTTTAACTTCCTTGGGAACACCAATTTTCATGCAAAAAGAATAGCCGAGCTTGAGTCTTAAATCTACATCGTCTCCCCAAAAGACTAACGCGGCACTTGTGAAGCAGCGCGACCCTCGCTAAAGTCAATGTATGAAAGTTTTCAACTTATGAAAGTATGCGTAGATGCCATTATTGATATGGGTGCAGGGCAAATTGTTTTAGTAGAACGCGCTAACGAACCTAAAGGCTGGGCACTGCCCGGTGGTTTTGTCGAAGAGCAAGAATGCCTTGAAGATGCCGTCATACGCGAAATCAAAGAAGAAACGGGACTGGACATAGAAATCATCAGGCAGTTTCACACTTATTCAGACCCCAAAAGAGACCCTCGAGGCCATACCGTTTCAACTGTTTTTATCGCACGGGGTAAAGGCGCCCTTAAAGCGGGAGACGATGCAAAAAACGCACAGCTTTATCACCAATTTAATTTGCCTGAAGAACTTGCATTTGATCACAGAAATATTTTGGATGATTATTTTTTAAACCGTTTTTAAGTTTACTTATTGAAATAATAAATTGGCATTCAACTTGCTCGTCCTACAAGCTAGGTGAACTATTTTATTTGGAAATCCCTTCTTGTTTTAAACCTTCAGCAACCACTGACGCTAAAAACGAGCAATGACCTTTGGATATCTTCAAAAGATCATGTTCGAGTTCAAAGCCTATCGGGCCACGTAACACTGAGCCCACAAAAATTAGGTCAATTTTTTATCAGTGGCTCTAAATTACAGGAAAAAAGCTTACCCGATCCACTAGAAGTCATTATTACCACTCCTCAAAATTTCAAAACTCTTCAAAAATGCAAAGAAAAGCAACATATCAATTTTAAAAACGGAGAAGTAGCCGTAGAGGAAGCCTTTCTTGAAAAAGAAAAATCGAAAGACTGCTCCTTTGATCGATTAAGCTTGAAAAGCGATAAGCCCAACTCACAGATTCAAAACTTATTCTTAGAAGAAGAAATACGAATCAAAAAAGAATTCCCAAATATCGAGCAAGGAAGATGGAAAGACGGACGACGAGTTCTCAATGTTTATTCAAAGTCTAATTTAAATATTCTCACAAAAAATTTTTCTTCTAAGCTTCTTCCTTTTTACGAGTTCACTCTTCGCAACCAAAGCCTTCCAGGTAATAATCTCATTTTTGAACTCACTCTTTTTGAGTTTTCAAGAGACCGCGCTAAAAACTTAGGCATCAGTTGGCCTAAAAATATTTCCGTGCTCAAAATCGATCCAAATGGAGCTTCTGCTCTAAAACTGACAAGCACTGGAGCAGATAAAAATGGAGAGTTAACAATTGGTGCAGATTTTGGAGAAAGCCAAGGAGTGGGAAAAATTCTCTCTCGCCCAACACTACGAACTAAGCCAGGTATCGAAAGTCGCTTTCATTCAGGGGGAGAATTCCCCATTAGAAATAAAAATGCCTTTCACTCAGAAACAACATGGAAAAGCTACGGCCTTAAAGTGTCGCTTACTCCTCACGAGAACGCGCTTCCAGGCGATAGGGAAGTTTCTGTAGCTTTTAAAATGGATTTTTCTGAGCCTCATCCCGACTTTGGAATTGATGGCGTCCCGGGCCTGCTACAAAGGCAACTCGAAAGCCAGTTTGATCTCAGAATGAACGAGCAAACAGTGCTCACAACGATGGTGACCCTAAGAGAAAGCAAGGCAAGAGATGGCCTCTATTTTTTAAGTCAAATTCCGATTTTAAGCTTACTTTTTGCACAACATGCTGAAAACAAGAATGATTCAGAACTTTGGTTTTCACTTAAACCTGCATGGGATGAGATAACCAACTCCTTAAAACAAACCGCTCCTCTTAAACTCGAGGATTCCGCATGAGCCCTTTTCTCAGAGCAACTCTTGAAAAAGATGAGATTGAAGATATTTTTTTATCTTCGAGAGGCATTTTTTATTTTGAGAAGAATTCATGGCAAGGGCCCTTTCAAGATTCCATTTGCGAAGAAAAAAACCTTTTCATTCTTTCTCGAAAAATAGCAGATCGCGCCAACATTACTCTTGGACTTACTCAACCGAGTGCTGATTCTTATGTAGACTTTCAAGATCAACATTTTTTTAGAGCCCACGTGGTGATTTCTCCAATGTCATTACGAGGAACAGAAATTACCTTACGACGCATCAGTGCTCCTAAAAACTTCTGTCTTCAAAATTTTCTAGATAACGACACAATCCTAAAGAAGCTCTCCGAATCACTTCTTTCAAAAAAATCTATCCTCATCGCAGGAAGCACGGGAGCAGGAAAATCTTCTCTACTCACAGCTCTTATGAGTCGAATCCCTCCAAATGAAAGAGTTGTCATTCTCGAAGACAGTCCCGAGCTTCCAATTCCCAACGAACTAAGCAGTAAATTACTGGCTCGTTCTGATCGTTTTGGATTTCGAGAGGGTGCTGAGTGGGACCTCTGCCATCTTGTTTTTGAGTGCCTTCGCATGCGTCCAGATCGAATGATCATCGGTGAGTGTCGGGGACCCGAAGCCCGAGCAATTCATCAAGCACTCATGACGGGACATAAAGGTGTCATGACCACCATACACGCTGGCTCTTGCGCAGAGGCGCTTGAACGCTTTGACGAACTTGTACAAAACTCATCTAATACAAAACTTCCTTGCTCAAAAAAACTGTGGGATCTTACTTTATATTTAAAGATGAAGAACACCGGAGAACGTAGGATAGAAGAGTTTCTTGAAAATTAACAAATGAAGGAAATTGCCTCTGATCTTTTTATTAGTGAGCTAAACTTACTTCGAAATCGACTCGAAGCAGGCGAGTCTTTATATCAATGCCTTTCCTCAATGGGTACTCCTTTGGAAGAAGCTCAAAAATTGAAAAATAAATTCTTAAAACTCGCCCAACTTATGTTGGAAGGAAGAACTCTTGCCTCATCTACGGTCAAAGCTTTTTCTGAACAAATTGAGAATGAAAAAAAGCTTATTCAACTTGTGGAACAAAAAACGCTTTCTCCAAAAATTCAAGCGTTTATCATCGCTGCTCTCTCTGGGCTTCTTATCGTATGTTCTTACTGGCTTTTTCCTCCGCAATTCAAAGTTTCAGCCTCTGTTCTCATAATTTCTCTGTCGATGTGCGGGGCTTCTCTTTATTTCATGAAAATGGTTATCGAAAACTTTGAAAAAGAGCTTTATTTTTTAGAATGGATTTTCTTTTTAAGAAGCCTACAGCTTTCACTGAAATGCGGAATATCTTTTCCAACAGCTGTTTATGAGAATTTTTCAACTGCTCAAAGCGCACACAAAATCCCCTCTAGTTTTTTAAGTAAAATTAAATCTCTGGATTCTATTTCTTATAATTTTTCACAAGCAAAAAAAAACTCACTCTGGTTTTTAGCTGCTCGAACGTGGAATAGCCTACTTGAAAGCCAAGAAAAAGGCTTACCCTTAAGTGAGATGCTCGATCGCTCTCTAACTTTTCAAGAAGATCAGTTCAAAGCTTGGATACTCAAAAAAAGTGAAAAGATTTCCTATGTTCTACTGATCCCACTTTTTTTACTGAGCCTTCCATCTACACTGTTAGTTTTATTAGCCCCACTCCTGCAAGCAATTACAGAATAACTTCTAAAATGAACAGGTCACACCCGCCTCTAAAATTAAATCGATAGAAGATGTAACTTGAATTTTCGGCATTACAATAAATTTAAAAATATCGTTAGGAACGTAACTCACTCCTGCTCCAAACAAAACTCCAGTTTCTCCCAGCTTAATACGACTATCTGCGGCTTCAAATTCTGCCTGACTTAAAGTGGTTCGAACAATTCCTCGCTTATAAAGCAACCCAAGTTCAAGAGGAACATGTAATCTAGAAGATACTCGTGGATTCCACCTTAAAAAAGCTCGTGTATCCAAATAACTCACAGTCAAGAATTGAGAATAGGTATTTCCAACATTGTAACCAAAACCAACGCCTAATTCTAAAGGAGTCTCTGCAATCCTCAAAGAATATAAAGTTTTACTGAGAGTTCCCAAGACTCCTAAACTCCAAGGGACGGGTGAAAACACCCCATACACCCCCAAGTGAGTCGCTCGATCACTTAAACGATTTTGTTCGTCGAATTCATCACGGCCAACTTTACGAGATATATCCTTACGTGGAAGCCAACCCTCTTCTCCAGTTTCTAGAACTCTCACTTCAACCCAGTTTTCGTCATTTGAAAGATTTAAGAATTCAACTTTATCGTCTGATTCAATTTTTCCAAATTGATCGGCGTTGCGAAGAGGCTTGTCGTAAAGAGCCCCTGACTTTCTGACAACAAAAACATCCCCTTGAGAATTCTCAATTGTTTCAGCAAAACGCAAACTCGAAGACCTTCCATCCATTAGACCGCCATCCAAAGCTTCATCATCAAGAGGCATGTCACTATCGTCTGAAAAGTTAGGTCTTGGCTGTAAATCTCGGGAAACAACTTTTTCTCGAGTAACCTTTGGAGGTTTTTTTTGAGCCACAACAGCCTTAGACTCATCAAACTGAGTTACAAATTCCTTACGTATCCACCCATATCGAAGACCGTCCGAGATAAAAACCCATTTTTTATCTTCACTTTGTTGAATTGCTCTAAGAGGTGATTTTCCAGATACTTGAGATAAGATTGCCGAGCTCTCTGTGGGTGAAGCAAAAAGCTTCGCAGAACGATTAACGGTCACCGAAACGTTTCCCCAAGCGGAACCTACACAAAATCCTAACAAAATTAGAGTTATTTTCATCCGCATTATCCAAATTTTAACAAGGACTTAGGAGAAAATTAACCCATCAAGTGCCATCATTCTGCCATAATAATAAACGGAGGAATATAAATGGTAACTCAAATGGAGGTAGAGCTCAGTAAGCTCAAACCCCAACTAGATTCGAACAGCTCTGAAATTCTTGTTATCGAGGATGAAGACTTAATGAGTGCTCTTATTTCACGTTATCTTGATAGTTCAATCATTCCCGGTCTTGAGTACAAACCAAAGGTAAGAGTTCTCGATCGTGGATGGGACCTTCTAGAAGCCGATCTTTCTAATGTACGTGTGGCTGTTGTGGATCTTTTACTACCCCAAATCACAGGGATTGACCTCATTCGCAACTTCCGCACTCGCTATCCCAAGATGGGTATTGTTCCTATTTCTGGTATGGCGACAGCCCCCATGAAAAGGAACCTTGCCGAGATGTTAGATGGAGAATTTGCCCTCATCGACAAACCTCTTCGAAAAGATAACTTTACAAGTGCTTTTCTAAGAGCTTGGAATTATTGCAATATACCCTCTAAAAGTGCTCCTGACGAAAGGACTGCGCCAAGTGAGCCTTATTGGAATGCAGTATCTGCCCCAAAAGCTACGCCTCATATCCAAGTTGAGAAAAAGAGAAATCTCAAAAAAGCATCTTAGCTCGTTCGAAATTATTGTTCGCCTTTGCCATGTGAGTAATTGACTCGTATCCCCAAATACCCTATTTTTTCAGAACTTAGGCCTCACAGGTGGAAAAAAAACGAATGTCCCTCACTAGAACTGCAAACTCAAACCCTCACAATTCCTCATCCCAAAATTCCGGTCAAATTCGAAGACTCTTTCATGAAGAAGATGAAATCATCGAGAATAATTATCAAGAAGATGGAAAAACTTTTGAAGAACTTTTTGAATCAACCGTTGAAACTCAATCCGTAGGAGAAGGAAGACTTGTTGAAGGAAAAATTGTTTCTATAAGTGCAGATTATGTCCTTGTAGATGTCGGACATAAATCTGAAGGCGAAGTTTCCGTTGAACAATTTAAAAATGCTGCTGGCGAAATTGAAGTCAAAGTTGGCGACATTATCGAAGTCTTTGTAGAGCGCACAGAAAATGAGCGTGGTCACTTAGTCGTTTCAAAAGAAAAAGCAGACCGTATGCGTGCTTGGGACGAAATAAGCGAAGCCTGTACGAGTAATGCTATCCTTG
Organism: Bdellovibrionota bacterium; assembly: GCA_044347615.1. Lineage (GTDB taxonomy): Bacteria > Bdellovibrionota > UBA2428 > UBA2428 > UBA2428 > CANIGN01. The sequence continues at coordinate 274,488 of JBIKUK010000002.1, read as the reverse complement.
AAGGTATCGCCACAAGCGTGATCAAAGGCGGCCTCATTGTAGACATTGGTGTCAAAGCTTTCTTACCAAGTAGCCATGTTGACGTGCGCCCTGTTAAAAATCTTGACCAATTTGTGGGCAAACCCCTCAAAATTCGAGTTATTAAATTTAATCCAAAAAAAGGAAACGTTGTTGTTTCCAGAAAAGCTGTCATTGAGACAGAAAAAGAACGCCTCAAAGGTGAAACACTTAAGGTTCTTAAAGTGGGTGCTGTCGTTCGGGGTGTCGTGAAAAACATCACTGATTATGGCGCCTTCATTGATATGGGCGGAATGGACGGACTCCTTCACGTCACAGATATGAGCTGGGGACGCGTTCGTCACCCTTCTGATCTTTTAGAAGTTGGGCAAGAAATCAATGTTCGAGTCTTGAAATTCGACTCCGAAAAAGAACGTATTTCCTTGGGACTCAAGCAAACTCAACCTGATCCTTGGATGACCATCCAAGAACGCTTCATTCCTGGACAAAGAGTCAAAGGAAAAGTTGTCAGCGTTGTTGATTACGGTGCCTTTGTTGAAGTTGAATCCGGAATCGAAGGCCTCATTCACGTAAGTGAAATGAGCTGGACTCAAAAAGTAAAAGATCCACGTAAGTTAATTAACGTTGGAGAAGAAACAGAAGCTGTTATCCTCGATATCGATTTAGAAAATCGTCGCATGAGCCTGGGCTTGAAACAAATCAACCCAAATCCATGGGATAGCCTTGAGCACAAATATCCTTCTGGAACTCGTATCAAGGGCGTGATCAAAAACATTACTGACTTTGGTCTCTTTGTAGAAATTGAAGAGGGTATCGATGGTCTTGTTCACGTTTCTGACTTGAGCTGGGAAGGCAAAATCACCAAGCCTGCTGATGAATACAAAAAAGGCGATTCTCTCGAAGCAGTTGTCCTCAACGTTGACCGTGAAAATGAGCGCGTTTCTTTGAGTGTAAAATTACTCGCTGGCGATCCTTGGCAAGATTATGTTCTTTCGCATCCAACAGGATCAATTGTCGATGGAACGGTTACTAAACTTGCAAACTTCGGTGCTTTCGTTGAGCTTGATAAGAATATTGAGGGCATGATCCACGTTTCTGAACTTTCTGAAGAACGCATTGTTCACCCTGAAAGTGTTGTCAAAGTAGGAGATGCGATCAAAGCTGAAATCATCACGATCAACAACAAAGAGCGCAAAATCAGCCTTTCTGTTAAGAGCATGAAGCGTCGTGAAGAGCGAGAAGCTATGGCAACTTACCAAAAATCTGCCGACTCTAAGTCTTCTTTCAGCGATACAATCAATCCTGAAATGGCGGCGAAGCTCGGTGCTTTTTTAAAAAACCAAGGCGAAAAGAAATAATATTCGCTCAATAGACTCTGATTTAAGAATTGGATAGTTTTCAAGGCATGTCTTCAAGCATGCCTTCAGAAAATCCCACATCAGAAAAAAAATCTAAAACAAGCAAAACTCTTATACTCACGCTTGGTTTTTTGTGTTTTGTGGTAGGATCTTGCTCTCTAACTTTTTACTCAAGCCTTAATCGTTTACTGGGATTCATTGAAGACTTTAACGATCAGCATAGTTTGTCGATCTTTCGCAAAGGAGACAAAAAAATTGCTCAGTTCAATATCGAAGGTGTGATCTATGGAACTCGGGAAGACGTTTTTGAAGCTCTTGAAAACATCGAAGAAGGTGTTAAAGACAAACATATTTCAGGTGTTCTTGTTTATATAAATTCACCCGGAGGATCTGTCGCTCCCACTCAAGACATTCAAAGAAGACTTATTGAACTTCGCAAAACCGTTCCGGTTGTTTGCTCCTTTGGAGATCTTGCAGCAAGTGGCGGATATTACCTTGCTACTGCTTGTGAAAAAATATTTGCCCTTCCAGGAACCACCACAGGATCTATTGGCGTGATCTTTCAAATCATGAATGTAGAAAACCTTGCCAACTGGGCAAAGATCAAACCCGTTACAATCAAGTCGGGAAAACTTAAAGATGTTGCCTCACCTTTTCGGACTATGACCCCTGAGGAGAAAAAATATCTTCAAACTCTTTTAGATGAAGTACATGAACAATTTATTCGCGACGTGGCTAAAGGACGCGAAAACAAAATCACTGAAGCTAAACTCAGAATAGTCGCTGATGGCCGCATACTCACAGGAGAACAAGCTCTTAAGGAAGGACTGGTTGATCAAATAGGCGGACCAACAGATGCTCTCCGTTTTTTGCGAAAAGATAAAAAACTAGGAGAAGATTCAGAACTTTTAAAACTTCCTCACTCAAAAAAAGGGTTAAAGGCCTTTTTTGCTGAATCCAGAACGCCCGGAATCCTCGACGAGGTGCGTCCATTTTTAAATTCTTTTCACGGCTTAGTCCCAATGCTTTTACCGAGTTACTTTCAAGCACCCTAAATCGCGCTAAAGTAAACTTTAACCATGAAAGAAAAAACACAAATAGAAAGACTTTGGGCTCCTTGGCGACTGGAACATATCCAAAAACATGCCGAGAAAGCCAAAGATTCTCCATGCGTTTTTTGCGAACTTGCTAAAATGCCCTGCAATGAAGAAAGCCTTAAGCTTTACGAATCTAAACACTGCTACATTGTGATGAATCGCTTTCCCTATAATCCTAACCACTTGCTTGTGATCCCTAATAAGCATCTAGGAATGCTTCCTGAATTAAATAAAGAAGTTTGGACCGATCTTAGTGATTGTCTTAAAGCCACTACTGATTTGCTTATGGATAAGATCAAACCACATGGGATTAACGTAGGGCTTAACATGGGCAAAGCGGGTGGAGCGAGCATCGCTGAACACTTGCATTTTCACATTCTTCCTCGCTGGGAAGGCGATACCAATTTCATGCCTCTTCTTGCCGAAACTCGCTCACTTCCTGTTCATAACCTGACTGTTTTTGAAACTTTGAAAAAGCATTTTGCTGACTTTAAAAAATTTCTGCCCTAAACTGAATACATGAAAGCCCTCAAAACAGGTTTCTGGGCCCTCTTTTTTATCGCACTTGTTTCTCTTTGTGTGAGTTTTGCGACACAAAACAACGACCTTATGACTCTCAACTTTTTTAGTTACACAACAGAAGCTCGCCCCAAGTGGCAACTTCTTTTAGGTGCTGTATTAGTAGGAGCCGTTCTTGCTGCGATTATTTTAATTATTGAACTGATTGTACTCGAATCTAAAAACATCGTTCTTCGTCGAATAAACAAGAAACTTGAAAGAACTCTTCAAAAGTACACAAATGTAGAAAGCTCAAAATCTGAACCAACCCTCTCTCACAGCATAAGCGACTCCGACGTGTGAAGTTATTTGATCCGCATCTTTTAAATTTATTTCCGTATCACCGCCAGCAAGAAAAACGCACTCAAATGCTGACGCTCGATGAACTTATCGATGATTATCGAAAGACCCAAAAACTTAGTAACTCCGATTTTGATTTTCTTATGATGAGTTATCGTTACGAGCATCTTTTTCAAAGTTTTTTCAAGAATTTTTTAAAAGGAAAGCTTAAACCTCCTGGAATGATCGATCTACTGAGACTTGCCTTTTCTTCGCTTCTCACACGAGAGTCCCAAAACTCACCACAGTTAACCCACGCCCTTGTAGAAAGCTCCAAAAAAATATTCGGCCAACATACAGCTACGCTTTGCAACGCGTTTTGCAGAAAGCTTCTAAGAGAAAAAGATCAAATCTTAAATCAAGTAGAAAAAAATCCTGAAACCTTTCTAGGTCCAAGTCTTCTGGAAAGATGGAAAAACTATCCTAGCCTTAGCAAACGCTTTTCCCAAAAAATCGCCTCCAGACCTTCGTCTGGTATTTCTGTTTTAACCAAAAATAAAAACTTCGAAGTTATCTTTCTTAAGAACTTTATAGTGGGAGAAACTCTTGCCCTAAGCCAAGGCTCTTATGAGCTCATAAAATGGGTAGCTTCTAATTTTGAGACTTCCATTCAAAAATCTCCTCTCAACTTTTTAGATATGTGTGCAGCTCCCGGAGGAAAGCTCATCGGGCTTATGACTTTTCTTAATAATAAAGCTAATTTTGAAAACGTTGTCGCAGTTGATTCAAAGTTCAAACGAATCGAAAGACTTAAAGAAAATCTAAAAGCCTGGAATTTGGAAAAAACACAAACAATCATTCATGACTGGACAGAGGAACAAATTCCAGAGGCTCTGGATCCGCCAAAAAAATGGAACATTGTCCTTGCTGACTTACCCTGCACGGGGCTTGGAACTCTCGCGTCTCGACCTGACATCCTCATGGAAGACTGGAGCCATTCATCGGACAAAGAGCTTTTTAAAATTCAGGAAAAGATCATCACCCAAGCTCTTAAGTTAAAAGCAAAAGAGGGAATTGTTTTTATTTCCATATGTAGCAGTGACCCCTTTGAAATTGATCATATCAGTCAAGTTTTAGGCTCCAAGCCCGAGTTTCAATTTGAATTAAATGAAGTGAATAATGAGGAAATTACCGCTTGGAGGATTCAAAGCTCCTAGGCCATAATAAAAACATGGGCCTTAGTAATCCCCAAGAAATAGAACAACGTCTCAAGAAACTTGAAACAAGACTTCTAAATTTACAAAAAGAGCTTTCTGCCACAGAAAAAATAGCTAAACAAATTCAAAACCTTGTTTCCAAAAATCGATTTCCTCAACTACAAGGCATTGAATTTCTAAGCCGTTTTATACCTGGCGAGCAAAACAGAGCAGAAGGTTTTGATTTTTTTCTTAACAGCAAGCAAACAAGTCTTTGGTTTTTTTATTTCAATGTCGAATCCTATGGTCTGAGCTCAACTTTGTTTCAGGCTTATTTGCTTTTGCAGGGTCGAGCTTTTTTTGATCAAGTGGACAACACTCCCGAACAAGCCCTGAAAGAAATCACCCAAGAGTTGGATTTGACCAACGATTCAAAATCTAAAATTTTTATCGCCAACCTTCATGTTACAACACTTAAATGGAGTGAGGCTTATTTAGGTGAAAGCCCTACCCTTTTTACGAGAAATGAGCCAATCAAAGAAAGAAACAATCTTTTGCTCCACCCAGGAACTCGTTTGTTTTTTTTAAACCGAACCCTTCCTCAAGACTTTTTCAAAAACATCAAAACAAAAACCTCAGAAATTCTCTTTAAGGACGATTTCAATCAGTTTCTCTTTCAGCTTGAAAAAAAAGAAAAAACATCAAACTCTCCTCACGACATTTGCTTTTGGGGGCTGAACATAGATGCTAAAAAAATTCATCTAGCTTAAGAGTCATTGCCATATGAAAGCAAAAAAAAATAAAACCACATTTTTCTTTGGATTACTTAAAAAAAGAGAATGCTGGGGTCTAAGCTGGAAAGGTTGGCTACTTGGAATCTTTACAGCTATCAGTTGCTTTGTCTTTCTTTTGAAAAATACTCATCCGTTTTTGGCTCCTACAGAACGCCTCGACAGCAAAATTCTCGTTATTGAAGGCTGGCTGAACGACGATAGCGTCAAACAAGCCTTCGATGAATTTCGCATTCACAATTACAACCATATATACGTTACAGGTGGTCCACTAGAAAGCGGCTCTTTCCTCAGCAATTTTAAAAGCTTTGCTGAGCTAGGCGCTGCAAAGCTAAAAAAGCTCGAAATCCCCGCAAAAAACATTACCGCCGTTCCCGGACTTGGCACCCCAAAAGATCGCACCTACACCTCGGCTTTGGCTCTAAAAAAATACTTTGAAGAAAATAATATAAATGTAAAATCTTTTAATCTTTTTTCTCAGGGTTCCCACTCAAAGCGCTCTCAACTCTTATTTAATTTAGCCTTCGAAAACAAAGTTAGTATTGGAATTATCCCTGCAAAACCTTATTATTATGATCCCCAGTCATGGTGGAGCTCAAGCGCTGGTTTTCGTTCTATATTTAACGAACTAATCGCCTATCCTTATGCATTATTTTATAAATATACAAAGCTAGGAAATTTAACAGGCTCTATTTAATTAACTTGATTTTAAAAATCTTTCTCTGACAAACTATTTAAGGCCTCATTTACAACATAATTCGATATGACTTCTAAGGACTTTAAAAAGGAGTATTGGTAAAAAAATGAGGGTGTTGAAGTTCTTAGTCGTTGCTGCTGTTTTGTCTTACACTAATCTTTCCCTAGCAGGAAAATATAGACCCATTTACTACTATTTCACCAACGGTGCCCGATTGGCCATCATTGATGGTGAGATTCATTACATGCCACCCACAGGCAACCTAACCCTCAAAGAAAAGATTATTTCTATTGGCGAAGAAGAAGTCCTCATTCTTCCCGAAAGCACTTCTCAAACAGGAAAGAACTCTACCGATACAGTTTTAGGCAAAACAGATGAAACTCCTCTTATTCTTCAAACCCGCCCTGCTCAAGCCGTACCTGTTATGTGGGCTGAAGGAATTAAAAACTCCAATACAATCACCCGCAATCATTTGGGTATTATGACTCAAGATGGCCATTTCTTTAAATTTGAGGATGCTGTTCGAAGTCTTCCAGATCTTAAAGGACAAAACATTAAAAGCTTTTCTTACGAAATTATTGGCTTTAATGAAATTGATTTCACAATTATAGCCAGTGTGGGTTTTGGGCAAAAAACAATTGGGATAAACGAGGGACATCCATGGATTGTAAGCTCAAAAGGAATAAGCGTCGTCGCTACAAAAAGAATTCCGTTGAATTTTACGTATACCTACGATACGCAATCAGACATTCTAGTAGAGGCAAGAGAAAACGCGAGACTGCTTTTTATTGATCTTGAACACCCCTCCAACTTCTCTTTTGAAAATTTAATCAATTACCCAGATTTTAAACAATTAACCAAATACCATCCTCGTTTTGCTTTTGTTGATAACCAAAATAAAGAATGGGTCTCAGAATCACATCCTCGTATTAATACCCTTCCTAAGGATTCTCCCTCTTCAAACCAAAATCAAAGCTCAAAAAAGAATTTCAAGAAAAACTCTAACAAAAGCGGTGGAGGCGGAAGCGGCATTCCTTCCATCAATACTGGAAATGGATCGATGCCTGCAAACAAAGTATTGGCTGAGTTTGCTCGAAAATATGAAGCCTCTGAAATTCCTGATTTTGGATACGTAGCGGATGATTTTAGAGCGCTCTCAATTCCCTTATTCTCCGACACTGGCGGAAGTGTTGTTGTCACGGGTGAATCAGGTGGCGGAAAATCGACTTTCCTTGAAGCATTTGCCCGAAGTCTACTAAGCGGAGAATTTATCGATAAAGGCGTCAGCGCTGAAGAAGTAGAAATCTATCACTTTTCAGCCTCTGAAATCTCTAGTGGATCGAAATACGTTGGAACACTTGAGAGTAAAATCGAGGCGATTGTCAAATACGCTGAATGGGGAAGTAAAAATGGCAAAAGAATTTATTTCTTCATCGATGAAATTCATTCGCTTGTAGGTCAAGGCACTCACTCCGGAAACCACAACGATGTTTTTCACTCGCTCCTTACACCTCTTTCAAAGGGCTATTTAAAAATTGTTGCGACAACAACAGGTGATAATTACACTCAACTTGCTGCGCGTCCCGACTTAGCAAGACGACTCCCCCAATGGCAACTTCCTCCAGTAGCAGAAAAAGATGTTCCTCAAAAAATTCAAAGGTGGATGCAAGCTTACAACAAACCCGAACTTAGTCCTGAACTTTTGGGATACATTAGCAATGTCGCCATTGAATTTGATTCTACAGGAGAACCTTTGAGTCGAGCCGCAAGACTCCTTGAGCGTCTTTACGCCGAAGCGGCTTATGATGGTTTAGATTTTGAAATGATTGAAAACAATAAAGATTATGTTCTTGAAGTTGCTTCAAGACTTTACGGATACAACGTTCAAAATTTTGCGATACAAGATCTAGATTCAAAGCTCACACATATCGATGAATCTCTCAGCCACGTGGTCGGCTTTAGCGAAGTTAAAGAACGCGTAAAAAACTTTCTTATTCGTTCTGTCACTCGTTCTCGAATTTCCGATAAATCAGATGGCCGATTACTCTTCATTAGCCCCTACGGACTTGGAAAAAGTACTACAGTACAATCAATAGCTGAAGCACTTGGCCGCCCCTACGTGAGAATTCCTTTAAGCGCCTATACTGATCGAGAAATGCTCTACAGCGACATCGCTCGTGCCGCTCTTAAAAATCCCTATTCACTACTTTTCTTCGATGAATTAGGTGATGCTCCTCGAGACATCATCATCGCTCTAAACAGTACTCTGGATGACAAAAAAATCCGAGCTGATATCAACTACGGCAAAAACACCGGAGATCATAATAAAATTAGCGTAGATCTAAGTAGAACCTTTACTTGTGCCGCGACCAACTCTGGATCAACACTTATCGAAGAGCAAAGTGCTGAGGGAAGTAAGTCTATGGGCTTTGCTGCAGAAGTGGCAAAAACAAATCCGCAAGACATAAAAATCACTATCGATATCGAAAAACTTAAGAAACGTGCTGCGGATGAGGGTCTTGTCAGAAGCCTCATTGACCGTTTTGAAGTGATTCCTGTCCTTTATTATTCTCATGAGGACTTTCGTGAAATTTTAAAGCAACATTTCGCTTCAACAGTAAAAAATGTTAACACCAAGAATCAAAAAAATCTTCAAATTGAAGATTCCTTAAGAGATTCGCTCTTAGATCACTTGATGGCTAAGCACTACACCAAAAGAGCCTCACCTCGGAGCGCCATTAAAGAGCTTGTTGAAACGATTGAGAACTATTTCGCTTATGAAGCCACTCGTGAGATTGCCCCCAAAGCAGCTGAAATCATGAAGAAGTCATGTCTTTCATTGCTTCGTTAATTTTAGAATGATCTTAAATTTACTTTAATGTATTTGCTCTAGCGTTAGACTCAACAAGACAAACTTGATTCTTAATTTTTGCGCGTCTATAAGCAAATTTGGGAGCATATGGTGTGAGGAGTCTCAGCATTGAGCTGCTCTTGATAGGGGGATATTTTGAAAAAATTTAAATCAATCATAATTACTGGCATGGGAATTTTCATGCTGCAATTCGGCGCTCTTGCTCGAGATTTTGCAACGGCCAAAAAAGATAGATTCAATATTTGGCCTCAAATTGTGTTTACTCAAGGGGCTGATTTTGCAAATTTTGATTACACAATTTCTCAAACTCGAGATTCGGTCCGAAAAATGCTTTGGGGTGAGCTCAGTGAAACACTTCTGAATCCCATGCTCCTTGCAAGGCAAGATGCTGCTCGACTCGCTCCGGTTCTTGCAAGAACTCTTCTCACGTTTGACCAAGTTCATCGTCAGCACGTTCAAGATGCTTATGAAGGAATTTCTGGTAGCTTAGAAGGATTGTTAAAAGCAAGTTTCGATAAACAACTTGGGCACTTTGGAATTCGAAACCAAAAAGTTAGATTCTCTGCAAGTCCTTTACTCACTCATGCCGTTGCTGTCGCCGGACAAACAGGCCAAACACTTTCTCTTGATGCCGCTATTCAAGCGATGTTGGAAATTGATTACGTTCTCTATGGAAACGTGAGTGTAGCCTATCCTGGAGGAGTCAACATCACTCTTACTCTTCAGAATTATCGATCGGGAGACACTCAAACTTTTTCGCAGTCTGGAGAAATTCAATATGCAGCTCGAATGTTAGGTGAGCAACTCTTTACATTTTTCTATAGCAATACATACGAAGAATGGATTAATCCCCAGCCAAATTTGAAATGGATTCCCTCTCCTCCAGGAAAAACTTACTACGATGCAGGCTTTGCCCTTTCATTTTGCAGTACGCAAGGAGCAAGACTTCCTTACGCTATGGAGCTAATGCTTGCGGGTTCACTTTCTCAGTACCAAGAAGGGGGAATCACGCTAGCTGGAGACGAAACGTATATCGTTGCAGATAAAAAGAAGGTCAACGATCAATATTACTTTCACACAGGTGAATACGGAGCAACTGGAGGCCCTATTCGTCCAGATGGCGGCTTTGGTCGTTTTTGGTGTGTAAAAGGTGAGCCTATCGACAGCATTCGCTACATTGAAGGTCTCTACAAAGTCTACAGACAAGAATTAAAGTCACCGCAAATAATTAAAGCTGTAAAATACATACTTCAACAAATGCAGGACCCTGGAATGCTAGATATTTGGCCTACTGACTTTAGCAGTATCGCTGAAGCAGAAGAAGTCCTCCGCAAAAATGGATACTACCTCTAAGAATTAGTTCTTTATTTTTTGGGGCCTCGTAAAAGGGAAATACAACCTAGCGCGGCCCCTAATTTTTTCAAACCTTCTACTTTTTTTGAAACAAGCTCTTTTCCATTATCCCAAACATAGTTAAAAGCTTTTTGACCGTGGAAAGCTAAAATATAGAGTCCGATTCCCTCTAAAGTACCAATAGCCGTTTTGGCAAGCCATGGTTGATTGACCTGACTGTGTGCAAATAAATACGTTCCATAAAGAGTCGTCGTCCAGGCAAAAAAGAATGTAATCATTTTATTCATCTTGGAATTATACGCATTTCCAAAGTTTGGATTTTTTAAACTAAATTGAAGGAGAGATAGCGCATTTAATCGAATCTCTTGAGGTAGATCATTTGATAAAGCATTTAACTCTACCTGCGCAGAGGAAATAACTTTATCAAGAGCCTCTACCTTTCGTGCTTGAATCACAGCTCTCTCGGAATCTCCAATTTTTTCATAGTTTGCAAAAATAACGTTATGCACTTCCGCAAGCGCCTGCTCCAAACGTAAGCGATATTCTGTTTCTTGAATGTTTTCTTTGTTTTCCAAAAATCTTTGATTAAGTTGCAAACTCTGAGATCGAATTAATTTTAAAGCTTCATTAGCAGATTTGGGCAGTGTATTTTCAGTATAAGCATCAAGAAGCTCAATCGTGGTAGATAAAAGATCACCAGTTGAACTTCCTTCTCTTAAACGCTTGAGAAGCTTTGCTTTTTTACCTGAAAACACCTCCGTTCTATTGGCAATTTCATGAAGAGCAGCATCCTGACCATTGTTTGCAAAATCCCACAAAAGGCCAAAATACCAATGAGCCATAAAATACGCCCATGTAGAGGCTAAGAAAGACTGCCCCACAGAAAGATCTGTTGAGAGACAGCGAGTTGTGACTCCCCACAGGAAATAACTTTGAATAGAAAAAAGACGTCGTTTGAATGTCTTCCAAAAGAAAAATCCGTAGTTTTGATTTCTTAAATCCGCAGCATTTCTAGCCCATCGACTAAGAGTTGAAAAAGGACCTTCTTGGCGCTCAAGTCCCTCACTCAATAATCTGTCCAAATCTGGTAAAGATTCTTCTGCGTTCTGAGCTCCCTTATAGTCGTACGCTAGCGCATAGCTTGAAGGAGCATTGATATTATACAAACGAACTTGATCGACCATATCTCCAAGATGGTTTTTGTTAGTCCACAAAAAACCATGAGGATCTGCCGCAAGGGCTTTTGTATTAGCTAAATCTGCACGAGTTCCAAAAAACGGAATCTGCCAAACACTCAAGGCAACATCAGCTGAGAATTGAGTATAAAAAAGATTTGTCACAAAGTTACTAGGGTGACCATGCTTTAAGAAAGCAACCGCATCCAACCCATAAGTAGCAAATTCACGAAGCTGACTTTGATACCAATTCTTAAAAGAAGATCTCGCAAAAATTAAATTTTTACGCAGAGAGGACATTCTTTCTAGCTTTTCACAAATAAACTTAGCTCTTTCGTAAAGAACTCCAATTTCTTCTTTCGAAAGATTTTGAAGATCCGCAATACCTTCTTTTTGTTTCAAAGATATCAACTCAGCAGATATTTCTTGCCCTAAATAAAGCCACTTAGAACGAAACGCTTTATCCTTAATCAATTCCTTCAACTTTACTTCGTTAATATCTTCAAGCCTCAAGTTGGCAAGAGCCGCAACAAGAGACGGATCTTGACCATAAGAATCTGCAGCAATTTGAAAAGCAATCGCACTTGATAAAGAAAGGCTGCGGCGTTTTTCATTGGCCATAATCTGAAGAGCACGCTCTCTTGCTTCTTGAGTAGATTTTTTTCCAAAACCAATTCTTAATTTTTGAGGACTCTTTTCGTAACCTTCATTTAAAAGCTGTTTTCCAACTGGATCAGACTCTTTCAATCGGATTAAGGTAAAAGGATTAATTCCATGGCGCATAGCCTCTGTCATCAAAGGCTGTTTTAAAACACGCGCTAAACCATGAATAAAAAGAGGCATCGTCAAAGAGTAAATTCTCATGCCCAAAGTTCCTAAAGCTCTTTTTACACCCACACCTCTTAGGGAGGTAGGACCAAATTTATCCAAAGCCCTTCCTATTATGTTTGTGACAGGAACAAGAAAAGAAAGACAAAGTGTACTAAGGATCGCAACATCTGCGTAATCATGGTTTTTAAAAATATCTATGAAATTAGAAAGCTTGTCATAAAATGCAATTCGCGCTTGAAATAAATAAGCATCTGGAGAGGAAGCAGTTGCAACTCCCCCTAAACCAACAAGCCCAGCAACCTTAAAAAGATTTGAAGGCGATAATGCTGTTCTCAAATTTTTCCAAACAGCTTCACGAATTGCTCTCATTTGAGACTCAACTTTTTCAGGAGCTTCTAGGTCTATTCCAGATTCTTTTTTTTGTTTTTCAACAAGAGCTGCGTGATTTCTTAAAACTTCTTCATAACTAAAAGCAAAACGAGATCGCTCTGCCTCAGGAAGATTGAATTCTTTTCTTAAACCATCACTCTGTGTAGCTCTTCCAATCAAGTCTGCGAGCGTTGAGCTGGGAATTGAATACAAAGCATCAAGCAATCCATGACCTTCGAGGTTTTTTTGTAAAGAAGCCGCATTCTTTCGAATTTCAGGATCTGCAGCAAGTTTCGCAAGTGTGGGTACTTTATCAATTGAAGATTTTCTCTCAGCTGGTTGTTCCACTAACAAATTTGCATCAAACGGTCCCTCAGAAGGAAGAAGCAATGCCAGAGAACTCAACCTAGCAAAAACAAGCATTCCCAAAGCATCTCGATCAATATTTGCAAGAAGCTTTCTTTCACCTCCGCCATTATCAGCAAAAACGAGCAAATTCTTCATTCTAAAAAGAGCTTTCTCATGAGATTTCATTGATTCAGGCAACGAGGGAAGAGCTGTTGTAGGGGTCACCCACTCCATAGATAAATTCTGCGGAAGAGTTGAAAGCTTAACTGAGTCAACAATCGGCAAAGGTGATTTCAAAAACTGCTTTCTAACAAAAGCATGATCCATCGCATGGATTTCATTCGCGGTATCCAGAACAAGCACAAAATCGTTATCAAAAATAATGCTTTTAACTTTAATTTCAGGAATAACAAATTGGCCCTTTAACAAATCTTTATCGTAAACTTTAAGCGCAAACTCACCCTGCTCATTTTGACCGTATTTAACAGAAGAATTAAAATCAGGAGGGATAAAAGAACTAAGATTAACAGGCGTTTCTCCATTAAAAAGAATTGAGCGAGCAACTTTTCCCTCAGAATCAAAAACCTCAAAACGCTGACCACGTAATCCGAGTATCCGTGATTTTCTCAAATCCTCTGTTAACTGTGCCGATGAATTTGAATCAAAAACTTCAATGGCTTTATCTAGATTTTCGATTGCATTTGCAACTAGCTTTTCTTCAGCCGTTGCACTTTCAGCAGAGCTTTGCGTTCCCTGTGCATTTGCTGCATGAGCAAAAACCCGCCCACTAAAGAGAGGATGAATATCGGAAGCAATAATCGAAAAAACGATAAAAGAAGAAGTAATGCGACGGAACATTGATGATCTTAAAACTTGCATCATGGGGATGGTGGATTTTAACAGATAAAGCTCTTTAAATGAAGAAATTTCGTTTTCACTGCTTTCAAAAACTTGCGAGAAATTAAAGACTTAGCGCTTTTTTTGAGCAAATCTGATCAAAAGATCGACAAACTAAGACGCGTGAAAGACTTATTAAGATTCTTTAATCCTGCCCATCGCCTCTTTTTTGGAAAAGCATTCCAAAAAGAACAAAGAGCAATCCGACTATAACAGCAATTTTTATAAGGGCTGTTAGATCAATTTTGGAACAACCTCCCTGAACACTTTTCCCCTTGTTAGAACCATACAACTCTTTTTGTTTTTTTAGCTCTTCATCAGCTTCTTTGTCTTTTGACTTTGCATTGTCCTTAACTGCTTCTGCTTCATCCTGTTTTTTAGATTTATTTTTTTCATCGTCACTCAGAGATCCCTCTCCTCGAATAGTTGCTGAGGATCCTCGACGGCCACGACTTCCAGACGCCTCATCATCAGAATCAGAACTCTCAACGTCACCTTCTCCTTGGCCGCTGCCTTTTCCTCTTCCTCTATTTTTACCCAATCCTGAATTAGTTAAATTAAGAGAATTGGGCGAAGAACCTGCATTTGCTCCAGAGCGCCCACCGCCTCCCATAGAACCAGGGTCCTCACCACCATCTTCGGCTGATCCACCTTTTTTATTTTGAGGATTTCTTCCGGCAGTATTTCCGCTATTAACACCCCCATTATTCAGTCCAGCAGTTGCTTCTCCATTAGCACCCTCATTATCACCCCCAGCGTTTGTCCTTGATCCATTCAGCCCGTTTGACCCTCCTTGATTATCGCCAAATTTTCCAGCTTTCCCACTAAACCAAGCTAAGGGTATTCCTAGATTTCTTTGTTGAACAACATCTGTGTACTCAGTTTGTCGATTTTTAAAATTTCCGACAAGAGCCTTCACTTGCTTTTGATAAATACTAAGCAAAAGACCGACAACCAAAGCGGTCAGTAACAAGTACTCAATTGTTGCTTGACCAGAAAAAATTTTCTTACGAGATTTTTTTTTCACGTAACCGTTGATTGGCGTCATCATAGAGAAACTACTTCAAAAGAGCTAGTTTTTTTGTGAGGCCCCCAAAAGCTCCATTAGACATCACAAGAGCCACTACTTTTACTTTAGTTTTTTTCCACTTTAAAAATTCCTCAATGAGTTCCTCAGTTGTTTTTTTCCCAACGGCTACTTCCGTTTCACCTTTACCCACCAACTCTTTCACAAGATCCTGCACTTTAAGACGCTCATTTTCAGGAACATTTAACTTGGTAGGTTCTTGAATGAATACAGAATGAGCTTGCTTGAAAGATTTTACAAAATCCGCGTAGAGAGTATTTCGAGCAGAAGTCGCAGAGCGCGGCTCAAAAAAAGCAGCGACTTCAAAGGAGGGATACTTTTCGCGAACAGCTGCGATCGTTTCTTTGATAGCAGTGGGATGATGAGCAAAATCATCCATTACAACATAGGAGTCAGAATCAAATGAAATATCCTGACGACGAGCTACTCCTCGAAAGGTTCTCAAAACCTCTTGAAAATCACTTAACTTCTTTAAATGTCCAGACGCATGAAGAACACCTAAGTTACCCAATGCATTTAAAAGATTGTGCTTACCTAACATCGGACTAAAAAAAGTTGCTTTCTCACCCTGGGCACGAATTTCAAACTTCAACCCATATTCTTTTTTGTTCCAAGGGAGAGACGCCCGCTCCCAACTTAAAAGGCAATAATCTGAATCAGGGTCTTCTCCATAACGAAAAACTTTTTTATTTTGGGACTTCAAACTCACTGCAATTTTTTCAACACTTGTAGGCCTAGGCGCCGACAACTGATCCACTAATAACCATCCCTGAGAGGTGATTTGCGCAAGCTTTAAAAAACTATTTTCAATTTGCTCCACAGTTGAAAAAATATCCGCATGATCAAATTCAATTCCCGTTCCAACAACCCATGAGGGACGATAGTGCAGGAACTTGGATTCTTTATCCCAATAAGCGGTATCGTACTCGTCTCCCTCGCTCACAAAAACACTAGAACCCCAACGCGAGCCACATTCAAAATTCTTTGGAATTCCTCCAATAAAAAATCCAGGATCTTTTCCTAAAACCTCGAAAGCCCACGCCAACAAAGAAGTGGTCGTGGTTTTTCCATGCGTTCCCGCAACAACAAAACTCTCTCTTTGATCAATCACAAAGCGACCAATTGCCTCGGGAAAACTCATTTTCTTAACAAGACCCTTCACAACAAGCCTTTCCATTTCCTGAGCTTCTAAATTTGTTCGTGAAATAGCATTTCCAACAATCACAAGATCGGGGTATTTCTCATCAAAGCCCCATGCTGATCCACTTAAGTTTTCTGGAGCAAAGACTGCTTTTAAAGGAATTTTTTGAGCCTCTAAAAAAGTACTCATGGGAGGATACAGAGGACCATCGCTTCCTGTTACTTTTGCGCCTGCGTTTCTAAAGAGTCCCGCAAGAGCACCCATTCCCGTTCCACCAATCGCTAAGAAATGAACCCAAGGAAGTTCTCCTAAATTTTTTTGAATTCCAACTGAAGTTAAGTCCAAGATTTTTGATCCGCTAAAGCTTTCCATAATTCTCTTCTATTATTTTGCCAGAGAAGAGAGAAGAATTTTACTCGTAAATGACGAATTTCTTCCATAGAGGCTTCTTGATGCGAAGGATAAATTCGATTGGTCAAAAGAACCGCGCCCAAATCTAGAGCAGGATCCCACCAAAGAGCAGTTCCCGTATAACCTAAATGACCAAGAACAGTGTCTGACGAAGCCCCTTTACCAGCTTGAGTATCTTGACCTGTGGGGCGATCCCATCCACACCAAAAACGATGTGTATGTTGAGGGGTAAAGTAAGATTTTACTTTAGGGCCAATAAGCTCACTCGACTGCCAATTTTTCATCAACAAAAGCCAATTCCAAACTCCCGAAGCTGTTCCAAAAAGACCTGCATGGGGAGCCACTTGTTGCATGAATAATGCATTGTCATCATTAACCTCTCCCTCTTGATGGCGTTTTTCTGTTGGGCAAACTGTAATATTTCGAAGAAGGGGCCCAAAAATAAGATCATCTTTAGGAAGATGATATTTAAGCTTAAAAGCCTCCCACAATTGAGAAAGATCTTTTTTAGACAAAGTTTCAAGAAGCGCCCCTAAAATCCAAAAATTAAGATCGGAATAGGTCGTTTCTTGGTTCGGTAGAGACTGGATTCCATCGTCATGGATTCTTTTAAAAATACTCTCCCACATTTCATGTCGATTAAGAGAGGAACATTTTCTATTTTTGTGAGTATTAAGTTCAAAATGAGGTTTCAAACCAGAGCGATGATCCCACAAATCAGCAATCGTTAACTCTGACAAAGGAGCCTTCATATGAGGAAAAAAACTTGCCAATTTTTTTGATCTGAAATCAATAAGGTCTATAGAGTGAGACAAGCAATAATCAACAATTAAAGAACTCGTCACCAATACTTTTGTAAGTGAGGCTAAATCAAAAAAAACATCTTTTGTGTGTGCTGCTTTACCCCACCCGGCAACAAATTCAACTTGATTCTTGTCTAAAGCACCAGCGCAAGCCACTCCTGTTTGAATCATACGAATCCCCTTTTAGGTTAACTCGAGACCCAAACAAGCGCTAGAGTGAGGTCTTCAAATAATTAAACTCTTCAAGCTAACTCAAAAGCCAATCAACTTTTGTATCTTAAAAAAATCATACGGCCGCGGCCGCTTAAAATCAAAATTCTTTGACCATCAGAAAAGGGTCGAGCAATAAACCCTTCCCCTAAATACTTCTCTTCAACAAGCGTTCCCTTTTTCAAGTCAATCACATGTAGACCAAAACGAGTTGAAAGAAACATTCCCAGATTATTCTTTAACGGAACGATATCGCCTGCCACACCTTTTTGATCGAGAGAAAGTTCCCATAATAGGCTCTTTGTTCCAAGGTCATACTTCCGAACACTTCCATTTTGCGTCGAGTACGTGATCGTTTTTTCTTTAAAGTCAACAAGAGGTAAAAAACCAGATGCATCAGGAAAACTATCAATGGACGATCCATCCGATGATTTGAGAACTTGAATAGAAAAATCCGGTAAAGCCACATACAAAGTAGAGCCATCAGGAGAAATAAGCGGCTCAGTATCAGCATCCTGAAAACGCCCCTTACGATTAAAGCTTCTTTCCCAAATTGTTTCTCCTGTTAAAGAATTAAGGGCTAGCAAAACTCCATCAGAAAAACCTAAATACAACTTAGTCCCATCAGGACTCAAAACACCTGCTGTATTTCCACGAAGAGACCAGTAAAATGAGGAAGCGGGTGAAGGCCGGCGAAGTGTCCAATACTCTTGACCGTTTTCTGCATTCAAAGACCACAACACGTTATCAGCCGTTGCAACAAAAACCCTTCCATTTCCATAGACAAGATTCCCCAAAGATTCTGCGCTCAATTTTTTTCGCCAAATATCTTTACCGTTACTCAATGAAACACAATAAACATATCCATCAAGAGCTCCTACAAAAACTTGGTCGCCCTCGACAACAGGCCTTGATCCCACTCCGATCTTATAGGTTTTCTTCCACCTAAAACTTCCCTTTTGAGTATCAAAGCGGCCAAAAGCCCCCCCCATTGTGCCCACAAGAAAATCTGTTGGAGAAACCTGAACAAGCCCCGCAAAAGACCCCCCATTAACTCCACGGTTACTGGAGTAAGCTCTTTCGAGTTCTACAACTCCCAATCCTTGTAAACGAGACTGCGGTTTTTCAGCTTTAGGAACAGTCGTCTTAATAGAAGTACAGCTTACAAAAAGTACGCCAATTATGAGCGAAAAAAACTCCTTCATCAGCGAACCAATCCTGCTCCGTAAACTCGAGCCGCTTGCTCATAATAAGTTCCAGGAAAATCTGCCTCAAGCTTTTTAATAAGAGGATCGATTTCCTTCTCTCTAGAAAGTGCTTTTAAAATTCTCACTTGAGCAAGCATAGATTCAGCAGCAAGCATTGTTTTTTCATTTTTAGAAATCTCTTGATAGTAGCTCAATGCATCTGTTTTTTTATCCATTGATTCGAGAGTGTAACCCTTACCTAACTGAGCCGTTATTGTAGAAACATCAGAAGGCAATTTGTTTCCAAACTTAATAACTTCCTCAAAGTTTTTAAGGGCTGAATCATGTTTTCCTTCCAAAAAGTCAAGAGAAGCCAAGCGAAGACGACTTGCCTGAGCCGCGTTTGTCTTGGGAAATTCGGCAAGAATCTCGCCAAGAATTTTTCTCATCTTTTCTTTTTTTTCAGAAGACCATTCCATACGGAGCTTTACGAATTCTTCACTCAAAAGGCGTGCATTTGACTTCAAACCTTCGCCCTCTATTTTTTCAACTTCAAAAAGCTTTTCAGTTGCTATTTTTTCTGTTTTTTGGGCCTGTTCACTCACTATATATTTTGCAAAAGCAATCGCCATTACTAAAAGGGCGGCGCCTACAAACAAAGTCCAAAAACGCCTACTTTCTAAAACACTGAGAATTGTTTGCTGAAAAGGTGTCAATTGATTGTCCATAAAAAGCGAGGCTATCATGACATATTCCAGCTTTCAGCTAGCTGGCAGTTAAAAAACTTTTTTAAGAATGGTTATACTAAGACTTATGCGGTCAATTAGAAAGTTTAAATATCTTCTTGTCTTAGGCCTTGTACTGAAAAGCACCCTTCTCAACGCACAAGAAAACATAAACGGAAATTTATACGATGATTACACAGCGTTTGATAGTGACCCCGTTCAACTTGACGAAGAAGTGAGTAAATATTTTGGACGTTTTTTTCAAACAGATTTTCTTTTGGGTGCAGGATTATTTACTGGGGATCTTGCTCAATCAAACGCATCGGGATTTGACCTCGGTGTTCGTTTTGTCTTTTATTTCGATAAACTTTGGGGTGGTGAACTCGGAGCAGGTTATTACTCTCATAAAAGCTTCTACAACAAAACCAACACAGGCCTTGATGATGTGAATATCAACCTTGATACCGTCATGATTCCTCTCAGTCTTGGACTTCGATATTCTTTTGATCGAGACAATATGCCTCGAGGTTTTTCGATGATGAACCCTTACATTGCCGTTGCAGGTGAACTTATGTTTCGAAGTGAAGGGGTAAAATACGATTCCGTAGTAAGTGGCCTTCCAGACAATGATCAAAAAGCAAAGTTTGCTCCTGGCGCACTTGTGAATACAACTGCGTTTGGCATGAATATAGGCGGGGGATTTGCCTTCGATGTCTACAAAAATAGAATCCTTTTAGGTGTAGATATTCGCTACCATATTCTTTATTGGCCCGATGCTGAAATTCTTGTCGGCGCGCTAAGCCGTACTGGTGGATATTTTACGGCTATGGGTCAAGTCTCTTACAATTACTAATTATCTAAAATATCTAAACTACAATTTTCAAAAAAACATAAAGCAGCACACGTTTTATACTTTGAACTATCCCCATAAACCCCACCTCAAATTTCTTATAACAGCGCATTCCTTTTATCGCGTAGAGTTAATTTTGAGATTTAAGAAAGTTTATTTAAAAGAAATTTATTTGGGAAGCTGATCTCTTCTTTTGCGATGAAAACTAATAGCAAAACGATGGGCCTCATCGCGAACTTCAGTAACTAAACGCAAGATTTCTAGGCTTTTCACAGCCTTAGGAAGTTTTACACCAGGCAAAAAAATTCGCTCCTCGGAACTTTCAATTTTTTGAGACTTAAAACTTCTCTCGGTTCGAGCCTTTGCAAGACCCACGACTGGAAAATCAACGCCCACTTCTTTCATGGCAAGTAAAACACTTTCCAACTGTGCCTTTCCTCCATCAACAATCAAAAGATCAGGACGAGGACTATCGTGCTTACCATAACGCCTACGAACAACCTCTCTTAGACTTCCAAAATCATCCTGCCCTTCGATTCCCTTGATGATGTAATTTCTATATTCAGAACTTTGTTTTTTCCCTCCCTCAAAAACAACTACCGCCGCTACATTTTCGCTTCCTTGAAAATTCGATATATCCAAACATTCTATGCGATTTAGCTTTTGCTCTAATTTCAAAAACTTTCTTAACTGCTCTACAGAATCGCGCCTTTTTTCACGAAGATGTGTTTGTTCTTCTCCTACAGAGCGCGCGTTAGAAAGAGCAAGATCCCATAGTTTCCACAAGCGATCGCCACTATCAGGAGTATTGATTTTTTCAAAGGCAAAAGGCAAAGAATCTTTTTCTTCATTTAATTTTTTTAAGAAATCATCCAACAAGGTTCTTTGCTCTTGTGAAAACTCTGGTGAAATCACAACTTCAGCAGGGATTTCCGCTTTCAAATAATAACTTGAAAGCAATGCCACAAATTCTTCTTCATCTAAAAAACTTTCTTCTGACAAAAGAGGAAAATGTTTACGGCCCCACCACTTACCCTCTCGAAACTGAAGTAAAACCAAATCCAAATCAGAGTTTTTTTCAGGATTTTTAAAGAAATCTGCTGGCCAATAGGCCCAAACGTCTCGACTCTTTTGGTCATTCAAGTCAACAGCGCGCTGCTCAGCTTGCAAGTCATCGAGTGCTTTGAGGCGATCTCGAATCTTTGCAGCCTCCTCAAAATGAAGATCCTCAGAGAGCTTTTCCATTTCTTGTTGCCAATCTTGTTTTAGAGAGAGGTTCTCTCCTTTTAAAAAAGCAATAAAATCTGAAATTTGTTTGGAATACTTTTCTTTTTCAACGTAGCTCACACAAGGAGCTGTGCACTGACCTATTTGATAACTCAAACAAGGTCGAGATCGATTGGCAAACTCAGTGTCTCGACAGTCCCGAATCAAAAAAGCCTTAGATGACAATTGGAGAAGCTGTCTAAGCGCATAAGGATTTGGATATGGTCCAAAATAAAGTCCAGCGTTACTTCGAGCCTTACGAGCGTAATAAGCTCGAGGAAAATCATGACTCGTATCAATCCAAAGGTACGGATAAGTCTTATCGTCCTTCAATCGAATATTGTAACGAGGTCGATGTTTTTTTATGAGTGTATTCTCAAGAAGGAGCGCTTCAATCTCAGTGTCTGTTTTTAAAAATTCGAGGGATTTAACTTTTGAAACAAGAACATGTGTTTTGGGATTATCAATTTTTCCGCGAAAATAACTTTGAATTCGAAGACGGATATTTTTGGCTTTGCCGACATAAAGAATGTCGCCCGCCTCATCTTTCATCACATAACAACCCGGTGTTTTAGGAGCATCCGCGACTTGCTCATCTAAAAGTATCCGAGTCATAGGCTCAAGAATGCCACGCACTCAAGTTCTTCGCAACGAGACTTGTTTACGCTTTAAAACTTCGCTAACTCTAATTCGATCCTTTTCAAATAAATATGAGACTTTATACTTTCAGGCTTGTGATTATATCTTCTTTATTTCAACTTTCTCTTGCCACACACTCATCAGCAAGAGAAATCATCAAACAAGAAACAAACCCTCTTCAAAAAACTTTCGAATTATCCCTCAAAAACTTGTTTCAAAACCTCAATCATTCTCAAATCAAAAAAGGTGCAGTGATCGCCTCCCCTAGCCAAGTAGCTCCCAATTATTTTTTTCATTGGACCCGAGACGCAGGACTTACCCATCACGCCCTTTTTAAAGTGTACGCTCAAACAAAAGACCCTTCACTTAAGAAAAAAATAAAACAAAAAGCTTTTGACTGGATTGAATTTGAAACGGAAGCGCAAAAAAACGCAGAAAATGCCGTCGCCTCTTTGGGAGAGCCTCGTTTTCATTTAGAAGATGCAAAAGTAAACACGGACCCGTGGGGACGCCCTCAAAATGATGGTCCTGCGGCTCGCGCCATTAGCCTAAGTCTATGGGCACTTTCTCTCCTCGACGAACAAGAGCGATCCTTTGTCGAAGAAAAAATTTACCGCGCAGAATTTCCCTCAAACACTCTCCTTAAAAAAGACTTAGAATATGTTTCCAAACATTGGAAAGAGCCATGTTTTGACCTTTGGGAAGAAGTCAAAGGCCTACACTTTTTTACCCTTGCCCTTCAGAGAAGAGCTCTCCTTCTAGGCTCTAAAGTCGCTACGAAGATGAACGATCCTCAAGCTGCTGATTGGTATCGAAACCAAGCCCTAGAAATTAAAAAGGTTCTGATTTCTTTTATTTCTCCTCTCAATAACTTTGTAGGAGCAACCTTGGCCCAAACAGAGGGCTGGAGCCACAAGAAATCAAACCTCGATATCGCCGTTATTATTGCAAGCAACCATGCGTTTTTTGGTTCTACATTTTTTGAATCTTATTTTATTGAAGAAGATGAAATCATCAAAGATTACGAAAAGGAATTCATTGGAACTCTTGAAAGCCTTGAGCAAAAATTCATCGAACTTTATCCTCTCAATAAAGAAAAATCAGAACTTGCTCCTGCACTCGGACGTTACCCCGAGGATGTTTACGATGGAAACGGCTTCTCAGGGGGTAATCCTTGGTTTATTTCGACTCATGCTGCTGCTGAATTTTATTGCGAATATTCAAAAAAACTCAAAAAATCAAACGCCCCCCTTTCAATGCAAGAAGAATTTCATGCTAAAGGTTTGAAATACCTCGAGCGCAGCCCTCGCCATATAAACCAAGAAAACGGAGAAATGAGCGAGCAGTTTTCTCGTTTCAACGGTTATTTAATTGGTGCAAGCCATTTGACCTGGAGCTATGCTAGCTTCATCAGTGCTTATTTAAGCTGTGCTGAAAAATAGTACTAGGAGTATTAAATAAAAATGAACAATCGATACGAAGAAATCCTTCAGGCACTCGGAGGTCCCGCGAATCTCCCTCAAATCGATGCTTGTATTTCACGCCTCAGAGCGACAGTACAAGATACTAAACTTGTGAATGAATCCATTCTTAAATCACTAGGCGCTGAAGAAGTCATTGTGGCAGGCAACAATGTTCAATCTATTTTTGGGGCCGAATCAGATCATATTCGTGAAGAAATTCAAAAACTTATAGGGAGTCAGCCTACTGTGAAAATCAATCGACAAGTGATCCTTGGATCACCTTTAAGTGGAAAAGTCCTCTCTCTTTCTGATGTTCCTGATAAAGTTTTTTCTGAAAAAATTCTTGGTGATGGCTTCGCTATTGATCCATCTGAGGGCAAAGTTCTTTCTCCTGTGGATGGCACCATTGTCAACATTTTCAAAACAGGTCATGCTTTGGGCCTCGAAACAGAAACTGGAGTTGAGATTCTCATTCATGTGGGAATAGATACGGTGAAAATGAACGGCGATGGCTTTGAAGCCCTCGTTCTTTATGGTCAAAAAGTAAAAGCGGGACAAGAACTCATTCGCTTTGATCTTGAAAAAGTTCGAAGCCAAGCAACTTCTACTATTAGCCCTGTAGTCATCACCAACATGGATCGTGTTCTTCAAATACATAAAAAAGGATTAGAGACAGCTCAGGCGGGACAAGAAATCGTCAGCCTTGAATTGAACATTTAAGAAGTATGACAATTGAAAAAACATTTAAACTTGAATCTCAAGAAGGCCTTCACGCTCGACCTGCGGGTCTTTTTGTAAAGTGCCTAGCCCCCTTCCAAGTGTCTGTTGAAGTAGAACTTCGAGGCCAAAAAAAGAACGGCAAATCTATTATGAGCCTTATGTCTCTAGGGGCAGCGCCTGGAGATGACCTCAAAATCACCATCACAGGAAATGATGCGGATAATGCTTTGAAATCTATCGAAGAACTATTTGCCAAAAAATTCTCTGCTGAATAGGTTAGTGAACGTGCAAGTTCTCAAAGGCAAAGGCTCCTCACCTGGTTTTGCGTTAGCGCCTGCTTACGTTCTTAAAAATACAAATCTCCAGTTTTCATCTGAGCAAATATTCGACGATCTTCACGAAGTAAAAAGATGGCAGCAAGCTCACGCTCAAGTAATTTTAGACTTAACAGAGCTCCAGAAAAAATATTCTCAAAAAGGCCCCCGAGAAAGTGCCGAAATTGCAGAGGCGCATCTTATGATGGCTCAAGATCCCGAATGGATTTCAAACATCGAAGGATTCATGGGCCTTAAGCACCAGTGTGAATACTCAGTCGATAAAGCAAGCGAAGATTTTGCTAAAATGATTGAATCTCTTGATGATCCTTACCTTCGACAACGAGCGCAGGATATTCGCGATGTTGCAAGACGAATTCTACGTGCTCTTGATGAGCCTCAATCAAATTCTCACGAGCAAGAAAAAGAATTAAAAGGCGATCACATCCTTGTCGCAGAAGACCTTCTGCCCTCGGAGCTTCTTTCTCTCTACAGCCCTCAACTCAAAGGACTTGTTTTACAAAAGGGCAATCCCACTTCTCACACGACAATTCTTGCTCGAACATTTGAAATTCCAACTATTCTCACAGTGAATGGGGTGATGGAAAAAGTTCGTGCTCACGATGAAATCGCCGTGAGCGGAATGAGTGGAATCGTGACAATCAATCCTGACTCTCACGAGAAAAAAAACATTCAAGAAAAAATACAAAACGAACTTTTTGAAAAAGAAGAACTTAAAAACTACATTTCTCAAAAATCTATCACGCGAGATGGAGTCAGGATTGAAGTTGCTTCAAACCTCAACAGTTCTTTAGATTTAAATTTTGCTCTCGGAAAAGGCACAGAAGGAATTGGCTTATTCCGCACAGAGTTTCTTTTAATGGATCGAAGCTCAGCTCCCAGCGAAGAAGAACAATATCAAGTCTACAGAAAAGTTATCGAATCCGTCTCTCCTCACAAAGCCATCATCCGCACTTTTGATATTGGCGGTGACAAGCAAGTTGATTACTTAAACTTACCCAAAGAAGAGAATCCCTTTTTAGGTCTTCGAGGCATTCGTTATTGCCTCAAAAACATCGAGCTCTTTCGAACTCAAATTCGCGCTCTTCTCAGAGCTGCTCAGCATGGAAATCTTGGAATTATGATTCCCATGGTAACAAAAGTTGAGGAAGTTCTTGAATTCAAAAATCTTCTTCAAAAATTCCATTCGGAACTAACTCAAGAGGGCAAAAAGCTAGAAAAATCTCCTGAAACAGGCATCATGATTGAAGTTCCCTCTGTGGCGATGATTATCGATCAACTAGCCACTCACTTAGATTTTTTTAGCATTGGAACAAACGATCTGGTTCAATACCTTTGTGCCGCAGATCGAATGAATAGCAATGTGGCAGATCTCCACGACGCCTACCATCCTGCCGTGTTGCGAACTCTCAAGTTGATCTCTGATGGTGTAAAAAACACCTCGTGTTGGCTGGGAATGTGCGGTGAAATGGCTGCGAAATATGATTATCAGCCACTTCTTTTGGCTTTGGGCTTTAAAGAATTGAGCGTTTCACCAGGTGCCGTGCTTCGAACTCGCAAGCAAATCCTGTCATTGGACATGGATAGCTGCCACAAAGTGCTTCAAAAAGCTCTTTTGGCGGACAGCTCAGAGAGTCTCAAAGCGGTCTTGTCTCAGCCTCACTAGCACTCAAGACACCCCTTCTTCCCTCTTTACCCGCCCACGAAGCTAGTCTATGTTCATTTTCACAACACACGCTGGGATAAAAATTGAAATAATCCGAGCGTTTGGATCAAGCCAAGCGGGCCTCCGCAAAAGCTTCCCAAGCGTTAAACCCAGCGGAGGAACATCGGGTTATAGAAAACAAAGTCGCCGCAAGAACTAAAAGCTCATGCAAAAGCGTACTTAAAAAAGGAAAAAATATGGCTACACAAATCACAATGAAAGACCTCCTCGAGGCAGGCGTTCACTTCGGTCACCAAAAAAGCCGCTGGAACCCAAAAATGAAACCCTACATCTTCGGAGATCGTAATGGTATTTACATCATCGATCTTCAAAAGACCGTTCTTCTCACTCGTGAAGCTCTCACGTTCGTGACTCAACTTTCTGCAAAAGGTAAAAAAATCCTTTTCGTTGGAACAAAATCACAGTGCAAAGACGTCGTAAAAGAAGAAGCTGAACGCGCAGGTTGTCCGTATGTCACTGAGCGCTGGTTAGGTGGAACTCTTACAAACTTCCCTACAATTCAAACATGCCTTGTTCAAATGCAACAAATGGACGACAAAATTAGCTCAGGAATGGCTGATCAGTTAAGCGCAAAAGAACGTTCTGCGTTTGACAAAGAACATGAGCGTCTCTTGCGTAACTTAGGTGGCGTTCGTCACATGAAAGACAAACCTGGCGCGATCTTCATCATCGACCCGATGAAAGAACATAACGCTGTAAAAGAAGCCAAGAAATTAGGAATTCCTATCATTGCGATCACAGACACAAACTGCGATCCAGATGACGTGAGTTTCGTAATTCCTGGCAACGACGATGCGCTTAAATCTATTAAGCTTTTTGCAGCAGCTGTTGCAGACGCTTTCCTTGATGGCGCACGTATCCACGAAGAAAAAATCCGTGCCTTCTCTGACAAACGTGAAGGTGGCTCTGTTGCCGCTGCTCCCAGCGCACCTGCCGTGAGCAAACCTTCAGAAGAATCAACAACAACTGACCGCGAAGGCCGTACAATCAACGTTGAAAAACGTCGCAGCATTCGTTCATCAGACGACACGAACTAAGAGGAGCGCAACATGGCGATTACAGCAGCATTAGTAAACGAACTCCGACAAAAAACCGGAGCGGGAATGATGGATTGCAAAAAAGCACTTGAAGAAAGTGCGGGCGATCTCGAAAAAGCTGTGGAAGTTCTTCGTAAAAAAGGACTCTCTGCAGCTGCTAAAAAAGCAGGTCGTATTGCAACAGAAGGCGCGATTGGTTCTTACATCCACATGGGTGGAAAAATCGGCGTTCTTTTAGAAATCAACTGTGAAACAGACTTTGTTTCTCAGAACGACATCTTTCAAGGTCTTGTAAAAGATATTTCTCTTCATATTGCAGCGAACAAACCTCAGTACGTTCTTCCAGAAGAAATTCCTGCGGACGTACTTGCAAAAGAAAAAGAAATTGCACGCGACCAAGCTCTTCAGTCAGGAAAACCTGCTGCAGTGGCAGAAAAAATCGTCGAAGGAAAGATCCTGAAGTACTACGACGAAGTTTGCTTGATGAATCAAGCTTACCTCAAAGATCCCGAGAAAAAAGTATCCACTATTATCCAAGAAATGGTTGCTAAAATCGGCGAAAACATCAAGGTGCGTCGCTTCGTTCGTTGGGAACTTGGTGAAGGCCTTGAGAAAAAATCAAATGATTTTGCAGCAGAGGTAGCAGCACAGGCAGGGTTGAATTAGCATATAGTCTGTAATGACACCTGCGACTCAGAAAACACCTTATAAACGAATCTTGCTCAAACTCTCGGGTGAAGCCTTAGCGGGCAAAAGAGAGTTTGGGCTCGATTCTGCAACACTCGATTTTATGGCTGAGCAAATCAGAGCCGTAAGAGAAATGGGCGTTCAAGTAGCCGTTGTTGTCGGCGGTGGAAATATCTTTCGCGGTATTCAAGGATCAGAAAAAGGCATGGATCGCTCCACAGGCGATTACATGGGAATGCTTGCAACGGTGATCAATGCCCTTGCTTTGCAAGATGCTCTCGAGCGACACAATATTTACACTCGTGTTCAAAGTGCTATTCGTATGGAGCAAGTTGTGGAACCCTACATTCGAAGAAGAGCGACTCGCCATCTTGAAAAAGATCGTGTTGTGATTTTTGCAAGTGGAACTGGAAATCCTTACTTTTCAACAGACACTGCTGCGGCTTTAAGAGCGATGGAAGTAGAAGCTGATATTCTTGTCAAAGCCACGAACGTTGATGGTGTTTATGATTCTGATCCACGAAAAAACGTTAAAGCTAAGCTTCTCAAAAACATTAATTACATCGACGTGCTCAATCGCAATCTAAAAGTAATGGATAGTACCGCCATCAGCTTGTGCATGGACAATAAGCTTCCTATTCACGTTCTCAACATTCGAACACCGAATGCAATTGCTGAATTTTTAAAAGGCAAAAAAGTAGGAACCACTATTACCGTAGACTGCAAGAGCGACTTCGATGGAGACAATGATTATACTGGTAAGAACGCTTCTTCGAGCGTTCATAAAAAACAAAGCTCTCAAGGGCCTACCAAGGCAAGGAGAAAAAAATGAGCGAAGAAACTGTAAAATTAACGATTCAAGAAACAAAAGAAAAGATGGAAAAATCCGTCCAATCTCTTAAAAATGAACTTGTCAAAATCCGCACAGGAAGAGCAAGTCCGTCACTCGTTGATAGCGTACGAGTCGATTACTATGGCACTCCCACACCACTAAAACAAATTGCTCAAGTGGCTGTTCCTGACGCAAAAACCTTGCAAATTTCTTGCTGGGATCAGAGTGCTATTCCTCTCGTGGAAAAAGCCATCGTTGCGGCAAATATCGGTCTCACTCCGCAAGTAGACGGAAAATTGATTCGCCTCAACATTCCCGCCCTAAGTGAAGATCGCCGCAAAGAAATTGTGAAAACCGTAAAAAAACTTGGCGAAGATTGTAAAGTTCACGTTCGAAATGCTCGTCGCGATGCCAATGAACTCATCAAAACCGATAAAAGCCTTGGGGAAGATCTTCAAAAGAAAAACCAAGATCAAGTCCAAAAATTAACAGATGAATGCACCAATCAGGTAGATGCGATTATCGAAGCAAAAAGTAAAGAGGTCCTCACCGTTTGAGCCCTACAAAAACACTTTGGCCACAGCACGTGGGTATCATCATGGATGGAAATGGCCGCTGGGCCAACACTCGTGGATGGAAGCGCGTTCAAGGACATATTCAAGGTGCTGACCTTGTGATGTCTGTTGTCGAAGAAGCTATTTCTTTAAATCTCAAAGCACTCTCTCTTTTCTGTTTTTCTACTGAAAACTGGAAACGGCCCGATGATGAAGTCAATTTCCTCATGGATTTGATGTACAAATTTGCCGAATCGCAAATGGAGAGAATGCATAAACTCAACATTAAGATTCGTGTTTTTGGTCAATACCACCGAGCTCCTGAAAGGCTAAGAAAACAACTCGACATCGCCTCTGAACTTACAAAAAATAACACGGGCCTTTCGCTTAATTTTATGGTGAGTTATGGCGGAAGACTCGACATCCTAAAAGCCGCTCAAGAAATAGCTGCTCTTGTTCAAAAAGGCAAAATTAAGCCTGAAGAAATCACTGAAGAGCTGTTCTCTCAACATCTCTACACAAAAGATGTGATTGATCCTGATCTTATTATTCGCACAAGTGGAGAGTTTAGAATTTCTAACTTTATGCTTTGGCAATCTGCCTATGCTGAATTTTATGTGATCGATAAGCTATGGCCTGAATTTAAACGCGAAGATTTGCGTAAAGCTTGCGAATATTTTTCAAACAGAGAAAGAAGATTTGGCGGAATTCAAAAAGCTGAAATTAAAAACGCCAACGAATCCTCGAATGTCTAAAGAAACACGAACACGCACGCTTGTAGGAATTATTCTTGCGGGACTTGCTCTTTGGATGCTTTTTGGGATGAACCCCAAAATTTTGGTGGGCGTATTGTGTGTTTGTTCTTTAATAGGTTGGCTTGAGTATCTTAAAATTTTTAATTTTCCTCCTCGTTCGCTCAAAAGTGTTGTGGGAATTATCGCCATAAACCTATCGATTATTGATTCTTTTCTTTCAAACTCCGTTCATATCCGTTGGGTGTATATCTTTTGGGTTCTTTCGCTCGTCTTTCTTGTGATTGATTCGACCTCTATTGTTCAAAAAAAACCTCAAAGTAAATCTCTCCCTATTCTATTAAATGAACAAACTTTCTATTTTGCTGGACTTCTCTACATATTTTTTCTCTCTGCTTTCTTTGGTCCCCTTCTTCAAAACGCTAAACTTCCCTATGGTAAAGGCGTCATCTTACTCACTTTCGTAGTCGTCTTTGGAAGTGATGTTTGCGCTTACTTTGTGGGACGTCGCTACGGAACTCGCCCCCTCTGGCCAATTGTCTCTCCTAAAAAAACGCTTGAGGGAGCCCTTGCGGGCCTAGCAGGTTCTTGGATCTTTGCCGCAATTTTCACGATTGCTTGGCACGCGTACCACCAACCAGTTATGCCTTTTGCTAAAATCTTCTTATTTACCTTGTTTGCCGCTCCTTTGGCTCAAGGTGGAGATTTTTTTGAAAGTTTCTTCAAGCGCGTATCGGGAGTTAAAGACTCAGGAGACCTTATTCCTGGGCATGGAGGAATCCTCGATCGAATCGACGGACTGGCCTTTACACTTCCACTCGCTTATTTTATTTTCGTTCAAAGTTAATTTATACTTTCCCAAATAGACACGCTATAGTCATAAGAGAGGTCATCAAATGTATTACTTTACAGGAATCATTCTTCTTCTTGGAATCTTAGTTTTCATTCATGAATTTGGGCATTTTTATGTCGCCAAACTTTGTGGAATGAAAGTCAAAACCTTCTCTATTGGAATGGGCCCAAAACTTTTTAAATTTACAAGAGGTGAAACGGAATATGCTCTCAGCCTGATTCCGTTTGGAGGATACGTCAACATCATGGGTCAAGACCCTCAAGAAGATGTTCCTGAAGAAGAAAAACACCGCAGTTTTTCTAGGATGCCACTTCTCAAGCGTTTTGCAGTAGTAATTGCAGGACCCGCAGCAAATTTCATTTTAACTTTTTTCGTTTTCTGGCTTCTTTTCTCTAAGGGATTTTTATCTCCAAGCGCAACCATCCACTTTGTTCACCCCAATAGCGCGGCAGCTCAAGCAGGCATTCTTGCAGGCGACAAAGTTTTAAGTATTCAAAGTGCTCAGTTTCAGCAAAATGTTCGTGAGCTTTCAGATCTTCAAAGATTTTTAAAAACTAGCAAAGAAGAGTCCTTTCAACTAAAAATCGAACGAGAAGGAAAAGTACAAGAGCTAACTCTTCAAGGTCAACTTGGAAAAATGAGCGACTCGCTTACGGGTATCGATCGAGAATCTGTCACGCTTCCAGGAATTGAGTTTCAATCTTATCCACCTATCTTTTCTGCTCAGAAGAACTCAGAACTTTTAAAAAAATATCCAAAAAGTTTTTTTATTATTGAATCCTATAAGATAGGCGAAGCAAAAACTGATATTGATTCAATCTACCAATTAGAAAAAGCCTGGAAACAAAGCATTGAACAAAAACAAAACCTTTCACTTATTGTTCATTTTTTAGATGCAAAAAATGAAAAAGAAACGGGTCCCGAAACAATTGAAATAGGTATTCCGCCGAATAAGGACCTAAATGCCTATGGCTTTATCCCTGCTCACTTGATGCTGACTCAGATTTTGGAGGGCTCTGCCGCTTCAAAGCTTGGTCTTCAAAAAGGTGACATCATTAAAGAACTTAATAAACAACCTATTTGGACTTTTAATCAATTTAAAAATCGCCTTCAAGAAGTGGCGGCTTCACACGAAAGCTTAAATCTAAAATGGATTCGTGATGGCCAACTTAAAGAAGGCAGCTTTACTCCCCAATATGTTGAAAACGAAAACCCTATTACTCAAGTCAAAGAAAAGAAATTTCAACTAGGTGCAATGTTCGTGGGAATTGGAGAAGCCTCTTTTGAAAAAGTAAAAGCAAAAGGTGTCATAGACGGAATACAGTTAGCGGCCATGAAAACTTGGAATATGTCGGCTGCTATTCTTGAAAGTTTTGTTTTTTTGGCAACGGGTAAGGTTTCTATGAAAGCTATGGGCGGACCGGTCATGATCGGAAAGATTGCGGGGGAAAGTCTTAAACTTGGTTTTGATACTTTCATGAAAATGCTTGCTTTTATTTCTCTTAATCTTTGCATTCTAAACCTTATGCCCCTTCCCGTGCTTGATGGTGGTCATATCGTTCTTTTCGCCATAGAAGGGATCATACGAAGACCTATTCCTTATAAAATCATTGAAGGTTGGGCAACAGTTGGAGCCTTTATGTTGATAGGATTGGCTCTTTTTGTAACTTTCAACGACCTCTCCAAGCTTAATGTTTTTTCAAATACTTTAAAAATATTTGGAAAATAACCATGTCAGTTCTGGGTTTGGATTGGGGAGCCCGCTTCGTTGGCTTTGCAACCGCAAGCCCCGATGGACTTGTTATTACACCAAGAAGTTTTTTTGAAAGAAAGATTCCCAAAGAAAAGCTCTGGGAGCTTTTTCAAAAAGATATTGTTGAATTAAAGAAAATTATTTTAAGTTGGGAAATAGAAAAAATTGTCATTGGCCTTCCCCTCACTAATTCCAATCACTCTCAAGAAACATCTTTAAAAGCAAAAGTTCTTCAACAAAAAATATCGGCAGAATTTAATATCGATGTCGCGCTCGTTGATGAATACCTCACCAGCTGGGAAGCTCAGCAATCCCCGCACAACCAACATGCACAGGCTGCTGCTTTGATTTTAAAAAATTATTTTCATGAGTCGAATTTAAAAAACAGGAAATAATGAAATGAAAAAAATTTTGTTTTTTATAATTTTGATTTGTTCTTTAATTCTTACTTACTTTGCCTATAACTTTTCGCTTTCACCTAATTCTTCTATTAAAAAAGAAATCATCATCGACCTTGCTCCTGGAAGTTCTTTTACAAAAATGCTTAAAACCCTAGAAGCGAACGGCATAGAAATATCCGAAATAGCTGCCAAAATAAGTGCTAAAATTTTTCACTTCGATCGAAAAGTAAAAGCGGGTGAATATCTTCTCGCGCCTAATCTATCTTCCCTTGAAATCCTGAAAGCCCTTACCTCTAACAAGGGCCTTCAACATCCCTTACTCGTAAAAGAAGGGCATAACAAATGGGACATTGCAGACTCCTGGTCTCAAGCCCTAAAAAGTTTTGATCGAGACCAATTCTTTAAACTTCTTCAAAACCCAGATCTTTTAAAAAAAACTAAAATTCCTAATGAAGATGAAATCCTTCGCTTTAGTAACTTAAAAGATTTAAAAAGTAATTCAAGCTTTAGAAGTCTTGAGGGTTATCTGTTTCCTGAAACCTATAACTTTCAAAAATATGATTCTCCAAAAGTTATCGTCGAAGAAATGCTTGCTCAGTTTGAACGAAGAGCGCGACCCATTCTTAATCAACATCCTTGGGCACAAACTCCTCTTGGATTTTATCGTCTCCTGACACTTGCTTCGATTGTTGAAAAAGAAACAGGCAAAAGTAATGAACAACCTTTTGTTGCTTCTGTTTTTTGGAATCGATTGAATAAAAAAATGCGCCTTCAATCAGATCCCACAACGATCTATGGACTGATGCCCAACTTTGACGGAAACCTTAAAAAGATTCATCTTCAAACATTTTCTATTTTCAATACTTATACAATTCCAGAACTTCCTGTAGGACCTATATGCAACCCAGGAGAAAAAGCCCTCCGAGCCGTTCTTCATCCTGCAGCTTCAGAATATTTGTATTTTGTAGGTCGTGGAGATGGAACTCATGAGTTTGCAAAAGACTACCCTACGCACACTCGTAACGTTCAAAAGTTTCAATTAAAGAAATAGTTTTTTCTTTTTTTTTATTTAGCAGAACTTATTCGATTCAAAGCCTTTTGAAATTTAAAAAGTCCCCGTGTCAGAATAAGTTCAAATTTAATTAAACCAAGCTCCAACTTCTTAAAAGCAATCATTTGCAAATGACCCATTAAATGGGACATCATTTTGATGTTTCTTTTGAACATTAATTTTTTATTAGGTTTAATTTTTGCGAGTTCATCAAAGCTAAAATGCGCTCGTTGAATCACCGAGGTTGCGCTTTTCCATTTTTGCTGAAAGCCTGGGTCTTTTGATTTCATAGTTTCAAGCCTAAAAATACTGTTTCCAATTCGAATCACATCTCCAGATTGGATTTCGACTTCGCCTTTTACTTCTTCATTGTTTAAGAAAGTTCCATTTGTGGAGCCCATATCAGACAAGAAGAACTTCGTGTCTTTCATTAATATTTGTGCATGCTCACGAGAAACCCGCTCATCCTCAAGAGGAAGACAGGCACGAAAACTACGGCCCAGGATGTTTTTCTTTTTACTCAAAGGAACCAATGCTCCTTGAGTTAAACCAGAAGATACGCGCAAAGCGTAATCTGGTTTTTTTACTTTGTTTTCTTTTACAACTTTGGGCATGACGTTCATTTTCATAAAGCATTTTACTCATGCAAGGAACGTGCTTAATCCTCAAAAACTCTCTTAAGGCTTTCAAAAGCCTCTTGGCATTCTTTAGGGGCATCTACCTCGCCCAAAACTTAAACAACGTTGGCAATTTTGAGCTTCCCATTTAACAGGGTCAAATTCATGACTCTTCGCTAGCTGCTAGCGGCTCTTTCCTGACTTATTCTTAAGTAATGAAAAGGCTTTCATTACGCCAAGTTATCGCAATTTTTACTCTTTTTATTTGTTTCAAAACTCATGCTCAAAACTCACCCTTTTTTCAAACAACAGCCAATTCTGCAGATCTCATCACGCCCATTGGTGGTCAGCATGTTTTTGGAATAGGTTTTTATGCTGAGAGCACGTATCCCCTATCAAGTGCATATTCTGCGCTTCTTCCCTCAGGCGCTCAGCAAGACATGCGCTTTCAGGTTCCTGTTGGATTTGGTTTTGAAGGATCATTTGGAATCAACAGCTCGATGGAAGTCGCAGCTAGTTTTGGCTACGACAATTTTAAAACTCAGCAGTATATCGATGGTGATGGAAATTCAAAAAAATTCAACATTGCTCAGTACAATCTTTATCCCATAATGGGAATTTTTCGTTACCGCATGCCTCGTAAATCTTGGTCACCAGAAGCCGAAGCTTCCATTGGAACAGCTCTTGGATCAATTGAAATTCGAGAAACCTCCATCAACGGAGAAACAATTAAAAGCAATGGACCTTTTATGCGCGGTCACTTCGCAGGTGGCTTTGGATTTTCTTGGGCAGAAAATGCATCACTTCATTTCCTCGTTGGATACGGATTCAATCAACTAGGAAGTAAATCCTATGATGGAGCAACCATGCATGTTGAACAAAAAAACCAACATGGTGTTTTCTCCAAAGCTTATTTGAAATTTTACTTCTAAATAGAAGTTCACTTTTCAATTAGTTTTTTGAAAGTTGCTCAGCAAAATACTTATGAAAAGGAGAAGGAGTTTTCACCGAAAGCTCTGGGTGAAAAGTCGTCACCATGTGCCTTCCCTCACTCACCCAAACAGGTGCTCCCTTCGAAGAAGCTTTGACCTGGCAAGCTTTTCCTAATTTTTTCAGCACAGGAGCTCGAATAAAAGATACAGGATAGGAATGAATCTTTTCTTCAAAACTATCGACTTGGCGCCCATAAGAATTTCTCTCAACATCAAGATGCATAAGACCCAATGATTTTTGTTTAGGATTACTCACTCGAAAAGCCATCAAAATACTTCCCGCACAAATTCCCCAATAAGGAATTTTTTCGGCGTATTCTTTAAGGACATCCCAAATTTGAAAATGCTCAATTAATTTAAGCATCGTGGTGCTTTCACCGCCTGGCAGAATCAATCCATCAATGTTTTTAAAATCTTCTGCTCGACGAACCTCGACAAGCTCTGCGCCCAAAGCCTCAATATGTTTTTTATGAGGCTCTACACAACCCTGGAGAGCTAAAACACCAATTTTCATTTTCTTAAAAGCTCACAACCTTACCAACCGCGTTCGGCCATCAATTCTTCCTGAGGAAGCGTTTTGATTTCAAGACCGCGCATAGCTGCATCTAGATTTCTTGAAGCCGCTAAAACTTCTTCAGGACGATCAAATCCCGCAACCGCTTTTACAATTGCTTTTGCAAATTTTTCGGGTGAAGCAGATTTAAAAATTCCTGAGCCCACAAAAACAGTCTCTGCACCTAATTGCATACACAAAGCTGCATCGGCAGGAGTGGCAACCCCCCCCGCTGCAAAGTTGGGAACAGGAAGTTTTCCTAATTTTTTAACTTTCATCAACAGCTCAAAAGGAGCTCCAAGGTTCTTTGCCTCTGTCATCAACTGACTTTCATCAAGCATTCGAACGCGCTTAATGTCTTGAGCAATTTGTCGAAGATGTCGAACAGCTTCCACAACATTGCCTGTTCCAGGCTCACCTTTTGTACGAATAAGAGCCGCTCCTTCACCAATACGCCTCAAAGCCTCACCTAAGTTTTTACAACCACAGACAAAAGGAACCTTAAAAGAATGTTTGTAAATATGGTATTCATCGTCAGCGGGAGTTAAAACCTCGGACTCATCAATAAAATCCACACCCAACGCTTCAAGAATTTGAGCCTCTGCAAAGTGCCCAATACGGCATTTTGCCATAACAGGTATACTGACTGTGCTCATAATCTTCTCAACAAGCTCTGGGGGACTCATGCGAGCCACACCACCCTCTTTACGAATATCGGATGGGACACGCTCTAAAGCCATCACCGCAACGGCCCCGGCCTGTTCTGCTATCTTAGCTTGTTCTGCGTTTACAACATCCATAATGACTCCGCCCTTAAGCATCTGAGCCAGGCCCACCTTTAATTCAAAGGTTGGCTTAGGAGCTAAAGCCTTAACAACATTAGCTTTTTGAGAGGGTTTCTTTATCGTTGAAGGGATTTTTTTGATTTTTTTACGGAGACCCATAAATATGAGTTATCTATAATTGAGCCTGTACACTTCTGTCGAGAAAAATGCTCATTTCTGCTATAAAAATCATGCTTTCAAAGACCTTTTTTAAGGCACATTAAAACAAGGTTTAAAAGTAAACTTTAATATGAAAAAATTCCAAAACTTTTCCTTCCTCAGAATTTTAACTTTAAGCTTTTTAGCAACACTTGGACTTACTCAGCAAAGCTTAGCCGTTAATACCAATCCCTCCCCAAAGGAGAATTGTCGTATTTTACTAAGCTCCCTTCGAATTGTTACCAACGAGGTTCTACCCTCTGAAGAAATGAGTCGCTATTTATCTCTTCACCGTTGGGCTCGAAACTGGAGAGGAGATCTTATTCCTCGTGAAGTTCAAATTGGAAAAAACCTTATCACTGAACTCGAAGATGCAATGGTTAACGACAAATTAACTGTTGCAGTCAATATTGCTCGTACCATGATTGATGGAGCGGCTATTTCTTTTCGTCAGCACGAGCAAGTGACTGCTGCTATGAAAGAAGTTTCAAATCTACAAGCTCAAATTGAAAGCCAAGGAGAAACGCTTCATCCTAGTTTTCTCTTAAACCTTCAAGACAAATTTTTAGAAAACTTTCAAATCTCTGAAAGTAACCATAAAAACAACTCTAAAGTCGCAAAAGAAGTCCTCAAACTCAATCAGCTGCTTCAAGACGACTACATTATTACAAAAGAAGAAGTTCTTAATCGACTTTTGAGTGTCTACGAACTGCTTGAAACATACGACCTCATGCTTATCCAAAACATTGGCCGAAACTTTCCTCTATACGAATTAGCAAGTCGATATTTGGGCGCTGACTTTGAACACCGATTCGATTTATTTTCTGTTCGTAAAGAAAACTTCAATAACGAAGCAGAAGAAAAAATAGCCGACAATCAAAGCAGCAAAGTGACAAATCCTGGCTATGAAAAAAGAAAAAAAACATGGGAGGACGCACGCACCTTCCTTCTTAAAGAAGTCGGCTGGAGCAAGAAAAAAGGCATTCGCTACCCTAGCCTTAATCAAGGAAATCCCGAAAAAGGTGAGATCGAAAAATTTTATGATCAAAACATTCTTGCTCGTGAGGCTCATATTAAAAAAAGCCTAAGACAAGAGCTCGTTGCGACTGCAAATCGACAAGCACTTGACCTAACTTTAATCGTTCCTCTGGTGGAAGGTATTGTGAAAATAATTGCCAAAAAAGGTCCTGGCTTTTCATCATTTTTCCGTAACATGATCCTACTTGATGAAAGAGCCACACTCGTTCAGAGGGTTCGTGAAATCGCAGAAAACAAAGACCCTCTCGACCTCAAAGCAAGCCAACTTCTTGCTTACGCTGCAGACGGCGCAACAGGCGTTGAGTTTTTGCATATGTTTGCTGCGGATGCGGATCTTACAAGTATCAATACATGGATTGAATTAAGAAATCTTTTCTCATCTGATCCTCGCTTTATCAAATATAAAGACATGATTGAGAAAGCAGATGAAGCAGCTTCTAAAAGTGGTCCGGTAAGTATCGCGAGCGTGCGCATGACAAATTCAAAAGTTGTAGGCCTTGTTGTAGGGGTGCCGCTATGGGCGAAACTTGCCCCTATTTTGTGGAAAGCTGTCGCTATTTATTTCGTTAACAATGCTCAACTTTCTCAAGAAGAACTTGAAAAAAAGCTCAAAGAACTTGAAGAAGAATTAGAAAAATACAAGTTTGAAGAAGAACTTAAAAACGAAAAAGAATCGAAATAGAAAAAATCTTTATTTAGGCAGCTTTTTTTTGAGATTTCTGACTATTATCTTTACTTTCTAAGTCAATATCTTCTACGTTTTCTAAAATAAAATAATTCTTTTTCGACGGAAACGCTTTCATTAGAAAACTTAGCTTTTCAACCTTAGAAATATCAGTTTTTTCCGTATTGCAACAAATAGCACTAACACTAGCATATCTGCTTAAATCAGATGCCTCAGGCGACTCTAAACACGGCCTAACATGAAGGAAGATGTAGCTATAGTTTAGTTTTAGTTCTTCTAAGAATTGATTAAAAGTTTCCGAAGCCAGACGAGAGACAGCAGGGAGTAGTAAGGGATCTCCTGTCAAAACATCTAGACCATCAGCTACAGAATACGGATAAAAATTAATTTTTTCCTTGCGTAAATAAAGATCACTAACCCCTCCGCTCAAAGGAGCTCCGGTAATTTTTGAAACACTATTGTTTGTGAGATCCGTTTCTACAACAAGTACCTTTTTACCTGTGCTGCCAAAAAAAGCTCCTACGTTAAGAGAAATTGAAGCCGAATTCAAAGAATCATCAGCCGAAGTAAATAGAACAATATTTCCTCCTGAACTCATAAGATTATTCTCTAAATCAATTCCCAATCGCATGTAAGATGTACTTGCAGATTCACTAGAATAACCACTCGATAAAAAAAGCTCCTTTTTAGTTGAAGGCACAGCCCCCAAAACTGAGCAATCAAGTTCTTCAAAAGATTCAACTGTTCTTAACCGAGGGTTTAAGATTTGCACATAATATGAAAAAGTCAACGCTAAAAAGAAACTTAAAAACAAACTTACTAATATGAAATGTAAAAAAGGCATTATTTGTTTTTCTTGAATAGGCTCAAAATTAAATTCAAACCTATTGGTATTTTTAATGTCTGCAATATCCATCCTTAGAAGCGAGTTATTTAAAAGATCAAAGTTTACTTGATCTTTTTTTATTAAATTATCGATATCAGCTAGCTGAATTTCTTTAGTTTGTCTTTCGGCAAGAAGAAAACTTAACTCCTCCAATGATTTATTTATTTCTACGACCTTAGCTTCATAAAATGAATTCTCACCCTTTAATTTATCTAAAGTTTCTTTTTGAGAAGCCAATGACATTTCGTCTGATCCATATAAATCTTCAACCCTTAAAGGATTTAACGAATTCTTCTTATTTTTCTCAAATTCAGCCGTAGCTTTCTTCAAGTTTTCTGACAGTCTTTTAGCTATAACACTATCATCATCTACTCCTTGCAACTTTAACTGCTTTTGCAAATAGGACAAATTAGAAATATCTTGTATGGTACTTGTTAAATTATTTTTATCTAACTTAACTCTCTCTTCAGATATTAAATTGAGTTTTTTTTCTATTTTTGTAATTTTTTGGCCAATTGCAGGATCCAAGGATTTGTTGCTCTCAATCGATGCTCTCAATCGATCCAGTTGAAAACTTAACTCATTAACACTCTCTATATCTAAAGTAGAAGTAACCCCTTTAGAGTCAAATTTTTGATTTGTGTTTTCTGGAAAATTCAAACTGAATGAATTTTTCAATTCACTTCCTGATTCAATTTGCCTAGTCTTTTCATTAAGGTATGAATTTATTGAATCTAATGCTTTATTCACTTCTGCTAGTTTTAACAAAGTAGAACTCGATGGGTCGCTGTCTTGAGAAAGATTTTTAGATAATACTTTTTGCTCCTCTAAAGATTTAAGAGCTTTGGATAAACTCTCAGAAATGTTTCTATAAACAAAGCTTTCTTTTTCGATTCCTTGTGCAGCTAGCTCTCTTTTTTGAGATGATAAGCTAGCAAGTTCCTTACCCAACTCATAATCATCAACTTCTTCCCTTTTTGTAATACCTATAGAATTAATCTGACGCTCAATGTTTGCCAATCTTCCGACAAGTTCAGACTCTAAAACCTTATTTCCACTTATCGCTATTCTTGTAGCTTGAAGTTGCGATTGCAAACTATAGACAGTCATTTTGTCCACAAGAGGTATCGACTGAAAAAGCTTCATTCTTCTATCGTTATTTTCAACTAAGTTTTTTTGTATAGAAGCTATTTTTTCTTGTATTACTTTTTTTACTGATCTCAAATCCTCCATTTCGATTTGAGTCAGGTAATCTTTCATAATCTTTGTAATCTTTTCTGATATGTTTTCAGTGGAAAGAAAATCTTCGTGTCGAACCTTAACAACAAATCCCCCTTTATTAAAACCTGCGCTCGACTTTTCCATTTTACCTGGAACCATAATAGTTTCAAAAAAAGTTTTTAACTTTTGTCTTTCAACAAGAGACGGCTTTAAAGACCGCTTCTCAGTTAGATCTAAATTGAATATTTTTGCAATTTCATGATTATCTTGAGCTTTTTCATAGCAAAAATTTAAAAATGCATCTGAATTTAAATTAGTAAGAGCTTTCGTTGAAAAGTCGACTAAATCCTCGTCCTGCCCCCTGGGCAAACCAAGAGAAGATGAATCTAAAAAGCTAAAAAACGCACTATTTTTAGCACTATTAAGAAACACCAAAATTCTTCTCTCGTACCAAGCCCCAGTTTTCACATAGTAAAAAAACATCCCCACATACACTAGTGAAGCAATTAAAAAAACAAGTTTTTTACGTTGAAAAGCTTTTTGAAAAAGTTTTTGATAATTTATTGAATCTTCAATTTCTTGATCAATCGAAAGTTCCCTTAAGAGATAATCTTGTTCTTTTGAGATTTTATCAAAAGAACCATCTTTCACTCTTCTAAGAATTTGAGGGTCTACTTTTTTCACGACTAATTCGTGTTCGACCTAAACTTAACAAAACTTTAATAAAAATTTGTCTTTTAAAAGAATTAATCAAAAAACGGCTATATCAAAAATCAATTTGTCACTTCTTTTTGAAGCTCAAAGTAGCGCAAGATTTTTTCGAGGTGATCTCGATTGTGAACACTCGATGACGACTTAATGACGGTTCTCAAATCTTGAATAGCCGCACGGTATCGACCCATACGAGCAAACAAAAAAGCGCGCTCTCGTAAAGCCTCTACCCTTTCCACAGGACACAACTCAGACAAGGCCGTCAAAACCCAGTACAATCGAGTGAGATCCTCTTTCTCAAAATAAATCGCACGCAAATTTCTAAGCATACGCGAAACAATGTCTCTAGGATGAGCAACCTTTAAAGCATCCGGGCCAAAGGGGATCATTCCCTTTGTCCAGGTTTCAAGACGCTCCTTACATTCGTTAAGGCTCAAAATTTTGGCTCCTTCAAAAGCATCCACAAACCACTCTTCACTATTTTTTTCACGATCCTTATCTTGATCCAAAACCTTGACCAAGAAATGGCCCGGAAAGCTAATTCCAGCAGCTTTAAGCTCCACCGCACGACAGAGCTCCAAAAAGACGAGACTCAAAGTGATAGGAATTCCTTTACGACGAACAAGCACATCGTTCATGAACGAATTCTTCACGTTGTAATAATTATTTGTATCGCCCTGAAAACCCAAAGCATCACGAAAAATATTGAGCAGAAACTCACTTTGCTCACGAACAGATTTATTTTTTGGAAAATCCTTGAGTGCAGGCTTAAGAGACTCGCGAAAAGCCATTACCTGAGCCTTTACATCAAGAGCGGGATACTCAAGCTTGGAAACCCACATTCCCAATTCAATTGGATCCCAATCATCTTTTGTAGGGTCCTCAACTTTTTTGAGAAAAGAGGCAAGAGCTTCGATGGTTTTTTCTAGGGTATCTGGTGCAATCATTTTACTCCATTCCTAGGGATACCCGGCCACCACCATAATCCCCCTGAACGCTTACATCTTAGCCTTTTATGGAGTATTAATCTACTCACGATGGCGCGGCGTCTTGGCATTTACACACTTGGACATTACTTAAGCCTCACTAGTGCTTTCAGTAAAAAAATCTGGAACCCGCTCCTAAAAAACTATGAAACCTGGGAACTGAGCTACCTAGATACGTCCAAAGAGCAGGATCAGGCAAACTTAGACGAAACCCTTGAAGGGATGTTTCTCACTTATCAACAAGTCCTCAAAGGCTTTTTTCCTTTAAAAGAGCGCATTGAATGCCTTGAAAGAGTTGCAACTGAATTCACTAAGAACTTCAACAACTTGGCTTCAATCCTCTCCATGGAAGTCCAAAAGCCCATAAACCTTGCCCAACTCGAATGCGAGCGATCTCTGGATACGATCAAAGCCACTATCGACGTAGGCAAAAAAATCCTTGCGACACCTCAAGCGCAAAAAAGCGATGGAAGGGGTCCTTTTCAGGGAACTTCAAAAAAAGAACC
This sequence comes from Bdellovibrionota bacterium, assembly GCA_044347615.1. Taxonomy (GTDB): domain Bacteria; phylum Bdellovibrionota; class UBA2428; order UBA2428; family UBA2428; genus CANIGN01. Next base: position 230,988 of record JBIKUK010000002.1, on the reverse strand, counting down.
CCGGGGAATAGCCTTGGGCATAACTCCTTTTAATTTTCCCTACAATTTAAGTTTACATAAAATTGCTCCTGCAATTTTATCGGGAAGTCCTCTCATCTGGCGACCTTCTGAGAAATGCCAACTCTCAAACCTTGCTCTCGTTGATATTCTTCATGCTGCAAAAGTTCCCGCAGGAATGATTGCTTTTCTTCCCATGACTCATGAAAGTTTTTGGAAACTCTTAGAGGATCCAAGAATAAGTTGCGTTTCTTTTACAGGATCAGAAAAAGTTGGATGGGAAATCAGAAAAAAATTCAAAGGTCCGTTAATTTTAGAACTCGGAGGAACCGCTCCAGTTTATGTAGAAAAGATCAAAGGTTTTGAGCTTGAAAAAGCAATGAAGGAAATTGCCGCAAGCGCTTTTTCATTTGCAGGACAAAGCTGCATTTCTGCTCAAAATCTTGCCATTCAAGAAGATATTTTCGATGAAGCTGTATCGATTCTTAAAAAAGAAATTAATGCGTTTCCTTCAGGGCGCGCAGACGAACAAAAAACCTTATGTGCGGGAGTTATCGATAAAGAAGCTTTTGAGCGCATTGAAAAAACCCTATCTGATACTTCAAAAGATGGAGTCGAAATTTATTCTCAAAAAAAACCATTTGTTGAAATTTCAAACTTTATACCGCCAACTATGCTCTTAAGTTCTCCAGAACAGTTGAAAAAGAAAGAACTTTTTGCTCCTTTACTGAATGTATTTAAAATAAAAAACCTAGAAGAATTCATATCTTTTTCAAATAAACTTCCCCATAGATTACAAGCCTCTATTTATACAAGCGACCCACTCTCTCTAGACAAGGCACAAGCAGAGCTAGATTATGGGGGTGTCGCACTTAACCTAGCCCCTTCTGTTCGAGTGGATTCGCTGCCCTACAGCGGAAGAGGTCTCGCAGGACTTGGTTGCGAAAACCCACAAAGTAGCTTTGACTTTTTTTCAGCTACTAAAACAATTTACAAAACAAAATAAGGAGCGCCTCGTGAATTCCAAAAAAAAAATCAAATATTGTTACGAATTTTTTTTCATTTTTCTTATCACAATACAAAATTCCAAGGCACAAGACATGACTCCAAGAATTGGCCTGCTTTTTCAGACATGGGCCTATAACGATACAACCTTAGAAGCTAAATCAAATTTTCGAATTCGAAGAGCTGAAATTAAATTAAATGGAAAAACTAGCTCTGAGCTAAGATACTTTCTTTCTATCGACCCTTCAAAAAACCTGAAGGAAGGCGTCATTGAAAAAACAAACGACAACAAAATCCTTCAAGATGTGGGAATTGAATACTCCTTCAACTCTGAATGGAAAGTAACCATTGGCCAATTTAAAGCCCCCAACACAGTTGAGAGTTTCACATCAACGGCAGAACTCCTTTTACCTGAGCGAGCAATTCAGAGTAGAAACTTTGGTAACAACCGTCAGATAGGTGCACTGTTTACTTTTGAAAACACAAAAATTAAAATTCGATCCATGATATCAAATGGAGGAAGAGCCAATACAATCGATGAAAATTCGTCCAAAGACCTACACGGTAGAGTTGATTTTAATCCAATAGAAAACCTTAGCCTCGGAGCTTTTGGAACCTACGCTGATTCAAAACAAAGTACTACATATTGGAATGGGCTGAACTTTAAAGCTTCATGGAGATCAATAACTTTAGCTACTGAAGGAATTTTTGGAAAAGAATCAAACACTACTTTCAAAGGCTTTTACACAGATTTATTTTATGATTACAAAAAAATAATCTGTCCTGTTTTACGCTTCGAATATCTGGACAATCATGAATTTATTTCAAAAGTTTATAATGCAGGAATAAGCTACAATCTTTTGGAATCTAAAGCCAAATTACAACTAAGTTACGCTCACCTAGAAAATGCTTCGAGTGATCTTGGGTCACCCAAGGCTGCGAAAGGATCACAAGGAAGTCTTGTAACAGCTAACTTTCAACTGTCTTTTTAATTTTTTTCTTCGCAAATTTTTTTTAGATTAAGCCACTCCGAAGGAGTTAAAACTGACTTAACAGGATGACCCTTGAATTGTTCTGCAAGCTGCGCTCGATCTTTATTTGAAGGATGATCGGAAAGCAAAGAAAAAAATTGCCCATACTCATTTTGATCACGCTTAAAAAAACTTTGAAAGCCTGAAACATCTACTCTTGAATCCTTAAGCCTCTGCAAAGCGCCACGATCTGCCATTTCTTCTTGCTTAACGCTAAATCTCAAATTTAAAAAAATTTCCGCACTTTGTGGATTTACTTGTCCACCAGAAAAAATAAATTTGAGCATCTCGCTTGTTATAAATCTCGCAAAGACTCCTTGGATAACATGTCTTTGTTTTACGTGCTCAATTTCATGAGCAATTATACCAGCAAACTCTTCAGGACTTTCAATTTTTTTTAGAAGTCCTTCGTAAACAAAAATCTTTCCTCCCAAATAAGCAAAAGCATTAACCGTTTCACCTGGAATAACACTCACATCCAGGGGAAAAGACCTATCTTCCGGATAAACGGGATAAAGTCGCATCAAAATTTTACTCAATGCATCTTGAGAAGACTGAGAAGATTTTTGAGAACATCGTTTACTCTCAAACGAAGCAAACACAAAAGCCATTTTTTGTTCAACAGACCACGGTAAAAGTCGTGCAAAGTAACCAAGCCCAAATGCAAAAAATACTGCTAAAAGAAAAGCCAAAAATACCCAAATAAACCCTTTAATTTTTGGTGCCATTAATACTTATGCTCAAAAAAAGCTCTTAAAATATAAAATACTAAAACAATAATGACGAACACAATCCCAAAAGGACCACCTTGAAGTTTAGAAGCTGAATCTACTCGCTTATCAGACAAGCTTACCCCACCACCATGCGAACTATCCACAAAAGTATCTTTATCTCGAATGATTGCCTGTGGAGGAAGCTGATTTGTATAGGTTTTTGCCACAGATGTTTTTTTCACAGCCGTTCCAATTGCCATAAACTCCACTAACCCACCGCCTAAATCATAAACTCTTGTTTTCACTCCCACGACTTCATCCGCTCCACACAACTCGGCGTCTCGCTCAATCCTTTCAAGAGCTTTTTCACGAGCCTCATAAAGCAACTCCGTCAAACCCGAAACTTCTCCTCCACCTAAACTTTGTATGAAAGAGGCAATCCCAGCGGTAAAACCCAATGAATAAACTGAAACACCCATAACAAGCTGAAGAGGCATATACCCCATATGAGCCATGTTCCACATTTCTTCATTGGTCATATCGCTCGTCACAGGATTTTGAGAAAATTCATTCAACCCTGCATGATGAGAGGCTGTTCCAACCATCATCATTTCTTGAGCTCCCATCAAAGGAGAAATCGTAGTTTGAATTCCTACAACTGAATTTGCTCCAAACTTTTTAGCCTCGTTCACAATTCGCGAAAGAGCTAAGTGCCTTGTTTTATCAAAAATTTCTGTGAACTGAGGAACTTCACCTCGAGATAATTGCCTAAAAGCTCCACCAATACTTCCTCCTAGACCTATAGAATAGGCAACATTACCAAAAACAAAATGAAGAGGTCTAAAACCTGAGTCCATCTGGCAATACATTTCTTGAGCATCGGCAGATGTTGAAAACTGTCTCACTTTTTCATCAGAATTATTTAGGTGAACGGTAGAACCCACAGTAATGAATTCCAAGTTGCCTCCGTGGTTTACAAGATCAAATGAAACTCCGGTAATACCTGCACCTCCATACATTTTCGCCTCTTCTAACATTCTGTTAAAAGCGTTTTGTCGTCCGTCGTGAACAAGTTTTGTAATTTCAGAGACTTCCCCACCACCTAAAGTAGAAAGACCAGCACCTATTCCTCCAGCAACCCCAATTGAAACAACACTATTTCCAATACAAAGCTGTCCAGGTCGCATATTAAGTTTATTTAGACAATAAATTTCATTTCCAGAAAGTCCTGTAACTTTTTTATGATTAAGTTTAGGCATATTTACTTTTCGGGATTGTTTAAATTAACAGACGTAATTTTAATGTTAATTTTACATAAAAAACCTGTATAGATTTAGACACTGTCTCAATCTCAAACTAACATCCTTGATATGCAAACTTACGCAGAAGTTCTCGAGCATTGGAAAAAAATTGAAACACTAAGTTCAGCCCAAAGCATACTTTACTGGGACATGGAAACTTACATGCCTGAAGGTTCCACCCCTGCACGCCAGGCTCACCTTACTCTTATCAGCGGACTTATTCATCAATGGACAAATGATCCAAAATTTAAAGAGGCAGTTCTTTCTCAAAAAATAAAAGCCTCTAATGAAATTGAACAAAGAAACCTGGAACTTTGGACAAAAAGCATTCTTGTTAGTTCTGCTGTGGACGAAAAATTCGTCGCAAAACTTTCTCAGGTTTCTACTGAATGTAACGTCAAATGGAGAGCAGCTAAAAAAGAATCCAACTTTAAAAGCATCGAAGGTCTTTTTAAGGAATTGGTTTCTCTTTGTCGTGAAAATCTATACAAAATAAAAAATCTTCCCGATCTAAAATCTCGCTATGCAAATAAAACTCTTTACGGAGTGGCTTTTGATCAATTTGAACCTGGTCTTGAAATTTTTGAAATGAAAAAACTCCTCTCTTCTCTTTGTAGGGGAACAAAAGATCGCCTTCCTCAATTTCTTGAAAAAGCGAAAAAAACCAAAAAAGATATTCAAATAGACCCCAAGCTTATCAATAAAGAATTCTGCAAAGATCTGATGCGTAATTTTGCTTTTGATTTTACGAAAGGCCGACTTGACGAAAGCACTCACCCTTTTTGTGGTGGAACCACAGGGGACGTACGTCTCACAACCAGACTCAATCCAACAGATGCCGTAGAAGATTTATTCAGTACTTTGCACGAACTTGGACACGCACTCTACGAGCAAGGTCTTCCCGAAAAAACTGCTTACGAGCCTGCTGGAAAAGCGTGCTCCATGGGTGTACATGAATCTCAAAGTCGCTTTCTTGAAAACTTTATCGGACGCTCTCAAGCTTTTAGCAATTACCTTGCTCGAAAGTTAAATGTCGATGCTGATGCTCTCTATTCGCGACTAAACCCCATCAAACTCGACTACATTCGCGTTGACTCGGATGAAGTGACTTACAACTTTCATATTCTTTTACGTTTTGAATTAGAACGAGATCTCATGGAAGGTAAACTTGAAGTCAAAGACCTCCCTGAAAAATGGAACTCTCGCTTTCAAGAACTCACGGGACTTAAAATAACAAAAGATTCCCTTGGATGCTTGCAGGATACTCACTGGTATTCGGGGTCTTTTGGATACTTTCCCTCTTATAGCTTAGGAAACATGTTTGCCGCAGAATTGTTTGTTGATTTTCAAAAAACTCATCCCGACTGGACAGAGAAAGTTTCATTGGGCCACTTTGAATTTGTGAGAAACTTTATGGCTGAACGCGTATACCCCTTAGCTGCACATCAGGATTCACCTCAAACAATGGCAAAAATTGTCGGACGTAAGGTTTCGGAACAAACTCTGCTCGAATATTTTGATAAAAAGTTTAAATAAACTCGGACATACTCTTGAGCAAAAGTCTCTGAGTAATGTTTTTGATTTTGTTTTGAGCAAGTGAACCGTCACCAAAGCGGTTTTTCCAAGCAGAAACAGGAATCACCGCCTTCGCCATGCTTCTATGACCACCCGCTGAACCTAGCTTATCGAAATTTTCTTTAAAAATCTCTCCGCAATGAAGATCATTTTCCCAGTTGCGACCAGAAATCACAATCATATCATCCACAACACCAGCTGCCGCTGCCAAACGAACTCCATGAATTTGCGATACAAAATCTGCGGCCTGTGGAATCCAATCTTCAGTCGCAATGTCTGGCAAAACGATCACACCCAAAGAGGATCGTATTTTAAAAGTTTTAAGAGAGCGTCTCAACGAATCAATGTACCCAACAGGTAATTCGGGACGCTCTATTTTTCGAAGCTGTGGGCCATTTACCTTAGGATAAAGAGTCACAAATGCCTCAAGATCTTTTTCTGAAACTCCTCGATTAAAAAACAAAGTATCAGATTTAATTCCATAGTGCAGAGCCGTTGCCAAACGATGACTTACTTCAACACCTGCAGCTTCAAGATAAAGCGTAAAGAGTGTTGAAATAGAACCCAAGTCTTCATCAATTTCTATCCACTCACACAAGTCGAGCGCAGGGCAATCGCCCCGTGGGTGATGATCGATCACAACATCACAACGAATATCTCGTCCCTTAAAAAAGGAAGGCTGACAATCCACAAAAACAATCTTATCAAACTCATTGATAGACTTTTCAGTCACACGCTCCACTTCAATTTCAAGAAGTTGAACCATCGCTAAGTTTTCGGGGCGAGAAATGCGACCAAAAGAAACAATCGGAGCAGTTTGTGCGTTTCTTCCTAAAATTTTTCTAAGGGCAAGCGCGCCAGCTAAACCATCAGGATCAGGATCATCTTGTAACAAAATCGCCACTCGCTCCGCATCCACGAGCAAATTCTGAAGACCCACAATTTTGGATTGAATACCCAAAAGATCAAGCTCATGAGCAAAGCCCGCTTCCAGAAGATCTTTCCAGGCAACACTTCGACGAACCTGACTTAAAGCAGTTTTAGAAATGCGAGTTCCAAGTCTCATAACTTGAACCGTAGGAAGTCGATCTTTTAAAATATTCTCAACCTCTTCTGTTCTGTGAAGATCCTCAAAGCCTAAAATAGCGACAACATTTTTTTTAGGCGTATCAGGAAGAGTACACTCCTCAGCAGCTAAGCGAGCATTTTCGATAGAACGTCCCACAAAACTTGATCCGTTTGTGGGAGTAACAATCCAACCACGTCCATCAATCCAAAGACCTAAAGAACTCTTCGAAGATAAGATGGTGGTTATACTTTCAGCAGGCCAGCTCTGATCTGCAAAAACGTAATAGAGTGTCGAACGGGCCACTCTCTAATTTTTATCATCCTGTTGCAAACTGTCCAGACAATCAAAGCTTGAGATCGAATTATTGTGCGTTCATTTTACTTTCATCAAGAACTGTCTTTCCCTCTTTATTCTTGATAGCTGTATTCACCAAAAATCTTATTAAATTCGAACGCTTAGCTCCGCCCAGCAAAACCCTTAAATCCTCATGTAAAGACGCGTCATTAACTAAAGCTCCCAAGGTCCCCTCACCCTTATCTACCTTTGCCAAAACTGAATCCAAACGAGTCAGGCTTTGATCTAGTTTTTTACCCCAATCTCCTTGGGTGTTTTTTTTCAAATTTGCAGAAGTCGTCACCATATTATCTATAATTTCATCAATTCTTTTTCCTGTTTTTCCACCTTTAAAAATAAGCGACATATTTTGAGTCAACTCGCGAATATTTTCTAAAGCTTCTCCGCCCTTTTCAAGATAGCCCTGAAGACCTGCCTCTTCATGACTACCGATTCGAGCATCATCTTGCAGAAGCTCACCCCCATCACCCTCTAGAAGGACAAGAGTTTTATCTCCCAACATTCCTGCAGATGAAATTTCTGCTTTCAAACTCGAGCGCAAACGATCTCTATAGCGCCCTTCCACAGAAAAGCTAATCAAAACTCCTCTTTCACCAGGAGGCGGTAATGTTTTTCGAAGCACTCGACCCACGTCTACACCCGACATGTAAACAGGCGCTCCCACGTTTAAACCCCGTGCATCTTTAAAAAGAGTCGAGAGTCGAAGCTGAGTATTAAAAACGCCACTTCCTCCCATAAAAATAATGAACCCCACTCCAACAATAAGGCTTACCAAAACAAATAATCCAACAATGAGGGTTGATGATCCTTTAGCGTTCGGTGCTTCCATTTGTTACTCCTGTCATAAACTCTTCTATGCGCTTATCTTTGCGCACTTCTGCAACTGTTCCTGAAACAATGATTTTTCCATCTTTCAAAAGTGAAATTCGCTCTGATACAGCAATCGCGGTAGGCATATCGTGAGTCACGAGTATGCCTGATTTACCGCGCTTTTTAAGGTCGAGCATAATGTCTTGAATGACACGAGTATTAAGCGGATCAAGACCCGCAGTAGGTTCATCATACAAAATAATTTCGGGATCTAAAATTATTGCTCGAGCAAGACCGGCTCTCTTTTGCATTCCTCCCGACAAATCGGACGGAAGTAAATCCTCTGTTCCTTGTAAGCCAATAAGTTGAAGAATTTCTTTCACGCGCTTCTTTTTTTGTGCTCGCGATAAATTTGTGTGGGCATCAAGTGGATAAAGTAGATTTTCCTCTACTGTAAAGGAATCAAAAAGCGCTCCATTTTGAAAAGCATAGGCAATTTCTTTACGTACATTGAACCATTCTTCTTGAGAATAAGAAGACATATTTTGTCCCTTGTAGCGCATCGTTCCTGAGTCTGGTTTTTCAAGCCCAATTAAAGCTCTCAAGAAAACACTTTTTCCTGAACCACTTTGCCCTAGCAAACAAACAATTTCACCTTTACGAAGATCAAAATTAACACCTTTGTGAACTATTTTGGTGCCGTAACTTTTTTTGAAATCTAAAACTTCTACAAGAGGATCCATCATCAACCTCGAATCATTTCGTGTTCAATAATCCATAAAAGCTTTGTGAGAATAAAATCAGCAATCAAAATCACAATCGAAGATTTCACAACAGCATCTGTTGTTGCATTTCCCACACCCAGGGTTCCCCCTCGAGCTTGCATTCCCTCATTGCAACTTACCGTAGAAATTAAAAATCCAAAAACAACCCCCTTCACTAAGCCGCCCACAACATCTCGGGTGTTTATAATTTCAAAAGATTTAAAAAAATAATCATGCGGCTGCAATCCAAGCTGAGAAGAGGAAGCCAGCATTCCACCAAAAATTCCTACAAAATCTGCGAGCAATGTCAGTAAAGGAGTCACTAAAGTTAAAGCTAAGACCTTAGGAGCGATTACTTTACGAATGGGATCGGTTCCCAGAGCACGAATCGCATCAATTTGCTGACTAACTTTCATCGAAGCAATTTGCGCAGCCATTCCTGCACCCACACGGCCCGATAGCATAAGTGCAGTAAAGATTGGACCAAGCTCACGACAAATGGAAATGGCTACAATTTTAGGCACGTAATATTTTGCACCAAACCGTTCAAGACCAAAACCAAATTGAATCGCAAGCACCAATCCCGTTGATAATGCCGCCACAAAAACAATCAAAAAAGACTGCACGCCTAACACATTCATCTCATATGTAAGCTCAGAAAAAGCAGGTGGTTTTTTTATCCAAACACGAACTGTCTCAGCGGTAAGGAGAGAATACTCACCAAGGGCTTCAACCTGCTGAATTGTTCTTTTTTTTAAGGTTTCCGCAAAAGAGCGAACGTGGTTTTTTTTCATTAAAAAGAAAACCCTTTCACCATTTTTAGAAAGTCATTTTTCACTGCATTTTGAATTTGCGGAGAAGCTTGTAGAGAAAAATCAAAAATACATTCATTTTTTCGAAGAACAATCATCACCACTTCAACCTTCACTCCATCTAAGCTACCAGAAACATGCAGTTGCTCTGCATCTCGATCAGAAATTCTTAGATTTTTAAATTCAAGCTCCTTGTAGGCTCCGAGTGAACCGAGCGGAGATCTTAGCAGACGATTCAAGGGGGCCGTAGCATAACGGTCACAAAGAGAGCTCACACTCAACACCGATCCCGTAGAAGAGTGCTGATAAAGACGCTGTGCGCCCTCACTGAGCGGCAAAGACTTCCAACCTTTGAGGGGTTCCGGAAATGAAAAACCTGTTGCAGGGCGATCTTCTCTGAGCGGCCCCGTCACCGAACAAGAAGCAAACAAAAGAAGTAAAATCAAAAAGCGCACATGGATAGTTTAGGACAAGTTCAGAACCGAAAACAAGTCCACTCAAAGATAGTGCTTAATTGACGACTCCCCCTCGTCTCCATTAACCTCTTTCCTATATGAAATTGCATAACGTCAAAGTTTTCCCTTCCAAAGTTCACCTTGCTCGCGAAGATCAGCTGGCTTGGAAAATGGCTGAAGTGGCTGCCGATAAGGTTGAAGTCACTGAAGAAGTAATTGAAATGATCGGAAACCGCATTATTGACAACGCTTCTGTTGCACTTGCGGCAATCAACCGAACTCCCGTAGCGAATGCTCGAAGCCAAGCTCTTGCGCACCCTCGTGAAAAAGGTGCGACTGTTTTTGGAATTTCAAATAATCAAAAATTCGAAGCAGAATGGGCAACCTGGGCCAATGGAACTGCGGTTCGCGAACTTGATATGCATGACACTTTTTTGGCGGCTGATTACTCCCACCCTGGAGACAACATCCCAGCCATTCTTGCAACTGCTCAACAGTGCGGAAAAAACGGAAAAGATCTTTGTCGTGGAATCGCAACTGCTTACGAAATGCAAATCAATCTTGTGAAAGCCATTTGCTTACACAAACACAAAAAAGATCACATCGCTCACTTAGCTCCTGCTGCAGCTGCTGGGATTGGAACCCTTCTCAACCTTTCAACTGAAACAATTTATCAATCGATTCAACAAGCTGTGCACGTGGCCTTTGCAACTCGTCAGTCACGCAAAGGAGAAATTTCTAGCTGGAAAGCCTATGCACCTGCTCACGGAACGAAGCTTGCTCTTGAAGCTGTTGACCGAGCAATGCGCGGAGAAAAAAGCCCTTCACCTATCTATGAAGGAGAAGATTCCGTTATTGCCTACATGCTCGATGGAGCAGCGGGTGCGTACTCTGTTCCTCTACCAGAAGCCGGCGAAGCAAAGAGTGCGATTCTTGAATCCTATACAAAAGAGCACTCTGCAGAGTATCAAGCACAAGCTTTGATTGACCTTGCCTTCAAGATGAAAAGCCGAATTAAAAACACTCAAGAAATTGCCTCAATTGTTCTTCACACAAGTCACCATACACACTACGTCATTGGAACAGGAGCAAATGATCCACAGAAGTTTGATCCAAAAGCTAGCCGTGAAACACTCGATCACAGCATCATGTATATTTTTGCGGTAGCTCTTGAAGATGGCTCTTGGCACCACGTTCACAGCTACACTTCTGAAAGAGCAAACCGACCTTCAACAGTAGCTCTCTGGAAAAAAATCTCAACAAAAGAAGATGCCGAATGGACGGCTCGTTATCACGATGCAGATCCCAGCAAAAAAGCCTTTGGTGCGCGCGTTGAAATCACCCTCACAAATGGCGAAAAGATTGTGGATGAGCTTGCAAGAGCCAATGCACATCCTGCGGGAGCAAAACCCTTTAAACGCAATGATTATGCGAAAAAGTTTTTATCTCTCACAGCTGATATTGTAGATAAAGCCGAACAAGATCGCTTCTTAACTATGATTGATAAGCTTCCTCGTTTAACTTGGGAAGAAATCGCAAACTTGAACGTCATCGTTCCTGAGAGCAAACTTCTCTGCGCTAAACGCGATACACGGGGTATTTTCTAAATTAAATATGGTGATTGCGGCTGCTAAGATTGTTCTCGATTTTTGGGGCAACGAGGAGCCGCGACACAAAAAACAATTAATTGAAAAACTTTCCCAACAGCTTCAAAGTGCCCATCACGTATCGCTTACCGAAGTTGATGATTTTGAAAGTCTTGAAAGCTGCGTTCTAGGATTGTCTTTTTGTTCAGCTGATATGAAATCAGCGCAAAACCGAATGAAAAATGTTTTGGAGTTTATCGACAAACATTCTGCAGCTCGAGTGGTTTCAGAAGACTCTGACTTTCAAATTTTTGATTAATTTTTTTTGCTAATAACTTTTAGCTTTGAATACGTCCTAGAAGAATAGTTTTTTCTTTGGCCGTTAAATCACGCCACTCGCCTGGAGCCAGATCGCCCAAGCCGATATTAAGCACTCGAATACGCTTTAATCTTTTTGCTCGAAGATCAAATTTTTCAAGCATTCGTCTAATTTGACGATTTTTTCCTTCTGTAAGAATCATTCGAATACAATCGCGACGAATTCGCTCAACAACACATGTCTTAGTTTGGACTTCTTCTCCACCTACCTCTAAGAGCATTCCTTTGCGCATAACTTCAAGAGTTTCGTCGCGTACGGGATTATTCAAATAAACGATATACTCTTTTTCGTGATTATTTTCAGAGCGAAGAATTTTATTCACGATATCGCCCAAATTAGTCAGTAAAATCAAACCTTCCGACATTTTATCGAGGCGACCAATGGGAAAAACCCTATCTTCCAACCCAACAGCGTCAACGATGTTGGCCTCAACGTCTTGATTGGTAGTGCACTCAACACCGACGGGCTTGTAATAAGCAATGATAATATCTTTTTGTCTTTTTTTTGGAACTGCTTTTCCATCAACTTTAACAAGGTCTTCATCCGAAACCTTGTCGCCCAACACAGCCACACGGCCGTTGATCTCTACTCGACCTTCTTCGATAGCACGATCAGCTTCTCGACGTGAGCAAATACCTTTATCGCTAATGTAACGATTAATCCGAACAAGATCTTCTTTCTTCATGAATTGAAGTAGAGATCTTAGCCTAATTTCAGTGATTCTTCAGAAATTTTTGTACATGATCCGATGGCTCGCCTAAGCCTTTTAAAATCAACTCTGCAACAAGTTGATTTCCACGAGAATTCAAATGAACACCATCAATATCATGATATCGCACGTTTAAAGAACGTGATTTTTGCAAAATTTTTCTCATGGGTCGCTCAATATCGATCCCCTTTGCACAACGTCCATCTTTTGAACAAATCAGATGGGCGCGAGCGATCGCTTCATCTCCAAGTTTTTGTAAAGGTGAATCATCTGCTTCGGTCACCTCAGGAATCTTTGCACATAAAACGGGATCCGAACCTTCTAATGGAAAATCGGTAGCAGGGTAGCTCAAAACGTAAACGTCTCGAATGCCAGAATCGAAAGCTTTTTGTACGGTCATTTCTGTATGACGAAGAAAAGTCTCTCTATTTTTCAAAGTCAAATCACGACCCCAGTTCAAATCGTTAATTCCAAACATAATAAAAAGTACACTTGGCTTTTTAGGGAAAACTCGATCATCAAGACGCCAGTAATATCCTGCCGATATACTATCTCCTGCCATGCCCTCGTTTAGAGTTTGTAAATTATAATCTGGATAAAATTTATGAAAATAATCTTGGATAATCTTATGATAAGTACCCCAATCCGTATTGCTATCTCCGTAAAAAGCGAGACGATCATTTTTTAAAAAAGGATGAGCGGTTAAAAAGAGTCCTCCGCCCATGTTTAAAAAACATAAAAAAAACGCGCAGAAAAAAACAAAACCCCTCATAGCTTTTCCCTTCCACTTTCTTCACTAACAAATTCAAATTTTAGCGCAAACTAACAAACCCTTAAGTCAGACGATGTAAGCGTCAGAAAATAGCTGAGTGCGACAAATTACCTTAACAAAATCTTTACACATGAAGCAGATAGTCGTTGATAGAATAAAAACATGAAGGGTTTTTACTCTTTTTTAGCTTTGGGAGCTTTAGTCATTCTAGCTCCTCGCTCAAAAGCTCAATATTCCCCTCTAGAAGTTTATCGAGAGGAAGTTAACCTTAATAGAAAAAACCTTTCTGATCGCAACCCCCAGAAAACAATTGAAATCAACATTGCCGATCTCCCTGAATCTGATGCTGACAAAAATAGAATTCAAAAAGGCTACGATAATCTAGTAGCGGCTGTTCAGACAAAAAACGGAGAAGAAGTAAATAGAGTTTTAGACAATCTCGATATTCTCACAAAACAAAAAGTTTTGCATAAATTCATTCAAAACTTTAAATCACTTCTAACAGAATCTGTTCTGGAACAAGGAAAAGAAGACGAAGCAATCAAAGCGGAAGAAAGGCTACCTGAGCAAAGCGACCAATAAACTACTCATCACTAGTTGATTGACTATTGGACTCCCTATCAGAATCTTCTTCGCTTTCATCTCGGCTTATTTGTTTTCTAGGTTTTGCGCCAAGACTTTTTTTCTTTTTCATATTAATTATTTTTAGATTTTGATGAATACGATACAAAACGACCTGTTCCTCATAGCCATCGGTCGGACTTCGCTCCCAATCCGAGTAAAAGTTTTTAAAAACTTCAAACTCTTTATTAATTTGAATACGAACAGCTCTTTTTCCCGTATCATTGGTTCGAGCTTTAGAAAGTTTTAATTTTAGACGAGACCGTACCTCTTCAAGCTGTGGCTGAATTTCTGGGTTTTCGTAAAGATCCGTATTAAAGCGCTGATTTTCCCAATCAGTTTGCAACATTCCCGCATCTTTATTTGCAGATGTTATGGTGTAATTTTCTAAAACAGCAGTTGCCGCTCTCCAAACATCATCAAAACCTCCTTCAAAAATATATGTATAAGGAAGGTCTAGTGGACGCTGTGGAGGACTAGAGGAAACACAAGAAGCTAAAACAAAAAAAGCTCCGCACAACGACCATTTTCTTATCATTTCAATTTTTTCATCCTAATTTCTGAAGCGGCATTGATGAAAGCAGCATTATCTGTTCCCGCTTCAGGCATAGCAACTTCTTCACGGGTACCAATAAATGCCATCATAACGCTTACATCTTTTAGTGTATTCTCATTGAGGCCTGTTTGTGTAGTGCCTGAACGAGGATCCAACCAAATTTGTTTTTGTTCAGCGGTTCTTGCAAAAGCTCCTCCAAAGATTCCGTCAATTCGAAAGATACTTGGCTTAGGAGCATTTGCCGCAATCACAAAACTTATCCAACCGGGAGCCTCTACAGGAGTCCAAGAAACTGTTTCGGGACTCAAAAGAGTTGCCTCAAGTGCTGGAGGCAAAGATTGAACAACAACTCTTTCAGAACTTTGTGCACTTCGAATCCAGCCTTCCGCTGCGGTTACATCTTGCTCAGTTACATGCGTGCGCATAAAAAGCATTTTAAACTTTTCTTCGAGTCCACTGATTCCCGCAATAGTTCCACTCGTAGCAGGCTTCCCAAGAAGATTTGCAAAAGCCCATCTTTCAGTTTTTGTTCCTTGAAAAAGGAAAAGCGCATCCATATCTTTACCCTGCAAAGGGCTACGCTCCCAAGAAAAGCTGACCGCTGCCCCTGCTCCTCTATCTAAGTTAAGAGAAATATTAGAAGCTTCAGACCAATCACGCTCTTCAGTCACTGCAAATTTTTTAAACTTCAGTAAAGGTAACATGTCCGTGGGCGGTGCTTTATTGCTATCCATATCGAGCATCTTGTCCCACGGGAGCTGAAACCAAGCCGCGATGAGTTCATTCTTTGAGCCTTTCGCCGCATAAATACTAAAATGATCTTTTCCAAAGCTAACGGGAAAAAAACCATACTTTTCGCTTTGTTTAGGGAAATGAAAATTTGAGGGAACCTCTGCGCTAAAAATTCCTGCAACGCTCATTTTTTCAGGCGGTCCCATGAATTGATCAACCTGAAACTGAAATAAATCTTCAGCAGAAAGACTTGGTAAAACGACTGCACCATCCACAATATTATCGATTTTAAGTCCGCTAAATCCGGTAACTACTCCTTTAACCTTTACCAAGCTCTCTTGAGACCATTCCTGAGCCCAGAGTGATGATAGCGCCACGGAGGATGCCACGGCTAAGACCCCAAATTTCAACGTTATTTTTTTCATGTGCAGTACCCCTTCGAAAAAAAGGCTAACATGATTTACGAGACTTGCTCACACACCCTTGAGGCGCTATTATGCCTCGTGTCTTCATTTGTAATGGCTGGGTAGCTCAGTTGGTGAGAGCGGTGGATTCATAACCCACAGGTCGGCGGTTCGACTCCGCCCTCAGCTACCATTTACGAATGAGGTAAAATTACACTCTGTGCACGCTTAGCTCAGTTGGTTAGAGTACCACCTTGACATGGTGGGGGTCACTGGTTCGAGCCCAGTAGCGTGTACCATTCTTTATAAAGCTGTTAATCTAATCTTGGTAGGGATGGACAACTCAAAAAAATCATTTTTTCTATGGCTTCCAAGCCTAGAAAAAATTAAAAATCGAATTTCAAAAGTTTTTCGCTTCACAGATCAAAAGTGGTATCCGTATGCTGTTTCGGCCCTCACTGCCGCTGATGTTTTTGTGGGCATAATTCCCTCAGATGCGTTACTGGTTTCTGCCGTTCTGGGCCGACCCAAAAACTGGATAAGGATTGGTTTGATATTTGCTCTTGGTAATTTTTTAGGGGCAGCGCTACTTGCGGGAATTGTTTACTGGGATGCAGACTTGTTAAGAGAATTTTTTCCTCAATTTTTCCAAAGTAATGCTTGGCTCACAGTTGCAGATTTTATGGCAAAATATGGGGGCTTTGCCTTGGTTATCGCGATTATGGGTCCCTTCCCCATACAACCCTTTATCATTCTTCCTCTTCTTTCAGGCTTTTCCTTCAAAACTTTTCTAATTATCTACTTTCTAGCTCGCTTGTTCAAAGTTTTACTGGTGGCCTGGCTTGCTTCACACACACCAAAGTTACTTGCTCGATGGACACTGGGCCTAGAGGACAAACAAACAGTTCTTAACCAAATTTTAACAAAAAAATAAATCAAAATACCCGATAATTATCTTAGGATGTTTGGTTTAAGGGGTTTATCTTTCCTCTTACTTTTCTCAAGCTTAACATTTGGAAAAACACCCTATGGTATTTACGATACCTTTGATTATTTTGGTAACAAAGAAAACCTAAGCCCACAAGAAAGCGAAGAAAGACAAAAACTCAGAAAACAAATAGCTGAAGAAATTCTTAAAGGACTTCCCCCTTCCTCAGACACAAAACCAACAGTGCTTTTTTCTGCAGGCCCCCCTGGATCAGGCAAATCAACGGTACTGACACGTTTTTCAGACTCAGGACTTATAAATATAGGTGATTTCGCATGGGTTGATCCCGACAAAATCAAAACTTTTATTCCTGAATATCGTAAGTTTAGAGAGTTAGATCCTGTTCGAGCGGCTGATGCTGTTCATAGAGAATCAGCTCTTATTCAAGATTTAGTCATGGAGATGGCCATTAAGGAAAAAAAATCTTTTGTATTTGATACAACTTTTGCCGGAAGAGAATGGTTTCAATCATTCATTAAAGATACAAAAGAAAAAGGTTATCGAATGCAAATGGTCCGAGTAGAGACCGATCCCGAACAACTTGCTCTAAGAATTTCTGAACGTGCAAAAAAAGAAGGCCGAGATGTGCCGAAGGCTGTGGTGCTTGATAAAATTAAAAAAGGTCAAGAAACATTTGAAGCGACAAAAAGCGAATTTGATGCAATTGCAATTGTCGACAACAACACAACCCCTACACTTCGATCAATTCAAACTAAAGATGGAGTGAACACTTCTATTGGCGGAAAAACTCTCAAAGAAGGAATTCAACCAAGTGAAAAAAGCACATACCAAGCTTTTCGATCTGCAGGATTTAAAACTGCTGACGACCAAACTGTAGATCGACTGAAAGACTCAGGCACCGTTTTATCTCTTGATTCGAGAAGAAGTCCTCTTCGCTCCGAGCAAGAAAGAATACGCTATGACCAAGAGCGCCAAGACGAAATAAAAAGAAGCCTTATTCCACCTGAAGGTAAAGATGGCAATTCAAAAGCAATATTAAAAATCACAGATCCAGGAATTGACCCGGGATCCGCAAACAGAAAAAGGATTGATCAAATCTTAGGTAATCAAAAAGCCTTTTCAATGGCCGTATTAGACTTAAGCCAATTCAAAGGAACTCCAGAACAAGCACAAGAAATAATCGGTTCACTTAAGGATGCTTTAGGAAAAACAGAAATAAAAGGAAAAGCTACGGCCAAACCTATTCACACAATTATTTTGGATAATCAAAAAGATCAACTTAGAAAATTAAAAGACATTTCCTTACACGTAGCGACTGACCAAGTGCCCGTCATTAACATACCCGATGCAAACGGAAAAACGAACAATGACGGATTAGTGTATGCTGTCAAACCTGCTCTGAAAGGAAAAAACATCGAACGCATTGCACCTGCAGAAGTAACGGAAGGAGCAAATTTAGGTCCTGATACAAGAACTTATATTTTTGGACAAAAACCAGAGGGAAAAAGCGTTGAGTTAACTACTGGCAATTGGCTTACCGGTAAAAGCGTTGAAACGGCAGAGAGTACTGGCGAAAGACTTCATGTTGCTAGTGCTAAATCCGATAGTCTTACAATTGTTGGCGCCGACGGAAAACCCTTCATAGTAGACAACACTTCTCAAGATATAAAAGCTCAAAAAGCTGTCCCTTTATATTTCGATCGAACACCACCACCAACCGATGACAAACTTAGACTCAGAGAACTCCCATCAAATGCAAATGGAGGTGTTTTTTTTGATTATCAAAATAGACCTCAAAGTGAATTCACTCCTGATCCTAAGCAACTGCAAGAACGTTTTTCAGCCGGTGAACGAGGCGGATTTGGGGCTCTTTTTGATGCTCACTTAGTTTTCGATGAGAAAGGTAATCCTGCCCAAGGCCATGAAGGGCCTCAAGAAAATTTTGATAATACTTTAAGAAAAGTTGGTAACTACTCTTCATCTCTTGAATTTTTTATTGCCGGTGGAGATCTCGTAGACCAGGGATCCAATGATCGGATGCATAATACTGTTGAAGCTCATCGAAAATTAAGCGAAGCACTTAACAAAGGAAATTCTGGCTCACCAAAACCACTTTACGTCGTTTTAGGTAATCACGATGAATTTCGCATAAATCAAATGAGTGGCGATAAGCTTCATGGTGCAACCTTTGTAGGAAAAGATGGCAAAACGAGTTCTAAGATTCAAGCAAATGACCCCAACCTAGCTGCTATCAAAGAAGCTTTTAAAAAAGAAGTTGAAGCTGCGGGAATTCCTTACAATGAAGCGGATTATTTCCAACCTGATAAATCAACAAAAGGTGAACTTATCGTTGTTATAGACCCCAAAAAGAAGATTGAATTGAAAAGAGATTTGGAAGCACTCAACAAAGACGGAAAACACAATATTCACGTTTTAAGCCCAGACTCTCAATACGATGGTTTTACAAGAATTGAACAAGATATTTTAGATCCCAAAACCGGATCTAAGATAGGAAAGAAAAAAATTGTTTATATATCTCACATTCCCCCATTGACCGGACCTAACATAGGTAGAATTTTGGGGGAAAATTATAAAACAGGTAAAACAGCAACAATACCACCCGATGCCGATCTTATTATTGTTGGTGATCAACACACAGAATACGACGCTGTAGTTAAAAATTTTCAAACAGATAAAGACGTAAGAATTGTTGGAGCAGGAACATTTTCAAAAATCAGAAAAGAAGGTAATGGGTCAAGTTTTATTTTAGCAGATTCCGAGGGACGCCCCGTACATGTAAGTGCAGAGAATTCGGACGTATCTCTACGACCTTCCGGAACAGCACCCAAAGAACAACTTGCATATAGAACACCAGAATTGAATGCACTAAGCAAAGCCCTTGATACTCCCCCCAAAGAAACCTCGCCAACTAGTTTGAAGTCTCCAAATCAAAACTCACCAGAAACCAATGACTCCTCACCTCCAGAAAGCAGTCCCTCTAATAAAAGAAACTTAGCTTCCACTGAATTATCCAATTCACATGCTGGCCCAGACAAAGCTGCTGGAAGAATTGGCTGCCTGCAAACTGCAGCTGAATCTCAAGGAATTCTTTCTTCCGGGGGGAGATTAAGCGCTGCAAATCTTGCAGCACTTGCTGCCTGTGGCTTAGACGAAGCTTCTTTCAGGGCGTATGCAAAGGCAGGAATCTCAAAAGTAGGTAACTTTGCCTCGGGTGCGAGCACTGCCATAGGCGGAGGCTTAAGTCTTTTAGCATATTATCAAGGAGCTAAGGGTTCCGTTGAAGAGTTACAAAAAGTTGATTTTGAAAAATTTAAAGCTGCCGTAAATGGTAAAAATCCCGAACTTCTCAAAGAAGCCTTCAAGGATGTAAACAAACTTAATCTAGCATCAAGTGCCAC
Organism: Bdellovibrionota bacterium; assembly: GCA_044347615.1. GTDB lineage: Bacteria > Bdellovibrionota > UBA2428 > UBA2428 > UBA2428 > CANIGN01. The sequence continues at coordinate 210,975 of JBIKUK010000002.1, read as the reverse complement.
AACAGCTACCGAAGGCGCGTTGGGATTTGCAGCCGCTGCAGGAACACTAGCAGGAGCTCCTACAGTTGCAGCAATAGGCACAGCTGGTGCCCTCGCACTCGCTTTGCCGGCAGCCGTGCTTTACTCTTACAAAAGAGGAGAAGACATTAATAACCAATACAGAAACGATCTTAGCCAGTTAGATGCTTATGAGAAAAAATATACCGATAACCTTCGAAATTTGAGTCTTGCAAGAAACTCATCTCGAATCAGAGAATTTAGATTTAACAAACTTGATCAATTTCCTGACAATCTCTGCAACCAAAACATAGAAAATGTTGAATCAAAAAAAATCACTCAAGAGCCTGACGGCACTGCCGGAAAAACTTGCCAAACAAGGCTTCAAACTGTCACAAACTCCTTTGCAGATGGCAAGTTTCAAGACGCGGCGGCAAAAGCGCCCATTTCTATTGGCTTTGATTTTTGTAAGGAAGGAGCTGCTGCTCTCAAAAATGGTCAAAACAATCCAAAAGCACTTCAAAAAGCTTACATAAATTTTTTGGGCTGTAGAGAGGCTTCAAGAGCTGCTTCACAGTTTATACAAAATCAAATTTATTTTATGCCTGGAAAAAACACAAAAAACTCTTTCGTACCCCGAAGCATTGCCGGCATCGTTCTTTTTACCAATAACGAAGATTTTAATGGCAATAACGAGAGCTTCGTTGAAAGAAAACAAGACCTTAAACATAAGGGCCCAGGCTTCACTTATTTATCTCAAGATTCCGATTCAAAAAGAAACTTCTTAGAGGAAAAAAATAATTATAATGCTTATCTCAGTTTAAACAAAAATGAAGCTGATTCTTTGGCTACTTTAATGAAAAGCAAACAAGCTAACAGTCAACCCAAAAACGCTTCTTATTGCTCACAAGTGTTCTCCAAGCTCGAGGCTATTGATATTGAAGTTGAAGGACTTAAAACAGCCTGTACCCTTGCTGTAACAGAAATAGAAGCTCGCCTTACAGCAGAACAAAAACAAGAGGTAGATCAATTGTTTACTAAAGAAGGAATAAAAAAAGAAGGTGTCGGTGGTTTGTATTCAAAAGCTACAGACAAGACGCCTTCTTCAGGTGTTCCCAGACATTAATAGGCTGAAAACTCACCTATTGAGGCTTTATTTCTTTTGAACCACTTGTTACGTAAGCATCTGAATTGGGTGACCATGCGCCTATTTCAAAGCGTCCTGCATAATTTGCAAAAACAAAAAACGAAAAATTACCATGAGGATCAGTAGGCGCAGTATAGACTTGACCCCCAATTTTAAGAGTAACATTCACCTCAGGCTTGCCTTCAAAATGAACGTGGCCACCAATTATAGCTTGATTAATCTCGAAGCCTTGAGCATTCACTGGGTACAACATTCGCGAATACTCAATTTTTACCGAATGAATGATTGTTTTTGCGGGGATGTCAGCTGCAAAAGATTGCAGGCTCGCAAGTTGTGCAAACACGATTAAAGTTAAAATAGAAAAAAATTTTTTACGTGTGCTTTCTGTTTTCATGGCTACAGTTTAGGGCGAAGTTTAAAATCCGCTAGAACCCCACCCCCCTCTCGAACAAAAGAGGTTGCGCGGAGTGTAATGCAACTTATTCTTAGGTCTCTTCTTGACCATCGCGCCATAGCCTATTACGTATAAAGGAATCCCAACTTGGAGCGGTAGTTAAGTTGGTTATAACGCCGGCCTGTCACGCCGGAGGCCGCGGGTTCGAGTCCCGTCCGCTCCGCCACTCACAAAAAATAAAAAAAGCTAAAGCTATTACTCGCAAAAAAAGTGCTGCGTAGTTTTTTTTATTATTAAAAAAAGTACAATAACCCAATAAATACAAGTACTTAAACTCAATCTAGCTAAAGCATTTAAAATGCTCGTGAGTTTTACTAAAAGATTTTTTTCTAAACAAAATCAGCCAAAATCAGCTTATTTGGACGCGTCTTGGACGCGCTTTCAAAAAGATTACCTAATTAGAACGTTATAATTATAACGAAAACGTTACATATATAACAGTTTGTTTCTAAAGAGTTTTCCCCTTTGCGTTTCAAAGAAAAGTTACAAAGCGGCAGCTGCCGCAGAAGGGAAAATGTATGCATAGAACACAAATAAAAAATATAACAGACGAGGCCGCTTTATTGAGAAGATGCCGGGAAAGCCGAGGGCTATCTATGAGCGAAGCCGCTAGCCTGGCTGGAAAATCTATATCGTGGATCAGTCATATCGAAAACGGAAGAATGGATGTAACCGAAGAACATTATAAATTACTCCTTCCTTTGTACGGTCAAACCGAAAAAACATTTCAAACATATCTCACAGGCAAAGCCTTCTTAGATTCGCCATCGAGAAAAGAATGTTTAGACACAATTCACAATCTTCCCGATCAACACATTGAAGCGCTTTTGCCTCTTGTTCAAACACTTAAGACATCCAAACCAGTTAAGGAGGACAAGTAAAATGAAACTTTCTCCTCCCAATCCAATTAATTTCATCATGGGACTTTGTCCAAAGACGAAATTATTTAAAGTAGTCTTTGTTTTTTCAATATGGGGGCAATGTTTTTTTTCTAATTGAGTAAATAAAAATAATGGGTTTAATAATGCACTTTCTAAGGATATAAAACATTTTTTTCTTCAGTCTATTTGGACTAAAGTCTAAAGTAGCTAAAGACATTATCGCTATACCTTTACGGTATTTGTATTGAGTGCTAATTGGAGGCACTAACCCTCCAAAGTTATAATTATATTTTGAAAATCTATACAAATCTACTGGCTCAAGAATCTTTTCTAAATCATCTAATCGATATTTAGCAAATTTGAAACTTGCATAGTAAGCGTGGAGAAATGAAGGAGGTTTTTTTAGAGTAACAAGCTCAAATTCTTTATTATTCACATGCAACTTTATACCCGGTTTATGGTTTTTCTTATTAAGATCAATATCGCCAAAAGTGAAAAAATCCCACTTTTTAATTTCATTTAAATAAATTCTGATTAAAGATATAAGAGTGTCATCAAAAACGGCATCGTCTTCAAAAATAAAAGCACCTTCAAGATTTTTGCTTACAATTTCTTGATAAATTTTTTTATGTGAAAGAGCTATTGCAATTTCAGTTTTCGACAATGGGATTCCATAGAAAAGTCTGTTGTAAAAATTTGTTAAATTTTTTAATTGTTTGTCGCTTATCAGGTTACCGTCGATTGCAGGTATACGATTAAAGTTGACTTTAAAGCGATTAAATAATTCTTGTATTTTTTCTAGCCTATCAGTCGCTCTATCAAGATTAATAACGAAAATAGGTATTTCTTTCATTTTTTAAGTATAATTTTTTTATATTTGAAAACAATATTTAAATTTAATCGAATGTGATTTTTTTGAGTAGCGCGTATGATCTTTTATCATTCTTGGATCTCTTTAGCCGTATATTCGGTTTGTTCAGAGTTTTCAATATTTTTGGGCTACTCAAATTCTAAAAATAATTCAGACTGAAGAGTTTTTGCAATTTGAATAACTTTATGAAGTACTGTTTGTTTTATGAACCTGCCCTTACATCAATTGGGAGAAAATTATTTGAATTTTCATTTTTTCCCGAAAAAAAAACTCAGATACTTAGTTATGAATTTTTTTAAAAGATATAAAAAATATTTTGGAGAAAAAATAGACTTTATTAAATAATTTTTTTTGATTCATTAATTAAGATCATAATTAATTATAAAACATTCGTGCTCTTTAGAATTTAGGTAGTTTTGGAGAGCACTAAGATTGCAGCACTTGACCATAGTTTTCGAGTGCTTCTATAAAAGTCAGTATAGCAATCTTCATTCACTAATCATAACCTTTTAGTTAATTGAATACAGAAAAAAACGACAATAATCTGGCCCTACTAGGTAGCCCATAAAAAGAGTATATTGAGAGAATACCAATCATGAGGCCAATATATTTTTTAAAAACATTTTTAATTAAAACTCAATTGACTTTGGAGGCCCTTCTTTATTTCTTTGTAAATTTTTCGTACGATGCTTTACGTTCTTACTTATTTTCTATTAGAGCTCCTAAAAAACAAAAAAAAATTACAGAACTCATTAAAACTTACCATGTTCTTGAAAAGGGAATGACACTCCCTAAACCCACCCCTTGGTTTGGACTAGATAAAGCAATAGAGCTAACAAATAAAATTAAAAAATTTTTAGAGAATTATTCGATAGAATCACCTTTGTATGAAGCCTACAAAGTGCTCATCTCGTATGTTGAATTTCAATCTAATAAAGCTTCAACTCCTGAACAAAAGATCAAGATAGACTACTTAACTCAGGCCATTAAAAGTCTCGAAACACTAAACTCACCCAAGTATTACGGAGGCGCTGAACTCATAAGATATTCTGATAGATTTAAAATAAATTTAAATTTACTTGAAACTTTCTTTAAATCTCGCCACAGCACAAGAAACTTCTCTCAAAAACCTATTGATATTCAACAAATAGAATTAGCAATTCAAATTTCACAGTACACACCCTCAGTTTGTAATCGACAAGGAACAAGAATACATCTTTACACAGATCGTAAAACGATAAAAAAACTTCTCTCCTTCCAAAATGGAAATAGAGGGTTTACCGATCACATACCCGCACTTTTGATAATAAGCCACGAACTTTCCCTATTAAATGGGATAAGTGAACGCAATCAATGGGGAATAGATGGAGGCATGCGATGTATGAGCCTGATAATGGCACTACATGGATTGGGCCTCGGATCATGTTGTTTAAATTGGTGTGTAAGAGCTAAGACTGACTTAGCTCTAAGAAAACATGCAAACATTCCAAATTCAGAATCAATTATTACAATGATGGCCGTTGGACACCTACCAGAAGAAGATTACTATGTAACATATTCTCCAAGAGAGGCTACTAATAAAATTTTGAAAATTCACAACTAATACACGCTACTCCACCCCAAGAGTTGGACTTCTTGACTAGGTTGTTTTTGAATGACCAATTGTTTTTGTTTCTCTGCTTTTCTTGACACAAACTCTACGGGAGTTAAGTAACCCAAAGATGAACGAACTCGATTACTGTTGTAAATATCTTCTTTGAATCGAGTAATATTCTCAATTACGTCTTCAATTGTTTCATAATGACTCAAACATACCTCTTCTTGCTTTAAAACGTTCCGTGTTAGCATTATTAGACGGATTTCCCATGCGTGAACAACCAGGACGAATTCCATTTTTAATTAACATTTCTCGATACTTTATTGAATAATGCTACACTCCTCAGTCGCTGAGGTGAATAACTGCTCTCAATGAATTTCATGTTTGAATAGCCATCTCAAGCGCTTCAATCGCCAGCCCCTCATTAATCCGTCTTTATATTGCCAAGCCGATTATTTTTCTTGAATATAAATCCATCACCATCACTGAATACAAATTTCTGATTGAATTTTGATATAAGTCACATCAATGGGTCGAAAATCTTTGATCAAGGTTTCGCTCACAGGGTACGAATGCCTTGAATTAGCTTTAGGAATGATCGCACTTTTGACTTCCGCAAAAAGATTATCCTTCTTTTGAAATCCCCTGATTTTCTTTTCGTTGACACGCTTTCTATATGTTCTCTGTAAATACTGATGAAGCGCTCTGTAGCCAGCTTTAGGCAATTTCAACAAGAATCTGCTCAATCAAATCACAAGTTCTTTTAAGAGTACCTGCTTCCAGGTGGTGACGCGCAACCCAGCGGACCTTTTCTGCTATCGCGAGCTTTACTCCTGCAGTTTTTTTAAAAGGTCCACATCACGCGTTAGCTCCTCTACTTTTTTTTGTAATACTCAATTTCTTTCGCCTACTTTTTTTCAAGAACTGCAGATTTGGATATCAGCTCACCTGACCTAAGCTTAATTGCCTAATGATAAATACTTATCGGATTTACATTGTACTTTCTTCTTATATTCACAGGAAGAGCTGTTTCTTTCTGTCATTTTAATGACCTTTTTTTATGACTTTATCCGAAAGCCTCGTATGGTCATCCAAAATTAACTTAACTACTTTAAATCAGTCCAAATTTTGGTGTGCAGTAAAGATTTTAAGATTAAAATAATAAATTAATCATTTTTTAAAGAATGAACCTAGTTTAATCTCTTCTAAACAATGATTTCTGCTATTCAAACCTCCCCTTGCAAGATATCCTTTGTAAAATAAACTAACTACGGCCTTTAATGGATGAAAACTAAAAAACCTCCTGAATTTTTTGTTAAATCTTGCTACCTGATTATAATTATTTAAAACTTCCCCACCTTTCCATGCATGAACATAATCACTTTGCTGAATTTTTTTATTAGAACATTCTTTATCGGCTAACACAGTTCGCACCATGACATACACAGGAATGGATGAAGTGAAAAACAATCTTGAATTTTGAAAATTTTTGACCTTAAAGCACTTATCAGAAAAGATTGAATCAACAATCGGAATATTGTAAAAAAAACCAGCAAAAACCTCCTTAAATTTTGAATAAAGCGTTAAAGAACTTATGTAGACCTCAGTATCTTTAAAGCCATTATCTGGAGAATAAAAAGAAAAAAAAACCTCTGGAGAAAACTGCCAAAATCCATGGCCACAAAAATTATTCGCAGGAAGAATATGTATAATTTGACCCCCAGGTTTACAGAGTAACGAGTAATTACTTAAAGCTTGCTTAACATCAAAGATATGCTCCGTTGTTCCAAAATCTAAAATAGTATCAAATTTTCTCTTAAGCTCATCTGGCAAAGCTTCATTCATGTCGTGAATAAAAGTTGCTTGCTCATAAGAACTATTATCAATCGAAACAACACTGTTAGCTGAAAAGAACTCTAAAAGTAACTCTTCACAATACGGCATTTTTTTGTATTTCTTGTTTTTTAAGTATTTCCGAAGAGTTGACTCACTTAAATGCAACCCTTGTCTTCCAATAGTTACAGAGTCTCCAAGAGCTTTTTTAAGCTTAACCATATTTAAAAATTTTAAAGCATGAATGTCTATTCCCATAAAACCACCAAATAACCTTAAGTTTTTACTAGTATATACTCGTTTTTTTATAAAACATTACCCTTCTCTAAATTTTAGATTGAAATACCCTTTAGTTAAAATGAAAATAATATAAACGATTAGGCCACATTTCCAAGAGTTACACTTTTAAAGGAACCATGAAATTAAGTAACAAATGATCCTTGGCTACTAGACGCGTATTTTAGAGAAAAAACTTTTTGTTCTTTATATGATATTCTTAATAAAAAATGAAAAACTGCATTTTATCTCTAATGTCTGGCTACAAAACGAGCGAAAACATTCTTGCTTTTATTAAATCAATTAACAATATTTACACACAAAACGAAGTTGATTTAATTGTTTTGTACAAAGACATTTCCCAAAATGTAATTAATGACATAAAAAAAGCTTATCCAGAAATTATTTTACAAGATTATTCAAGTTATTATGAAAAATACAAAATCCAGATGGATTTATCGGTTTTTCACTCAAAATATATTATAATTTATTACTTTATAAAAAATGCCCTTCAAGCAAAATATAGATATATACTCCTTAGTGATATAAATGATGTTTTCATACAAGACGATATTTTTACTCATGAAGATCTAAATGAGATTAACTTTTTTGCCGAGAAACTAAATATTGGTCAGTGTAAAATCAACTTAAAGAAATATAAATCTTGTTATTCACATGATGTTATAAAAAAAGATTGGAATAAAAAAATAATAAATAACGGAATTATTCTTGTAAAACACGAACGAATTTTAGCCTATTTGGAATTTTACCTAAAAGAACTTTTAGATAAAATTCCTATATGCAAAACGTCCAATGCAGATCAAGCAATCCTAACTCATTGCGTTCACCATAACTTTACATCATGGGATGATGTCACCATCCACAACTTCCCCAATAATCTTTGCCTACACCTAGCCCAGCCATTAGAAGATAAAGAATTTAATAAATCAATTAACCTGACAAGTAACAAGATTACACATAAAGGCTTTACTCCATGCATTATTCACCAATACAATAGATCTGAAACCTTAATCTTATTTATCTATAGTCAGTTTAAATTAAAATACAATAAGCCCACAATTAGATCATTATTGCTAAACAAGCTTCAAAGAAAATTAAATCGCGTTAAAACAATCCTTAATCAAACATTCACTAAATCTTAATGTAAAAAAAATTTAAGATGCCTTTTTTGATCCGATTTTAAGAAGTCGGAAACATAAATGATATTTTTAAATGTTTTCATCAAAAACAAATGAAAATAATGATTGCCCTCTTTTTATTTTTGAAAATTGCTTCTGCGCAAACAGGCTTCATCAAACATCCCCTCTGGCAAGATTACTTTGCTGCCATAAACCTTTACAACAGAGTGCACACAGATGTTTACAAGCCCATCGAACTTCTTCCCTTAGACTTGATAGAAGAAAATAAACTAAATCAAGAAATAACTTTTACTGCAAACGAGTGGATAAGTTTTAAAAAAATTAAAAAAGGAACCCTTGCCGAACGTGATAAAGAAATAATGATCTCAAGAAAGGCAAACGAGAGGCTTCTTTCGCTTTTACAAAACATTCAGAAACCTGGCGAAACAACTTCACTGAAAGCAGTTGTCGATATTCTTCCTGAAGCAAGTCGACTTGCTATTACCCCCCTTGATCCTATTTTTTTAAATGGAGTGCTTGGAGAAAAAATTAAAAAAGACCTAGCCGAAAAAGGCAAACACCCTTCACAGCTCTCCCGTGTAAAAGTAAATAGCTCCAAGGGTAGTCTTGTCTTTAATTTTTCGGACGATAAAGATTTAAAATATAAAGTCATTCTAGTTGCAAAATCACCTTTCGATATTTCGATAAAAAGTGAATTCAAAAGAGGAAGAAACCTCTCTGAAGCCACTCAAAGCGATTCAAAGCTACAAGTCTATAAATTAAGTGGCGACTTTTACGAAAAGAAATTCTCAGACAACCCTTTTGGCAAATTTCCTCTGAAAACAGAGCGTTTTCTTGATGAAGGAGGCCACTCCCACTTTTCGGGCGATGGCCACAAACACTAGTTCCATAAGTACTTAATTAAACCCCTAATTCGTGCTAGATTACACTTTGTGAAAATTTTAAATAAATTTGACTTATCTCATATTGTTTTTGTTCTATCACTTGCTCAAGTATTTGCTCATGCTAAAGAAAAATCTTCTACAAAAAGCCATGAACACAAAGCGCATGTTCACGGTTCTGCAACTTTGAGCATTGCGATGGAAAACTCAAAGTCAGGTTCCATTTTACTTGAATCTCCAGCCGACAACATTATTGGCTTCGAGCACGAAGCAAAGTCTCCTTCAGACATAAAAACAAAAGACGAAGCTCTTGCAATCCTTAAAAATCAAGGTTCTGAACTTTTTATTTTTCCTAAAGAAAAAAGATGCTCTATTAATTCAATAAAAGTCGAAGCCAAAAAAGAAAACTCCCAAAGCGGTCACTCTGAGATCGAAGCACACTTTTCTTTCTCTTGTGAAAAAGAGCTTAGCAAATCAAGTCTTCAAATAAATTTGGGCAAAAAATTTCCTCGAATTGAAGATCTCGACGTTCAACTCATAAGTGATAAAAAACAATCGGCATCAGAACTTGAAAAAGGCATAGGAAGTATAACTTTCTAAAATGGATACTTTACGAATTAGAGACTTAGAGTTTTCCTACCAACAAGACTCTCCTCTATTAAAAATTTCCTATCTCGTTCTTAAAAAAGGGGAAAAAGTTTTTTTAAAAGGAAATAGCGGTAGCGGAAAATCAACTCTCTTAAGTATCGTGACAGGAATATTGAGTCCTCAAAAAGGGGAAGTCAATGTTCTCGACAATAATCTAGGGTTACTTACACAATCGCAAAAAGACTCTCTTCGGGGAGAAAGCATGGGCTATATCTTTCAACTTTTTAACCTTATTCCCTACTTAAGCGTTCTCGATAACATCACTCTTCCATGCCGAATCCACTCTGGTCGCTTTAAAAAACTAGGCTCTTTAGGACTTTTTGAAGAAGCCCAACGTTTAGCTCAAGCTCTTTCGATTGAATACCTTCTCAACAAACCTACAAATGAATTGAGCGTTGGACAGCAGCAAAGAGTGGCTGCAGCAAGAGCTCTTATCGGATCACCCAAATTTATAATTGCAGACGAACCCACCTCGTCACTTGATTACAATCAAAGAGAAAATTTCATCAAGCTCCTCATGAGCGAATGCGAAAAAAAAGAAACCACATTGCTTTTTGTGAGCCACGATCCAACACTTGCTCCTTTTTTTGATCGATCCATTGAAATGAGTTCGCTTAACTCTTTATCTCACGAGGCTCTCACATGACTCTTCTTTTTTTGGCTTACCAATCACTCAAAAATAGAATCGTTGCAACAACCATCACTCTGTTTTCTATTTCTCTAAGTGTCTTCCTTGTACTGGGTGTAGAAAGAATTCGAGTAGGAGCAAAGGAAGGCTTCGCAAACACACTTAGCCAAACAGATCTCGTTGTTGGAGCCCGAGGTTCTGACATACAGCTTTTGCTTTACACCGTTTTTCATATGGGAGATGCAACAAATAACATCTCTGTTGCAAGTTATGAAACCTTTAAATATCACTCGGCTGTCGAATGGACTATTCCTATTTCACTAGGCGATAGCCACAAAGGCCACAGAGTCATTGCAAGTAACGAAAACCTCTACAAGCACTACCGCTATCAAGGCGATAAATTTCTTAAATTTTTAAAAGGTGTTCCCGCTCAAGATGTTTTTGATGTTGTGATTGGTGCTGAGGTTGCTAAAAAGCTTCATTACACCATTGGTAGTCCCATTATCTTAAGTCACGGAATTTCTGAAATCAGCTTAGTCAAACACAACGATAAACCTTTTCAAATCGTTGGAATTCTAGAGCCCACAGCCACACCCATTGACCGTGCCCTCTTCATCACCCTCGAAGGCATGGAGGCCATTCACATGGATTGGAAAGATGGCGCCCCACCTCTCACCCCACCTCTCAATGGTGAAGAAACTCCTGCTTCAAAAATAAAAAAAGACTCGCTTAAACCAAAGCAAATCACATCTTTTTTACTTCGCACAAAAAATCGAATTGAAACTCTCAGACTCCAAAGAGAAATCAACACTTTTGACAATGAACCTTTAATGGCCGCCATACCCGGAGTTGTTCTTTCCAAACTTTGGACAACACTTGGCATTGCTGAAAAAGCACTTAAAGGTATTTCCACTTGTGTCGCTCTCGTAAGTCTTCTTGGCTTACTTTTAGTTGTTTACTCAAGCTTAAATGAAAGAAGAAGGGAAATGGCTATCTTAAGAGCTCTTGGCCTGAGTCCTTTTAAAATATTATTCCTTTTTCTTTTTGAATCCCTCACTCTTGTTATTTCTGGCTCTTTTTTGGGAATAAGTTTTTTATATTCTTTTATTTTTTTTGCAAGACCCTGGATTATGAACCGCTTTGGAATCTTCCTTCCTCTTCAAACGCTCACTACAAACGAAATGTATTTCTTAGGTCTTATTTTAGCGGCTGCACTCAGCGTAGGATTTATCCCCGCCTATGCAGCCTACCGTAAAAGCCTCATGGATGGATTAACGCCTAAAACCTAATCGTTTGAAGATTTTTTTCTTCTATCGAAATAGTTTCATGAGAAAATCTTTCATCCAGCATCTTACTCACGACGCAAATTGAAACAAAAACAACAATAGACGTAACCAAAGGAACTGCTAGAGACAAAAACTCCCACATTGGCGCAACCGTGACAGATACAATTGAGCCGACTGCAAAGGAAAGAAAGGTCATAATTCTAGAAAAATTAGTTTTTTTAGTGAGATCCCTTTCTTCCTCGGACAATTTACCAAACAAAAGTCGAGCCAAATCCGTTCCGATATCTGTCACAATTCCCGTTAGGTGTGTTGTTCTTATTTGACCTTTTGTTAGAGTTGCAAAGCATCCATTTTGCATACCGCATGCAAAGGTTAAGGAGTAAAGCAGTAAAAAATCTCGAAAGCTTAAAAAATCCTGTCCAAAAGGACCAAAAAAACCTCCTAACCCCAAACACGTAAGAGCAAGAATTAACAAAGGGAATAATCCAACAACAACATTAAATCTTGGCTTCATTTTTTTTTCAATTTTCGCAACGGTTATAAAGCCGCTTACAAATGACCCAAGGACATAAGACAAAGGAAATCCTATGAGTTCAAAAGCCAAAGTTAATCTCTCATTTGCAACAGCTGATCCAATTTGTGTTCCAAAGCCTGTGACGTGTGAAACATATCTTCCACATGCCACAAAACCAAAGGCATTTAAAAAACCAGCCTGAAAACTAAGAAGCGAAAAAAGGGATACAAAATGAGGCTGAACAAACTCTTGTCTTTCAAGGCGATACATAATGCTGATGATTTAATGATGAGCTGATTTTGCTTTTAAAACTAGCTGCTTCAATGTTATTTGTTAAAAATTCAACCTTGCCCGAAGAAATATCCAGAAGAGCTGACTCAATTGTCAATCGATTTTCTTCAATTGCTTTTTGAATAATGGGACTACTTTGATAGATAAGTTTTTGACTTCTTAAAACGTTTGAAACTGTTGCTTTCATTAAAAACTCTTCACTTTGTAACGAACAATCTTTTAAAGTTTCATCAATTGATGGTTTAATTCGCCCCACTAATTCCTCTAAATGCAGTGAAGGAAGCGCATCATGAGGATTACTTACATGACAAGTAGCAGCCTTGATAGCTCCGCACAGGGTATGTCCCAAAACAACAATTGCTGGAGACTGAAAATTTAAAACCGCAAACTCCATACTCGCAAGCAGACTTGGAGCAACAACATTACCTGCGACTCTCACGACAAACAGATCCCCTAATCCCTGATCAAAAATCATCTCCACAGGACTTCTTGAATCCGAACACGTCAAAACAATTGCAAAAGGTTTTTGTCCGCGAGATGCCAACTCAGGCATTTTCATATGAGCGAGCATAGAATCCACAGATCTTACGCCACTGATAAAGCGCCTATTTCCTTCCTTTAATCTTTCAATAGCCGTTAATGGGTTTAAAATATTTTCATTTGTTGACATAACGTTCTCCTCCAAACTTTAGACATCAAAATTAATAACTTTTGTTATATGGGTTGCTTATTTTTTAAAAGAAATTTTCGGTGCATACTTCTTTCAAGAACTCTTTTCTTATCTGAATAGCGATTCAAGATTTCAAGAGCATGCTCTATTAAATCAGCAAGTGCAACATAAAGACTTTGTGAGTATTTTGTTAGACTCACACCGTCGTATCTTCCTCCACTTACTCGCAAACTAATTGAAAAAGAATCCGGTCCCGCCTGCTGTGGAGAATTATGCATTTCCAAAGTTACAAGAACATTTGATTTTTTTAAGTCAGGAAACTTTTCAACGAGTTCTGATACTCGTTCGCGAACAGCATCTTTTGCTATTTCAGATTTCTCTAAGTTCTTAAACACTATCTTCATGATCTTACCCCCTTGTTCACTAAGACAGTTACAATCTAAGATCAAAAAATAAATAGTAAAAATAGATAATAAATATAAAATATATTGTTTAAAGTTATAAGCTAAAGCCTGACATAATTTTTAAGGCCACCGAATTCTCTATCTTTCTCTGTGCAGTCATAAGAAACAATTCCTCGCTCACATTTCTTAGCTTACCAATTTCAACTAACTCTCCGCCCAAAACTTGCCGCGTTACAGTGTGAGTTGCTGCAGCAATCAAGCCCATTCCATTTATAGCCATTAGCTTTTTGACTGAAATGTCCTGACTTTCTGCAATAATGTTTAGAGAAATGCTATACGTTTTAGCCCAGTGATCAAGATCTTGTCGCATTCGACTATCATAAGTAGGAAATATAATGGGAACATCAGAAATAGAATTGGGAAAATCTTTTCGGAGACCTACAAACTTATGCGCTCCAAAAAACGCAACATTCTTTTTACTGATTGACTTTGGAAGAAGCCCTTTTGCATCAACACCAGAAGGAATCTTGTCAGTAACCATAAGATCTATGCGATGCTGGGAGAGCTCTCTCAAAAGCATCTCCGAACTTCCTTCGCTGAGCGTGATTTGGCAGGGAGATATTTTATAAGCGTATTTAACGAGCTGTACAATGAGTTGTTTAGGAATAGAATCAAGAGCTCCAATATGAAGAGTGTTTTTGAGAGGCACCATTCTGTGATGAAGCACCTCGTACATCTCAGAACCTAACTTGAAAATAGTCTTAGAATAATCAAAAGCAATTTTTCCCTGCTCGGTGAGAATTAATTTTTTATTTTTTCTCTCAAATAATTGAATGCCTATCTGATCTTCGAATTGTTTGAGTTGAGCACTCAATGTTGGCTGACCAATTCTCAACTTAATGGCAGCTGCGGACACACTCCCCTCTTCTGCTATGCATTTGAAATAGAATAGATGGTGGTAATTTAGCCAGGGCGTCATACTTAAACTCAATTTAATATAACATAAAACAATACAAGCTAGAACTATTATCTATTTTAGATATAGTCATTTTACGACGATAATTATTTCGTTAAATGTATTTATGGAGGAAGCCAAAAAATGATTTACTTTCCCTTCTCTGATTACTGGATGTTTTATGCGGGCTTCACCCTTTTTGTTTTAATGATGCTCGCTCTTGACCTAGGAGTTTTTCACAAAAAAGCTCACATTGTCTCGATCAAAGAAGCAACCACTTGGACGATTGTTTGGGTGACCCTTGCTATTATCTTCAACTTTCTCTTCTATAAATATGCTTTGTGGAAATTTACAGCCGACCCCAGCTTTTTATCACTTCCTGATTTCAACGGAGCAGAAAAAGCCAAAACCCTTGCTTTGGAGTTTTTAACAGGATTTGTGATTGAAAAATCTCTTGCTATCGATAACATTTTTATCTTTGCCGTCGTATTTAGTTATTTTGGTATTCCCAAAATTTACCAGCACCGTATTTTGTTTTGGGGAATCTTTGGCGCTCTTTTCTTTAGAGCAATTTTTATTGCTCTCGGCACTCTTCTTCTTAAATACGAATGGGTTGCTATTTTCTTTGGAATTCTTCTTATCATCACAGGTATTAAGATGTTTTTTGCGGGTACCGAGGAAGTTAATCTCGATAAAAACGTGGTCATTCGTTTTCTTAGAAAAATATTTCGCATTCATTCTTCCATTGAAAAAGATAAGTTTTTTGTAAAAAAAGAAAACCTGACTTACGTTACTCCTCTTTTTATTGCTCTTCTTTTTCTAGAATTGACAGATATTATTTTCGCGGTTGACTCTGTTCCTGCAATCTTTGCTATCACCAAAGAACCCTTCATCGTTTACACTTCAAATATTTTTGCGATCCTAGGACTGCGTTCTATGTATTTTATGTTAGCTTCTGTGATCGATCGCTTTCGCTTTATCAAATACGGCCTTGCTGCGGTGCTTGTCTTTGTTGGATTAAAGATGTCCTACCTCAACGAACTTTACGGCGGAAAATTCCCCATCTCATGGTCGCTGAAGATCATCACGGGCCTTATTGGGGGATCTATACTTGTGTCTTTAATTGTTGATTCAAAAACTAAAAAAGGAAAGGAATAGCTATGAGATTTGCCAAACGAATAGTTCTCTTTTTAACCGTTAACATTCTGATTGTCCTAACATTATCACTGGTTCTTAACATGCTCGGAGTTAAGCCCTACCTCTCGGCTGCGGGAGTCATGAACTACTCCTCTTTAATGGTGTTTTGTTTAGTCTGGGGTTTTGGTGGAGCCTTCATATCACTGGCACTTTCTCGAATCATTGCCAAGTGGTCTATGGGCGTACAAATCATCAGTGAAACGACACCCGATTCAAGCTTACGTGATTTATATTTTGAGGTAGAAAGTCTTGCTAAAAAAGCAGGAATTCCCATGCCTCAAGTGGGCATTTACGAAAGTCAGGAAATAAACGCTTTCGCTACAGGCCCAACCAAAAACCGCTCTTTGGTTGCCGTTTCTAGTGGCCTTATGAACAAAATGAACAAATCTCAGCTAAGAGGAGTTCTTGCTCACGAAGTAGCACACATTGCCAACGGCGATATGGTCACAATGACTCTTCTTCAGGGAGTTGTGAACGCTTTTGTGATGTTTGTTGCTCGTGTTATTGGTTTTTTTGCGAGCCAAGCTGTTGAAGAAGAAAAGAGATCTTGGGTCCAGTTTCTTGTTGTGTTTGTTTGCGAAATTGTTCTTGGAATATTGGGAATGCTTGTTGTTGCTGCTTTCTCTAGAGCCCGTGAATTTAGAGCCGACAAAGGGGGCGCCGATTACTCAAGCCGAAACGATATGATCTCTGCTCTCAAAAAACTTAAAGAAACAATTGAGATACCCGAAGAAAATGCACATACATCTTTGGCGACGCTAAAAATATCACAAAAACCGAATTCTTTTTTGAGTCTATTTTCTACACACCCAGACCTTGAGGTAAGAATCAAGAATTTAGAAAAATTGGGATGAGTTTCTTTTAAGAAACCCATCCCCTTAGAATTAATTTTTTAGATCAAATCGATCGAGACTCATCACTTTGTCCCAAGCGGCAACAAAGTCGCGAACAAAAGCTTTTTGTGAATCAGCGCACGCGTAAACTTCAGCGAGTGAACGAAGCTGTGAGTTAGATCCAAACACAAGATCTACCACAGTGCCCGTCCATTTAATTTCTCCAGTTGTACGATCTCGCCCTTCAAGCACACCTTCAAACTTTGAAGATTTTTGCCATTTTGTTTGCATATCTAAAAGATTCACAAAGAAATCATTCGTCAAAGTTTCAGGACGTTTTGTGAAAAAACCCTCAGGTGCTTTTCCGTAATTTGCACCTAAGACTCTTAGACCACCTACAAGCACAGTCATTTCTGGAGCTGTGAGAGTGAGCAAATTTGCACGATCAACAAGCAACTCTGCGGCAGCTTTTTCTTGACCTTTTCGGAGGTAATTTCTAAATCCATCTGAGATTGGCTCAAGAACTTTAAATGAATCAACATCTGTGTGTTTTTCTGTGGCATCCATTCTTCCTGGCGTGAAAGGAACTTTCACACTATGGCCCGCTTTTTTTGCCGCTTCTTCAACTGCGGCACAACCGCCAAGAACAATCATGTCTGCAAGAGAAATCTTTTTTCCGCTCGTTTGAGCTTGATTGAATTGTTTTTGAACAGACTCAAGAGCTTGAATGACTTTTGTAAGCTCTGCAGGTTGATTCACTTCCCAATTTTTTTGAGGAGCCAAGCGAATACGCGCACCGTTTGCACCGCCACGCTTGTCAGTTCCTCTAAAAGTTGCAGCCGATGCCCATGCAGTTGTCACCAACTGAGAAATAGACAAACCAGAGGCAAGAAGCTTTGCCTTAAGAGCTACAATATCTTGCTCATCAACCAACTTGTGATCAACTGCTGGAATAGGATCTTGCCAAATCAATTCTTCCTTAGGAACAAGCGGCCCAAGATAGCGAGAAAGAGGTCCCATATCTCTGTGAGTTAACTTAAACCAAGCTCGTGCAAATGCATCGGCAAATTCCTTTGGATTTTCTAAATATTTTTTTGTAATTTTCGCGTAACTTGGATCCATTCTCAAAGCGAGATCCGTTGTAAACATAATCGGAGCATGACGTTTTTTAGGATCATGCGCATCAGGAACAAGATTCGCTGCGGAAGGATCTTTAGGCGTCCACTGAAAAGCTCCCGCTGGACTCTTGGTGAGTTCCCATTCGTATTTATATAAATTTTCTAAATAATTATTGTCCCACTTTGTTGGATTTGTGGTCCAAGCGCCCTCTAAACCACTTGTAATGGTATCAGCACCCTTGCCGCTTTTGTAAGTGTTCGTCCAACCAAAGCCCTGTTCTTCAATGCTTGCAGCCTCAGGCTCTGGACCTACATATTTGCTTGCATCCGCAGCGCCATGAGCTTTTCCAAAAGTGTGTCCGCCAGCAATGAGTGCTACTGTTTCTTCATCGTTCATCGCCATACGTGCAAATGTTTCGCGAATATCTCGAGCAGCCGCAAAAGGATCGGGCTTTCCATTAGGCCCTTCTGGATTCACGTAAATCAATCCCATCTGAACAGCTGCAAGAGGATTCTCTAATTGACGATCTCCACTGTAGCGCTCATCTGCAAGCCATTTGCCCTCTGAGCCCCAGTAAATATCTTCTTCGGGTTCCCAAATATCTTCTCGACCTCCGGCAAAACCAAAAGTTTTAAATCCCATAGATTCAAGGGCAACGTTACCCGCAAGAATCATCAAATCTGCCCACGAAAGTTTGCGCCCATATTTTTGTTTGATGGGCCAAAGCAAACGACGAGCCTTGTCTAGGTTTCCGTTATCAGGCCAACTGTTGAGAGGCGCAAATCGTTGCGATCCATTTCCTGCGCCACCTCGCCCGTCGGCGATACGATAAGTCCCTGCACTATGCCAAGCCATACGAATAAAGAAAGGACCGTAGTGACCATAGTCTGCAGGCCACCAATCTTGTGATGTGGTCATCAACGAGTTGATGTCTTTCACAACTGCATTCAAGTCGAGACTTTTAAATTCTTTTGCATAATCAAATTCTTTATCCATTGGATTAGAAAGAAGAGAACGCTGATTTAATATTTTTAAATTCAATTGCTCCGGCCACCACTTGGAGTTGGAAGGTGCGGCTGCAACTGTATGCTTACGAGTTCCACTTGAAAAAGGACACATGCTTTCGTTTGACATATGAAGTGAAACTAGAATCTTCACTCGGATTTATCAATGAGACTTCTTTTTTTTTAAAAAACTAATGCGTTGATTGTCCTAAAAATTGGCGCACAGAGGCTAAAAACTGTTCCACAAGAGCGACTATTCCTTTTATTATTCAAAGGACCAAAGTAACGGGCTCCTTTAAGATCATGAATTTTTTTTGCAAGTTCAAAATTCAAAGCAGGACAAAGAGTTTGCAGCTTAGCATACTGTGAAAGCTGCTCTAATTCAGAAGGATTCTTCATGGGGTTAAGGGCTTCTCTGAGATCCATTAGAAGCTCAGGTTCTTTTTGAAAATCAAAAAGCTCAGCTGTTCCACAAGAAAGAATCAAAGACTTATCGCTCATCTTTGCAAGAGACCTGACGCGCTCAGAAAAATACCGATGAATTTCTAATTCAGGGTCATATCTATCTGGGACATCATCAACCTGATCAATTGAAATCTGAAATAATCCTACGTTCGTTGTTATCGAAAAATAATTTTTTCTTTTATACTTAAATCTTTTGGCAATCATTTCTCGAATGCCTCTCTTTAAGGCCGAATAGACATGACCATAATAGCTAACCTTTGCCTCACTCCCATGAGCCGACAAAGCAACACCAAGCCCCCCACTTTCCCGACAAGCTAGGTAAGACATAAGTGCATATTTGGAAATATTTTTTTCAGCTGTATTTCTCGAGCCCTCCTTAATCAGCTGATCCACATACCGCCTATACAAAAAGTAACGAGTGTTCTGAGGAAGCGAGCGTGTACAAAGCAAAACTTCTTTTGAAGGAGTCTGTTTTCTCACAAAATCTTCTGCTTTAAAAAAAAGCGAATCATATTTTTGATTAAAAACTTCCAACGAATAGCCTGATGAGTAACTTAATAAAAAAAGAAAACCCGTTAAAAAAACATTCACTCTAACCACACCCTTTAATCCAATAAAGCAAGACGAAATATACAAGAGAGTGACTCGCTCTTCACAGTTCTGACGCAAAAAGTTTAGCTTTAAAAATTAATATTGTTCCATGCAAAGAACAGATGAGCTTTTCTTTTTATTTTGTTTTTATTTTGAGTTCATGTAAAATAAAAATATGAGCGATCACAAAAAAAACAAACCTGCCGTCCTCGAACTCGAAGCGGGAAAATATTTTTACTGTACCTGTGGACTCTCAGACAAACAGCCCTTCTGCAATGGAGCCCATAAAGGAACAAACTTCACACCCATGGCATTTGAGTTAAAAGAAAAAACTAAAGTCGCTCTTTGCCAGTGTAAAGAAACAAATAACCCACCCTACTGTGACGGAAGTCACAAAAAGTAATCAAATTTTAAGTCTTATTTAGAAAGAACGAACCTTACTCTATCTTGCTTTTTATTTTTGAATTTAATATAACGCCCTTCTAGGGGGTGCTAGATGAACAATTCAAGCAGGCAAGTACTGCCGCTATTGGCTAAGCTGTTAATTTTTGTATCTTTTACACTGTCCACCTCAATCCAATCTTCTAACTTACTGAAAGAAAAAGTAGCTCAAGCTCAAAAAATTGATAGCGCTTTTTATGCAAGTGATCGCAGTTATAAACTTTTTAAATTCTTAAAGAAATCCTCTGCATCTTATGTCCATGAAAACACTGTTTCTGATTTTCACTTAAAAGGTTTTTTTCGCTTTAAAGATGCTGAATTGCTTTACAAACAAAATCCCCAACTGAAGCAAACAATCCTTATGGACGGATACGACATTGAGGGATTTAGCTGTGTAAACTCTAAGCTCTATAGGTTCATTCCCGTTCAAGATTGCAAAATGTTTGTTGTTGTTTATAAGCCACTCCTCCCCGAATTGCCTCCCATTATATCCGTAAAGGGCACTTCTACTTTTGGAGATTTTGTTGAAAATATTAAAAGAAAGGGGAGTGGATATCTTGCACAAATTCTTGAACCTATCAAAATTGTGGTTCCAGGATTTAGACAAATTAGCAATGCAGTGGAAGAGCGAGTTGAAAACTTTACGAAACGTACATTTAGCGAGTTCCAACAAGAAGCCGTACTTAATAAAAAATACGTAGATGCACTCAATTACTTTTCAGCTCAATACCCTCAGCAACGTTTACTTTTTACGGGACACTCACTCGGCGGATCGCTTGTTTCTAACTTGGCCAATGCCTACACAAAAGCTCAAACCGAAACCTCTCGAGTCCAAGTTGACCTCATTACATTCAACTCACTTGCGCCAAGTGTTACTCTTGGTTATTTTTACGAAAAAGCTGAAAAACCCAAAAGCGATTTGGTAACCGTTAATCCTGACATCATAGGCTTACATATTTACGCCTATGACGACCCCTTACAAATTTATAATAAAATTAAAAATGGAACACATTACGGAAAATCTATTAAGCTTAGCAGTCGTCGAAACATGGACGAATATGGAAGGCTTGGCTTTTCCGCTTTCGACGGACACCACATGTACTCGATTGCAGAGGATATAAACTTTTCGCGTAAGACTCAAAAATCTTCAGAGTTTTTACTTTATGCTCAAAAAGCTCTTAACTCTGGAGAGGCCTACAAAAGGATTCGCCGATACTGGAATACCGAAGAAGAGGAATACAGGGCTGCCTACTCGCAAAACATGAGGGCTGACCGAGGAAAAAAATACATTCAGCAGCTGATAGAGGCTCTTTTTGACCCAGAAACAATCCTTGCCCTAGGCACACCTGTCCCCATTGGCGAAATCCAAGAACCTTTCTCTAAGACCACAAAAACTGTATACGATATCAACGAGCGATTACCACTTTCTCTTTGACTCTTAGGTGCTTAAAGTTTTAAGTTTTGCTAGGGAATTTTAGTGCTATGAAAAACAAAACTCAGTTTTTTATTGTGAGTTTTTTTTTTCTTTTTGCTTTTAATGTCAACGCCGGCCAATTAAGTGATTACGAAATCAAAGATGCAGTTTCGCTTACGCAGCTTATGATAAACAGAACCCTTAACGATGGCACTCAAAACCCGCTATTTATCATGATTGGGCGAGGACCTGCTCCTGTAGATACACTTTTACAATACGCTGGATTTGATGTTTTACATGTCCCCCTATCTATTAAGCCAGAACTTCAGAGGCTAAGACTTGAAAATAAAGAAATTAAATTTCAAAAAAAAATTCAAGACATATTCGAACAGTTGTTTCCTATTTCAAAAATTAACGACTTCGATAAGATCGTCCTATTTGATTATTGGTCCATGGGAGACACCTTACAGTTCATGAGCCATGAACTAAGCGCTTATCTTTCAAGTTTAAACAAAAACAAGCTCCGCCTAGATATTATGGCTCTTGTCTCAAGACGACCAAACATATCGCTGATCTTGATGAACCCCGACTACAAAGAATTTCTTGCTCCTAAATCAACCCAAGAAGTAGAACTCTTTCTTGAGCAAGAACTTTGTCGATATCTCAAAAATCAAGAACCCGTGCTTAATTATTTTTTATTATCAGAAAAAATGCCGAACTCTCGCAGCTTTTCTCTTCTTGCTGATCCTGCTTTTGCTAAATCAATGAACAATCGAAGCAATGTCGAATATGCCCCTTACCTATCAACCATTTTTCCTTTTCAAATCTTCACAAAACTTCAAGATAACGAAAATTACCTAGAAAACAGAGCCCATATTCTGGACAAAACTCACATCATTAAAGAACTTCAAGAAAAAAGAGGCCACACAACAGAGCGCCGTATTCTTACTGATGATGATCTAAAAATTTTAGATTTTTGGGAATTCTCTCGTCGCATCGATGCTCAAGAGGATGAAAGAATTATTGTTCATCAAAATGACAAACCCTCAAATCCTTCGCCTACAAGCACTTCGTCTGAAAAGCCAAAAGAAAAGGCTGAGCTGATAAAATCGGCTATACCCTCTCAAGGATTAACCCCAGAGAAAACTTTATGCAAAAAACTTCTAAGCTTCTTTTTCCGATCTGTACCACGCAACCGTGTGCATTAGTCCTTCATTAAAGTCCCAAAGTGGTTTCCAGCCAAGTTGCTGCTGAGCCTTTGACGAATCAATTGAATATCTCCAGTCATGCCCCTTACGATCTTCAACAAAAGAAATAAGAGACTTATCTTTTTTCAATATGTCTACGATTTGATGAGCTACCTCTAAATTATTGCGCTCACCAAAACCACCAAAATTATAAACTTCGCCAGCTTTTCCTTTGGTCAAAGCCAAAAAGACACCCCAACAATGATCCTCTACATGAAGCCAATCACGAACATTCAGTCCGCTTCCATAAACTGGAATTTTTTGATTTTTTAAAGCATTTGTAACCACAACGGGTATAAATTTCTCAGGAAACTGATGGGGCCCATAATTATTAGAGCAACGAGTAATTACGGCATCAAGCTTATGTGTATGAACAAATGATCTTACAAAACAATCCGCAGCTGCTTTAGATGCAGAGTAAGGAGAATTGGGGGCAAGAGGTGTCGTCTCTAAAAAAGATCCTGTTTCGCCAAGCTCTCCATAAACCTCGTCTGTCGAAACCTGCAGATATCTCAAAGACCTATCTTTGCATAACTCTAAAAGATTAACTGTGCCCAATACATTTGAATGCACAAAAGCATCTGAGCTATTGATACTTCGATCCACATGGCTTTCGGCTGCAAAATTTACAATCATGTCAGGCTTATGCTTATCAAGAACTTCTTTAAGCGATTGCCTGTCGCAAATGTCATATTGATAGAATTTAAATTTTTCATTTTTTTTGAGCTCACCTAGAAGTTTATCTGAAGATCCAATTCTCATGGCATCGATCCCGATCACCTCATCAAGCTCTAACGATGAAAAAGAATAACTTTTATTTAAAAAAGACTTACCTAAAAGGAGCCTTACAAAATTTCCACCAATAAAACCGGCACATCCCGTTACTAAGATCTTAGTCATTTAAGTAACCATTCTGAATATTCATCAAAAAACCTTTCACATTCTTCATTACTAAAAACTTCACTGACAGTTTCTGTATTTTTTCTCTCAGTATCAAAGTTTGGCAAGAGATTCCAAGCAGAACACTTCTTACTTGTTTTCTTTTCAAAGTAAAAAGCCAATTTTTTAACCCAATCTAAATTACTACTACAAAACGCTGATGGCCTTACAATATTGCATGTTTCTGTATTAGATTCTTCAGTTGCTTCACAATATTTACGAGCTAGCCATGGAGCGGGAAGTCTATCTTGAATGACATCAGGATTCTTTAAGTCGACCCCTTTCCCCAAGTTCCATTTTCGAAAAAGAACAGGGCCCAATCTATCAGGGTTTTCATAAACACCTACAGGATCAGGAATGACAATTTTTGTTATTTTAATTTTTTTATTATATTTTAAAATCTCTTCCCAAATGAGAGCTTTAGCTAACCCATAAGGAGAATAAGCACTCAAGCCCCGCTCATTATCTGACTCAAAAACAGACCCCGAATGAATAAAGTGACATCGAAAAGACAGAGCACCCACAACATCATCCAAATTAAATATAGCTTTTTCAACGCATCCATGAACATCAAAGTTTTTCTCTCTATACCCCTTTATTGAAGCTCCATGATTAATAAAAACATCTGGCTTTATTTTCAAAATAGAATTGATAAAATTTTTTGAACCAAAAGACGCTTCTTCAATCCAATTTTGAACTAAAGAATATTCTAGCCTTTGTCTTTCTAGAACTGAATAATCAGAAAGCTTTCTTGTTAAAACGCCAAAAACAGAGCTGTTTTTTAATTTTGATTCACAGAAAGCTCGAGCGATGTGACAACCCGTAAAGCTCGATACCCCTGTGATAAAAACCTTCACTTCAAAATTCCTTCATCGATAAAAGCTTTTGATCTTTTGACGAACAAATTGCATTATTCCTTAAAGGCCAATCAATATTTAAGTCAGGATCATTCCATATGATCCCAGATTCTGCAGATGGGTTATATAGTTGACTACATTTATAGGACAAAACAGTTTTATCTTCTAAGGCTTGAAACCCATGAGCAAAGCCCTCAGGCACATAAAGAGCCAAACCATTATCACCAGAAAGCTCCAGAGAATAACATTTACCAAATGTTTTTGAATTTTTTCTTAAATCAACTGCAACATCGAATGCTCTTCCACTTAAAACTCTTACTAATTTTATTTGCGCAAAAGGATGTTTTTGAAAATGCAATCCCCTAACAACACCCTTTTGTGAAACTGAAACATTATCCTGAACCCAAGAGACACAAATGTTGCTTTCTTTAAAAATTGATTCCTTGTAGGCTTCTAAAAAAAAACCTCGTTCATCATTAAAGATTTTTGATTTTAGTGCAAAAACTCCCTCAAGTAGTGTTGGTAATATTTCCATAAGACTAAAATTCCAATGATCTTAAATAATCTGCGTAATTTGTTTTACCAAGCTTATCGGCTTTGGCTAAAACTTCTTTTTTAGAAATCCATTTATTTCTATAAGCAATTTCCTCAAGACAAGCGACTTTAAGACTCTGCCTTCTTTCAATAACAGCAATGTACTCAGAAGCTTCTAGTAAGCTATCAAAAGTTCCCATATCAAGCCAAGCGTACCCCCTGCCCAGAGAAAGCACATTTAAAGTTCCCTCATTTAAATAAAACTTATTGAGATCTGTAATTTCAAGCTCGCCTCTAGACGATGGTTTTAACTTAGATGCTATATCTGATGCTCTAGAATCGTAAAAATAAATACCAGGAATCGCATATTTGGAAACAAACTCTTTAGGCTTTTCCTCTATGTGAGTCGCTTTACCTAATTTATCAAAAGCAATAACACCGTAACGCTCAGGATCTGCAACTATATAAGAGAAAACATAAGCTCCGCTTTCAATTTTGGAAGCTTTTACAAGCAAGTCTTCAAGCTTAGCTCCATAAAGAACGTTATCCCCTAAGACTAAACACGAAGGTTGTCCGTCTAAAAAATCTTTTGCCAAAACAAAAGCTTGAGCAATCCCCTCTGGCTTTTCTTGAACTTTATATTGAATTTTTAAACCCCAATCAGATCCATTGCCTAGCAACATTTCAAACCTTGAGATATCTTGAGGAGTTGAGATTAATAAAACTTCTCTGATGCCGGCGAGCATCAACAAACTTAGTGGATAATAAACCATGGGCTTATCGTAAACAGGTAGCAACTGTTTACTGATTGCCATAGTCGCTGGATACAAACGGGTTCCACTCCCACCCGCTAACAATATGCCTTTCATAAAACATAGCCTAGATGTCGTTTTACGAAACTTCTAGAAAATAAAAGATACTCCCTCGAAATTCATCTAAATTCATTGGATACC
This sequence comes from Bdellovibrionota bacterium, assembly GCA_044347615.1. Classification (GTDB taxonomy): domain Bacteria; phylum Bdellovibrionota; class UBA2428; order UBA2428; family UBA2428; genus CANIGN01. Next base: position 184,888 of record JBIKUK010000002.1, on the reverse strand, counting down.
AGTTCCTGAATTTTATTTAGTACCAAGTATTTAAATAGATTTTAAGTTGCCTGTAAGTCCTCAAGGCTTAGATTGACCCACAACAAATGAGCCTCAACAAATACAGAAAAGCTTTCAACGTCTACCTGATTCCTATTTTCTCTCAATTTCTTTTTAATTTTTCTGCTCAAGCCAACCTCAAAGAGGCCATAGCAAAAGGTGATCTCTTTGAAATTTTCTCTTCTGTTGAAAAAGGAGAAAATCTCAACGATGAAAAATTCCCCGCAATTTTTGAAATCGTCAGTCATTGGGGAATGAAAGACGTTCAATATGTAAGTCGACAAAATACCTTTGGAAGCTTTGCGGATGATTTACACTCGGGACTCTTTTATTCCGTAGATAAAAAAATTGTTCTCATTCAATATCTAAAAGCCAAAGGCGCAAAGCTCGATACCAAGCTAAACGATTCACAACGAGTTGCTTCTGGCTCAGCAGCGATTCATGTTGCTGATGATCCTCGAATCATGGCCACCCTCCTCGACCTAGGAGCCAACCCTCTTTTACGGGACAGAAGAGGAAATCAAGTTTTGATAAATTTTATCGATCACTACAAAAAGTATCCCAACAAAGAATACTTTCGCCTTGTTGTAAAACGCATACTTGAAGCCGGTGCAGATGTTAACGAATGCTTCCCAGATCACTCCGGATGCTTGCTCGATATTGCACGAAACCTTGAAGACCAAGATCTTTTTCGTCTTTTGCTAAGTTATCGTAGATAGGCCTTCATTATTTGTTGTACATACGCTCTTAAATAGTCGATATATTCATGACCCGTATTTAAAAGGAAATCATGAAAAAAGCTAAAGCAAAAAATAAACCTAAAGCCCCTAAACCTCTTTCTAACAAAGTCTTGGACGCTGTCTCTGCTCTCAGTTACGCGATCATCCACCTTGGATCCGACTCTCCCTCTGCTGAATTCATTTTTGAATCTATTCAGTCCCTCTACAAGAAGAAAGAAGTTGAAGACATCCTTGAGCTCGTTGAAACAGAGGTTTTCTTTATTTATGACAATCTTGGAAAAGGATTTAACTCTAAAGGCTTAAAAGCCATGAACGACTTAGACAAAAAAATTGATAATTTGTTTAAGAAAATTCAAAAATAATCCCAATCTAGAACAAGCCTGAGGCAAATTTTCTTCATGAAAAGAAAAAATGTCTCAGGTTTTTTTATTTCCACATCTTAAAAGCTGAAAACACTCATGGCACGCAAAGTGCTTTATTCCAAGTGTGTGTTTGAGAAGCAGCGAAGCTAATCAAAACTCAAGCAGGTGCAAGCCCTGCAAGCAGAATCGTCCAGTTACTGCTTTAGCCTGGATCATTGGTTTGTGTAGTAATGCACAAATCAAAGGCTGATCGACAAAGTGTTTAATAGGTTCGTGTTAGGCACTGGTAACTTGATAGGTTGTAGCGAAAGCGAACCTTGAAACCCCATCGGTCCGCAACCGTTCGGAACGAACGACGGTAGACCGAGGAAGTGGCCGAGCTCCTCACACGAGTGAAGGCTAGTATTGTTGGTGAAGCACTGGATATTTGCACCCAACAACTCTTCCAAGGGCGAGAGGACAACATGTCGAGAGTGAGTTGCGATGAAAGCTCGGAACCGCTTAAAGGTCGCAAGTGTTCTCCTATACTTGCAAAAGTGGTTGAAAAAGTATGTGCCGACGATTGCTTTGCCATCGTCAGTGCCTACGAACTCAACGACCATTCTTTTAAGTGGGGCAGATGAGGTCGCCAAGCTCCTAAGAAAAGCGAGGACCTCTGGAGGAATGCATTTTGAGATTAAACCCTCAAAACGTATGAATGGTTGCTCCTCAGGATTCATGCCTGAGTGGCAGCAGATAAGTTCAACTTGGAATTGATCAATGTATGCTGGAGAGGCTTAAGTTGATCGGAACGAGAAATATCTTGTCTGTTTTACCAACTCTTGAGCTGTTTTGGGGAAATCCCAACGAACAGTTCTTAAAATTGCAGCGGAATCGCTCGTTAGTAGGAATTTAATAAGTCCTCCTAACGAGCGCGCCACTGTGATTCTGTCTAAATTTTAGACAGCTGGATTTGTAGTTAAATTCCAAACGCAATTAACCGTTGACCGAGTGCGTCATTGCGGATAAATTCACTTTAATTTCCAAAATAAGATGAAAAATAATTTCATAGATCTATTTTTTAAATTCTCTTTATATTCAACTTTTTCATTTCCCTTTTCTTTTGTTGAAAATGCTCAAGCCCGAGTACAGTTACCTGATTCTTTTAGCCTAAAAGAAAAAAATAAAACCTTTGAATACGAACTAGAAAGTGATTCATTTTCTTTTGGAAATTCTCAGCCTAGCCTTAACGAACCTTTAAGCTACAGTATTCCTTTAAAATTATGGAATAAGATTTTTGATCCAGCTTTAAAAAATATTGAGAATTCAAACAAAATATTTTTTACAAAAGATTTTTTATGGAAATCTCTCTCAAAGCAAAAATCTCCTAATCATCCGAGTAGCCATACCAACACAAAACTTATTTGTGAAATTCCCAAATTTCACAACATCTCAATAGCAGAAGCACCCTTCAAAGAATTCCAAAGACATACAAAAGATCATCGTTACCATAGCCTTGTAGAAGAGCTTAAAGCTTGGCTTGAAGAAATTAACTCTCTCAATGAATTTAAACTCACTCCTGACTTAGCAAATTATTGGAATTTACGTATAATGGAAGAGTTTGTTAATTCTAATGGAATTCTAAAGAACCTCAACGAAAGCTCGCAATACCAAATAAACTTAAAATCTCGACAGGGAATTCAGACCGCATCCTGGATCAACCACTTACTTATCGTACAAAAAAAAGTTGACTCTGCCCTCATTCATCAGACATTAAATACTGAAAATTCTCTGAAAATACTTTCAAATAATGACTCTCTCAGCTTGCAAAGAGAAAGATACTTGAAAGAATCCGATAAAATCATTGCTCTTATTCTTGATTTAAATCACAATTATAAAAACAAACTCACACCAGAGGAGATCGATGCTATTGTTTCAACGCATATATCTCTAGGCGAAAGATTAGAACAATCACCTCAGGAACTAGAAACACTCATTCATAATTTTTTAGAAAATCACCAAAAGAAGATTCCCGTAGGCACGCTCCTAAATGAACTCCAATTAGAATTATGGCACTCACTTCAAAACTTTCTTCGGAGAGGACCCTTAAAAGAAAGTATTCCAATTAATAATAAACTGATTGGAGAGATTAAAGATTATTTAAAAACTCACACATGTAGAAATACGAAGCAAATAAGCGTAGGCCTTGAAGCTGCTCTCAACCTAACCCAAAAAGCTCAAGATGCTTTTGAAAACAATAACACAGCTTTTGCCCAAGAACTTTTAAACCAGTCACACAAAGTTCTTGCTTTTTATGGATCACTCGCCTTACAAATTAGCTCAGATACTCATTATTTTAAAAATGAAAATTAAAATTCATTTTTTTTTGAAGTGCTGCGAAAATTTATATAAAAATAACGAAAAACTAAGAACAAAAGTGAAACAATAGTCAATCCAGCTAGGATAAACAAACTCCAAGAAAAAAATGTTAACTTAGGATCAACTAAAAAGGGATACCTCCTTAGAGATCTTCCAAACCCTAAGTACATTAATAAAGATGAAAAAGATAAAACCCCTAAAAGAAGTGATGCAAAAAGAAAATTTTTTAATTTTACTTGCTTTAGATTATTTAGATTTTTTTCATATAAATAAAATATCATACTCATGGAAAATCCACCTAACAAAAGAGGATGGAAATGACCGGGCATAAACAAGGTACCAAGCACAAGTGTTTTAAATAATGTATCCGTAACAATTTTAAGCCCCGTAAGTCCTCCGACAATCGAAAAAATTAAAAAACTTAAAACATAAAAGATATTCTCTTTTTTAAAAAAACGAAAAGCATTGTATGACAAATAAACGGTAAAAAACATGGAGGATATAGCTGGTATCCAAACGTAATGATCATCCCAATAACCAATAGCATTCACTTTAAAAAGTTCGGGTAAAAGATGTATGTATCCCAAAAAAACAAACACAGGATAAGCCAAATAAAGAAAAATTCGAGTTTTATAAAACTGTTCCTGATCTTTAACAAAACGTAGAGACCATAAATGGAAAAGGATCATCGTAATGGCTTGCATCGAGAAGTGCCCTAAAGGAAGCCACAAATGATCACTCCACTCATCTTGCCAAAAACCTCTTTGCAAAAAAACGTTCGAAAAACCCGCACTTAAAGCAAAAGTTATGGAAACAAAAACCCCTAAATAAAGACTCATACGAATTTTTTTTTCTTTTTCAGCTTTCAATAAGCTTGCTAAAGAAAATGAAAATGAAAAAAATAAAATCACTTGAGAAAAACTATTTACAAGAAAAAATCCAATCATTAACCTCGAACTAGGAGTTAAAATAAACCGAGACAACTGAGTTTCTTTTGGGAAAAGATAAGCCACTAAAATAAAAAGTTGAGAAATAAAGAAAAGAATGAGTCCTAGAAAAAATACAAAACGGTAATTTTTATTATTTAAAATATTTTTGTTTTCAATTACTAAAAAATACAAAACTATCGAAGGAACCCACAAAACTAACATAGAAAAACCATGTCCTGACAAAGACCAGTAATACAAGGCCATATCTTCAATACCACCAGTAGTCCTACACAAAAGAGTCACAGATATGCCTAGCAAACCCATAACCAATCCCAGAAGAGACGAGAAAAGAAGCAAGTTTAAAATCTTTTTTTCGCTCACTCTGAACATCTCACTCTCCTAAACTCCTGATGCAACATTGATTTCTTCAGTATACTTTTTCATCAAACCACCTGACTCAAAAGATGTAATTTGAAAAACCTCTATAAGATATCGAGTACCCGAATTTGGACTTGATCGAGGTGAGGCGGTTACATGAACTTCAATTTCTGCATCCTTAGAACAAATACTTGGCGAATTCTCATTATAGGAAGAGACAGCAATAAACCCTTGCTCTTTTTGCTGAGTTTTAGGATTCAAAATATCCGTTCCAGTTGCATTTTTTAAAAAACAAGAAACATATATTTTACCTAAAACAACCGGATAAGTATTAATATTTGAATAAAGCTGAGAAGAAATTTGAGTAAGAACAACCCTCTCAGACATAGCTTTGTAATTTCGATTTGCCGTCTTAAAGTAATCACCATAAATGGTCAAAACAACCCCAACCACAAGCGTGAGAACACCAAGAGAAACAAGAGCTTCAACAACCGTAAATCCTTTCTCTAATGATTTTCTCATAGAGCCTCTATCACCATCATTTTTAGATTTTTATACCAATTAGCAACATATAACTCAGATAAATCTGAAGATTCTATATATTGTTTCCAGCATTTACTTGTCCCGCAAACTTCAAAATGTTTTGACATTAACTGAGGAGAAAAAGCAGATGGAGCATTACCTATAGGCACAAAAAAGTTATGAGCAACCGTTGTCTTTAAAGAATCAAGAATTGGAATAAGACTTTGTATACTTGCGCCCGAAGGGAGAGTCGCCTTCTGTGGAGCGCTTTTAAAATCATAGGGGTTAACTATGTAAACCTTCCCCTTTCCTTCAATATTTATTTTAGAAACATTAATATGCCCGTAAATTGCAATTTCTGCCCCATCCGGTATTTTTAAATTCAAAACATTTGCAACAATCAAACCACAAAAAACGGATGAATCTTTAAAGTCCAAATTCAGGTCTCTACTCTTATTGAGATAAACCATCGGTCTTACACTACCTTCCGAAGAAGAGGCTGATGCCTCACACGTTTGATTTAGGCTTTTAAGAACAGGCCCGCTTGGAGAAGTTGCATCATCCGGAAAACTTTTCAACGATGCTCGACTCAAATTCATAGGTTTATACCCAAAGGGTCCTATAGCTGAATTTGGAATTTTTCCGGGAAGTGGATATCCACCCTCTTCGCTGTAAACATAAAAATAATCTAATGGCTGATCCCACTCTGCTCCCATAGAATCAAAACCAAAAGTAACTCCCGAGAAAGCACCGTCTTGAATTCCCCCTCTAAAATGAAAAAGAAGAGTCTCGACATTAAAAAAAAGCGAAGAAGAAACAGCCGGAGCTGTTTGAAAGAGAGTATCCTCAAACAAAACCTCACCCTCTCTCTTTTCAAAAATAGGCGGTAAAGCAAAATTATCAAAATCAATTCCGCTACTACCCTTATTAGAAACAAGAGTTTTACCGGATACAACAAAAGAACTTTTGGGATTTAGATTTATAGTATTTCCACTACCTCTTAAAATTACTGCAAAAGTCATAGGTGTAACCAACCCTACTAAAATTTGGCGATTAACTGACTCCGTAAAAATCGGCGAAGAATCTGTCACAAAATTAAACTGTGTTTGAATCATAGTTTGAGCCAAAGCAGCGTCATTAGCTCGCGCTAAACGAGTCACAATTAAGTCAACAGTCTTAAACATAACGACTTCCTCTTGAGTCAGAAAGCAACCAACTAACTTTGTTTTGTCAAAAGTAAAAGGAGCGACAGGAATTGTATTCGCAGCTTTTAAAAGAGAAAAATCATATCCACTACAAATCTGATTTGTTTGAATCAACTCTCGAATACGTGCTCGAACTTTTTCTGAAATTTCGTGGGATTTTTGCTTGAGAACAACACGCTTTAAATTAAAATTACTCAAATTAATAAAAGCAGAAATTCCAAAAGCTGCAGTCAAAAGACAAACTATAATTGGCAAGACAATCAAAAGATTGCCTTGCCGACTCGGCAGATAAGAACATTTATTTTTTTTAATTAAGTCTCTCAAAGAAGCGGTCCTTATGTTTTAAGATACAGTACCCAGGACCATTACTACAGCCTACATCTCTGACATGCATAGGAAAAGTAACTCCCGAACCAAAACTAATAACCGGAAGAGTTTTGGTAATGTCAATAATCATAGGATCACCATCCGACATAAATACAGCTCTTTCGTTTTTATAATACTGAGCTGCAGCACCTAGAGCATAGTTAGGTTCAGGCATAGTCATTTCACTTTTACTACCTTGGATAGAAACTAGGATTGTCCCCTGATCAGTGATTTTTTGGGTAAAGGAATAGGGAAGACTTGCAATAATAGTTTCTATGTAAGGTCTACCTACTGGAAAACATCGACCCTTATTTTTAGAAAGTCCAAGTCCGTCAATAGAATCTTGTACTTGCTTTACTAAAGCGCTTCGCGAAAGGGCTGCTTCTAAATCAATTTTTATTTTATTAAATTCATCTATTGATAGAGCAGGATCGCTTGAGGATTTAGTGTCTGCTTTCAAATTTTGTATGAGATTTGAAAAATCGATTGCCCCAACTTCCTGGCAATCAAGTGACATCGAAACAGATTCCCACCAATACTGAACAGAGCCTTTCTTAAGTTGGTTTTTGCAAGTTGAAGAAAGAGTTATAAGCCTATCCACCAATTTATCTTTATTTAAGTAATCTCTATAATCAGAAATAGTTTTAGAAGAACCAGATGAAGGATTTGTTGAATCAATACAAACATCTTTGCAATCTAAATCTTTTAATTTCTTTAATGCTTCGTCATATATATTTGATGAATTACCTCCAACAAATTGAATATTTAAAAGACCTTCCGATCCTGAGAAGCTTGCTTTCGCAATTTTTCCATTTAAAATTTCTTTCGAATCTTTAATGGATTTATTTTTGTAATAATCGACTAATCTATCGGCGATAGTTGCAGCAGTCGGGGAATCTTTTGAGGTATTTATTCCCGAATTATCTTGATAAGAATTACAAAGCATTACTCCCGCATAAACGTTAAATTTCTTTTCATCGCGAATAGAACTTAAAACTGTAAATTGATTTTTTAATTTATTAAGTTCATCTGTTAGAATAACGGAGGCCTGATTTTCTGCACTTGAATTGGCTCTTTTAATTTTGTTCAAAAAACCCTTCGTTGACGCAATGTCTGAATAGCCCATTAAGAACCATGAGCTAGGATCTGGAACTTTTTCACTACCACTTGTTACCCAATAACCCATTGCAAGCCTTTGAATAGAAGCCCCTTTATTATAAACCTCATTGGGATGAGCTGAATAGTAATGAGCAACGTCACCATCACCACACCAAACTTGAGTTGAAAAGGAAACTTCTCCTGGACGAGGATAAAAAATTTCGGTTTTTTTAGAAGCATTACTAGGAACAGGCAAATTATCTCGCATTGTTCCCTCGTAAGACTTCACTTGTATTTTCTTTGAAGTAGTAGCCTCAGGCGGAGTCTGCGAATTTGCCTCAAAACACATTCCACATAAAACACTTATTCCTAATAATTTTTTCATTCTGCCTCCCCGTAAACACTAAACTTTAAGTTTTTGGTTCCTATCTTTCTTGAAAAAGTTACACTTCCTTTGAGAAGAGAAACTTCAAGAGTCTCAATTGAATTTTTCAACCCATTAAAATCCTTGCGTATTAGTGAAAAGTAATCTGGCTTGTCTGGAACATTCTTTAAATAATAAACTGACCAACGGACTGGCATGATAAACAAATCATAGGGACTCATTGCGTTTGCATCATAGAAGTGAGCCCACTTGGGGATTGCCAGAGGAGAAGCTAAGTCGCTCGAAAAAACAGAAGTGATAGCTTTTAAGTTTGGTGTTTTAGTAGGAAATAAATAACTCCAATCCCCACTAGCCGTCGAAGCGAACAAAGAATAATTTTTAAGATTCGGAGCAAAATTTCCATATTGATTTGGTTCAATTTCTTTCAAAACAAGCATGACGTGATTGTCATTAATTGTTGCTGCTACATATGGAAATTTTTGTTTACAGAGAGATATATTGGTCTTACAAGCTACAATTTCTGATAAAAATTGAACAACATATTGCTGAGGGTAATAGGGATTATAAACAATAACTGGAGAACCCAACAAATCCGACAAGCTCCCTGTTTTTCCAGTTATATAAGATGCTAAAACTTGTTGACCAGCAGGTGCAGCACTACTTGCTGTTGAAGCTACAAAAGAAAAAGAAACATCTGATGCTGATCTTGTTAAAACGGGAAATTCAGGGCTTGAAGTGCCTGTTAAAGGCCACACTACAGAAGCTTGATTCACGGCTGCAGTCATTGCTGTATTCGTTAAAATTTTATTAGTAAAAGAATAAGCATCAAAACTCACGATACTCTTTGACGAATTTGCTTTTGTCTGAACAAAAACACCTTCTGTGTCACGATAAAACTCAAAATTTTTGGGTAAATTATTTGCAGAAAAGCTACTTGTTTCTCCAGTGATCGGATCTATCTTTTGTAAACAAGGTGCACTCAAAGAAGAACAACTTGTAGAAATCGGTAAATGTAAAAAAAGTGAACTCAAATCAGCAGTTTCTGCGACCCTCGTAAATCTCGTACCGTAGGCACCAAAGCTCGATTGCTCCACAAACTTCTGTACATCACTTCTATTTTTGGAAAAATTAGTTCCAAATTGAGCTACAAATAAAACGATAAGCCCAATCAACCCCGCCCCGATCATAAGCTCGATCATGGAAAATCCGTTTGCGCAGCCGAAACGTTTTTTCGCCATAGTCAATTTATCGACGCTTTTAAGGTTTAGATTGTGAAACTTAAGTTAATACTTTGTTTATTTTACGTTAATTGTGGCTTAACAAAGACTCATGAAGCACCCAAAAGCATTTTTAAAAATATTAACTCTTTATTTTTTAACTCTTAACCATACTTGGGCAACAGGACCCAAACCCACCACACCTCCTGAAACCGTCGCAAGCGTTGACCTTAACAAATACGTAGGAAAGTGGTTTGAAATTCAACGAATTCCCAATAATTTTCAAGATAAGAAAAAACGCGACTACAACGAATGCTTCAATACAACAGCAGAATATTCTAAAGCGGGAACTAACAAGATCAATGTTTTGAATACCTGCTATCGATATAACGATCAAAACCAAGAATATGTAGATATCGCAAAAGCCAAAGGAAAAGTCGTCGAAGGCTCTAATAATTCTAAACTCAAAGTAAATTTTACAGGATTATCTTTGTTGGAATGGCTGGGAATTGGCGACGGAGACTATTGGATTTTAGGTCTAGGCCCGGTTAATGAAGACAATCTCTATAGCTGGGCTTTCGTGGGTTCACCCAAGAGAGATTACGGATGGATTCTCAGTAGAAGCAAGCAACTTGATGCTGAACAAGAAGATATTGTAAAAATTACAATTAAAGAAAAAGGATACGATCTAGAAAAATTTAAATCTTTTATGAAATAATTGTTATTCAATTTTTAGATATAAAACAAAAAAGGGACCTAGGAGTTTTAACTTCCTAGGTCCCTTTTTAATTTATTATTTTGTTAGATCTTAGTAACGACCGCGACCGCCGCCGCCACCGCTACGACCACCAAAACCACCACGACCACCTTCACGAGGAGCCTGAGGCTTTGCTTCACTTACGGACATTGCGCGACCATCGAGCTCTGTTCCGTTAAGCTTAGAAATAGCGTCTGAAGCTTCCGCATCTGAAGACATTTCTACAAAACCAAAACCCTTGCTGCGTCCAGTATCACGATCAGTGATAATTTTTGCAGACTCTACTGTTCCACAGCGAGAGAATGCTTCTTTGATCGTTTGATCAGTCGCAGAAAAGGGTAAGTTACCAACAAATAATTTTTTTCCCATAAAACCTCCTTAAGGCCGGGTGCCACTAAGAGGTGGAACAGCACGCTCCAGAACTCTGATAGAAGCCACGTTAATCTTAAATATACCTAGCATCATTTAACTTCCAAATCCCACCCTTTTTAGTTTTTTTTTGCCAAATCCCGACAAAACGCGTAATGAGGGGGCAAATTTGTACTTTTATGGCCCACTGCTAGTATGAACTCTGTTCCTCAATGATAATAATAAAGAGGTAAGAATGAACAAAATAACTAAAATTTCAGCTCTTTTCGCAGCAACTTTTGCTTTAAGCCAAGCAAGTTTTGCCAAAGATCCAGCAATGGAAGCAAGCCGGGATGCCGTTAACTCAAATTGTTCGGCTGAAGCTGCAACGGCTGGATGTGGTGAGGCAAAAGTTGGATCTGGACTGCTCAAATGTATCCATTCCTATAAAAAAGCACACAAAGACTTTAAGATTTCTGATGGTTGCAAAGAGGCTTCAAAAAAGTTGAAGACTGATTACCAAGCCCACAAAGCTGAAAAAAAAGCTAAAAAAGCAGAAAAACAAGCTGCCAAAGACGCAAAAAACTAATTCTTATTTTAATTCAAAACTTTCTAAATAATGAGGAATTCGAGTCGGCCACTTGAGCTCCTCTTTTATTTTGCTTTCCAAACCTTGAGCTGACAAACTTTCTCCGTGAGTTAAAAAAACAAGACTCGGATTTTCTTCGAAATGACTCAACCATTGTAAGACTTCTTTTTGATCTGCATGAGCAGAAAGGGAAAGCACTTCTACCACTTCTGCATTAATTGGCACATACTCACCAAACATCTTAATATTTTTTGCATGCTTTAAGAGAGAGTCGCCTCGAGTCCCCACGGCTTGATATCCGCAGAGTATCAACATGTTTCGCGAATCTGGAGCAAATTTTCGAATGTGATGTAAGACTCGGCCTCCTGTTGCCATTCCACTTGCTGAAATAATAATTTTTGGAGATTGGCTTTTATTAAGAGCAACAGAATCCTCAACGCTTAAAGAATACTCAACAATAGAACTCATTTCTGTGGATTCTTGCTGCGTAATCTTAAGTTCATCTAAATGTTTTTTATAAATATCCGTTGCGTGAATCGACATCGGACTATTTAAAAAAATAGGAATATCTGGAATCCTTTTTTGTTTTCTTAATTTATAAAGAGCATAAATAATCGATTGAGTTCTTCCGACAGAAAAAGCAGGTATAATCACTAAACCTTGCCTGGCAAAACAACGATTGATCGCTTTCTCAAAAGAATCAAGTGGATCTTCCTCTGTGTGAATTTCATCGCCATAAGTTGATTCAATAACCAAGTACTTTGCACGATGAATAAACTCCGGAGCTTTCATGACTAAGTCGTTTGGCCTTCCCAAATCACCTGAGAATGCAATAGATGTTTTTTCAGAAGTTAAAAGAACAGAAGCAGCTCCTAAAATATGCCCTGAATGAAAAAAACAAAACTTCAAATTTTGTCTTAAAATTTTTTCAGCTCCAAAATCAACGAGAACAAACTGATCTAAAACCTTTTGCCCATCCTCATAAGTAAATAAAGGAAGCGCTGGAGAATGTTTAGAGTAGCCCTTTCGATTGGCATAACTCGCCTCTTCTTCTTGTAATTTTCCTGCATCTGGAAGGAGAATAGAACATAAATCACGTGTGCCAGGTGTTGAAAAAATAGGCCCTTTAAATCCGCGCTTCATTAAAATTGGCAAATATCCTGAGTGATCAATATGAGCATGGGTTAAAACAACTGCATTGATTTCTGAAGCTACAAGTGGAAACTTATCCCAATTTCGTAAGCGAAGTTCTTTAAGGCCCTGAAAAAGACCGCAATCAACTAGAACTTTAAATTCATGATATTCAATTAAATATTTTGATCCTGTGACCGTTCCAGCCGCTCCCAAAAAAGTAATTTTCATTATCTTAACGAATTCTTTGCTTCGAACGATTATAAACCCAAACGGGCAAATCTGATTTACGAATCAACCTTTGAGTAACCGTTCCAAAAGTATGGGCAAAACGAGAATTACTTTTTGCTGCTAGAGCAATCATATCCGCATCGACATGATGCGAGTAGCGCATGACCGCTCGTGGGATACTTACATTATTTTCTTCACAAAAAAATCGAACTTTGATCCCCATTCGCTTTGCTCTATTGAGATAAACATTTGCAAGATTTTGAATTCGCTTTTTTTCAAAATCTATCCAATTATAACCATCAACAGTGGTTGCCACATTGAAAGAAGAGATGTCATCTAGATACAAATACTGTCTCAAAACAGAGAAAAGAATAATTTCTGCATTAAGTTTTTTAGCGAGCTCGCAAATTTTTGCAAAAGCTCTTGAAGATTCAGCACTAAAATCACTTGTAAAAACAATTTTTTTTATTTTGGCAGGAATCTTTGTAAAGTTATTAACCGTAACAACGGGTATATTAGCTTGTGTGACAAGATTTTCAGTGAAACTCTCATCAAAAATACTTTTAATTCCAACCTGAGCACCCGTTGCTGCTACAATCATTAAATCCCCATGATTTTTTCCAAAAGCTGCCACAATTCGAGCATCTTTCTGGCGATTTCTTTCGTCATCAAAAAGAATTTCAGCTTTTTCAATTCCATTTCTTTTTGAAGATTTAAGTATTTTATCGATTTTTTCTCTCGTTCGAGCTTCAAAATTATCTGAATCTCTACTAAGAGCTTTTTTAAGACGACTAAGTCTGGTTTTTTCCGCAACATAAACAGGCTGGACACTGGCACTCAATCCTTTACCCAATGTTTTGATTAATCCAATTGAACGATTTACGAGCTTTCGACCCTTTTGATAAGGATCTATTGATAAAAGAATCGAAGAACTTGGTGACTGAGTTGCTTTCATGGAACCCCTCCTGTATTTAGTTTCTAAAATTTAAAAGTTTTTTAATCTCAAAGAGTAGGAGTGTTTATCCTAACTCCCACTCCTTGAAAGAAAGAATGATTATGAATGAGCTCTTTTTTCAGCTTTCGCAGCAATTTCTTTAGGCCTGCGATCGCTAAAGAGTTTGGCCAAAAGACCGCCAGACTTAGCTTCGGCAATCGGAACTCTTTTAATGTTTGCACTTTTTACTTTTGGAACAGCAACCCGCAACACTCCATCCATATACTCTGCCTCAACAGCATCTGCAGTTACTTCACTTGGAAGCGTGATATTTCTATAAAACTCGCCATATTTTCTCTCAGATCGATATACTTCTTCGCCTTTTGCTTCGATTTCTTCAGATCTTTTACCTGTAACCGTCAAGACGTTTCCGCGAAGCTCAACTTTGATCTCCTCTTTTTTCATTCCAGGCATGTCAAAGCTTAAGAGATAATGCGTATTACTTTCGTGCATATCGCATGTTAAGCCATAGGAAAGCTCATCACTGTCCCATCCCAAATCTTCGTCTGCGAAGAATGGAAAGCTTGTAGGAAAGCTTGACCAAAATTTTCGTTGTATTTGTGGAATTAATAAATTTCTCATATAGGGGCCTCCTTCTAAACAAGGCCATTATATGCACATGAAAAAACATCTACATGACGTCAAAATCAATTCGACATAAAAAGATTTTGATTAAAGTTTATAAAAAATTCTTTTAAATCTTATAATCTAACGAAGTGGGAAAAACGTATTCCTCTAAAATTTTTTTTCTTTCTATATTAGGAATAATTCTTTATTTGTATTTACGTTATTTTCTTTTAATTGATCCCGAAATCTCAACCATTGCCCTTTACATTGTTCTTTTTCTTGGTGGGTTACCTCTTGTTTGGGAACTCTTTAAAAAAGCGCTTCGCAAAGAATTCGGATCCGACTTACTAGCTGGAATTTCGATTATCACCTCTATTTTTTTAGAAGAATATCTTGCAGGATCAATCGTTGTTCTCATGCTCTCAAGTGGTGAAGCACTTGAGAGTTATGCAATGAGAAACGCTTCCTCTGTTTTAAAAGCCCTTGCTAAAAGAATTCCCCTGATAGCTCACAAAAAAGTAAATTCTCAAATACAAGATATTCAAATCAAAGACATAAAAATTGGCGACGAACTGCTTCTCTATCCTCATGAGATATGTCCGATTGACGGACTCGTAACCGAAGGACGAGGCGCTATGGACGAATCTTACCTGACAGGAGAACCCTTTCGCCTTTCAAAAACTGTTGGCTCCACTGTCATCTCGGGATCAATCAATGGAAATTCCTTGCTAGGCATTCAAGCGACAAAAGTTGCTTCGGATTCTCGCTACGCACGGATTATAAAAGTTGTCGAAGCATCTGAAAAAGATAAACCTCGTCTTCGAAGGCTAGGAGATAAGCTTGGAGCATTTTACACTCCCCTGGCGCTTGCTGTTGCTCTTCTAGCTTGGTTTTTCAGCCATGAATCAGAGCGATTCTTGGCAGTGCTTGTGGTGGCGACTCCTTGTCCACTTATAATTGCTATTCCCATAGCAATTATTGGCTCCATTTCCCTTGCTGCAAAAAGAGCGATAATAATTAAAAAACCTGTTGTTTTAGAGCAAATCTCACTTTGCGAAACAGCTATTTTTGACAAAACAGGAACCCTTACCTACGGAAAACCTCAATTAGTTGAAATTCAAAGTGATGAAAGATTTTCAAAAAAAGAAATTTTAAAACTATCAGCAAGTCTTGAACAATACTCAAAACACCCTCTAGCTCTTGCGATTTTAGACAAAGCAAAACAAGAAGGAATTCAACTCTTAGAAGCTTCACAAGTGAGCGAACCTCCAGGCGCAGGACTTGTTGGGTTTGTTGAGAATCAATGTTTGAAAATAACAGGAAGGTCAAAACTGGCTCGAGAAAACTTTAAAGAACTTGATAGAATTCCGCCTTCGCAAAGTGGCCTTGAGTGCGTTGTCTTAATAAATGAAAGATATGCTGCGACTCTAACATTCCGAGATTCTCCTAGAGCAGATAGCAAGAGTTTTATTTCGCATCTTTTTCCCAGACATAACCTTAAAAAAGCAATGATTATTTCAGGCGATCGCGAACATGAGGTTAAACTATTAGCTGAGAGTGTAGGAATAAAAGAAATTCATTTCTCTAAAAACCCAGAGGAAAAACTCGAACTTGTAAAAAAGGAAACGCTCAAAGCAAATACTCTTTATGTAGGCGATGGGATAAACGATGCTCCCGCGATGATGGCAGCCACTGTTGCAATAGCCATGGGACAAAATAGCGAAGTGACAAGTGAAGCTGCGGGTGTGGTAATCCTTGAAAGTTCACTTACAAAAGTTGATGAATTTATTCATATTAGCCAACGCATGAGAAAGATTGCTCTCCAAAGTGCCATAGGTGGAATGTTTTTCAGCGTTCTAGGCATGAGTGCAGCAGCTTTTGGTTATCTCTCTCCCATTCAGGGGGCCGTTTGCCAAGAAATCATAGACATACTGGCTATCCTTAATGCCTTAAGAGCAGCGCTGCCTCCCCGAAAACTATCTGATCTTGAGTGTCATATTAAGAAACAAAAAGTTTAATCTTTATTTGAAAGAGAAGATTTCAAAATTTGAGTGGCCATAAATAAAAACGAAAGGCTA
Organism: Bdellovibrionota bacterium; assembly: GCA_044347615.1. Taxonomy (GTDB): domain Bacteria; phylum Bdellovibrionota; class UBA2428; order UBA2428; family UBA2428; genus CANIGN01. The sequence continues at coordinate 168,594 of JBIKUK010000002.1, read as the reverse complement.
AAAGACATGCCCGTTAACATAGCCAGATATTCAAAATGTGGAGACAGTATTTTGATTCCCCACCAAGAAACAACATCAAAGATTCCGGCCCACAAAGCAAGCAAGGGAGCGACAACCATAGATAACTTAGAACCCTCAGTCATTTGAACTAAAAATGCCATTATCAAATACATCGTGGCATGAGCAAAAAAATGAGCGTGGCTTAAAGAAGAAAGACGCCCCACTCCCATGGCCTGAAAGTAAAGTACTGTAGAGGGATTCACAATTTTAGTGTTGTAATAAACGGAAATCGCCGAGAAAACATGAGTCAGAGCAAAGGCTAAAAGTGTAGGTAGCAAACTGGCCTTAAGTAAAGACGGAGCATTTTTAATTTTATAAAAAGTATCTTTTTTATTTTTGGAATTTTTATTAACCCAAGTAACGGATGCCCAAACACAAAAGAAAAATAAAAAGATTGAAAAGCCTGGGTAAAAAGCATCGTTGAGAAAGTTAAAATCTCTTACTAATTCAACACTCGAATTTTGAAGCTGAGCTGAGTTAAAATTTAAAGCCGAGTCAGCCATTTTACTTTGCACCCCCAAAGACAATGTTCATCAAAAGTAGGCTTCGTTCAACAAGAGAGTAAACTGTTTTTTGTGATTCTCCAGAGGGCTTCACATTTTTTAAAGAATTCAAATCACTTTCTTTTAATTTTTCAAGAAAAGACTCTATTCCTGCTAAACTTTTATCAGAGTCGTAGATTTTAATAGACTTTAGCTTTCCCGATGTTGCCACCGCCACACCTGCAACGAGATTATGCCCTGAAATTTTTTCGGTCATTAATTGAGCTACAGATTCTTTTTTGCCTTCAACTTCGGCAAAATAAAAAGTTGGAACACGATCATCATCAGAAACTTCTCTTGTGAGTTTGCTTTTCATAAAAGAAACTTGGTCTGCGCTCAGTGCTCCTTCAATAGCACTGTACTTTACGCTTTTTGAAAACATTTTAGAAAACAACTCATCCAATTGTTTTTCAGGAATAAAGATTGATCCTGCTTTTGCAAGCCATTCACCCTTATTCTCAAGGGTGCTTATTTTGTCTCCAGGATTTGATCGAGCAAGAATTTCTGCAAGATTTTTTATTCCATCTGCATCTGAATCGCGTTCTTCAATCTTTTTAAAAGAAGCCATATTCGCTCCTGATTTAAGAAAATCTTTCCCGTAGGGAGTCAAACTTGTTCCTCCACCTTCTGTATGACAGAGTAAACAACTCACTTTAAAGCCATAAACAGTTTGAAACAGTCGAGCGCTTGAAGGAAGCGAAAAAGAAAAAAAAGGGACAATTGATAAGAATAGCAATAAATATCTCGCAGCGTTCATAAGAATAAGTTACAACAGTTATTACTTTTTGGAATGATTTTTAGTTTCAAAACGACCACACTCAAGCATCGCAGCACCATAGTAGGGATTTTTAAGTGAATCACCTAGCTGCAACCATTTAGCCTGGGCCATGGGGCAATAAGCCACTTTCGCTCCCAAGCGATTTTTTTCATTAGTTGAAGTTATTAAAATATTCGAAACTTTTTTAAAATTCTCACGTGCATCTTCAATGTTTTTACTTTTAGAAAGAATTAAACTAGCTTGAGAAAGCTCGCCTTTTTCATTTTTATAAATCTGCTTTGCGGCATCCACAACTCCTTCAAGTGAATCTGCCGCAAGCTGCTTTTGGATATGTAAGTAACTTTCTACACTTTTAGTCGCCACAACTTTGACGCCCTTTTCCTTGTTCATACTGATTGACGTTGTCTTGGCAAAAGCTATCAATCCAATAAAACTGAAGGTTAAAAGTTTTTTGTTTTTCATTTTATAGTTTCCTCTATTTTTGAAAATCAAATTACCATATCCTGAGAATTAGTAAGATATGAAAAAAAATATATCCATCATCACTCTTTCGGGCCTTTTAATATATCCCTCAGCATTTGCTTTGAAAGTTACATTTGAGGATATTGAGCCAAAAAGCTTTGAAGAATTTACAAAACCACAAAAGCCTGTTGCTGTCCCGCAACCTCCTAAAGTCGTGGGGGTTACACCAACAAAGGCAACTGCTGTGCCTACTCCCAAACCCGACGCACCAGTAAAAGCAGTACCAGTTCCCAAAGTTGAAGCAGTTAAAGCTAACACTCAAACGGCTTCAACTTTAAACAAAACTAACAACAAAACACTTGTCATTGGTGACTCTCTTTCATCTTCTTATGGAAAGTTTGGGCCCGGTATCGCCGAGGCTTTAAGCAAAAACGGAAATGAGGCCTGTCTTTATTCGGTATCTGGATCAAGATTTGATCAATGGGCAGGAAATTACCCAATGAAAAACCCCAGTGGCTCTAATGCAACATACTTTAAAGATGGCAAGGGAAATTCTAAGAGCTTTTCTAAGAACGACCCTGCTCCACAAAACTGGAATCTAGCGAAACTTCTTGCTTCTCATTCATGTGGTAATCCAGAAAAAAAATTCACTCATCTCGTTATTCAGCTAGGTAGCAATCACAGTGAGGAATATAGCCCTGTTAAAGATTTAGATAAAATCTTTGCTCTTGCAAAAGAAAATGGGATTCAAGATATAAAATTCATCCTTCCTCCTGATGCAGTAAAATATAAACATCAAGAACTCTGTAATAAAATAAAATTTTATCTTTCAAAAGAACACGGAGTGAGATCAAGCTTTTTTGATACCGTGAACAGAGTAACAATTCAAAACAAAGATCTAGAAGACGGAGTCCATTTCTATAACACTTCTAGTGAAAAAAACTGGACAACATCTGTACAAGGTTGGATCGAAAATTCAAATCGTGCGACGGTTGAACAAAGCATAAAAGAAAATTCTCACAATCGAACCGTTAGCAACTAAACCTTGACTCTTTGTCCTTCAAACTTTGAAAGTAAGCTGTAGACACACGGAACCACAAAAAGTGTCAGGACTGTGGAGACTAATACTCCACCCACCACCGACACGGCCATCGGAATACGGCTTTCCGCACCTGGCCCAATCGCAAAAGCTGCGGGCAAAGCTCCTGCAATTGTTGCTAAAGAAGTCATGAGAATAGGCCGTAATCTCACAGGGCAAGCCTTAACGAGTGCTGCCTCAACTCCCAATCCCTCTTCACGGAGCTGATTTGTAAAATCCACTAAAAGAATAGAGTTTTTCTTCACTATACCCATCAACAAGATCAATCCAATCATAGAAAAAATATTTAAAGACTGATTGGCTATCAAAAGAGCTAGAAAAGCACCTGAAACACTAAAAGGTAATGCAACCAAAACTGTCAATGGATGCAGGAAGCTATTAAATTGCGAAGCCAACACCATATAAGAAACCAGTATTCCCAAAACAAGTGCGGCCACTAAACTTGACATGGATTCTTGAAAAGTTTTTGCACTTCCACTGACCTGAATAAAATATCCAGAGGGCAAAATATTTTTAGAAAGACGCTGAATTTCATCAATAGCTTTTGCTTGAGAAGCTCCAGGGGCAACGTTTGCAAAAACAGTAATCGCTCGTTGACGGTTTTGCCTTGAAATCCCTTGTAGGCTCATCCGCTCCTCAAGTTTGACGACTGAACTTATAGGAATAAGTTCTCCACGGTTATTTCTTACATCAAGCCTTTTAATGTCATCGGGATTTTTTCTTTCGACTTCTTCAAGACGCACACGAACATCATAGCGATGCCCACCCTTTGAAAACTTTCCTGCTATTTGCCCACCCATCAATGCATCAATTGTCGTACTCACATCTGCAATGCTCACACCAAAAGCCCGAGTCTTTTCACGATCTGGAACAACACGTACTTCAGGCATCCCTTCTCGATAGTCTGTATCAATATCAGTCATCATTTTTGTTTGATCCATCGCTTGAGTGATTTTAGTAACGGAATCCGTCAAAATAGCCCACTCAGGGCCCTGCACGGTAAACTCAATTGGATAACCTCGCTTTGCGCTAAATCCACTTAAAGATAAATCTTGTAGAGTCGTTTTTGCACCCTTCACGACTTTCATTTCTTTTCGTAAAACTTCCATCAGTTCTTGCTGTGTAAGTTTTTTATTTTGAGTTTTATCTCGAGGGCGGTCTTTGAAATCTTTAAGCGTAATAAAAATATTACCTACGTTTACTTCTGAACCCTGCCCTATTGTTGAAAAATATTGAGCGACCTCAGGCCTTTTAGAAAGAATCTTTTCTATTTCGGCAATTTTTGCATCTGTTACATGAATAGAAGAACCAATATCAGTTCTAACTCTCATAAAAAGCCTTGCTTGATCTTGAGAAGGCACGAACTCTTTTCTTAGCCAAGAAAGGCTTGCGTAACTTAAAACAAAAAACAAAAGAGAAGCTCCTATAACCTTACCTCGGTGCTTCAATATTTTTGTTACTATTTTTTCGTAGGAAAGAGCACTTTTTTCAAAAAAAGCTTCAATAAATTTGCCGATCCTAGAATTTCTCTCTGACAAGTCCAAATATTGAGAACATCTCATGGGAGTTAAAGTCAAAGCCTCAAGGAGCGACAAAGCCACCGCAACAGACAAAGTTACTCCAAACTGATAAAAGAACTTCCCAATAATTCCCTTCATAAAGGCAACAGGAAGAAAAATCGCAATAATAGCAACTGTTGCGGCAAGCGCTGCAAAGGTAATCTCTCGCGATCCGTCAAGTGCTGCTAAGAAACGATCTTTTTTCATTTCATTATGGCGAACGATATTTTCTAAAACCATTATGGCATCATCAACAACTATTCCGATCGCAAGAGAGAGTGCCAATAAAGTAAAAGTGTTTAAAGTAAACCCAAGAGCTAGCAAAACGATAAAGGTCCCTACAACTGAAGTGGGAATAGCTAAAACGACGTTCATCGTTGCAGACCAAGAACCCAAGAAAGCCCAACAAACGAGTGCTGTTAAAATAGCCGAAAGTAGCAAAGTAAAATTTAATTCATGAACTGAATCTTCTATGAATTTTGTTGAATCAAAGCGAACCGCTATGTCGACATCTTTGGGCAAAATCTTTTTTACATCTTCAAGTCTTTCTTTAATTGCTTTTGCCACTGCTACCGCATTTGTTCCGCGCTGCTTTTTTATTCCAAGCCCGACAGCTGAAATACCCATTACACGACTTTTTGATCGTACGTCATTCAAACCATCTTCAATGCGCGCGACTTGATTGAGGCGAATTGGATTATAATTAGGCGCCCCACCTCTTTTGCTAATTACAAGCTTTCCGAATTCTTCTGCCGTGGGAGCTTCTCCCATAGTACGAATGTTGATTTCTTTTTCTAAATTTTCGATTCTTCCTGAAGGTCGCTCTGTATGCTCTAATTGAATCGTATTGAAAATATCACTGACTGTTAAATAATATTTTTTTAGCTTTTCGGTTGAAAGCCAGACTCGCAGACTCGGATCAACATATCCACCCATCATCACTTCGCCCACTCCCATTGCGGAAGAAAATTTATCTTTGATCTGATCCCGAACCAACGACATCAACGCAGGACGCGGCATTGTTGCCGAGGAAACGGAAAGCCAAATAATAGGATTATCTTCGGGATTGCTTTTTGTAACCACAGGAGGATCAAGATCTTTGGGTAAACGTTGAAGCGTGCGAGAGATGACATTTTGAATTTCCTGAACAGCTGTATCAATATTTTTTTCAAGATCAAATTCGACCGAAATTGATGCGGAACCCATTCTTGACGAAGATGTAAGATTTGTAATTCCCTGAACACCCATTAAAGCATCTTCAAGTGGATCGACAACGTCCACCTCCATGATTTCAGGGGCCGCACCCTCAAGACTTAAAGAAACAGAAACGACTGGAAAATCTACATCCGGTAACTGACTGACTCCCATGCGCTTGAAAGCAATCCAACCAAAAACAATAAGTGCGGCCATAAGCATCCACGCAAAGACAGGTCGCTTAATAGATATTTCTGAAAGACTCATCGTTTACTCCTTTTTCGAAAGTTTATTAATTTTATTTTTCAAGTGAAAAAAACTCGCCAACTGCATTGTCTAAAGAAGCTTTTGCAACCTCTAAAGCATATCGATTTGTGTCATAGGATCTTTTTGCCTCTAATTGCTTTGACATCGCACTCAGGACATCAATATTAGTTGCAAGACCATGACGGTAATCCTTAGATAATCCTTTATAAGCAGCCGTAGCTGTCTCCACGGCCTGCTTGAGTAATTTTACCTGATTAAAAGACTTTTGAAGTTCCGTATAAGCAACCCTAATTTCCACTTCAGCATTTCGTTTTCCTTGAGCAAGCAAAAGCTCTTGTTCGTGTAACTTGGCAGCCGCCTCTCCGACTTGTGCATTTGTAACTCCCCCTTCAAAAAAAGGGAAATTTAAATTGATTCCGGCATCCCACTTTGAATTTTTTAAATTCGTTCCCGATCGATTAAGATAATAATTTCCCACTAAATCAAGAGAGGGATAGTACGAGGCACGTACGTATTTTTTGTTATAACGTGCGGCTTGAACCTGAGCTTCAAGTGCTTGAATATCAGGACGTCTCTCAACAAGATTTATGTACTCAGTAAGGGATTTTAACGTCAGAGAGGCTTCAGCAAAGGATAGGTCTTTAAGTTGAGAGTTTTTATCTAGCTTAGTGAGTGCATAAAAATTATCTCGTGTTTGATCTAAAAAATTTAAAGCCGCATCGAGCTGCGCGCTTAAGATAGCTTCCTGAGATCGAGCACTCAGCAAATCTGTGTTTCGTGAGCGACCAGACCTTACCCAAGCCCCTAACTCCTTAGTTCTTTGCTGCGAAAATTTTAAAACCTCTTTTAAATTTCTGACATCTTGCTCAGCGGCTAAAATTGAAAAAAAACTTTTAGCTACCTGATAGTACAAAGATCCTTTTACTTTTTGGGTGAAAAATTTTTGGCTTTTTAAAGAATGTTGCGCAATTCTAAGTGCATCAAACTCTTTTAATCCATGAAACAAAGGCTGTGTCGCACTGATCCTAGCTGAATGCTGATTGAGATCTGCAACAAAAGCGCCCGTGAATCCAGGGTCAGCTATGCGCGTGTAATTTCCCACAATACTTAGCCGAGGAAAAATCCCAGATAAAGCTTGCGAAACCTGTTCCTCTCCTTGCTGAACTTTTGACTCTTGAATGGGCATGGCTTCTGTATTTAACGAGGCAGCCTCAAAAGCCGTGCGTAAATCAATTTCTTGAGCCCACGACAGGTTCACTAAAGAGAACAATACAAAGAAAACTTTCATGTCTAATACTAAGATTAATCTCTTTAAGGTGAAGAACAACAAAAGTTAAGAACTAATAGCGGCGCATCAATTTAAAGGCTCGTTGTAATTAAAAGAAAGCTTTAGCTCTAGCAAAACTAGAGATCTGACCACCAAGTCTCTTCCCACGTAATATCCGAAATCATTTTCTGACCTCTTTTGTTTGGGTGAAAGCAATCAAAACTTATCTCTGTGTCCTTAAATTCGTAGTTACTTAGTTGATTAGAAAATCTTACCGTATCATAACCCCATACAGAGTTTATATCCTCTTTAACATTTTCAAGTTCATGCATGTATTGACCATAGCGAAGCTGAGCTTCTTTGTATTTTGGAGAGGAAACGTCTTCTTCTAGAATATTCTGACAAAATCCATGAAAAGACCACATGTTGCGACAACGATTAAGACCTGGAATTAAAGAAAGAAAAGAATCTTCAGCTACTTTTTTTAAATGAAAAACATCTGGGATTCCGACAAGAAGAACTTTAGCTCTTGGATTTTGAACCAAAACCCTCTCAACACTGTTTCGAATATTTTCAGAATAATCCGAGGCACTCGTCATTGATTCTTTCCCGTGTAAACACAAATCATTTGCCCCAATCTCAACAATAAAATAATCAGGCGCTTTCGTTTTTAATTTTTTACGACTCCACTTAAGAACATTATCCACTTGAGAATTAAGATTAAAACTTGTGGATCCAGAGATTGCTGCATTTAAATTTTTTAAAGGTTTTTCACTTAGATCATTCAATCGATTTAAATGTGAATCAACCGAATCTCTCCAGCCCGTAGCCCAACTATATTGCTTATACTCGACACCTTTTATAGATCTTTTTAAACTTAGACGTAACATTATATCCAAAAACTTTCCAAGTAAGAGAGGATTAAGCCCATCCGTACGATTAAAAATCGCAAACGCTCCCGCACTAATACTATCTCCCACTACGGCCATGCTTCGTGGGATTTCAACCTGAAACTTAAATTCGTCTAGATGAGATCCATCAAATTCTGATGAAACGGCTTTTTTTGAAACAAAAACTTGAAAACAAATAATAATTAAAAACAAATGTTTTTTTCCGAACCCCATGAAAGTTGATTCGGCAAAAAATGAGTATCTAAAGTTTTTTTTTGAGCCACAAAATTGGCTTTACAGAAAAACGAATCCTACATCTTAACGATTGATTAAAATGAACAATTAAGAGGCCAAAACTACTGACTTATGCAATACAAACGGGCCTCAACAGAGCAATCTCCGACGGTATCATCAACCCACTTACTATCAACCTGAGAGGCATCTCCAACTCGAACCGCGTGAGCACTGGAGCTCTTCCAGTTATTACAAAAATCAGCTGCTGCCGTACCCAACTTGGTACCATCTGCCTTTGTCCCCGTAAAAACGCTTGAAGTGCCCACAATAGAATTTCCGTATTCATCCATATTGATAGCAGTCGACAAGTTAACAGAAGACCTATCCCAAAGCCCATCTGTATCAAGTAAACCTTTTGTAACGATAAAAGCGGAACCCGCATTATCAATTAGATACAGGTATCCACTGCTGTCGCCCAAACGAGATCGAGCATCACCTGAATTCACACTATAACTTAAGATTGCAGTATAAATTCTTTCAAGACCTGCAGCTTGTGCTGCCTCTTGGCATTTTTCATCGGGCGTGAAGCCCCCAAAATCAGCTAAAAAAGTATTTTTAGTTACAAAAACTCTTCTATCAACACCCGAAACACCATCTCGCGTGTCTACAAGATCAAGGCAAGAATTCAGAGAAGATAGAACAAGAACCAAGAAAAGATTAGTTTTAAATTTTGAGAACATGACCTCTATTTTCACGTGAGTTTATTTTAAAAACAACCTAATTATGTTGATTGTTAGAAATGACTTAATGCTTTAAACAATTGTCATGAAAAACATTAAGAATTACTTCATTTTTTCTACTCTTTTTTTTTACACTTCTTTATGTTTTGGACGCCACCCACTCCTGCTCATTTCTATAGATGGATTTCGTCCTGATTATCTTTCAAAAGCAGACAGCCCCAACCTTTACGAATTTGCTCGTCAGGGAGTAAGAGCCAAGAGCCTTAAACCCATATTTCCCTCCCTTACCTTTCCCAATCACTACACGATCGTAACGGGACTTTACGCTGAAAACCATGGAATCGTGGGTAACGAAATCAGAGATCCCCAAGATCCTAAAAATCATTTTTTCTTAGGAGCCCCTCGTGAACTTTTGAATAACCCTAAATGGTGGCGGGGAGAGCCGATATGGATCACCGCTCAAAAACAAGGACTCAAATCGGGCACTCTCTTTTGGCCAGGGTCCGAGGCACCCCACCAAGGAATGCTTCCTACATACTTTCAGCCTTATGACAAAAACATATCAAGCAAAGAAAGAGTGGAGCTTCTACTAAAGTGGTTTGATCTGTCCGATGACAAAAGACCCGATTTTTTTACTCTCTATTTTGATGTGGTCGATTCAAAGGGCCATCAATTTGGACCGCATACAAACGAAGTCAAAGCTGCCATCAAAGAAGTTGACGAAGCTCTTAGTTTTTTAATGAGCGAGCTAGAAAAAAAGCAAAAGTTAAAAGATCTTAATATCCTTGTGGTCTCTGATCATGGAATGGTTCTCATGGATCCCAAAAAAACAATCGACATCTCAAACATTCTCAATGACTTTCCAAATGTAGACAAAATAGGTAAGAGCTCTGTGGTGGGACTTTTTTCATCAAACAAAGATGAACTTAAGCAGCTTGAAAAAAAACTCATAGAAAAATCAAAAAGCTATAAAGTTTATAGAAAAGAAAAAATCCCCTCTCGTTATCGCTATCAAAAAAGTGATCGCATTCCCGACTTGCTTCTTGTTGCCAAAGAAAGAGTAAACATCAAAACAAAAGTTGAGTTCTCACCAGTAAAAGCAAATTCCTATATTGCTACCCACGGATACGACAACACGTTAAAATCTATGCAAGCAAGTTTTTATGCACGTGGACCTTCTTTTACCATTCAAGAAATCGTTCCAGCTTTTGATAACATAAATATTTACGAGCTTATGTGCAAAGTTTTAGAAATTACTCCTGCACCGAATGACGGAAAACTCTCAAAGTTGCCTAAAGAATTACTAAAATAAAAATATAATTTTACATGCCCATGCAAGAAATCTTTTAACACATTAAAGATTACTTTTTTTTCCTAAAAACAACCATATAGTCTGATTTTTCATAGCTACGAATATAATTAAAACTTATAATCTGGAATAATATTGAAACAATATTTGCAACAAACAAAAAAACCTTTTGCCTACCATGAGGAAGAGCCTTTATCTGAATATCCGTAAAATATGCAAAAAATTCCATTTCAGCACCATTTTTATTACATAGATCAATAACCTTACTTAAAATTACATCAACACATAAAAAAGTTGGAAAAGGTGCTCTATCTTCAGTTCCAGCCAAAGGTCTTCCTAGGATTTTTCGGTAATAAAAAACGTGTATAAAGTGAGGTGTAAATTTCGTAAAAAGCCCTTTGAAAGAGAGCAAGTTTGGAACTTTTATCACAAGTATGCCATTATGATTCAACACACTTAACATATTTAAAATAGCCAATTTAGGCTTTTTTAAATGCTCCAAAACATCCCAACAAATTACTAAATCGTATTTTTTTGATTCAAAATCATATGATTGTATGTCACCCAAAATTTTGTTTTTTAAAAAAGAATTTCTTTCAAGTTGATCTTTTGAAATATCAATACCTGTAACTTGATCTGACTTTGTAAACTTTAGCTGGCTATTCGAACCGCATCCTACCTCAAGTACTTGAGTATTTTCACTTAAAGTTTCATTTAAAAACACCTGAATTCTATCAAGAGCCTTCTGCTTATCCGAATGACCGCCAATTGCTTTATCCATCTTTCCTATTCTGCCAGACTTTATTCAAATTTAAATGAATAGAAATCCTCCATTTAGCACTTCTTTAATTATTATGAAGAAAGTAAGGGCTCGTGTTTCTTTTTGATTTCTTTCCAATGAGGAATGTGTGATTCAAGTAACTGCTTAAAAGCAGAACTGTGATTCATGTGAAAAAGATGACACATTTCGTGAACCAACACATATTCAAAAAATTCTGGATGCATACGAGCCAAATGCTTATGCAAAGTGATTCGGCCATCGCTTCGACAAAGACCCCAACATGATTTGAGTGTGCGAAAACTAAGTGGTGGCTGCTTTACTAATTCAAAGCGACACGTCCATTTTGAAAGAAGCAAAAGCGCTTGGGATTGAGTTTCAACTGCAAGCCATTCTTCAAATATTCTTTTTATATGTGTTGGCTGAAAATTTGCCGCTCGAATAATTAAATTGTCTTCATCCACACTTACACTGGAATAAAAAGAGCGCTCTAGACAAAGCCTCAATTCTTTTCCCTGAAAGTAGACGCTTTCTCCCTCTTGCCAGCGATGTGTGAGCTTCATGGAGGAATAAGATTGTAATCGTTTTAATTTTTTCCGAATCCATTCTTCGTGCTTTTGCAAAAGAAGCAAAATCTTTTCATCACTCATCTTAAAGGGAACAGAACAAATAATTTCCCCACCAGGCTTCAAAGCAATCGACCAAGTTCTTCGTCGTAAGCTTTTTTTAAGCTGAACCACAAGAGGATCGCTTTCATGCCGAAGAAGAATTTGTTCGCTAATGATCACGCTTTGATTTTGGCAAAAAAAAACCTCGATGTAGATGGGGAGGGCAAGATTTCTACATCGAGGTTTTAAGACTTAGAATCGAATCTAATCCGAGGCTAAGCTTTTGATAGCTATAGAATATGGACTTATCCACATATCGTCAACGCTTCCAAGTAAGAAAAATGTGGATAACCGTGAAAGAACGCTAAGCGTCAGCAGCCTTAAAACCATTTATAAGCAAATTATAGGCAAAAGAGGCTACGAAGAGCTTGATATGGTGCCTCATATTGATTAGTTATAAAGGTCTCCGCGCGGGAATAGCTCAGTTGATAGAGCGTCGCCTTGCCAAGGCGAAGGTCGCGGGTTTGAGTCCCGTTTCCCGCTCCATTTTTTTTAAAGTTAATCAAAACATAATCCGTCGGTAACCGATATTTAGCGCAAGCCCAAGAGCAATGCAGACTGTGATCACAGATGATCCGCCATAACTTGCCAGCGGCAGGGGAATTCCAACTATCGGAAAGAGCCCAATAACCATCGAAACATTAATAAGCACCTGATAAGCAATCAGCGCGGCCACACCGACCGCAACGAGGGATCCAAACTTTTCCCTCGAGTGAGCAGCGGCCCATATGCACCTGTAAACTAGCAAGCAATAAAGCCCCAACACAAATACACACCCCAACCAGCCCCACTCCTCAGCAACAACAGTAAAAATAAAATCCGTATATCCTTCAGGAGTAAAACCCAACTGTGTCTGAGTACCCTGCTTAAAGCCCTTACCTGAAAATTGACCTGACCCCACAGCAATCATTGCCTGCAAAGAGTTATAACCTCTACCACGCGGATCAGACATCGGATCAAACATCACTCGAACGCGATCTTTTTGATATTCCTTAAAAACAAATTTCCAACCAAGCGGAAAAGCAAGCGCGACAAACATCAAAGCTGATAAAATAATATTTCTTCGTACACCAAAAAATAAAATCGTCGTAAATCCAATCAAAAGAATGTGCATTCCCGTGCCCGTATCTGGCTGAGAAAAAGTTGCCCCTGCCGCTAGACCCACAATCAACAAAGGACCCTTCAAATCTCTCCACCCAAGACTTTCCACGTATTCGCGGCCATGAAAATATTTTGCCAACGTGAGGATCATGGCCAGCTTCATTGTCTCAGCGGGTTGATAAGCAATAACGCCCAAATTATACCAAAGACGATGTCCATTTCGAAGCATCCCAAAGTACCTGGTTCCCAAAATCAACAAAAGATTTATCCCGTAAATGATATAGGCAAAATGCTCAAGAATTCGGTAATCAAAAAGAAGCGAAACAGCGATAAATAAAAAACCCACTCCCAAAAAAACCAATTGCTTTGTGACAAGTCCCTGAGGAATATTGGAATCAAGAGAAATTGAATAGAGATTTATAATTCCTAAGAGAGAAATTAAAATAATTGTAAAAAAAAGCGTCCAATCAACTCGCTTTACATCCTCACTACCCAACTCATGTTTCAAACGGGTATCAAACATGGCCATAGCCCTATGCTACTGCATAAATAGCTTGAGGAGAATTACCTCATGGAGAATTAGCTCATAAAGAAAAGGCGCAACCCATTAAGAAGTCCTTTGAATAAAAAAATTTTCGATTTCATCTTTATGCGAATAAGCGTCTTTACGTCCAAGTTCAACAAGAGGCTTAGTATAAGAGGTATCGAAAGCTAAGTAACTTAAAAGATCCTGTCCTCTTTCTTGAGAGGCGCCAATACCTCTTAAGAGATGCCGAAACATAAATGGAAGCTTGGGATAATATTGAGCTGCTAGCTCAGAGAGATCCTGGGAAGGCTCGATCACGAGCAAATCAATTGGTCTCAACGACGGTTCCTCCACATCAACTTTTTTACAATCAGCGCTCATCGCAATCGAATTATTGATACGCTTCACTCTTTCGATGTCAGCCTCAAGAGTGTCCATAAAAATCGCATTCAAAAGTTCTCCTGCAATATCGGCGATTGTAATCTCCCCGCTTTCTTTATCTAAATTGAGCTTCTGAGTATAGGCACTCGATTTAATTTTTCGAATCCCTATGGCTAAAATTTTATCTGCGCCCAAATGAATTGCGGGACTTAAGGGCGTTAAAAGACGAATACTTCCATCTCCAAAATAAAAAGGATCTATTTTTACGGGCTTAAATAAAAGAGGAATGGCTGCAGACGCTAAAATATGATGAAGACCTAGAGACGTTCTTTTGGAAATTCTTGAGCTACGTGACCAATCTTCAATTTTTAAATCCCCCTCATAAAAGGTAACCGCAGTCCCCGTTTGATAATTTGTTGCGGTAAAAGCTACAGCTGTTAATATTTGGCTATCCAAATTATGTTTGATTTGCTTAAAATTTATATAAGTCTTCAAAAGGTTTAAAAGAGGATCCGTATCGATCACATGAGAGATTCGAGGCCCCTTATAGAAACCACCCAAACTTAAATTACGTATCCAATTGCCCGCCATCACAGAAAGAGACGCAGCATCTGTAGTCATAATGGAATCATGAGTAAGCCTTATCCATAAATTCGCTGCTTTTTGTGTGGCTAGCGAAAAGTCATGTGCATGTGAGGCAAGAAAGGCCGCATTAATCGATCCAGCTGAAACTCCCGTTAAAACCTTAAACGGTAACGCTTGATGATATTCTCCCAAAATTTCAGAAATCCCATCCAAAACTCCTGATTGATAAGCAGCCCTTGCGCCTCCGCCAGTCAGGACAAGACCAAACACTGGTTTCATGAGATATACTCTAAGCGAGTCGATCAAAGATCTAAGAGATCTCAAGCTGGAGGTTTAAATTAAATGAACTTCATAACCGAACATATTCTCTCAATTGTCACTCTTATATCGATAATTATACTTGTCGAATCTCTCCTTAGAAAAGAACAAGGACCTACCATTACACTGCTTTGGCTTTTTTTAATCGTACTTATTCCTTATGTTGCCATACCAATTTATTTGATATTTGGAGCTCGTAAAATAAAAAAAATTTCAGAAAAAAAATCTAAATTATACGAAAGAAAAAAAATTCAATTAGAAAGATCAAACAAAATTACAGAGATGACCCAAAACCTTCTTCTAGCGACAGGAGCACCTACCCTAACAAGCGGAAACTCCGTAGAGATTATCGAAGATGGAGAAAAAGCTTTTAATCTTATCAGTGAAAACATTAGGCAAGCAAAAACTTCAATCTCTATAAGTACATTTATTTTTAAATGTGACGACGTAGGAAAAGAAATCATCAAAGAACTTATTAAAAAAATTAAAAAAGACAAAATAAAGATAAGAATTCTTGTCGATAGCGTAGGATCTTTTTATTTTCACAAAATACTATCTCGGAAAATGAAAGAAGAAGGCATAGAAATAAGATTCTTTCTACCAGTTCTTGAATCAATTTTAAGAGGAAGAGCAAACTTAAGAAATCACAGAAAACTTATGATCTTTGACGAGACCTTTGCCCTCATTGGAGGAATGAATATTTCAAGCACTTATCTTGGTCCAACAAAGAATATTAAACGTTGGGTCGATCTTAATTTAGAAGTTTCAGGTAATTGTGTTGGAGATTTAAGAACAATCTTTGAAGCTGACTGGTCTTTTTCACAAAAAAAATAAAAGTTTTTGTGCAGAATACATTACATGGACTGCTCTCAAAACTTAGAACATTCGAATTCACTTATTCAAGTTGTTGCAAGTGGCCCTGATGTTGAAAATGATCCCTTCTACGATGCCCTTATCACAGCGATATATAGATGCGAAGAAAGTATTCTGATTGCAACACCCTACTTCATTCCCGACGATTCGCTCAGCAAAGCGTTTACCCTTGCTCTTCATCGAGGAGTAGAAATTGAGATCCTTATTCCTGAAAAATCTGATTACTTCCTTTTAGACATCGCTCGAGGGAGTCACTTAAGACACATACAAAATGCAGGTGGAAAAATTTTTCTCTTCCCTAAAATGATGCATGCAAAATTAACAGTACTTGATCAAAAAATAGCTATTATTGGGTCAGCCAATATGGATATCAGAAGCCTACTCTATAATTACGAACTCAATTTGTTTCTTTATTCCGAAAAAGACATCCAAGCCCTTTGTGAATGGTGGAACAAACAAAAAAAAGAATGCCATGAAGGAATCGCCGAAAAACCATACTTTACTTTACTTTTTGAGGGGATTGGAAGAATTCTCTCACCACTTCTCTGATTCATCAGATGAAAATCCTCACTTACAACATCCATAAAGGATTTACCTTTGGAAACAGACGTTTTGTTTTAGAAAAAATGCGCGAAGGAATTCGCCACCTGAGACCCGACCTCATTTGCCTCCAAGAAGTTTCGGGCTTTCATTCCAAACACTCAAAAAAATACTCAAACTATCCACTCGAATCACAGTTTGAATTTTTAGCTGATGAGATTTGGACGCATTATGCATATGGAAAAAATGCTGTTTATGCTGAAGGTCACCACGGAAACGCCATACTCAGCCGCTACCCAATTACAAAATGGAACAACTTAGATATCTCCACAAATTGCTTTGAAAACAGAGGACTTCTTCATGCGACAATCGACGGACCTCACAACAAAAAAATTCACCTCATGTCTGCTCATCTAAACTTGATAGAGAATTCTCGAATGATTCAAATTCGAATGATTAATCGATATATTAGAAAACTTAATATCGCCACCGAGGCACTCATCTTAGGTGGCGATTTTAATGATTGGGGAGAAAAAATATCACCTTACTTAAAAAAAAAACAATCCCTTAAGGAAGCTCACTTTGAAAAAACTCAAAAACATGCACGAACATTTCCTTGTTTTTTTCCTTTGCTAAAATTAGACCGAATTTATTTTAGAAACTTAGAACTTAAAGACTCTTGGACTGTTAACGACGAAGCTTGGAATAAACTCTCGGATCACGTGGCATTGATGGCTGAATTTAAAACTTAAAACATAAAAATCAAAGGATTTTTCCATCAGTTAAATGAATCTTTCGATCTGCTCGACTTGCAAACTCGGCATCATGAGTCACCATTAAGACGGTTGTTTTATCTTTTTTATTAGTTTCTTGAAGAATATTCATCACAATCTCTCCGTTTACCGTATCTAAAGATCCCGTCGGCTCATCAGCAAACAAATATCGTGGCTGCATCACAAGGGCTCGAGCAATAGCCACCCTTTGCTGTTCTCCACCTGAGAGCTCTCGAGGGAGCCGATTTTCTTTTCCACTTAGCCCAAATCTGTTTAATAGTTCCAAAGCGTAAGATTTTCGTTCTTTTTCACGGTGAAATTTTCTTGCAGCTAAAAGCATGTTTTCCAGAGCCGTAAGTTCTGCAATCAGATAGTGAAATTGAAATACAAACCCCATCTTTTCATTTCGAAACTTATTTAAATGATTTGCAGAAAGCGACTTTACCTCATGACCATCAATAGCCACGCCTCCTTCATAGGTAGTGTCTAAACTGCTCAATAAGTAAAGAAGGGTACTTTTTCCGGAACCCGATCTGCCCGTTAGGGCCACAAACTCACCTTCGTTAATTTTAGTATTTATATTAGCTAAAATTTGATTTGCAGGTGTTCCAATTTTTTTTCCAAGATTTTGAGCAACAATACTCATCACTCTGCTCCTGTGCGAATAATCTCAATAGGCTCTAGTCGTCCCGCACTATAGGCCGGCAAAATACTCGCAATGCACGCAGAACAAAGAGCCAATATTGCTGCATACATATAAATCTGTGGGTCCATAGAAACCATCATGTGCCCAGGGCCACCCATAGGCCCCCTAAATGGTAACGTCTTAAGATAAAGACACAAAAAATACCCAAAGGTGAGGCCACTCAGAGTTCCAGTTATTCCAAGCATAAGTCCTTGAGTAAAAAAAAGAGAAACAATTTCACCCGTGCTATATCCCATCGATCGAAGAATCGCGACATCTCTTCTTTTTTGCATAACAGTCATATTTAAAACATTATAAATTCCAAAAGCCGCGACGATCATAATGGCTCCAATCGATAAAAATCTAACAACATCCTGAATTCGAAAAACATTAAAGATACTTTCATTTATTTGATCCCAACTTTGAACTTTTTCTGGAGAAAGAAGCGACCATGAATTAGCAATGGTGGCGGCTCGTGAATAATCCTCAACTCTTACCGAAATTTGATTGATTTGATTTAAGGTTTGATTAACTTTTTGGATATCCCCAAGAGATCCATAAGCTAAGGAATCACTTAACTTGTTTCCTGTTTTATAAATCCCTACAATCTTAAACGGAGTTGGTGCGCTTTTAGCAAGTGAAAGAAGTACGTTTTGCTCAACACGAACTCCCAACCTCTTTTTGAGTTCCTCTCCAATAATCAAGCGATTGCCACCAGAAGCCAAATTCGTAAAACTTCCCTCCACAACATAATTTCCGATATTCGTAACTTTTATTTGCTGAAGAGGATCACAACCAATAACACTAGCAGGAACGGTTGCTTTCCCATTCGAAAAAATTACAGCTGCTGTTAAGATTGGAGAATAGGCAATCACTCGTGAATCAGCACGAAGTCTTTCAAACCAACTTTGAGGATTCTCAATAATCGCAGAATCTTTACGTCCAGAGGGTGGAGGATCCCAAAAAACGAAAGAATAATTTTTTTCATAAAAAACTTCATCTAAAGAATGTTCCGTTAAAAAGTCCTCTCTCGACTGGATATGAATATGTGGATTGTTATTTACAAGCTGATCAATCAAATACTCACGAAATCCCAGCATAAAACCTGAAATTGAAACATAAGCAGCGGAGCCAAAAAAAATCCCCAAAAGCATGAGAAATGTTTGTTTTCTTCTTGAGAGTAAATATTTAAGACCTAAAAAAATCATTTGCTCTTCGAAGGAAGAATTAATTCATCGCCTTCTCTCACATCTCCTGAGCTAATTTCCGCATAAGCACCCTCAACAATTCCCGTCTTAACGCTAACGCTCATCTTTCGCCCCCCTCTCTTTACACTCAAAGAGCCCTCAGTTAAGGCTCCCACTGGAACAACTAACTTGTCTTTGTGCTCTTTGATACCAATAGCAACATCCGCCGTCATTCCTGGCAAAATCTGAGTGGGCAGTTCACTCACCCCTATGCGAACCAAGAAATTACTTTCAT
Organism: Bdellovibrionota bacterium; assembly: GCA_044347615.1. Taxonomy (GTDB): domain Bacteria; phylum Bdellovibrionota; class UBA2428; order UBA2428; family UBA2428; genus CANIGN01. The sequence goes on along the minus strand of JBIKUK010000002.1, from coordinate 149,483 downwards.
AAGAATAAACAGACTCCACAACACCATGAAAAGTTTTTTCCCTAAGGCTTTCAAAGCTAATTTTTGCGTTTTGTCCCTGACGTACTTTTAGCGCTCCTCTTTGCTCGAGAGAAACAGTGACATATCGATCGGCTAAGTCAGATAAGACATAAACTATCGATTGAGCAAAAACTGTTTCGCCCACTTTTACGGGTAAAAAAATAACAACACCCGCATAGGGTGCGCTTGAATACACTCCTTCAAGCTCTACAATTTTTTGACCAGCTTTAACGTAATCGCCTTCTTTCACATAAACACTTCGTATAGTTGTTGGAACACCCACTTTAAACTGAAAGGTTTTATTAGAAACAACCGTTCCAATTCCATAAACACTTTCAATAAGATTTCCTCGCTGAACTCGCTCAACAAAAGAGGGAATAGAATTACGAGAAAAAAATCTCAACCCAAAAAAAATGGTGAAAATAAAAAAGAAAACGCCTATGAAAAACTGCTTTTTATGACTTTTAAAAGACAAAAGAAACTTCTTCATAGATAAAATAAATTCTATGAGGAGACCCAACAAGTATCAATCAAGCGCAAGAGGTTTTACATTAACTGTATTCTTGTATTCGCTAATCGCGAAGCCTCTTTCATGGGCAGAGAAATGCGAACACGTTTTGTTTGACCATCTTTTAAAAATATCTTTTGAAAAGCTTTCAACTCACGAGGCGGCCTACCCACTTCTTCAGATATAACGTATGCCTGAACAACCTGGGCTCCCGCACGAGAGGAAAGATTTTTTACTTCTACATCAAGAGCAAGCTCATTTTTTAAACGATTTTGTTTAATTAATTTCGTTTCAAACTTTGAATACGAAAGTCCATAACCAAAAGGATAACTGGGCTGAATACCTTTTTTATCCAAATATCGATATCCTACAAAAATTCCCTCATCATAACGAACATCTTTCCCATCTCCTGGGTAGTTTGCATAAGCCCAGGAATCTTTCTCATCCTTTAAAAAACTTATAGGTAATTTTCCTGAAGGATTTTCTTTGCCAAACAAAAGATTCACACTCGCAAGAGCCCCTTCTTGGCCTGGATACCAAAGTTGCATCAATCCCTTCACTTTTGAAATCCATGGCTCAACGGTCAACATTCCTCCAACATTGACGAGAACAATCACGTTTTTATTTAACTTACTAACTACATCAATAAGATTTATTTGCTCTTTTGGCAGTGAAAGACTTTCTCGATCCTTTCCCTCACCCTCAAGTAAATCATTGAACCCAAGATACAATAAAACAGCGGATGCTTTTTGAATGATTTGCTCCTCGTCGACACTTTCGTAAGAAGATAAATAATCAACTTTTACACTCGATGGAAGCAACTCACTTAAGCCTTGCGATACATTTGTGAGCATCCATGGATTAACTTTTGCACTTCCGGCTCCACTATGAGGCATGACCTTATAATTTGGCCCCATCACAACAAGTGAAGAAAGACTCTTAGACAAAGGGAGTATATTTTCTTCGTTTTTTAAAAGAACTGCAGATTCAACGGCCGCTTGATAGGCAATTTTTCTATTTGCGAAAGCAACATCTTGAGGAACGTTCGCTCTTTCAGGATAATTTTTATCCAACAAACCCAATCGATCCATTTGCTCAAGTTGTCTTTTTATTTTGATATCCAGATCTACTTCAGAAATTGTTTTAGCTTCTAATTCTTTTTTTAAAAGTTCAGGTGTAAAAATAAAAGGCCACGGCATTTCAACATTTAACCCTGCATTAAAGGCTTGAGCTGTATGACTTTTATAAGTAGCACCCCAATCTGAAATCACAATTCCCTTGAAGTTCCACTTATCAAGAGTTTCCTTTAAAAGATAAAAGTTTTCGGACGCATAAGTTCCATTAACTTGGCTATAAGAACTCATAAAAGCCCCCACGCCTACATCAACAGCAGCCTTAAACGCTGGAAAATAAATCTCATCAGCAACTTTAGGATCAATGACGACATTAACCACCAAACGATCGACCTCTTGGTTGTTGAGCGCAAAATGCTTGACCGTTGCCATGACTCCCTCTGACTGAACTCCCTGCACATAGGCTTTCGTCATTTCTGCCGCAAGATAGGGATCCTCACTAAAGCTTTCAAAATTGCGTCCACCGTGGGGAGCTCGTTGGATGTTTACACAAGGAGCAAGCAGCATATTTCGACCAATAGATCGCGCTTCTCTACCAATCGCTTTTGTCACTTCGCGAACAAGATCTGGATTCCACGTAGCCGCCATTCCGATAGGTGCCGGGAAAGCCGTTGCCAAAGGTCCCACTTCTACTGTCGCGTTGGCAACACCCATAGGTCCATCTGTCATTGTCAGAGGGGGAATTCCTAATCTTTTAATACCTGGTCGATTGAATGCGCCATCACCCGCAAGAAGAGTTAGCTTTTCCTCAAGCGTTAGTGATTTAAGAAGAGCTTCAATTTTTTTAGAATTCACCTCTACGCTTTTTGCTTGAGAAATAAAAAAAAATGTTAATGTCTGTAAAAATATTTTCTTCATAATGCAATATCCGTATTGCCAGGTGAAATGTCTTTCACCAAAGTTTTTCCTTTATAATTTATTTTTAGTTTAAAAGCAGTTTCAGATCGAATATGAATCATTCGCGGCGCGTTTTTTTCTGCATCAGCAACAAGAGAAACTCTTGCGAGGTTTTTTCCAAAATAAAGATTTTCCATACCGATGCGAGTTGGCTCTCGCAAATTCCACTCAATTTCATTTGAAAGCCCCTTCAACTTTAGACCAATAATGTTTTCAATTAAAAGTGCAACAGGACCTAGACCCGACCATCCCACAAAATTTGCTCTTGCATAATTCTTATCAGCTCCCGGAGAACAAGGCTCGTCGCTCTCGGGCGCATAGCACTCCCATATCGTATGTAAAAATCCATCAATTCGATCAAGTGCCGTAATCCTCTTAGGATCAATATTGGAATGAAATACCCGCGTCATCAAATTCAAGTAGTTCACACTTGCTTCATAGGCGAGCTCAGGCTCTTTATATTTCTCTAAACCCTTGATGGTCATGTAGTTTGTTGGAGCCCAAACACTTCCACGCCAATAAGCCCCAGACGTGTGATAAAAAGGACTTGAAGCTGCCAGAGTAGGAAACAAGTTTTTTCTATAAAATTCTTTTTCGTTTTTCAAATAACCAATAAAAGGCAGCGCCTGTTGAAAATCGGGAATACCTGCAATCAATGCCCAGTAAGATCCGATATGGCGAACACCTGCATGCTCTCCGTTTTTTTGAAGATCATAGTAGAAGTTATCTTTTTCACTCCAAAGTTTTTGATTAATGAGATTTTTTAAATCTTCGTACTCATTGTTCCAACTCTCTTCTTGATCTCTGAGATTTAAAATATGTGCTATTTCGCTTAGATTTTTTGCGGCTAATGCTTGCTGCATGGACATATCAACCCAACCTGCTCCATTAGCATCACCTCGAGGAGTATTATCCATTCCACTTCCAAGTTGTGTTTGATAATAAAGACCTTGTCCCAAAGGAGTTCGCATGTGCTCCTTAATCCAAAGATAATATTTTTCAAGCTTAGGAAGAACCGTCGGCAATCGACTCGTATCTCCACTGTATTTAGCATATTCAAGCTCTGCCCATGCAAAAAGAGGAGGATTCACTGCTGGTTCTTTTGCGGTCGACAATTCCGCCTCATCGCCACTCGTCACAGAGTATGAACGTTGAATATACCCATTGGTCTTTTGCTTGATATAAAAATTATCGAGAGTTTCAATTGCAGGAAAAAGCTGACGTGCATATTTTGCAAAAATCGTCATGAAAGAACTATCCCACTGGTAAATTTGCTCGTTAAAAGCTTCTTCTAAAAAAACCTTCCCATATTTATTGTAGGAATTTCCGTAGGATAAATTTTCCCATAACAATTTCCAAGTTTTGTCATAAAGAACAAGCCACTCCGCATACCCATCAATTACTGGCCGAGGAATAAGATGTGCAAATTTCTTAAGATCAATCACGCGACGGATTGCGACTCGCCTCCAAAGCCCGCCACCCTCAGACCAGCCAAGATCAATGACTCGCACAGCAACCGTATTGAAAGCCCCGTATTGAAGCGCTCCTTGAATCTCTATTTTAGATGGCCAGGCATAGAATGAACCAAAATCCCCGCCCCCTTTATGTCCTAGATTTTTTCCATTAATAAAAAGATCATACTCATCGCCTACTCCGTCTACTTCAAAGCGAACAACAGACCCTCGCCACTCTTCAGGTATCCAAACTCTTTTTCGATACCAAGCATGTCCATTGTAATAAGAAAAATCTTGAGACTCCCACGCTTCACCAGCGTAAATTTTATTCCATCCTTGATCATCAAAATCAGGCTTGGCCCACCCTTCTTGCTCACCCATCTGCTCTGGATCAATACGAAAATTCCAAACCTCAGTTGAAAAATCGAGATAAGAATTTTTGGCTTCGTCTAATGGAGAAACACGTGTCGCCGCAAAAGAATTGAAAGATAAAATTAAAAATACCCCTAAAAATTTCCTCATGAACCCTCTAGGCATTGCTAACAAAATATATCGGCAGCAACAGCAGAAACTTGCCCGTGAAAGATTTGTTAATGGAAAACTTAAAAGGTCTTTACTGCGACTCAGAGTGCAACAATCAAGTGACAGCCTCTTTTATACCTGGATTTTTCTGCAAAAAAAAAGTCAAATTCCCACCGTTTTCTCTATGATTTGTTTGATGCTAAAAAGCCAATTCAGTGACTCTTTTTTTATTGTCAGCAAATCCTTCCTCGCAAACACGCTGCACAACACATTGCGGAATAACACAAAGATTATCCTTCAATGATAAAATTAAATAATTGGCAATCTCTGGTATTAACTAGACGTATGGCGCCCACTGTTTTCTGGAGCGCTTTGAGAATCAAAATCAAGAACTGATTCTAACCTTTGAAGCTGCTCATTTTTATCATTCTCATTTTGAAAATTTTCTGATTTAAGGTTATGTAGCTTATTTAAATATATACAAAACTTACCTCCCTTGGCATCAAGCGTACCATGAGCTATCAACTGCTCACACCCAGACTGAATATCCGCTATCCTATTTTCAGTTACTTTATCCACAGAAGTTCTGTAACAAAATAGTTTAAAATCTTGATTATTCTCAACCATCGGAAAACCTAAGTTAGGTTTTAAATACAACTGAAATTCAAGAGCCTTCTTTTCACATCTTATCTTTTTTGCCTGAGGCGTATAATAATCGACTTTTGTCTTAACAATTCCATCAAGTTGTTTTCCTAAATTTTCTATTTTATCTTTCAAAGGTTCAGGCTCACCAAAACGACTAGCTCCACCACTCACAGTTCTAGAAGGAAAATTAAGACTTGTGCCATTATCAGCAGAGCCTATTCCCAACTGCAAAGCACCCGTATGTTGTGTGAGTGAAGAGCCTAGTGTTAAAGGTTTGTTTTCAAAACTACTCCCAATTGGAGGATCACCTGCACTTGCGATGAGCCCAGACGGAGAAGAAGGTAATGATGAGGTTGATTTAGGTTTTACGCCATTATGATCTCCAGAGGTTGGAGGCGTAGTTTTTATGGGCCCAGGTAGTGGTTGTGGAGAAGGAATTGTACCAACAATTGATTTATTTTCTTCACCCACAACAGGAATACTTTTTAAAGTTAACTTCAATAAGTCGTAATTTCTTTGATTTTCAGGTGTCTTTGCTGAAAGCTTAAAGTTCATACACACGACATTGGGATATATAGAGTTAGAAGGTCTTGAATAGGAGACAGCAACAAACACACGACACGCATCTTTAATATAATCCAATCTTGTTATTATTGAATCTTTAGTAATTCCAGAATTCTTTTTTGCATCAAAGCAAAAAACATCGACAGAATCTATCTTAGATAATACTCGTTGAATATTTGAATCATCTTTTAACATTCTTGCTGCACGTTCACAGGAATCATCTCTAAAATCCTTCATCATTGAGCTTGTTTCATGGCCAAGCCCGCCCCCACTAAGCATCCCGCTTCCCAAAAACGAATCAGCTTGGCTTGAATCAGACATACCAAATAAATTCAAGCTCGAGCCTGCGCCTAGCAATCCTGTTGTGTCTTTGGTTTTGATAGGCTCAAGCAAACTAGGAGCCGCAACACTTTCTGGCTTAGGTGGTGAAGCAATTGTACCAATATCAGCATTAGAGAGAAGTGCTGACTTTGTTGGGCTAGTTACTGGGGCATGATACGAAAAAACTTGTTGTGTTGGATTAGTAGGCTCAACTTTAGGCTCAACTTTAGATTTTGTTTCAGGATTCTGATTAGGTGTTGTCACCGTCTCACCTGTTTGGCTTTCGGAATGAGAAGAAGGATTAGGAGGTGGATTAGAAGACGGACTCTTTGGCTCTATTGAAGGACTTGGCGTTTCAGAAGAATGGCTTTCCGCTGGCACAACCAGATTACCAGATTCAATGACTGCCTGTGATGAATCTTTGTAATTAGAATTAGGAGGTAAAATTCCAGGAAAAGATTCTCCGATATCTTTATAGAAAGCCTCACCCAAAGAAGAGCTACCTCGAGAGGCAATTAATGATCCACTACCAACAGTAGGTTTATCTTTGATAACTAAATTAGAATTCCCATCTGGAGGATTTTTTTCAGGAAATTTTTCTGGAGTAACCTTATCCAAAGCATCTCGTGTGAGTTGAGCGTACTGACCGGCTTTCAAACTACTATTACTTAACCCTTTAGTGGAAGAATTTCCTGTTGAAGAAAAAAGCTGAGACGCACTCACTGAATCAGGTGAGCTTAAAAAAACACTTGCTGGAACTGAAGCCACTCCTTCTTTAGAATCAATATTCATTGGATACAAAGATTCGCTTGGTTTCATCAAAAGACCGTTAGATTCCCGAACAGGAACCCCTTCTATTGAAAATTTACTGCCCTCTTTTAAATGATGATTGAAATTGTGATTAAAAACGAAATTTTCTTTTTTATCTAAACTTAAAAAATTGATAGCAGGGCCACTTTGGCCAAAATTTAATTCAAGAGCTTTTTCTGATGTTAAAAATCTCTCAAGAGTTTTTTTCACATCTTTAGTTAAATCCAAAGACAAAGACCATGAGGGATAAAAAATTAAAAAAATCACAAAGGTTAAAAGTCTCATTTACCAACCCCACTAGTCATGTTTCTTTGATCGTGAATTGTAGGGCCAACTTCTGCTTTGCCAGAAGCACCCTCAACTGATTCTTTAGAAAATAAATCGCCTAAATTATTCCCTTTGTAACCTGAAGCAGATGGAGGATCGTCAACCCAAACACAGGCCGATTCTGCATCAGACCCGTAAAACAACGCTCCTATCTCTTGTGGACAAGATTCTTCTAAATTACCAAGAGCGCCATAAACATCATACAAATCATTTTTTTGAGGCTTGATGCAATACTGCTTTCTTATTTTTCCATCTTTATCTGTTACAGTTTTTTCTTCTGTGTAAGAACTTGTGTTACTAAAATTTGAATAAAATGATTCTTTAGCAGCTTGGCAGTTTACTGGTTTAGGTTTTGGGTCCTTACTAGGAATATCTTTTATTGAATCTCCAGAATTATTCTTATTATCTTGATGGGGCTTCAAAGAGGCAACGCTTGCCTGAGCATTTCCTCCAGTTATATTTCCTCCTGAATTGACTCCATCAAGGCCAGAAATAGGCCCATACCCAGAAAAAGCATCTGAAAAGCCTGGGAGATCAGGTGAAGCCTCAGTAACCTCATTTCCAGTTGAGTTTGATGAAGGCTGAATATTAACTGAAGAGAAAGAATTAGCTAAAGGAACCTTCGGGCTTTCCCCACCCTTATTGGAATCTGGAGAGGACACTCCCTGATTTGTGTTTTGAATAGAGTCAATTCCCTGCCGAGTAATCGAGGCGTACCTTCCTGCAACAAGATCATTAGCTCCACTAAAACCACCTAAAGAAAAAGTAGGTTCACTAAGAAATGAAGATGCAGAAAGGGGAACCTTAGAAGGTTGGTTTAAAAAGTTTAGATTAGGCTTTCCGCTAGGAGAGTTTGAAGACGCTAATCTCACAACGCCAACTAAATTTTGCTTAACCAAACCACCGGGACTTTCATTGCTTGAATCAGAATTTTTTGAATCCTTAATCGTTTCTGCTTTACTAACTCCAGTGCTCAAGGCTTTATTCTCATCAAACTCTAACTTGAACTCACTACTTTGGAGATCATAGAAAATTCCTTCGCGCGCCGTTAATGTGTCCGGAGCCTGATAATAAGCCTTACTGACTTGATAATCATTTTCAAGAGTGATGTTTAAAGCACCGGAAACTCGAAGCTCAATAGAAGCAAATGAAAGAGTACAAATATTAAAATATACTCCTACAATTGCGCGCACGTACGAACTTCGCATATTACTATTTTACGTTAGAAAATTATTAAAAAATTTCTTTATCAAAATTTAATCTTTTCTTAACCTAAACTTTATGGAGTACTCGCGGGCATTCTTTTAGTCGCGTCTGGAGCAGTCTTTTTCTCTTTAAATGTTTGAAATGATTTTTCCTTAGGGAACAAAGCTATTGCTTTATTTAAATGTTTTGAAAGAGCTTCTTTCTGATCTGTGCGCTTCATCAATGCAAGCAAGCGAAAATAAACGTCCTTTAGGGTCGCTTTATCGTCTGACTTTAAAGCAATCGCATCAGTATAAATTTTAGAAGCTTCTTCAAGTTGACCACTTCGCTCTTCAAACTCACCCCAAGCTAGACGAAGCTTTAAGTTTTGGGGATCAAGAGCAACCGCATTTTCTTTCATTTTTCGTGCTGTATAAATTTTATTAGCGTTTTCTTCAATAATTCCCAAATAGTGGCTAATAAATTTCTTATTGGCGTCTGTCACCTCTTTTGATTTCAACATTGCAGAAATATACTTACGACTTGTTTGCATATACGCTTCAGCACTCACCGGTTTTTCAGTGGTCAACTGATACATAATCCAAGCTTGTAAAGCGTAATGATTTGGATCAATTAATGTAGGCTGAATTTTAGCAGCTGATTCGAAAACATTATAAGAAGCATGCCACGCTTGTTCGTAAAAAAAGAATCTTCCAGAAGTCATTAAAAAATCAAAGTGGCCATAAAGATCTTCAGAGCCTTTTGTAAAGACTGACTCGAACGCCTTGCGTTTCACATCATAACAAAGCTTTAAAAGCTTAGCTGGCAATCCTGTTGAATTGTTTACAAGTTGTGGCCTCAGAAGATCTAAGTCCTGCATCAACATCTGTGCTGCTTGCACACGAAGTTCTGTGGGAAAAAAGCCATTCATTTGTTTTAATTGCTTGTTAGCTTGTGAACAGTGTGCAAAATCACTCTCTTTACTTACGGAGAGCTTCTTAGCTTCTCCCATAAAAATAAATAAAAAATAAATAATAAATGTTTTATTTAAAGACAAAATATCTTCCCCAATATTTATTTTCGCATATCTAAAAAGCTTCAGACGTCAGGCTCTTGACGATCTGTTACTTGTCAAAATGAAGACACCTCTTAATCTAAGTTAGTGATTTATCCAAAATTTAAAAACTCCTTGTTCACTCTGACACAATTTTTTTGGAGCTTATTACTCAGCCCAAAAACACAAGCTCAGATATTTTATCCAGAATCTGATGCAAGTCGAAAAAACTACAGCGAAGTTGAACTTTTTCTACAAAACCTAGCTCTTAGTCACAAAGAAAACGTCACCCTTTTAGATATTGGCCCCTCTGATTCAGGAAAAAAAATTAAGGGCCTAAAAATTGGCTTTGGAGAAAGTGAAAACTTAGTTGTCGCAACTCATCACGGAAACGAATATGGTTCAACTGAAGTCGCACTTGCCTTTGCAAAAGACCTCGCGGAAAACCCTATTCAAAACAAAGTTGTGTACGTAATCCCCGTTCTCAATATCGCCGGATACAATCGCAAAAGCCGAAATGAAACAGGATCAAGTGGATCTTTTGATCCAAATCGCAACTATCCCGGCCCTTGTGGAACAGAAGGCCCTCTTACTCTTCAGTCCACTAAAAGTTTAGACAGATTTTTAGCAAATACCGATATTATTTCTAGCGCAACTCTTCATACTTACTGGCCTGTCGTTGCCTATCCCTGGGGAAACTCAACCTCAAACTTCTCTACACCCTATGACGATATTTTTGAAAAACTTTCTTTATCTGCAACTTTTTTAAGTCATTATGAAACAGGTTTTTCGGGATCAACTATCTATCCCGCAGATGGAACTTTTGAAGACTATGCTTTTTGGAAATACGGCATTTGGTCTTTACTTTTTGAACTTGGACATTCGCATTTTCCCGACCAAGAGGACATCGACAACATGATACGAGTCAACGTACCTGGCCTAAGACGGATGATCGAAGATGCGCCTCTTAGCCGAGCTACAGATCATGAATTTAAAAATGGGTGCAATCGTGAACTACAAGCCTATGACCTTCACAACGAATAATTATTAGCAAAAAACTAATCTTTATTTAACTTGATATTTATCAAGTACAGGGAGAATTTTTACGAATAAATAAAGTGGTGTTTTGTTCTCGCCTGTTGGCATTTTTTTTAGTTCTCCCTTCATTCGGCTATTCCGATGAACTGGTCAATGAAGAGTTAAATGGCGCAGCCTTGGGTGGACTTTCAGAAAACTATCGAACAAGAATGAACAAAGACACAGAGATCTTTGTTAGAAGTTGCGACAACCCCTCTCCTCCTCTATCTGATCTAGATAAATGGTGCAAAATTCCTACCGGATGGACTTCAAACCCAGGTGACGCTCAGGAGGGAAGAACCGCCACAGAGATTTGGCAACCCACTGGACGATGCTCAAAAAAACATAAATTCAATGCTCTTATCTCTCAATGTGTCCCCGTTTCAAAAGAAGCTTGCACGTGGGGGCAGAAATTTAACTCTCAAGAAAAAACTTGTGAAAGTATCAACACAGTACAACCGCTTTCACCTAGGTGCGAAATTAAAGGCTTCAATACTGAACAAAATGGATCTGGCTCTTGGCTTAATAAAACCATCTCCTCGTCGTTTAAAAAAATATACGCTTATGTCAGTTGTAAATCAAAAGACCAAACACCTTTTATTCCCATTTGTAATATTAAAAACCTTTCAAACAACACTCAAACAAACTGGTATAAATGTGCTGGACCCGACCCACTTAATCAAGAATCATTGTGGATAGAAATTAATATTCCCGAAATTTCTAGAGATGAAAAAGATAATCTTATTCTTTTTGAAATAAGAGGAGCTTACTCAAAAACTCCTCTTATTTTTCATGAAAGTAACGCAAAAACATTTCTATATAAAATATAAGCTAGTTAATAGCCTCGCAGGCTGCAGCCCCACCTTTTTCAACGAGAACCTCAACTTGATTGAGCATGGTATTGCACGAGTAATTAACCTCTGCTTCTTTACGATTGATAGGACCATAATGCTTACGAAGAACGCGTAACAAAGTCATTGTGTATTCAGCTGCAAAAGTTGGGCAAGCTCGAGAGAACTTTTGAAATTCCAATCCCGCTCCCGACCCTATATATTTATTTTTGCAACTTGCAGCCCCTTCCTTAAAAACATCTAAGAAACATTTTGAAGGATCTTTTCGATACTCATCGTATAATTTTTTTAATTCAGAAGATGCTGAAATTGAATTATAGCTTGTTTGCCAAGCTCCTGACTCTGCTTCTACTGATGACTGAGAAGCAGCGGTTGTATCGTATCCCTCGCAATAATTTCCCGAACTCTCTCTCAAGCCAAGACCCATACCTAGTGTAAACAAAGATCGAAGTGTTTCAACGCCACTTCTACTTGTTTCAAGATCAAGTCGATCAAACGTTGGCTTATACCACGCAAGAGCATCTTTAGTGGTCGCTCCACTTTGTGCCTGACTCATGAGAGATGCTGGTGAACGAACATCCGTCCGCGGATCATCCAATCGACAAACGCTTCTTGCAAAAGCAAGCGCGACACCTTTGATATATCCTTTTGGAGCTCTTCCCCTATCTCTCCACGAATAGGCTGCACACTGTGAAGTACCCGCAATAGTTTTGATTTGTTCGACAACAGTAGACGCGTTACTTGATGAGGAACTGCTTGAGGAAGAGGAACTACTGCTGGAAGAACTTGAACTACTCGATGAGGAACTAGAACTACTAGAGGAAGAAGAACTCGATGAATTTCCCCCGCTCCCAGGATTTGTTGGTTTCGACATAGCCTCCGCTTGCTGAACAATAAGTGTCAGAATTGTTGATAATATATAAAATTTGACTTTCATCTCCCCCTCCTAAGTTTGTGAACCCGTCACATTCAGGAGTTCGGAGGAGAGCTGAAAAATCTTTACATAAATTTAACAATCAAAATTTGATTGTGTTTGAAAACAAAAACAAAGAACAAAAAATCGTCAAAAAAACGCTCACAAAAACTGTTGAGATAAAAGAAAAATTAGAAATAAAAATTTATTTTAAGTATTTGAGCATTAACTTTTGTTTTTAAAAAAATTCAAAATCTTTATACGTCTAAAAAAAATGCCCCTCTCAAGCTTCTCCTATGAGAAGCGGGACGCTTTGTCAGAATCTTTTCCCAAATTCTTTAATTAAGAAAAACTTAAGTTTTTGTTCACGGATCCTCACTAGAATAACTCCTGTGACTCTTAACAATCGGGGGGATAAATGAGTAAATCTTTGAAAAAAAATTTAATTTGCCTATTAATCTTTGTTTTTGGATTTACTGCACACTTGAAACAAGCCCAAGCATGGGGAAGCCTTGGTCATCGGACTGTCGCAACAGTTGCTTCAAAAATTGTTCGAAAAAATGGCGCATTCTGGAGATCAAACGCAAGCAACATGGGTAAACTTACAAATGTTCCCGATCAATACTGGAAAAGTGGCCCCGGTGCTTTTATCGAAAAACCCACTCATTGGTTTGAAATAGACGCCTACATTAAAAACTCTAACCAATTTCAAAACTTTCCAAGAATTTTTTCAGAAGCAACCCGCAAATATAGCGAAAAGACAGTTCTATCAAATGGAACTGCAACTTGGAGAATCAATCAATTTTATGAAGCTTCCGTGGCAGCTCTTAAAAGAAAAAATTTCCTCAAAGGACTGCAAATGGCCGGTGTTATGTCTCACTATGTGGGTGATATTTCGCAACCTCTTCACGTTTCACAAAATTACGACGGAAAACAAACAGACAATCCTGGAATTCATAAGTTTTTTGAAACAATCAACCTTGAAAATACCGACACTGAAGAGTTAATTGCTGACGTCAGCGATCAAGCAAAAGTTATTCTTGCTAGCCCTCTCTTTGAGAAGCTTCATTCGCTTAGCCCTCTAGATTTTGCATTTGAAGAAATCACTCGAGCCTATAACGAACATAAAACACTTATTTCTACAGATCTCAATCTTGGGAGAGGTGCAAAAGGCTCTGCCGCTTTGTTAAAAATTGCCAAACGAAGAATGGCTGACGGAGCAGCTTCTCTCGCAGTACTCCTTGAAAAGATTTCAGATGAAGCAGAGCTCACAAACGACGATGGCGGTAGCCTTGATATTCAAATCCCAAAATGGATTACTCCCGAGTACAAGGCAAAAGCACCAAAGAGTTTTTATGTCGCTTCTCCTACAGAGGAGCTCATAAAAGATCTCTATGGTGCTTCAGACTGCGATCAATAACTTAAATTACACTCCAAAGTTTGCATTCAAAGATAACTGCAAGTTATTTCGAGGAAAATTCATTTGTGGATATCTAATTGCAGGTAACGTCTGATTAAAGTTTGGAGGAATCACTCCCGGACGAAATCCACCTATACAACCTGTTGGACATCCTCCATTCATGAAGGGAGGCATAACCATTTGAGGACGAGGAAACACTTGTGGGAATGGTCGAATCATTGGGGGCTGCATCATCGAAGGAGCAAAAAACGGGGGACGTTGCGCCATCATAGGTGGCATCATGGGTGGCATCATGGGTGGCATCATGGGCTGAAAGAATCTTTGCTGAGGAATCATTTGTGGTTGAGGCATCATCATCGGAGCTTGCATAAAGGGCTGAGGCATCATGGGTTGAGACATCATGGGTTGAGCGATCACAAATTGATCAACCACATTTTCCGAGCAAGGCCGAGAAGATTTTCTTTTTCCGATATAAGTATGCGCATATTCGTTTTGAAATTCAGCCTTTTCTGAGTGAGCTCTTGCACTTGCTAATCTAGAAGTACTGGAATTTCTTTCATCATCAGATGACCTTGATTTGAAACGAATCGTATTAACCTGTCCATAATCTGCCCACGATAAAACACTTCGTGATTTATCAAGAACTCGAGTTTGAACAGAAACAACGAAACGTCTTGTCTTATAATCAGGTAAGCGAAACTTAGATTGAATACGAGAAGAATCTTCTTCCATTAACTCTTCAAAAGAAACACATCCGCCAAGAGCGTCACAAGTTTTGCCGCGTGATTTTACTAAACAAGCTCGCCCAGCACCTGTAAGATCAGAAATTCTAAATCCAACACGAACATCTGTGAGTGCTGAAGGCCTTACTGCCTCAACGGCCAGATGTTGACTACATACGACAGGGATTGTTCCAAAAAGAGTAACCTCACCTTTTGTGTCGTCTATGTTAATTTTTAAATCACGAATATCTTTTTTCAGTTCGTCGATACTTAAAACTGATGCTTGATTGGCTGAGAACTCACCCATACCGGCAAAAAGATCAAGCTCAGGACGAGAAGCAGATCGAAGCTCTGGGTCCATTGTGTCTATATATTCCGAATCCAAATCGCTATACAAATTTCGATCAGGGGTGTGCTGATTTCTTGAGGCAGCAACTTTTGCCTCTAAGTTTTGCACAACAAAAAAGCACGTAAAAAGGGTTAATAGGGAAAGGGTTTTATTCATAAATATCTTTTTCATAGCTCTTATTATCTCCTATGAAAAAGCCTCTATGTGCATGATTTTTAAGGTTTTTAATGTACACAACATTCACACCCCAATGCCGTTTTTTGTCACTTAAAGAAAAGCCAAAGATGAATTAAACGGGTCGTGAAAATGAATTTACATTTAAAGCCAATGTGGCCGACGCAAAGGAGCAAGTCCGAGCTCAAAACGCTTCAAAAGTTTTTGATAGCGACTTTCTGAACAATTTATTTTTTTATGAGGTAGCTCGATCAAATAATTTTCAACGCTCCAAAGATTTCTTTTTGAAAATCTCCAATCAGCCTGTACCTCGTGAAAACTAGCAATGCCATATCCTGTTACGCGTCCTGTTCCATCCACATAGGGATCTATGTAAGAGGCAGCCAAAGCCTTAAGAGATTTAAAAACAGGACGTCTTCCCTCTAGGCCCGCATCACGCGATCGAGCGACCGAGCCCCAGCCTGATTTTTCTTTATACAAAAACAAAACATGATCCAACCCGTCCTGGCTTTCTAAACTCATCACCATCGGAGGATAATGAGCATGCTCTAAGATTGCCGCCGCTATAAAACTTGCCTCTAAACAATGAACTTTATTTGCCTCTAAAGCGGCGTAAGCTGAGCGCACAGTTTCTCCATTTTCTTCACTATTATAAGGAATAGATTGCAAAAATTTTTGCACCCGAAGAGGTGTGGGATACTTTTGGCAAAGTTTAGAAAAAAGATCTCGATCTATCTTCACTCTTTTATTTTATTAAACTTACAAGAAAGCTTCGTGATGGGAACTTGTCAGATGAGCGTAAATTATTTGTTTTTTATCAAATCGCAATGAGCATAAACTACATTTCGAGTAACCGGAGCACGAAACGACAAATTTGCGACTGTCCGTCGTACTTGAAGATCTACCTTTGGAAGGCGGTATTCAAAAATTTTGTGACAATCCAAGCACTGCACATGATCGTGCTCTACTTCGCGATTAAGCTCGTAAAAGGTAATTCCCTTAGAATTTGTAAAAGCCTCAGTTAAAATTTCTGCTTCCAAAAAAAGAGCGACACTTCGGTAAATAGTTGCAAACCCAATCTCAGAAAATTCCTCGCGAACTGTGCCCACCATGCCTTGGATGGAAAAATGTTTTTTTTGCTTGAAAACAATTTCCAAAATTTTATCGCGAGTTTCTGAGGCGTTGAGTTTGTTTTCGGCAGCAAACTTTTCAAGGCGTTCACGGTTTTTTTGAAGAATAAGCTCGTTTGTATCCCCACAAGTTAATTCACTCACAGACTCTCTTCCACAAGGGAGAAGGCTCGAGGAAACCTTCAGGGGTGCTTTACGAGGCATTGAACAATCTATGATACAGCTTAAGTTTTAAAGCAAGAAAAATGAAAACCCTTATCAATTTTGAGTTTTTTCATTTGACCCTTCTCACTGCTGTATTAATCATAAAGCTCACTCATGAACTCTTCCCCCAAAACACGCTCCCTCTTAGACCTTAAGGTAAATGAGGAAGGTCAAATTTTTTCTTTTAGCTCGCGACTTTCTCACGACTATGCAATGAGACTCAGAGAACTCGGCTTTCGAGAGGGTGAATTTGTAAAGTGTTTAAAAACCCCCCCCATGGGTGCGCCACGAATCTTTGAAATATGTGGCTCAGTGTTTTCAATGGAAACCGAAATTGCTCAAAAAATTAAACTGATCAATCCCGATAACGAACAGAAAAACAAATAAAAAAGGGAATTTTGTGGAAAACGTTCTCATTCTTGGCAACCCTAACTCTGGCAAAACACTGCTCTTCAACAGGCTTACGGGACTTAAGCAAAAAGTTGCAAACTTTCCGGGAGTGACCGTTGAAATTTTAAGTGCCGAAGCAGATGGATTAATTTTTCAAGATTTTCCTGGAACATATTCACTGAAAGCTCTCACAATAGATGAAAAAGTAGCGATCGAAGGTTTTACAAAAGCCATTACAGATCCACAAACTCGCGCCATTATCTGTGTTCTTGATGCCACAAGGCTAGAGCGCAGTCTTTATCTGTTACTTCAACTCATTGAAGTTTCAAAAAAATATAACTGTCCCGTTATTGCCGCTGTGAACGTGATCGATGAAATTATTACAAAAAATATAAAGATGGACCTCGAGGGGCTGAGCAACGCAATCAATTGCCCTGTTATAGGTATCTCTGCCAAAAAAAGAAAAGGTCTCAAAGAATTAAAAAACCTTTGTCTCTCTCTTGATAAGAGAAAAATCTCTAGTGATTTGAAATTAAAAAATCTGGAACTCAACTCGCTCAACACTAAAGAAGAAATCTTAAAACTCAAAGCACAAGCGCATGAACTCTCAAAAAAGTTTGGTCCTCAAAACGATGTTCTTTTAAAAAGCCAACATCGCTTAGACGATTTTTTTCTCTCTTCTTGGGCGGGCGCACTTGTTTTTGCAGCGCTGATGCTTTTTCTTTTTCAATCAATTTTTACGTGGGCCGCTCCCTTCATGGAGGGTATAAACGATTTTCTCGATGTCAGCGGTCAATGGGTTGCGACTCATGTTTCAAATGAAATACTTTCTGATTTCATAAAAGACGCGCTTTTTGCAGGACTGGGATCTTTTTTAGTTTTTGCTCCTCAGATCTTTATTCTTTTCATTGTGATTGGACTCTTAGAAGACTCAGGGTATCTTGCTCGAGCTGCAGTTATTCTTCACAAACCACTCAGTTTATTTGGCCTATCAGGAAGAAGTTTTGTTACTATGCTCTCTGGGCACGCCTGCGCTATTCCCGCAATTATGTCTGCCCGAACAATTGAATCGCCCCGCAAGAGATTACTCACAATTATTGCCACTCCTTTCATGTCTTGCTCAGCAAGGCTTCCTGTTTACGCTATGCTTGTAGGAGGCTTTGTTCCGGCGACCACGATTCTCTGGGGAACGGTAGGATTGCAAGGTTTTGCTTTTTTCATGCTCTTTGCAATTGGAATTGTAATGGGTCTCATTGTTAGCGCCATCTTAGATAAAACACTTTCCAAAAAAACAGCTCAGCTAGGCGATGCTCCTTTTGTGATTGAACTTCCACCCTATCGCATGCCCAACTGGCGCCCGATCGTTATGCACGCTCTCAATAGAACTTTTGGATTTGTACAAAACGCAGGCTTTATGATTTTTAGTGTGACGGTAGTGATTTGGTTTTTGGGATACTTTCCCGATCACGCAGGTCACCTAGACACGTCTTGGCTGGGAAGAATTGGCAAATGGATAGAGCCCCTTTTCACTCCTATGGGAATGGATTGGAAAGTAGGTGTTGCCGTTTTGACCTCGTTTCTGGCACGAGAAGTTTTTGTAGGCACACTGGGAACTCTTTATGGAATTGACTCTGTTGAGGGAGATACTTCTAGCCTTGCTCAGAAGTTACAAGCAAGTGGCGTGACTTTGGCGAGCGCTTTAGCTCTTGCTGTGTTTTATTCACTCGCAATGCAATGCGTGTCGACACTAGCCGTTATGAAAAAAGAAACAGGATCTGCCAAGATTCCTGTTTATGTTTTTATCGGTATGACTGTGATCGCCTATGCTGCCGCAGCCGTTGTTTTTGTGACCGTAAAATCATTAACTCACTAAAAAAACTTTCTAAAAACTACTACTGTACGATCTCTACACTCTTAAGCTCTGGAGAGAAAGTTAAGTCATCTGTCTGAAAAATTGCTCTGTATTGAATGTATTGAGTATTGATTGCGCTTAATCCCGCATCTAAATAATCTGCAAAAGAGAACGCTGGGAAATCTGTTAAAACATCACCCAAAGGATCAAGAGTTCCTAGATCAAATGCATCGTTATTATTCAACTCTGAGAAATAACTTGCACTTGTTCCGTCAGGCCCTACCCAACCTGCACCAGAGCACGAAGAGTTACTGCAACCTCTTACTTGAAAGTTAATTCTATTCACTCCGCGTCTATAAAGCTGAGTAATTTTATCTTCACTAAGTGCCTCATCCCAAAGTGCAACCTCATCAATATATCCAACAAAATTCTTTGTACTTGTATTATCACCACCGACATAAAGAGTACCACCAGCTCCAGCTTGGATAGAACCAGTAAAAGTACTATCATTAGCTTTTGAGACACTATTCACGAACAATTCAACTTTTGTACCATCAAAAGTGGCAACGACTTGGGCCCATTTTCCATAAACAAGTTTAGACATAGAAATGATTTTAGTTTCAACAGGCGTAATATCGTCATTGTAAACCTTAAACACGGGTTTTCCTTCTTCCAAACCTAAGTAATAAGAAATTCCAGTAGTAAACTTATGCTCTAATATAATTTTCTCTGTTCCACTTAGTGTGCTTGCATAATCAGGCTTGACCCATGCTTGAATTGTGAAGGTATTTTGACCAGCAACTAGAGGAACAAACGCATTAGCGGCATCTGCAACACTAAAATATCCATCATATATTCTTGCTGCTTTTGAAAACTTTCCACTCTCCTCAAGAAAGATGTCTCCATTGATGTTTAAGTTATTCCCACTGATTGTACTATCAGTTGCTGTCGTCGAACCTAGCAAGTCATTCATGTGCCAGATAGCAACAACGTTATCCATCAAGTTAGCTTCAATTCCTGAATAATCTTCAACAACTTCACTTTCAGTGGTTAATTCTTTTCCAAAAGGCATCGTTGTCTTCCACGTAAGACCCAGCCATTGATGAGCGCTTTTGTAATCCATAACTCTTGATGTGAAAAGACCACTTGATTTGTTTTCAGAGAGCTTGAGATAACTATTAGCAGGATCCCAAGTTACGTTTGATTTTGTTCCTGCACCAAAGCCCGTTGGATTGTCGTTTGAATTATCTAAAGAAACTAAAACAGATGAATCCTTCTCCACTTGCTTCTCTGCTGCATTCCCCACGTTCCCGGCTGTATCTGTCTGACTTGCTGTCACTGTGATCGAATCATTATCCAATCCACTTACACCTAACTCTTCTGTCCACTCTCCTGCTGCATCACATGTTGCATCGATTGGTACCGTATTTGCTGGAGTAGCACTATCAGCCAACTTTCCAGTTACGTTTCCATCGCCTACACTACATGTTCCGCTTACTGTGTAAGTGCCCTCATTCGATGTACTTATTACGTCCAAACTTCCTATCCTCACAACAGGTGCGACTACATCTTTCTCTACCACCTGCGCTGTTGCATGCCCCACATTACCCGCTGCATCCTCTTGGCTCGCATTCACCGTCACCAAGCCATCTCGCAACGTGCTCACATTTACCTCAGCACTCCATGCACTTAAATTACATGTTCCTGCACTAAAATCTACACTCGTCTTTCCATCACTTATCGTTCCACTTACTTCACCATCGCCTTCGCATGCCCCACTCACCGGATACGTTAACGTGTTTGTGTTATTGATAATTGCTAAAGTACTCATCGTAACCTCTGGATCTACGATATCGAAACCAAACGTTGCATCCTTTTCCTCTGCCGCGTTCCCCGAAGCATCCGAATGATTCACCAAGATTGTAACCGATGTTGAATCTGTGCCTGTAAAATTTAAATTCGCTATCCAAATTAAACCCATACACTTCACTGTCATGTCTCCGTACTTCAACGTCGTTCCATCGTCTGCACTCACTACCACATCTTGTCCTGATTCTGTACACTCGCCTGTTACATCGAAACTTGTGTAATTTGCTTTATTAACTTTCGTCTCTGCAGGCGTTGTGATCGTTAATGTTGGCAACCCAGAATCCTTCTCCACTTGCTTCTCTGCTGCATTCCCCACGTTCCCGGCTGCATCTGTCTGACTTGCTGTCACTGTGATCGAATCATTATCCAATCCACTTACAACTAACTCTTCTGTCCACTCTCCTGCTGCATCACATGTTGCATCGATTGGCACATCATGTGTTGAATCATCATCAGCCAACTTTCCAGTTACGTTTCCATCGCCTACACTACATGTTCCACTTACTGTGTAAGTGCCCTCATTCGATGTACTTATAACGTCCAAACTTCCTATCCTCACAACAGGTGCGACTACATCTTTCTCCACTACCTGCGCTGTTGCATGCCCCACATTACCCGCTGCATCCTCTTGGCTCGCATTCACCGTCACCAAGCCATCTCGCAACGTGCTCACATTTACCTCAGCACTCCACGTAGCTGTTACAGTTGCTCCACATGCTCCTGCACTAAAATCTACACTCGTCTTTCCATCACTTATCGTTCCACTTACTTCACCATCGCCTTCGCATGCCCCACTCACCGGATAGAGTATCTCATTCGAACCCTTCACAACTTCCAACGTCCCTATTGTTATAGAAGGACCCACCGTATCCTTGTTAATCGTCGTACTGCCTGAAAGATTTTGATTTCCAAAGGAATCAGTTTGATTATAAGTAACAGTAATTACCCCATCTTTGAGATTGCTTACTTTTAAACCGCTGAGACTCCACTCATCAGAAGAACAATTCGTATTATATGTCAGTGTGTTTGATCCATCAGATAAAGTTCCACTCACTTTTCCGTCGCCCTCAGAGCAAGTTCCATCAAAATCAAAAGTGTTATGATTAAGTGATGTAACATCTGAAATCACAATTGTTAATTCTGGTCGAATAGCATCTTTCTCTACACTCGACGTAACAGGATCACTAACATTACCCGCTTCATCTGTCTGACCTATCAAAACAGTCACCTCATCATTTTTAAAGGTCGTAAGATTTAATCCCTTCAAACTCCAAACATGCGCAGTACAAATTGGATTTGCACGTGTTGGGTTATTCGTTGCAGGTGTAATTTCTAAAGCGGGAGAAGAAGAATCAGAAACAGTAACTGAAACCTCTTGACCGTTTTCAGAACATGTTCCACTAATATCGTAAGAACTTTGATTTTCGGCGTTTATGTTTGCTAAGTTATTGATACTTACGGTTGGTGAAACTGTGTCTAAAGTATAACTTGCGCTGACAAAACTTGAAACGTTTCCAGCTGAATCTCTCGCTTGAGCATAAACAACTTTCAAACCATTTGAAGGGCTAAATTGAATATTATCAAAACTATATGCTCCTGATGAACAATCTTGAGAGAAGGGTCCTGCTCCGTCTTCTCCATCATAATTTACAAACGGTCCATAGAGATAAACTTTTGTACCATCATCACAATCCCCGCTAATATTTTGCACATCGCTCGTCAAAAACGAGTTAGAACTAGGAGCTAAAATCGACAGAGCACCAGGAGCCAAAGAAGTTGTTAAAGTATAGGTAACATCTGTTGGATCGGACTCATTACCTGCTTGATCTATCTGAGTAATACTCAAACTTTTATCTCCATCTCCGTTTGTTAACATGACAGGAATTGCAAAACTCGTATTCACACAAGCAGCTGATACAGGCTGCGGATTAATTCCTGTTCCACTAATTGAGACAGTCGCATTGACATCACAATCTCCCTCTACAATCACAGACCTTGAGGCCACCAAAGTTCCAGTTGCAGGATTATTCACACTTGGAGCAGCAGGCGCGGTAAGATCAATTGATAAATAAACCGTATTGGATTCATCACTGACATTAGTTGCCACATCCAATTGAGTAGCCTTTAGTTGATATCCAGGAGTTGAGACTCTTTCTTCAAGAGTGTATGTGCTTTCATCACAATTCCAATTTCCTGCTGAATTTACCGTTGCAGAGCAAATTACGTCAGTACCATCTTTTACCTCAACTGAGGCACCAGGTTCGCCTGTTCCAAAAATTTCTGGGTTGGCTGTTTTATGAAAGGACGAAGAACTTGGACTTGCAATATAAGGAGCCAAGGGCACCGTTGTATCTATTGAAAGATATCTCATAACAGGACTTTGAGTTCTTCCAGAAGCATCTACCTGAGTAGCTTGCACAGATCTCAGTCCATCACCTGGATAAAAATTTAATTCTTTCGAATATGTGCCATCAGAAGCACACCCAATAGAAGCAGGACTTTCAGTAAAAGATCCTGTTAAGCTAACTATTGCCTCTGCTTCGCATTTGCCATTCACAGTTACAACTAAAGTATTATATTTTTGAAGATCAGTAGGATTATCTATCGTTAGGCCCGTTGGATCTGCCAAATCAACCGTAATGCCAACAGCTGGATCGGAAGCAGGACTTTCACGTTCGGCTAAATCGGTTTGTGTCGCCGTTAAGGAATGAGCGCCTGCACTAAGAGCAGAAGTTGCAGGACAGAACCAAGTTCCTGATGAATCCACTGAAACAGTACAGACATCATTGCCATCAGATTTAACTTTAATTTTTGCATTTGCTTCACCAGTTCCCCAGACTGAAGGCTTAGCGATTTGGAAAAAAGAACCATTTTCCGGGCCTTCAATGACAGGAGCACCAGATGGAACGCTTGTATCTAAAGCGTATAAAGCTATAGATGCAGGACTTTCTGATAAAGCGCCATCAACTTGAGTAGCTTGTATACTCTTAACTCCATCTTCGCCCACAAATTCAATCGTAAATGTTTTTTCTTCACCATCTGTTGTGCACTCCGTAGATAATTCAGTTGGACTATCTACAAAATTACCCGCTAATTTAATCTTTGAACCGCTACCACTACAAGAAACAGTAATCGTATTTGTCACAGAACTCAGCGTAGCGCCTGATACAGGACTTTTAATTAAAGGAGCAGCTCCAGCGCTTGGATCAACCGTAACACTTACAACCTTAGGAACACTGTCATTACCTGCGACATCTTTTTGATAAGCAGAAATACTATTTGGACCATCAACCAAATCAGTACTCAAATCGCAACTCCATGTTTTATTTGGATTCACAAGAGACGTACAAACACTCACTCCCGAACTGACATAAACAGTTGCTCCAACCTCCCCTGTTCCACTAATGGTCGGAGTTTTATCTGATATAGTAGATCCATCTGGAGGACTAGATACGACAAGCTGATCTGGAGCAATCGTATCCCACATATAAGAAACAGAAACCGCAGGAGACGATGTACCTGCTTTGTTAATTTGTACTGCAGAAATTGTATTGAGTTGATTTTCATTTGATAAATTAACTTCAACTAAAAACTTTCCATCTGCTCCACACGTGCCATTCTTAGGACTACTTGCGATATTACCTTTTAATTGCACTGTAAATTCAGCGGTGCAAGTTCCTTCGATGTTTACCAACCCATCTTTCAAATAACTCCCACTTGCAGGAGACGTAACAACTAGAGAAGAGGGAACTGTAGTATCAATTGTGTAAGAAAACTCATCGGAAGGATCACTTGAATTTCCCGCTGAATCTGCCTGAACAGCCGAAACAGTCACCAATCCATCATTGAGTGCTGTTTCAAGAGAACAGCTCCACCTTCCAGCGCTATTCACAGCTGCTTGACAACTTGAAGTCCCACTGGGTACTCCATTTGCAGTGACCGTTACAGTTGAATTAGCAACACCTGTTCCTTTAATTTCAGTTTGATTATTATTCACAAAACTTGCAGCAGCAGGAGAAGTCACATTAGGCTTAGCGGGTGGTTCATTATCAAAGACATAATGAGCCACAGAGGGAGCACTGACAACGCCGTCAGAATCAGTTTGTGTAGCTTGAATCATTCTTGAGCCAACACCATCAACAAAAGTAACCTCTAATGAATAAGCTTCAGCAGTACAATCACCAGAAACTGCCGAAGTGATATTTCCAACCAAAGCTACCTTGTAACCTGTCGTACATGTTCCCGTAATCAACTGAGTTACGCTATTTAACGCAGACCCAAACGCAGGCGATTCAATTGTAGGAGACGCCATGTGAGTAGGATCTACAACCACTGAGGCATTAGTCACTGCAAGACTTATATTTCCCGCTCTATCTTCTTGAGTCGCTTCTATATCAATTATTTCTCGGGGTGTAATCGCTGGCTGCAATTCACAAAACCAATTTCCAGAAGCTGCAACCGCTGCTTCGCAGCTTGCATCTACCTTGGAAGAAAGATTCTCTCCTGCTCTTACCTTAATCAACGAACCAGCAAGACCCGTTCCTCTTACAAGCGGAGTTGTATCAATAACATTTGTTCCAGCAAGTGGACTTGATATAACGGGAGCATCAGGCACAACTGAATCCAAAATATACGTAGCAGTCGAAGGATAGCTTGCTGATCCATTAACAATTTGACTAACACTCACGCTCTTAACGCCATCACCTTCAACAAGTTTTAGTGAAACAGAATAAGTTCCTGCTCCTGAACATGTTGTGGTGACAATTGACTTGTTTCCTAAACTTGCAAAAAGTGAATCATCAACGATTGATCCCGTGACATTCACAACACTAGCAGTACTGTCGCACTGGCCCGTTAAGGTTTGCTCCACATCTTTAAGCGAAGAACCGCTTATGGGAGTAAGAATAGTGGGCTCAGCTGGAGTCACTCCTCCGTTTGAAATAACTTCAATCAACAAAGTGGTCACTGCCGAGGTATTTCCTGCAATATCCACCTGAGAAACATTCATCGCATGAACGCCATTTGGAAGCGCGGGCTCCAAAAGACATTCCCATTGATTTGACGAATTAACTTTTGATGAACAAGAAGAACTTAAACTTGTCACTTTAACTATTGCACCTTCTTCACCGGTTCCTGAAACTTCAAAAACAAGATTTTGCAAAAGATTTGTCGTGTTTATTTTTTCACCATTTACAGGCGAAGTCACAACTGGCCTATCTGGTGAAGTCATATCTAAAGTCACAAAACCTAGAGCCGTATCTTTTTCTTGAGTCAAAAGAGCTGTCTTCAACCCATCTCCCGTACTCAGTGTGACATCCGCTGAAAATATTCCTCGACCAAGACATTCAACTTCTTGTGTCGCAGGCAAAAAATAATCGTCCGATGTTACAGGATCTTTTTCAGGTGTAATCGTAACTTTTCCCTCAGTGGGATCACACGTTCCCGTAAGTGTAACTTCTAGCTTATTTGAAATTTGAGAATTGAGCTTTAAAGAGGCGATACTCAAAGCCAGGTCATTGAATGAAAAGTTCTTTCCACACGCAGTTACAAAGAGAAATAGGAAAAGAGGAGACTTTTTAAATAAAGATGTCATTGAAAATTCTTTCGAATTTCTGACAACTTAGATTAAGTGAATATTCTGTTAAGAAAAACTCAGGTGGTCTTTAACAAAGACAGTCAAATAATCTCTACACATCAACCGCACAAAGGTCATTATCTTGACGCTCGATTCGTCAATTAACGGACGACTTGTAGCTCAACTCTTCTATTAGCAGGTAAATCAGCTTCAGAAGGTTGGTCAGAACCAAAATAGCCCATTTGAATTTTATTAGCCGGAATTCCTTCTTTTAATAATTCGTCTTTCATCATAATTGCTCGTATGTGAGATATTTTCTTATTAAGACTTGAATCACCTTCTGCACTTGCGTGACCCACAATTTTAATCGCTTTAATGTTGTCCAAATCATTTTTTAGACTCGCCAGAACTTTTTTCAGCCTTGCTCGATCTTTCATAGAAATAAATGCAATATTTTGTGGATAGCGAACAACATAGGTCACTTCAGATGAAACACTAGAAACCGCCTGTTCAGAATTAGATTCTTCTGCAGAAGTTACTACAATCTCTTCTTCACGAAGTTCATTTTGCGAAGATTCCACCAACTCTTTTTCAACATTAGGTACAGAACTCGCTTTTTCTTTTTTACAAACAACTCCCCATGTACATGGAGCAACTTTTAACCCAGCAGTAATTCGATAGTTATTTCCTTCGTTGCGATTGATAAGACTTCCTACAGAAAACCCTAAAAACCCATTCAAAGATTCAGACAACCCTGCTGACGCTGCAAACATAAACTCATTAGGATTAACTTTTGCATTCAGCAAAGGATTTGACCAGAGCCTCATCCATTCAGCGCTCAAACCAAAACTTCTATGCAAGGGAACATAAGCTCCAAAACCTGTCTGCAACTGCTGAGTCATGTCGCTTCCCTTTGCTCCCGTTGTATAATAGACCAAAGCTTTTTTGTTGTATTTATACCCAGCGTTTATCGCAAACTGTACATAGCGAGTTAAAAATTCAGTTGCAATTTTTACTCCGTAACCAAAATCCTCATCGGACAAGACGTTGATCTTCTGACCCTCAAGCTCAAGGTATCCAGAATTCTCAACATTCAAAACAGCACCTGCCGTGGGAATTGTTACATACGGCATCAAACCTATAGCCCAACGACGTTCATTGATAATACGAATTTTTGCCAATAGCTGTATGTCATTAAAACCACTTGGAATATTGCCATTGTTGTCCTTAACGTAACTATAAGAAGTGTTAGCACCTAACATAAACCACGGAGAAAGATACGAAGCCATTCCCATGTTTATAGATGTCATATTTTCCAATAAAGCCTTACCCGAATTTCCCACTACAAGCGGCGCATCTACATAAGAAACTCCAATTGAATACAAAAAATCATAATTACTGCTAACGTAACTCTCATCCAATCGAACATCTTCGATCTTATCGAAAACCAAAGAAAAGCTACGACTATATTGCTGATAGTTAAAAGCTTCAGTCTGGGTCGAAGCAAAAACAAAAACCAATACAAAAACTGTTTTAAAAGTATAAGAAAAATTTTTTAATGTAGATAATTTCATGTTTTGTAAACTCACTTTCAACTCTCTTAAATCTCTTCTATCTCTTTTAATCGTTGAGCAAATACCCTTGACCAGACGAACTGGACGTCGCAGGTACGACATCAAGTATTAAATCATCACCTTTATTTTTTGATAAACTTTTTGAATATTTTTTAGGCTTCATCATTTGAGGCACTTCAACTTTTTGATGACTGCTTATACTTCGAACTGCTTTTTTAGATGACATAGAGTTAGACTCTACACGTGGAGACGTCTCAACTGTGTAAAGCTCTTTTAACCATGCTTCCTCATCTGAAAGCTGCTGAGCAAACTCCTGTTCTGATTTTGTTTTCACAGGAACGACTTCCTCTTTTACAATAACAACTTTTTCTTGAGTGCCTGGCTGAACCAGTTTTTCATACAACGCCTCACGAGCTGCATAACTCGGCCCACGAGAGGCGCAAGACACCAAAAAGAAACTCATCATAATTGATTGATAATTTTTTTGATTCTTTAAAAACAACATCACTTAAAATTATTTCATAATTTCTTTTTTATTTAGCTTCTTAAAAGCGTCATTTTTCTGCTTTCAACAAAAAAATGACGCTTTAGATTTGAAATCAAAAAAATTTACCGATAAACAAATGTCATTGAGAAAATTATTTTTTTTTCTTTTTTTATTCTTCCTGCCTCATAAGATTTTTTCTGTTGAACTAAACAATAACAAAGTTGATCCAAGCCAAGATGATAGCTGCCTCCATCTTTTAAGAGTTCGTTTTTTCATAAACTCAGACTATTCCCATTTTAAACTTATAAATTTTCTTTCAAACTCCCCCAAGCACACAGAAACCAATCAGGGCTTTTCTTTTGGACCTATTCATTCTCTTCCTATTCAAGGCTGGAAGATTCACATTTCTTTTCCCATTGAACATGCTTTTACCGTTATAGAAAAAATTGCTCCTATTTTGTTCAATGAATTTCCAAATATTGCCTTTAAAATTCCCGATACACTTGCTTTTGAGAGAGCTTTTGGAAATAAAGAAAATTCTCAATACGGAAAACTTATTACCATTTATCCAAAAAACACTCTTGAATTTCAAAAAGTAAATGCAGCCCTAAAGCCTGCTCTTGAGGAAATAGAACGTCAACACGGTTCCTTTATTCAACCAAACGCAAAAGGGGACATCTCCATGCAAACTCCGGGTCTATTCGCTCGCTATGGACGATTCACTCCCTCATCAAACCTTTCAGACAACGAAATCATTCGCGTAAATAAAGACGGCAACGCTCTTAATAAAAACAACCAACTCATTCAATTTAACGGCAAAACTGTAAATCTCATTGACCTCAACCAACACCTAAGGCCTCTTTCAAAAGAAGAAAAAGAAGAAATGAACGAAACCTTTAACCATCTTCGAGCAGAAGGCGCCCTCGAAAAAGACGATCGAAACTTGACTCCCCTTTGGGCTAAAAAGCTTATACAAGACTCTTCGCTATAACACATACTTTCATGCAAAAATCTTGAGCTAAAATTGAACGTATGGTTCAAAGATTCAAGGGCACATGAAAATAACAGTTGGAATCATCACTCTTAACGAAGAAGCTAATCTTGAACGATGTCTCAATTCTGTGACTGAACTGGCAGATGAAATTCTTATTGTCGATTCAGGAAGCAGAGATGGGACACAAGAAATTGCTCATAAATTTAAAGCCCGCTGGGAAAATCACCCTTGGCAAGGATATGTCAAACAAAAGAACTATGTTTTAGATAAAGCCACACATCCGTGGATACTTAGTCTTGATGCCGATGAAGCTCTCTCTCCAGAACTTAAAAACGAATTAATCAAGATCAAGCAAACCGCTTCATTACAGGATTCCTTTAACGAATCCAAAGCTGTTTCGGGCTACTCCATGCCTCGCTGTGTTTGCTATGAAGGCAAATGGATTAGACATGGAGATTGGTACCCCGACCGACTCACTCGATTTTTTCTGCGCGACAAAGCACGTTTTGTCGGCGGCAAAGTTCATGAGCGACTCGAGATCAAGGGCTTAGTCCACAAACTAAATGGCGAAATTGAACATTATTCCTTTCGAGATGCAGCCGATCACTTTGCTCGTTGCCAAAAATATGCTCGGCTTTGGGCTGAAGATAGAGCAGAAAAAGGAAAAAAATGCTCAATTTTTTCGCCTTTTCTTCACGCTGGCTTTCGCTGGCTTCGCAGCTTTATTTTTCGTCGCGGATTTCTAGATGGAAAACTCGGACTAAGAATCTCCAACTTTGCAGCCTATGAAGTGTTTCTAAAATACAGTCTTCTTTTAAAACTTAAAAAAGAATTAGTTACAGCTGAGATCCCCAAGGTCTAATTCTTTTTCTTTTGGAACCTTCAGCTTCTCCAAAGATCCAAAAATTATATCCGGAAACAAAAACAACATGAATTGCCCATTCTACTTTCTTAAAAGAAACGCTCTCCCATCCAGTAAGATAAACTACAGGGGCCGGTTGATCTTTAAAGTGAATCGCTTTTTGAGCAAAAATTTTAAAAAATCTTGTGTCTGGTGGCTGATATACCAAACGATGCAAACCATACATTCGAGGATGATCTGAGTATTTTATGTCCCATAAGTTTCCCGTATACTGCGACCACATACCATTCCATCTGTGTTCTAAAGCCGCAAAATCATTTTTATCGTAACCAATTTGGATGTCTTTAAAAACTCCTTTTATAAGAGCTATCTCATCCCCCACTGGGCACTTACCTGAATCTTCAATATATTTTGGTTTATTTAAATAATTTTGAAGACCATCCTCAAGATTTTCTCTAAATGAAGAAAGAAGATCTAAACAACGACGTAAAAACTTTGGAGCTGCTTCACCAGGAAAGGGATTTAAAAGAACGAGAAACAAACAAGATTTTAAAAAAAACCTGCCATAAATATTGAATCTCATTTACACATGCAAATAGAGCAATTTCAATGCTCACTTACAAGTCTCTCACAGACAATCAAAGCCTTTAAAACTCTTTACATTTTCATTATTTAAACAAAATATATCCCTTGAAAAAGCCTCCAAAGAGAGCAAAAATCGACGTCAAATTATGAAAAGCGCTGTTGATTCCCTTTTAGAATTTTTACGTTTTCCCTCTATTTCTACAGATCCCAAAAATAATTCCGATGTTCGAGCATGTTCGGATTGGCTTATAAAAACACTCAGCGAAATGGGCCTCGGAACGGAACGCTACGAAACCCCCGGCCACCCTGTTGTGGTTGCAAAAAATGAACACAAAAAAGGAAGAAAAAACATTTTAATTTACGGACACTACGATGTGCAACCCGTTGATCCCGTAAATCTTTGGACAACTCCACCCTTTGAACCGAGCATTCGAAACAAAATTATCTTCGCTCGAGGCTCTGCCGACAACAAAGGACAAATGCTAGCTCACGTAATGGGAGTCAAAGCCACCCTTGAAAAACACAAAGAGCTGCCCGTGAATTTAACTTTTTTATTTGAAGGTGAAGAAGAAATCGGTAGCCCTAATCTACGACCCTTTCTCGAAAAACATAAAGCTGATTTACCTGCAGATTTAATTGTTATTTCTGACACTGGAATGGTGGGCCCAGGAATCCCCACCCTCACTTACAGCCTTCGAGGCATTGCATGCTTAGAAGTTGTTATCAAAGGTCCGCAAATGGATTTACATTCAGGTGTTTTTGGTGGCGCTGTGATGAATCCGCTACTTGCAATGGCACGACTCATGAATAGCTTTCACGATCTTGAAGGCAAAGTAAAAGTTGAAGGTTTTTATAACAACGTAAAAAATGTTGCTGATTGGGAAAAAACAAACTGGAAAAACCTTCCTAATTCCGACGAAGAAATCAAAACACTCACAGGAGTAAAAAAACTTTTTGGCGAGCCCGGCTTCAATAGTCGCGAGCATACTTGGGCTCGACCCACACTTGAGTTCAACGGAGCGGGCGGTGGATATCTGGGAGCCGGATCAAAAACAGTGATTCCTTCTCAAGTGCTCTTAAAAATATCCTGTCGTTTAGTTCCAGATCAAAAACCTTCAGAAATTTTAAAAGCCCTTGAGGCCCACATCAAAAAACACATGCCTAGTGAAGTCAGTTTTGAAATTATTCCCGGACACTCTGGATCTCCTTATTATGTCGATCCTTTTTCCGAAAATGGCAAAGCAGCTCAACGTGCGCTTCAATCGACTTTTCAACGTGAGACTGCTTTTATCCGTGAAGGAGGAAGCATCCCTATCGTTCAAGACTTTAAACAAGTCTTGGGTGCAGACACATTGCTTTTAGGCCTGTCTTTACCTGATTGTAGGGCTCACTCGCCTGACGAGAACTTCCCCATCGAGAACTATGAACAAGGGATTTTGCTGAACCAGCACCTGCTTCAAGAACTAGCAAAATAATACACTCCTGTTGCCAATTTTTGGCTTTTGAAAGGCTTTCATAAAACCTTTCTCAAAAAAGCCCCCGTAAGACATTGATTTTACTGGGTTATTTTATGGCCCGAAAAATCTCTCTCTAGGCACCTGTCTTGCTTTCTATTAGCTAAGATGTCAGCTACAAGAGATTTGGAATTTCCCATTCATTACTACTTCGGCAATGCTGCCCAAGATCTTGCTCACCTTATGCCTATTGAGGATGAAATTGAAGCCGCTGTTCAAGAGCTTAGTACCGAAGCCAATATCGAATATCGCCTTAATCAAATAGACAATATCCTCGAAAAATTAACTGCGGCTCACGAACAAATTTCTTTCTACTTAAGAGATATTGTTCGAGTCACTCACTGATAGCAATCATTTATTGTATTGAAATTTCTTTGATTAAAATTTTTTTTAATTCATGATCAGAGGGAAGCGAAACCTCTAAAACATTTCTCACTTCAAGCGTTTCTCGAAAAGCAGGATATTTTTTTAAAAAAGAAACAAACAAATCAGGCCATTCTACAAGACCTAGCTTAATAGAATCATAATTCTCTAATCCCAAACGCAAAAACTCTCTCTCATCTTCAATTCGATACGCATCCATGTGTAAAGCAATTTCAGCTTTAGAATTCCTATAAGATAAAAGCTTCAAAAAAGTAGGGCTTTGAATTTGATGAGAATCAAAACCAAGCTCACTTAACAGTTCTTTTGTAAAAGTTGTTTTCCCTGCTCCCAAATCACCACGAAGAAAAATCCATGGGTGATTCTTTTGATTTCCAATCCAATTCAAAATCTGAGGTAGCAGGGACTTAAAATAAAGCATAAAAACTAAGGCAAGGTTTTATGATTGATTTCTTTTTCAATTGCTTGGCAAATATCTAAAGCAATAGCTTCAATCATGTTTTTTTCTTCGCCCTCAATCATCACCCGACACAAGGGCTCCGTCCCCGAGTAACGAACCAAAATTCTTCCCCGGCCCTTGAGCTTTTTATTTCCATCTTCAATAGCAGAAGAAACTTTTTTTAGTTGTTCAAGAGCAGGCTTTGAACTCACGCGAACATTTTTTAAAACTTGAGGCACAGGCTGAACAATTTTTTTGAGTTCACTCAAAGATTTACCTGAACGCTTCATCGCTGCAATCACAGAAAGGGCCGCAATCACACCATCGCCCGTTGTTGTCAAATCAGTAAAGATTAAATGCCCTGATTGCTCACCACCAAAGTTTAATTTTTCTTTTCGCATGAGATCGACAACTTCGCGATCTCCAATTCCAGAGGTTAAAACTGTGATACCCCGCTCTCGCATAGCAATCTCAAGTCCGATGTTGCTCATGGGCGTGGTCACAAAAGAAGCTTTTGCTAATTCACCACGCGAGTGCAAGTCAGCCGCGAGTAATCCCAGTACCTGATCACCATCAACGACTTCACCTTTTTCATCCGTTAGAATCACGCGATCTGCATCACCGTCTAAACTAATTCCTATGTGAGCTTTTGTTTTCAAAAGCTCATCACGAGCACACTCAGGAAAAAGAGCGCCTACTTCTTTATTGATGTTCACCCCGTTCGGTTCACCACCCACTTCAATCACTTCTGCACCTAATTCATTAAAGACCAAAGGCGCAAATTTATAAGCAGCCCCGTGAGCACAATCCAAAACAATCTTCATTCCCTTCAAGTCATATTGATTAGGAAAACAAGATTTTGCGTGCACTACATAGCGCCCCATCGCATCGTCAATTCGCTTTGCTGAACCTAGATTCACCCCAACAGGAAGACGTTCTTCAAAATCATCGCTTAGAACCAGACGCTCAATTTCCTCTTCAATGGCATCGGCTAACTTATAACCATCGTGACCAAAAATTTTAATCCCATTGTACTCGTAACTATTATGAGAAGCGCTCACTACAATGCCTGCATCCGCACGCATGTCGTTTGTTAAAAAAGCAACACCAGGTGTGGGCATCGGACCTACCAACAAAGCCATTGCTCCTTGGCTTGTTACACCTGCAGCTAACGCTTGTTCAATCATATAACTGCTGCGACGAGTATCTTTTCCGATCAGCACAATACTTTTTTTATCACTTCTTAAGCTTCGACCGCGAAAATAATGAGCCGTCGCGCGACCCACGCGCAAAGCAATTTCTGCAGTCATCGGATAACGATTGGCTATCCCTCGAATTCCATCCGTACCAAAGAGTTCACGCATGAAAATAACGATAACCTAGCTGTAGATAGGATGCAAAAAAAGAGTCACGTTGACTAAGGAACCGTCACCATAACAGTGTCGGTTGATCGATCAATAATTCGAACATCGGGAGCAAGTTTCCAGGTTAGTCGCCAAGGATTGGTTCCTTTTTTTAGATCTGGCAACTGAACCCAAACATCAACAGTTGAAGATTGCATAGCGTCTAAATTAGACTGAGGACCTTCAAGCAATAAGTCTACTGCTCTAGGACGAAGCTTTATTCCACGGCTTTCAGGATCAATGCTAAAAGAGCGCGCTGGTTGACCTAGTTTAAGGCGAATAGGAATTCCACGAAACATTTTACGTTTAGACGGCCCCTTTAAATTTACCTCAACATGAACAGAAGAAACCTTATCAACAGTTTCAATTCCCCAAAAATCTTTTAAATTTAACGCTGCTTCGAAATGCTGGTTCAAACTATTTTCTGTTAGATAAATCACCTCAGTAGGCAATGAGTTTAAAAGTCCTAAACGAATCCGGGAACCTTTAACCTCCACACTACTTGGCTGAGCCACAACAGTTTCTACTTTGTAAGCTTCCGGAAGTTGAGCAGAAATAATTGGACGAACCGTTAATCGCTTTTTCATTTCACGATCTAGAAAGAATTTAACACTTTGAGGACTAATCATCGTCAAATCGATCCCCAAAGGAATTTTTAATTCATCAGAACGGATGACGACTTCATGCTCTCCTGTCCCTTTTTTAGATAAATCCACAGAGAGTATACTTTCTTGTTTTAAAAATTCGCTTACAAAAGGAGAAGGTCCTCGAACACGAATGGTTACCTCAGACGGGAAAGGAGAATAAAGAATCAAATCTTTAGGAATTTTATAATCAAGTTTCACAATTTTAGTGGCTTCAATTTTTTCACCACCCACCACACGAAACCACAGACCGATTGAAAACAACAAAGCGATAAGAGCAATCACTCCGCGATCACGAAGACGATCCGAAATAAATTCACTCATTTTTATCTCTTTCCTGATCAGACGTTTTTTCGGATCGATTTCCTAAAAAGCGACTGTCTTTGATACGCGCATAAAAACTTCCTGTGTTTTCACGTCTCTCAATAAGATCAAAAGCAATCAAAATTCTTTCTTTCAAAGAAACCGGAGAGAGGTTCTGCCTTAAAATTCCACCTACAGCAACTCCAATCTCACCACGCTCTTCGCTCACGACCACTACCACGGCATCCGATTCTTTAGACAAGCCCATAGCAGCACGATGTCTTGTTCCCAAATTTCTATCAACGTTTGCCTCTAAAGATACCGGGACAAAACACCCAGCCGCTAACACTCGATCTTCTTTTACGATGACAGCACCATCATGAATAGGTGAGTCCGTTTGAAATATTGAAACTAAAAGCTCCGCAGAAATTCTTGCATCAATTTTTACGCCCGCTTCGGTGTAATTTTTTAATCCATGTTGACGTTCAATCACAATCAAGGCTCCTATGCGATTGACCGCTAAAATATGAGCGGCTTTACAAACCTCATCAATCGAAACCAAAAGTTTACTGGAGCGAGACCCAGCCATGGCAAAAGGCCCTCGACCTATGTTGGCAAGCGCCCGGCGAATTTCATCCTGAAACAGAACAACAACAATAATAAATAAGTAATCAAAAAACTGCTTCAGTATGTAGTTAAAGACATATAGCCTTAGTCGCTCACTCAGAAGTAGAGCGCCCAACAAAACTAAAAGCCCCATCAACACCTGGAGCGCTCGCGTCCCACGAATCAGAAGCAGAAGACGATATGTCACAATAAACACGAGAATGATGTCGAAGAAATCTTGCCAACGAAGTTGAGAAGGAAATACAGACATCATCTCTTAATGAGCATAACAATTTGCTAAGGCAAATTGAAGAGACAAAGTACATTCATGAATTATTAACAAAAACTGTCAAAATTTATGCTTTGCTTGGATCTGGAATCTTTACGATTCCAACTTTTTCATCTTGAGCTGTCTTTAGCTCTGCAGAAACTTCAGGAGAGGAAACAACTTTTGGCGCAGCAGCCACCATTGCAGCCTTCACTTCTTCAAGAGTTTTTCCAGCACAAAGCATTTTGAATTGTTCCGCATCAAGAGTTTCGACCTCCAAAAGGGCTAGAGAAACAGCGTGCAATTCTTTTTCGTGCTTCATCAAAATTTCACGAGCACGTTTATGGTTACGTTCAACAATGTCGCGAATTTCACGGTCGATCAACTGGCTTGTTTCTGCACTAAAATGCGTAGAAGAACCCAGTTCTTTACCTAAGAAAACATTATCATTATGAGAAGCAAAGTTTAAAGGCCCTAGCCGCTCACTCATACCCCACTCTGTCACCATTTTACGAGACAAGTCCGTAGCACGCTCAATATCATTTGAAGCCCCTGTGGTTAGGTGACCAAAAACAATTTCTTCAGCTACTCGTCCACCCATCATATAACTTAAAATTGCTTCCGCGCGATCCTTCGTCATAGAGAACTGATCTTCCGTAGGCAAAGTCATCGTAAAACCAAGAGCCGGCCCTCGAGGAATAATCGTAATTTTATGAACAGGATCATTTCCAGGAACAAAGTGAGCCACAAGTGCGTGACCTGCTTCATGATAAGCTGTGTGACGCTTTTCATCTGGCTTCATCACCAAGCTCTTACGAGGATTTCCCATAGCAACCTTGTCTTTGGCTTCTTCAAAATCTCTCATGCTTACAAACGTGGAATCGTGGCGAGCCGCAATCAAAGCTGCTTCGTTCACAAGATTTGAAAGATCTGCTCCGCTAAATCCTGGAGTTCCACGAGCAATGACGTTTAACAAAACATCAGTTCCAAGCGGAACTTTTTTGGTATGCACATTCAAAATTTCTTCGCGACCTTTCAAATCAGGCTTAGGAACAGACACGCGACGGTCAAAACGACCTGGGCGCAAAAGAGCCGGATCCAAAACGTCGGCTCTGTTGGTAGCCGCAACAATAATAATTCCCTCTGTTCCCTCAAAACCATCCATCTCCACAAGTAGTTGGTTAAGAGTTTGTTCGCGTTCATCATGACCACCGCCCAAACCAGCTCCCCGATGTCTACCAACCGCATCGATTTCGTCTATAAAAACCAAGCAAGGAGCTGCTCGACGAGCGTTCTCAAACAAAGAGCGCACTCGACTGGCTCCCACTCCTACAAACATTTCTACGAAATCAGAACCCGAAATAGAGAAGAAAGGAACACTTGCCTCACCTGCTACGGCTTTGGCTAAAAGCGTTTTTCCAGTTCCCGGCTGACCGATGAGCAAAACTCCTTTGGGAATTTTTCCACCCAAACGGGTAAACTTTTTAGGGTTTTTTAAAAACTCAACAACTTCCTGAAGCTCAATTTTCGCTTCATCGCAACCTGCAACATCAAGAAAACGAATTTTACTTTGGTTTTCACTATAAAGTTTTGCGCGACTCTGACCAAAGCTCAGAGCTTTGTTTGAGCCAGATTGTAACTGACGCATAAACAGGAAAAATAAAAAGACAATAAAAAGCGTGGGGACCCATGTTAGCAAAGCTTGTTGGAAAAAAGTCGGCTTAGGTTCTGATTCATAATCGGGAATCAAATTCTTTTCTCGAAGCAAATTGAGATAAGGCTCCGCGCGAGTGTCTCCAACTGTTTCAAATTCTCCGCCGTTTTTGATATTCGTTTTGAATTTTCCCGAGATTTCTGAAGTCCCGCGAAAAGTAACCTTTTCAACATTTCCCTCTTGAACACTTTTGATAAATTCGCTGAAAGAAATTTTTTCGCGCTTACTAGGCTGCACTTGCAATTGAGAGACAAACCATAAAGCACTTGTGATGATTAAAACCCAAACCAATACAGCCTTTAACTGTTGACTTTTCATACTCCTTTCAGGCTAGCAGAACTGCTCTAGGAACGCATTCAAATTTCAAGTAAAGATTACGTCTGTTTTTGATTTAAGCTAGACTCAAAAGGCTAAGAATGCAGACCCTAAACAATAGCCTCTTCGAAAAAATTCTCCATGACCAGACAAGGCCCTTTGCCCACATATCCATAAGAGCCCAAAACTCCAACACCCACAACAGCAAAGACCTCATCCGGACGCTGCCGACTGGATAAAACAGGCCACATCCGGCGAAACGGTTGCGGTATATTAACAGATCTCAAAAGATCATGGGCCTCACGAGGATCTTCCCGTCGGATTGAACGAACAATCAAATCACGAGGCAAGTATTCCCAACTTAAACAATTTTTTAGATCTTCTCGTGAATTTGGTTTTCGTTGACACAAATACAAGCTCAAATCAAAAACCTGAAATTTTGCAGGAGATTTTGGCAAAAAACTCCAAGCCAGAGAAGCTCCCAAGAAACTTCTTCTATTTAAATTTACATCTAAAGGTGCTGACCATTTTAATCCAAAACCGCTTTCTGGATAAAAAACCCAATGATCAGAATGCTTGAGAATGATTCCTTGTGAATGAATCACTTCTTTACCATCAACTAATTCTTCAATTAAAGCAGGATGAGCTTCGAGTTTATTCTTGAGTAGCCAAATTTTAAAAATTCTTCTCTTAAGTGAACGAGGCCACTTTTCAAGCCACCCCACCGACAACATCCGATGTGTAGGACCCTCAAACTGAGACCCCAACCAGGCATCCATTTCTGCTTCTTCTTCCCAAAGCCTTTGAGCAACAATCGATAAATTTGCCACAGATGATTGTCGGATTTCTTCTAATAAAGGAAAGAACTCATTTCGAATTCTATTACGTAAATACTGCCCACGAGAATTACTCGGATCTTCAATCCAAGTAAGACGATTGGAACGCGCATAATTTAAAAGCTGATCTTTTGAAAATCTCAGCAAGGGCTTGATCCAAACGCCGTCCGTTGGGGACATTCCCCTTAATCCATTAATCCCTGTTCCTGAAATCGCTCGCATCAAAAAAGTTTCTGCATTGTCATCGGCGTGATGGGCTGTTGCAATTTTTTGAACTCCTAAAACATTTGCCAATTCAACCAGTAACCGTCTTCGATGATTACGAAACTCGTTTTGGTTCATTTGAATGCCTTCAGGGACAGTCAAGCAATGGACGGGAGTATACAAACGAGCTCCAAGAGCCTTGACCCATTCTCCTTCTTGACGAGAAGTTTCCCCTCGGGTCCGATGATCGACGTGAGCAAGGTGAACTTTAATCCCCAAAATCTTTGAACATTTCGCCATCAGATAAGCAAGAACGCTTGAATCAAGGCCCCCCGAAACAGCAATTAAAACACTTTCCCCTGAAGCTACCAATCGATGATCGCGGCAATACTTTAAAAAATCCTGAAAAAGAAAGTCCTGAGTTCTTCCGATAGACGTATTATTCAATGTTATTTTCATCGTCATTTGCTGGCTCCGCTTCTAGTGCTGCCTCTGGATCTTCTTCGTTCTCTACGTCCTCGTAACTTAACGCTTCACTATTGTTACGCTTTTTCTTTTGTCGAATCAATTTCTTCATCATAGCCGGATTTCTTTGAGCAATAGGCTCTTGAGATTGTTCAATTCTTTCTTCTGTTTGGATGACAGAAGGAGCCTCTTCAACATTCCTAACAGTCGGAGAAGGCAACTGAATCTGGCTACTAGGCATGCGATTTTTAAAAGTATTAGGATTACGAAACATTTCCCTTGAAGGCATTGGGGGTCGATTCATTTGAGGCGCAGCCATTTGAATTTGCCCTGCAGGAGAAGAATTCCCATTGGAGTCTGAATTTGATGTTTCGACCGAAACTTGATTTTTTTGATTTTCAAAAAAACCCATCTGATAAATAACAAAACCTCCTATTGCACAACAACCAATAACGAGACTCACCCATAGCTTTGAAGATGAACTCTCTACCGTCACTCTTTGCGAATAGGACGAAGCAGCAGAATAAGCGTCAATATTTCCCGTCGTTGCAGGAACTTTATCGCCCGAAACTTTTGATTGAGCTAACTGCGAAGATTCCAAATCCTTTTCAAATTGAGCCTTTAATTCTTTTAACCGTGCTTCATGACCAGCTTTGTTTTGGGTTCTAAAATCTTTATCACTAGTAGATAGACTTTTTTGATCATCTGTATTTTTTTGATTTCTTTTTTCAATATCAAAAACAATTTCAGGACCCACAACACTGCTCACTAATACATAGGCAAAAGAACTTTGATCTTTGACCGCAGATTCAGGAAGCAAGTAATCCTTTAAATCAAACTTATCGGACCTTAAACCTGCCACAATTTCTTCAACACTGTAGGGGCCTAATTGCCGACGATCTTTAAGTAAATACCACTTCACTCTCTTAGAATACCCACAGAGCGAAGCCTCTCTTTGTCAATTTTTTGTAAAAACAGAAGAAACTTCTTGTTCACCCAATCTCTCAGCGTGCTCGATCAATCCTTGACGCGATTCAAACTTAGCCACGAGTTTTTGACGTTCTACTTCCTTAGCCAAAGCGTCTGATGCAATTTGTTTTGTATCTTTTAAGAGTTTTTCCGAAATTGAAAGCAAATACTCATGAAGTGAAGGTGAAGATGCTAAAATATCTTTTTTCCCCTGTGCATAAAGGCAAAGCTGAGCACGTACATGTCGATCAACAGCATCTCCATCAGTGGGGTTAGGAAACTTTTCAGCCATATATTTTCTTAAGGAGTTTACTGCAAAAAGCTGTATATGCGATTTTGAAACAGATCCTTTTTCAACTAAGGAGCTTCGAATGGTTTTTTCATAAAAATCACCAAAAACTCCAGGGGCAACAAAGGGATTCCCACATCCTTCAGGGAGAGGAAGTTTTTCTTGTGAATGCAAGAAAGAAACTGCAAGAGCTAAGAACAAAAAACAAGATCGCTTTAAAAACATAATTTAAATTTACCGCTTAAAGTTCTTCAAACCAATACAAAGATCTGGCGACGAAAACAATTCACCGTCCCAAACTCTTGATTCAAGCAAAAAGCCTACGTATTTTTAGGTTTATGAAGAAAAAGCGCAATAATCCCCTACTTGGCTCCGGCATTCTTTTGATTGCTTCCATCGCCCTCGTTCTTCTGAGCGTTTATGTGCTCAAACCTCAATTTCAAAAAGACAAGGAACAAAAAGATAGCAGCACCTTGCTTTGGAAAAACGCTAAACGCGATCAAATCTCGGAAATTTTTATTTCGACAATCGACCAAAGCTTTACACTCAAAAGAAAAGAAGATTCGAAGTCTTGGTCTCTCGAAACAAATGGCAAAAGCTTTGAAGCAGACACCTCAAGCGTTGACTCTTTCATCTCAAGCCTTATCAGCACTAAAAAAGAAGATTCTGTTCAAATTGATTCAACCAAATCCGGCCTTCAAGCCCCCGTTGTTCGTTTAAAGGTTACCTACAAAGATGAAAAAAACCAAAAAATTGAGACTGAAATCTTAATCGGTGAAGACAGCCCCGTAGACTACCAAAGCTACGCACAATGGGCTCACGAAAATACACCTTTCATGGTTTCTAAGACCTTGAAAAGCGTCAGCAATAAAAAAGCAGCTGACTTTAGAAATAAAAAAGTTTTCAACGCAAATCTCGCAGACCTGAAATCGATTCAAACAATGGGCAAAAAAACCTTTTCCCTTGAACTTGGTGAAGGCGGAAAGTGGTTCATCCAAACTGGAAAGCGTAAACTTCTTGCCGATAAAGGAGCAGCCTCTGACTGGTTATCTTCTCTCAACAACATCAAAGCACTTTCCTTTCCTGAAAATACAAAAGATAAAAAAAACCTAGAGAAATATGGCCTCTCAAAAGCTGAAAATAAAATTTCTTTTTTGACGTTAAAAAACGAAAAAACAGATTGGATGATTTCCAAAGATAAAAACCAAAAAGAAAGTAAAGTTTACTCAACCAACAACAAAAGCGAAACAATTTATGAAATGCCCCCTTCTCTTATCAGCGAAGTGAACAAGGACTACGATGATCTTCGACATAAACAATTAATCTCTCTAGATAAAAATAAAATAGAAAAAATCACCTACGATTCAAAAGACCTCAAAATATCTCTCCATAAAGAGGGAGATCGTTGGATAGGGACCCATTCTTTCCGCAATCAAAAAACAGAAGGTACTTTTAAGGCAGATGCTGTTCAAAAAATGCTTAATAGCCTCAGTCTTATTAAAGCTGATAAGTTTTTGGAAAAGAGTCCACGAGAGACGAGCTTAGGAATTGGAAAAGCCAAAATTGAGATAATCGAGTCTTCTTCTAAAACCATTCTCTTAGAAATCGGCAGCAAAACACCTCAAAAAGAATATCCTCTCTGGGCGGCAACCTTTGAAGATCCAATTCTGAGCTCTATTGCCTTTGAAGACCTCTTTTCTGAAACCCCTGGGAAACTTCTCGATAAAAAAGAGCTTGATAAAAGCCCCCCTGCCGGAGCATCATCTGTGCAAGGTCAAAAAAAACTTATGAAATTAGAAAAATCAGTCAATTCCGTATCAGAACTAAAAAAACTCCCAGCTCCTATCGTTGAAAAAGGTGCCAAGTACACAGTTGTTTTTAACTTCAAAAACGGACGTAAACTCAAAGGAGAATTTGACTCTGACAAAGCGCCCTATACAGTGAGCAACTTTATTCATCTTGCTCGAAATCATTTTTATGATGGAACTGTTTTTCATAGAGTCATTCGTGACTTCGTTCTCCAAGGAGGAGATCCAACAGGTTCTGGCCGTGGTGGTCCTGGCTGGATGTTTGACAATGAGGACAACGATTTAAAACATCTCAGAGGCTCTTTCAGTATGGCTCATGCGGGCCGTAACACAAATGGCTCCCAATTTTTTATCGTTCTTCAGCCTCAGCCCCACCTTGACGGAGTTCACACTGTTTTCGGAAGAATTACCGAAGGACTTAATGAGCTTGATCTAGTGAAGCAAGGTGACCAACTTGCAACAGTTGAGATCTTCCAAGAAAAATAAATAAAAAAAGAATTTAAAAAATGCTTATTGAAAACGGTGTGAGATTTTTTTGGGCTCTGTCGACTCTTCTGCTGACTCTAACTTATGCAGCCGTGTGGTTTCGCATTTCTCTAACTGAACTTTTCCCTTCTCTTAACCCCATGCAGATTCACTACATGACGGCTATTCCCTGCACCTTGATACAGTTTTTTACAGCTCTTGGAGTTTTATTTTATTTTATCGGAACGGGAGTTTGGATCAAAGACCAAGCCATGAGCCTTGCCACCAAGGATCGCAAAAAAGCCGAAGCCATTTATGAAATTTACAAAAAAGCCAATAAGCTCAAAGGTAGAGCTTTTCCCTTTGTAACCTTTGCTATTTTTTTTGGAATTATGACCTTTGTGCTGGGGGGAGCCCGTCAAGTGGAAGCGATCCCCACATGGATACATCCCATGATTGCAACCCTTTTTGTCTTCATCTCGGTTGTAAGCATGCCTTTTATCTTCCCTGCCATTAAACTAAACATTGCCTATCTTGATGAGGCCTCTAAGCTTCTTGAAAGTTCATAGTCTCTAAAACTTTACTTTCCAAAAAGAGAGATCTACACCTATAGTAATCATATGGCAGATAAATCTGAAAAACAGTCCGAAAACGTTCAAGGACCGTGGTTTGTAGACACAAACTGTATCGATTGTGACGTCTGTCGAGAAACAGCCCCCAATAATTTTACTCAGCAAAAAGAAAAAGGTTATAGCTACGTCTATAAGCAACCCGTAAATGACGACGAAACGGCTCAGTGCCGAGAAGCAATGGAATCCTGCCCCGTAGAAGCTATTGGTAATGATGGCTGAAAATTCTCAAAATACTTCCTATATAATTGTCACTGATTTTGACGGGACTCTTACTGAGAAAGATGTCGGTAACGAACTTTCGATGTTGTACCGCCCACAACTTTTTCAAGAGCTGCACGC
Organism: Bdellovibrionota bacterium; assembly: GCA_044347615.1. GTDB lineage: Bacteria > Bdellovibrionota > UBA2428 > UBA2428 > UBA2428 > CANIGN01. Next base: position 105,402 of record JBIKUK010000002.1, on the reverse strand, counting down.
CTCCTACAGTCGAGGGGAGCTCAGGCTCAGAGAATTTCAACAGCAGCTTTGGACGGGCTTTCCTTGTTCCGAAAGCGAATTCGTTCACTCTTCTCTAAAGGCAGCTTCTCTGCGACCTGGGGTAAACGAGTTTCTTGAACTTTGTGCTCACAAAGAAATTCCCGTGTATATTGCAAGCTGCGGAATTGATCTCTACATAACGAGTGTCATCAATCGTTTTATGTCGAAGTTTGCCCAAGCTGCTATTAAAGGGCTCAAATCAAATATTGCTCGATTTGACGAAAAATCAATCACAACACTCATTCCGCCTGACCTAGACCAGACTCAAGCGGAGCCTCTACACAAAGGTCGATGGGCTCAAGAACTTTCGCAAAAACACGCAGGAGCCAAAGTTATTGCTATAGGAAACGGAGGAAGCGATAGAACCTTCCTCCACCACGTAGACAAGATCTATGCGACCGAAAAGCTCATTAAAACGTGCGAAAATGCTCAAGTAGATTTCGAGCCATTTCACAATTTTTTCGATATCCTCAAAACATGTCCCCTCAAGTAAAGTTTGATAAAAAGTTTCCTAAACTTCTCAATCTATTTTTAGTCATTTACCTAATCAGTGGTTTTTTTGTTAGTATAACTCACCCAGCTTATGCCCAAGAAAGCAAAAAAACCTACAATGAACTTCCTGACGCATACAAAAAAGCTTTTAAGGTAACTGCTTTTCTTAAAGATAATCATTCCTTTGAAGTGAATCTTGAAACTTTTAATGGCTATTCGATTTACAAAGAAACCTTTGAAATCAAAAGCTCTTTCTTAAATTTGAGACTCAAAAAAGCCAGCCCCTCTTTTCAAGGACTTGATCCTTTGACTCAAAAAATTAAAGAATTCTATAAAGATCAAAATACTTTTCTTTACGAAATTTCGGACAAAAAAAACCCCCCTCTTACAGAAGTGAACCTGAAGCTCCAGGCTTGTTCAAAAGAAAACTGTCTTTTGCCCATAACCTTCACTCTTCCCATAATTAATCCACAAAAAAATGCTAATCCGACAGCCCCTTCTCTCGACTCTTCGGAGAGCTCGTACCAGGAAAATCTTGCCAAAAAATTTAAAAGTATTTTTCAAAATTCTTCTTCGCTTCTATCGTTTCCCTCACTTTTTATTCTTTTCTTAGCGGGACTTATTACCTCTTTTTCACCTTGTGTATTGCCACTTTTTCCAATTACTTTAGGAATCTTCTCTCGCTGGTCCCACCATGATCAATCAAAAGCTTTTGCTCTTTCTCTAAGTTATGGATTAGGAATTATTCTTTGTTACGCTGCTCACGGACTTCTTTCAGCAGCGACTGGCGGAGTTTTTGGCAGCCTCACACAAAGTCCCACTTACTTGTTAACTATAGGGAGTATTCTATTTCTTTCTGGCTTTGTTTATTCGGGACTGATCCCCTTTCCTTTTGCAAATAAACTTATAGAAATCGCTCAAAAAGTTGAAGGTCCCCTAGATCTTCGAAAAAAAACTTCTTTCAATAAACTTCTTTTCAAGGGTTTTTTAATGGGAGCCACTCTTGGCCTTGTTGCAAGTCCTTGCGTAGGCCCCATTCTTCTTTCTCTTTTAGCTTTATTGAGCCGACAGCTTCCTGAAGGAAATCTTCAAAGTTATGCTTCGGGTTTTTTCGCTTTAAGTATTTTTGGTCTTGGGATGGCTATCCCTTTTTTGATTTTAGGACATTTTTATTTTCGCCTTCATAAAAGAATTCAACTAGGAAAATTTTCACTCGTTGCTAAATATCTTGGAAGCGCCATGCTCACCGGAGCCTCTTTTTATTTCTTAATTCCTGGATCAAAAATTCTTTTTTCTAAAAAAGATATTTCTACCTTTCAAAAATACACATGGGAAAATAAACCAAACCAATCCTGGCTAATTATTGATTTTCGAGCGGACTGGTGCACGGCTTGCCTTGAAATTGAAAAAGAAGTTTTTATGGACCCTCAGCTTCAAGAGTTTTTGAAAAAAAACTCTTGGTCTATTGTTCAGGTAGACATGACCCAAGCGGATCAAAATAAAGACCTTGCCTCTCGCTTTAAGGTTTTAAGCCTTCCAACCCTTATCTTTGTTTCTCCCGAAAACAAAACTTGCGAAAAACACACACTTAATGAAAAAGAAAGTGTTGAAAAGTTTATTCGTCGACTCGAGAGGGCCAAAAACGACTGCTCTTAAAGTACTCCGAAAAGAATATTCTCCACCCAATCCAACGACGCCACCAACCTGTTTGCGGAAAATTAGGACTTTCTACCGGATGATAATAAACAGCAATATCTTTTCTCTTACTTCGATCCAGTTCTTTTTTAATATACTCCAAAGCTCTTCGAGCATGATATGAACTTGTCACAAGCAAAACATTTTTAGAATTTGTTTGCTCTGCAACTTCTCGAAGCTCAATAGCATTTTCAAGAGTATTTTTTGAAAACTTTCCAAGCCATATTTGAGACCTTAAAGAAGGATTTAAATCTTCAACGTTATTTGCTTTTAAAACATCATCCAAGGTCACAAAACTTTCTGTTCCTGATACCAGCAAAACAGCGCGAGGGTATTTTTTTAATAAATTAAGACCTGAACGAAAGCGCCCCTGCCCCCCCGTCAACACGACAATCATATCGACTGGAACTTCACTTTCTACATTAAATGGCTTTTCAGGATACTTAATGAGTAAAGAAAATTCGTACAAATCTTTTGTCCAGATAGCTAGACAGACAAAAAAGATAATTAAAAATAATTTAGAGGCCGTATTTTTCATCTGTGCCTTAAGGCAAAACAGCAATTGCCTCAATTTCTACCAATGAATTCAAAGGAAGTCCCGCTACTTGAAAAGTTGTTCGCGCAGGAGGGTTTTTTTCAGGAGAAAAACTTTTTGCGTACTCTTCATTAAAAGCTTTAAAGTCATTCATATCTTTTAAAAGAACCGTTGTTTTCACTACACTTTCAAAACTTGCTCCGGCTGCATCTAAAACCGCTGCCATGTTTTTTAAAACTCTTTGAGTTTGAAGGCGAATATCGCCCTCCACGAGGGTCATCGTTTCAGGGTTCAAAGGAATCTGCCCAGACATATAAAGCATTTTTCCCACTTTCATCGCTTGTGAATAAGGACCAATCGCTTTGGGCGCTAGGTCTGAATGAATTCGTTCTTTCATGATTCTCTCCTTTTAGCTTCCGCAGTAAATTCTTCTACTGCTTTTGGAAGACTTGTTTTAATCAGTCCTTTTAAAATAAAACTTGGAACATTGACTGCAAACTCGAGGTCTAACTTATAAGTAACTTGAGTCTTCTGAGCGTCAACAAATGTTAGCTCCCAAAGTCCATCGTTTTTTTGAAAGAAGTCACCTTCCTTCAAGCTCCACCAAACCTTAGCTTTTTCATCAGAGTAATCACTCTTAACAGAAATCGAGTAATCAATTTTTTTCATCATCTCGACTTGCATTTGAACAACTGTCGCCTCTTTTGTTTTTTCAAGAACTTGAGCTTGTTTTACTCCACTCGCAAAAAGCGGGTATTTTTCAAAATCAAGAATAGCTTGATAAAGCTTTTTAAGAGGAACGTCTACGATCTGACGATGTTGAGCTTCAGCCACAAGAGGATCTTAATCCGAAAATAGGCACTTTCTCAAAGCTTACGTGTCTTCAAAAAACGATAATGCAAATAAATTTCATCTTTAACTTTTTTGAAGTCTAAAAGCTTAACATGCGGCCATGGACTCAAAGTGTCATCGCCCCCAACAAGAGTAGGGTTCTTGCGGCCACCTAGAACCTTAGGGGTGAGCGTAAGATAAAGCTCTTGTAAAAGGCCAGCCTTTATAAAGCTGTGCATTAATTCCCCTCCACCCTCTACTAAAATATTTTCAAATCCTGCTTTAACGAAAGCTTGCAAAATCTTTTCAGGCTCAACAGCCTCTTTGCCCGCAACAATCACAAAGGCTCGATCCTGAGAAGACTCCAGCGCTTTTAAATACGAATTCTCGCAGGTAAATAAAAAGCGAATTACAGATGGATCTTTCCAAAAAGGCAGACTTGGATCGATGATACCGCTCTGAGAAACAACGGCATTGACTAAAGGTCGACCACTTTTATTTTTAGCTTTAATCGGTTTTTGAAAAATTCGAAGAGTTTGGGCCCCAACCACCACAACTTCCGCTTGATGACGAATGCGCTCCATCATTTTTTTATCAAAAGAAGTCCCAAGAGTTTTGTGAGGGCTTTTTAAATCCGCAATTTTTCCATCTAAAGAAATGGCAAGATTTGCAAAGACTCGAATTTTCTTTGACTTTGTTTTCTTTCCAGACATCTCGATCCCAAGTCTAGCAGTCCTTAGAAGCTCCTGCTAGGATTCCCTTAATTACATGAATAGTCCCATAAACTTTTCCAATGCCTTGACTCTTTTTAGAATCGCTCTCTTGATTCCGATGGGCTGGCTTATGCAAAAAGATTTTAATTTTGCAGCGATGTGTGTTTTGATTCTTGCAGCCATAAGCGACGGTTTGGATGGTTATTTTGCTCGAAAACTCAACCAAGTTAGTGATTTTGGAAAAGTCATTGATCCCATTGCAGATAAAATTTTCCTAAGCGTTTCACTTTATCTTCTGGTGGGTGATCCCCTTCGCCAGCTCAATCCTTGGATTGCAAGTATTATTGTGGCACGCGAATTTTTTGTAAGCGGTCTTCGAAGTCTTTTTGCTAGCAAAAATATTATTTTAAGCGCTGAAAAAACTGCTAAATGGAAAACGGCTTTTCAATTCATAGGAATTGGAGCTTATCTTCTTAAAGATCCGCTATTAAGTTTTATGCCTTCTTCAATTATCATAGGAAAGATTTCTTTTCTGGTTGCCATTATTCTTAGCTACCTAAGTATGTTTCACTATATTAAAAAGTACCTATACTTAAAGTAATTCGATAATCACTTTCTTTTTCTCGAGCTCCTAAATTATAAGCCCAGTCCACAGAAATTGGTCCAACGGGAGTTCCATATCTAAAACCAAATCCTGCACCACTTCGAAGGCCTGTCGATCGCTTACCTTTTACTGTCTGGTCACGAAGGACATCCACTTCGCCCATTTCAAAAAAGGAGGCCATGCCAAGATCTAAAAAAAGAGGAACACGATATTCAAGACGACCAAGAATAGCCTGCTGCTCCGAAACCCCTGCCTCGTCAAAACGCAAAAAGTTTTCAGGTAAAAACCTTAAAGATGTTCGACCCCCCAGGACCAATCGCTTGTTTTCAGGAATAATAGAATTTTCTCCAATACCCCAAAGATGATCATATCCCAGCGATAAGGCTAAAACGGCTTTTTGTCCCAAATGAAAGTATTTATTAAATCTTGTGTAGGAACTTATAAAATTTACACCACTTAAACTGCCCATCAAAGGAGAATAATATTCAACATTTTGGCTGAGAAACCAGCCTGATAATGGGTTAAAAATATTGTCTCGGTAATCAATCAAAAACTCAAGACCGTTTCCTCCTAATTGATATTTTTGCGTACTTTGATTGGGTTCCGTGATTTTATTAAAAATCCTCGGAAGCTCGTAAGTATGAAGAGTGAAAATCGTCGTAAAATGATCTGAAAATCTTTTCTCAAATTTACTCGAAAAGGTTGTCTCTTCTGTATTAAATCCCGCAGTTGCTTCACCATTTTCATATTGAATATCATCACTTAACCTGTAGCGCGCATCAAAACGAAGACGGCCTGAATAACCTAAAGGAAATGGTTCGATGAATGAAAAGGAGTAATCTTGCTCTAAAAATTGAAACCGTTGAAGCTTATGACTTACGGTACTTTTAACAAAAACACCTCGATTCCATCCTCCGATATTTCTATACGTAAATTCAGCAAAAGCGACAAAACCCAAATCGCTTCGAAATCCTGGACCCAACTCAAGAGATCCACCCGCTCGTTCTTTCACATCAACCTGATAATCTACTAAGGCCTTATCTCCTACCATTTCCAGGTTTTCACCCAGCGGCTTCAGATCGACCGTAGAAAAAAGACCCGTTGCTTGAAGACGATTTTCAAATTCAGCTAGATTTTTAGGAGATAACTTATCTCCAATTTCAGCCGCCCCATCTCCCAATTCTCTTAAAATAACTTTTTTACGAGTTCGAGAATTTCCACGTATAAAAACATTTCGCAAATAAACTTGAGGACCACGTTTTATATTAATTTGAGTTTCGACTGTATTCAAAAGTTGATTTTTATTAAGAATCTTTTCAGGATCAAAATTGATCTCAGAATAAAGAAAGCCTTCGTCTTCATAGGCTCGCTTAATTTTCTTAAGAACGTCTTGAAGTTTATCACCATCAAAGGAATCTCCCTCACTTGGTAAAATAAGACCTTTAACAGGAAGAAGACTTTCTTCAGAATCTGTAATTTTAAAATGAGAATACTGATAGCGCGGACCTAAGCGAAGATTAAGCTTCAATTGTGCAAAACGATTCTCAGAATTAACTGAAAAATCATAATTTGAAACTTCTACATCCAAAAAACCCTTTGACCGAATTCTCTCAATCAAAACACCAAGCTCATCTTTCAATCCTTTTTCATTAAAATATGAATAGCGAAATGGATTCTTTTGAGGCTCAAGCCATTCTTTTTCAGCCTGCCGCAATAAAGGTAAGTACTCTTCTCTAACATTTTGAAAGTTTATTTTTCGAAAAAAATACTGCTTATTCTCTTGGATTTTAAAAACAATTTTAATCTTTGAACCCTTTGAGGAAACTTCAGGATTAATAACAATATCTTGAAAACCTTTTTTAAAATAGAGATCCAAAATCAAACTCTTGGCTTCTTCAATTTCAAAATTTCTATCGGAAAGATTTTCTAAAAGAAAAGTTCTGAGTTCACTTTCCCAAAAAAAAGTTTGTCCTTCAAACTGGAAATCGAAGCGCTTTAGATTTCGAGGGCTTACAACAAGAAAGTCTTTTTCTCCAGAGCGAACATCAATGTCGAAATTTAAAAAACCTCGCGACCGCATAGTTTTTCTTAGAGAGTAACGAAAATCATCGAGCTCAACTTCATCTTTTAAAAAACAACAGCTATCAGGAATAAGTTCGTTTTCTAAAGTCTGCCATTTTTTTTCATCCAACGACTGCAAGCTTATCATTTTTGAGACGAGGTAATCTAATGTTTCAGGGTCTTCTATGCCCTGAAAAACAATTTTTGAATATTTCTCTCGATCTAATCCCGACTGAATGAAGTCAAGTGTGATTCCATATCCACTTTCTAGTTTCGAAACAGACGCCTTTAAGTTTAAATCTTTATAGCCACGTGAATGTAAGCGAGACTCGAGTCTCATCACCCTTTGCTGAATATCTTCTGGCAAAAGATCCCCCTCATGGAGATCAAATTGAACACTTAAGTCTTTTTCCACGTAAGAACGCAGACCCGTATCAGGATAGTGCCAAACGATTGATTCAATAAATACTTTATCTAAAACTTTAAAAGTTAAACTTCCATCTTCAAATGAATATTCGAGATCTTGATAGTTTTCTGTAGATTTTAATAATTTAATTGTGTTTAGAAATTCTTTTGATTGAATTTCTTTTCCAATTAAATTTTCAACAAGTGCAGGCTGATCCGAATTTGAAATCCATTTTATTGATTTAATTTCTTGTGCCTTAAGAAAGAACAAGGGCAAGGAAAAATAAAGCGCTATGCCAATACCCCTCAACCTTTTCATTTAATTTCAAACTCCAATCGCAAATCGAGGCCAAGTGAGTTTTGATTCTCTTCAGGGTTTTCCCATACGCCTGTAAGATTTAAATTTTTCATCAGTTTATAATCTATTTTAAAATTGTTCTCTGGTCTTGAAACATCTAAACTTTTTCCAAAAGTTGCATTCATTCGTTCATTGAGTTTGCGATAAACCGTTACTTTAGGAATCGTGTCGACCTGCTTTAAATTTGATGACGTACCTACTCGAACGTCAAAGCCTGTTTGTTTTTGAATCCCCTTACCTAATGCCTGTCCAAAAAGTAATTGAAAAGCCTCTGCTGAAGCTCCTTGAGCTATAGAAGATCCCTGATTTGACCCATTTAAAGTTTGATCTTTAGGAATGTAACCTAAAGACAAAAGAGCAATAACCTCTTTTTGTCCAAGAGAAGGCTCACTCCTAAAGTTAAGTTTTAAATTTGCAGGATCACCATCTGCAGACATGAAGATTCGATAATCTACACCCTGAAAATTTTTAAGCGTCGATGCCTGGACGTTTACTTTTACATTGTCCAGATTCGGATCTCTTGGAATATCTACTTTTGCAAAAAGAAGAGAAAATTCATTGTCTTTTGCAAGAAGAGTCCCCTTAGTGACGTTAAATTTTCCTGAAACTTGAGGGACTAAATTGTTTCCCAAAAACTGTCCTTGTCCCGTCACAAATGAATCTGTCAGTGAGTTTTTAATTTGAAAACCCTGGGCCAACTCAAAAGGAAGATCAAATGTTAACCATGGCTTTTCAAGAATGTTCATTTTAACGGCTGCCTCAGAAAATTCCTTACGAAGTAACCCTTTCTCAACACGCGCTTTACCGCTAAGTAAATAAGGCTGATCTTTTCCTTTCAATTCAAAATCGCCCGAAACAGCTAAGTCTAAGTCAGGAGAAATCCTTAAAGGTAAAACTGAAGTATGGGACTTAAGGTTTATCCCACCCCCCAACATACCCATTGATCCATTAAGCTCGAAAGTTCCCTCACCTGAACGGCCACTTAAATTTGAAAATTTAAGTTCAGAACCATTCAAACCCACATTTCCCTTTACAGATCTTAGCTCTGTCCCCAAAAAAGAAAGATACAAACTAACATCTGACAAAGATAGACTTGCCTGAACACCTTGATTACTAAGCGGATTCCATCGACTTTGAAGGATGACGTTTCCATCAACTAGCCGAATAACTTTAGGAAGAAAAAGATCCAATAAACGAACAGAAACATTTCCGTTTGCACGGAGTTCACTTCCTTGGCTGCTCAGCTCAAGACGTTTTTGTCCAGAAACAAAACTTGCTTCGCCAAGAAATCTTGAATTTTTAAAAGTAATTTCTGATGGTTTCTCAAGACTAAGAATTCTTCTATCTTCCCTACTCCATCGATCAGACATCTGAAAATCTAATGCGTTTAATTTAATCTTTCCCGAAGACGGCGCCCACTCAACATCAAAACTTCCTTTTGTTTTTAAAAAATCAGCAATGTTTTCTTTTTTATTTGCGAGACTCAGAGCAAGTAAAATTCCTTCATCTTTTAAGCTCGCTCGTAAATGTTCAGAACTTGAATCGTAGTGAATATTCATTTCACGACCAGCCACGAGGGAAAGTTCATAATCCTCATGTTTTGCAGAACGAGTCGATTTGCGGCTAACAAAACTAAGTTTTAAATCAGGAAAAATAGAGAGCCCTATTTTTGCTTGCTTGCAAACAGCCTCTAACGACCATCCTTTTTCTTGATCCCACCATCCATAAGTTAGGACGTCTCCCCCATTAAATAAACGTTCGACATCTGGACGATAACCAATTTGACGAATGGGAAAGTCTTGAGATGAAAACTCAACATGAGATTTCTTTTCCCCTAAAAATCCAGTGAGGGTTGCTTTCTTTTCACCTTTAAAAACATCTAACTTTTCAATTCTAAGTCCGTTTAAATCTAAATAAGCTTTTAAATTTCCCTTTTCAAAAGGTATTCCAAAAGTGGAAACAGAGTGGAGATTTGCATTCAAAACACCTCCAAAGGGTTGCTTTGTTTCTTTTTCAAGTGAACCTTCTATACGAGCTTCAAAGTTAGAAACCGCATCAAAAATAGGTGTTGTATCTTTACGAGGCACAAGAAGCTCATAGTCATTTGATTTGAGATGAAGAGACATCATACTTTCAAGTGAAGAAGGATTTAATCTTCCAATTTTTCCAGCAACACTTAAAGTCCCAGGACCCATTCTTGCAATGGGTTTAAAATCTAAAATATTTTTTGTGTACTGAAGCTTCCCCGACAAATCGCCAAAAGGAAGATCGCTCACTAACAAGCCTTTCATTAAATAATCTGCGTAAACATCCGTCTTTCCATTTTCACGATTTCTTTGAAAATCATATTCAATAGTTGCTTGAGTCTTGAGCAAGCCCGAAACGGATTGATCCAAAAAATCTCCAATAATATCTTGGAATTTTCCGGAGTCGTTTTTTACTTTTAAAAATAATCGAGTCGGAGAATACTTTAAATTTCCTTGGACATTAAAAACTGTTTCGTTTCCAAAAGAAAGATTTAGGTCGTTAAAATCAAGATTCTTTTCTCTGAGTTCAAAAACACCGTTCAACTCAGAAACTTTTGTTTTGAGCAGCCTTCCCTGGGGCCCCTTCCCAATGTCTGGCTCAGAATAGACTGTATAAGGCTCAAGTTTTAGCGAAACGCGAGGTGTAATCTTTACAGGATCAACACCTCCCTCAAGATCTATAGTTCCATTCATGACAAGATCGAGGTAACACTCCGGTATATGTACTCCTCTCAAAAGAGCACAAAGCCCCAACTGATCCAATTGAAGATTTCCTCTTATTTTTCCATTTTCAATTTGAACATCTTTAGCTGAAAATGTATTCTTGGCTTTAAGATCGAAAGGTGTCGGTTTAAATCGCCCATTAGCTTTTAAGATGCTCCAACTTTTTTGATCAAACCCAAGATCTCCCGATAGCTCCGCAAAAGATAAATTATTAAACTGTAGGTTTTTTGAACGAATTGAAGATTCACCTTTTTGAAAACTTGAGCCGCTGAACCGGCCAGTGGTAAGAACTTCAACAAAACCATCCATCTTGTTTTCTCTTGCCCATTTATTGAACTTGGGGTTTGCCTGAGCGAAAAGCCATTTATTAAGCTCCCCTAAATCCGATACAACTTCTAAAGATAAATCTCCAGGCAGCCTTCCCTTTAAATCAAAAGATGTGTGAAGATTTTTCTTATTCATAAGCTCCGCACTCAAGCGACGAATACTTAAATAAGCACTTTTTCGATCCTTATAAAAAACTAATGATGAAAGAAGTCGGTTTATACTTGGAAAGCTTTCTCCACTTAAGCCCTCAACGACAAATTCACATTTAACATGACCCTTGCCGTAGTTTTCAATTTTCAGATCTGCATCGACGACATTGATCTGCCTTGATTCAATCCTTAAGGAACTCAACTCAAGCAAATCAAAACCTATTTTTTGTTTTTCAAGTAAAGATTGGGCGTTAACAAGTGATTCGCCCAAATCTTTCAATTCGTTTTCTAAGATAAATTCTTTGTTTGAATTTAAATTTTTCGACAAAGAAAGATTCCCACCTATTGTCACATGGTTGAGCCAAACTCTTGAAAGGTAAACTCTTCCAATCAATAAATAAATAGGGGAAAATTCAGCTCTAAATTCATCAACAAAAACTTTTGTTTTATTTTCTTCAAACTCTATTCCCTCAATAGCAACTGCGAAACGAGACAAATCAACTTTCCAAGTACGAGCCTTGATGGAGGTTCCCAATCGTTGCTTCATGATATTCATCGTGATGCGAAGCAATCCACGATTGACGATTGGTTCACGCAGAAGGGCACCGACAAACAAAATGGGGACTAAAAAAAACCCCAAAAGAATAAAAAACTTCTGCCCCGAAAATTTCATTTAGCTATACTAATTTTTCACATGAATTTGAGCAGCAAAAGACACCCAATTTCACTCTTATATTCTATCATCGACCGCCGAAGCCTTGCAGCTTCGACAACCTTAAAGATGCATCTAAAAAGTTAGCATCTTGGCGGATGACAGATTCATAGCGATTTCTTGCCTGAGGATACATTTCTAAAGCTTCAAAACATATGGCCATCAAATAATTGACCGAAAGTAGATGATGTTTTTCTGACAAAGGAGTCTGTCCAAGTGCCAAAACTTCGGTAAAGCTCTCTAACTCATACAAACAACGCATCTCAAAAATTAAAGCTTCCTCGCAGGTTGGGTCTAATTTTCGATATCTTCGAATACAATCGCGAGCACTTGCCCAATCAGAAAGAATTCCAAATTGTGCGGACAAATCTAAAGCGATTTTAGAAAATTCCACGTTAGAAAGAGAGGTAAAATCTTTTAATTCGTGAGACCAATCAAGATCAAGAGACTCAGGCCTTTCTGAAGCTGACCCTAACTCGCGTAACAACTGATCTCTTAAAGTATCAATGTCTCTCGCCATAAGATAAGTCTAGTGGCGAAAAGAAGTATTTGGCAAATAAGCAAATTAAACAAGAAGTTTTTCTTCAATCCACTTCGTGTAAGTGTCTCCCGTAACATAATCTTCGTGCTCAATAATTTTTTTGTGAAGTGGGATGTTTGTCTTGATTCCTTCAACAACACATTCCTGAAGAGCTCTAAGAATTTTAGCTCTAGATTCCTTACGATCACGCCCGTAGCAAATAACTTTTGCGAGCATAGAATCATAATAAGGCGGAACACTAAAACCAGGATAAACTCCCGAATCTATTCGAACACCTAAGCCTCCCGCCCAAACTAAATTTTCTATTTTTCCTGGACTTGGCATGAAGCTAAATGGATCTTCGGCATTGATTCGGCACTCGATAGCGTGACCTGTTAGTTTTATATCGCTTTGTTTGTAACGAAGACGCTCACCCATAGCGACATAAAGCTGCTCTTTTACAAGATCAATTCCGGTCACATATTCAGTCACAGGGTGCTCAACTTGAATTCGAGTATTGGTCTCCATGAAATAAAAATTCTTTTGCTCATCAAGCAAAAACTCACAGGTTCCTAAACTTTCGTAATTCACTGCAGAGGCCACTGCACAAGCGGCATTACCCATTCGCTGCCTCAACTCTTCATCAAGGTGCATAGAGGGAGCTTCTTCAATTACCTTTTGATGACGACGCTGTAAGCTGCATTCACGCTCTCCAAGATGAATCACATTCCCGTAGCGATCAGCAAGAATTTGAATTTCAATATGTCTTGGCTTTTCAACAAATTTCTCAACAAAAATATCCGTTGAACCAAAGGCTGCTTTTGATTCACTTTGAGCAGATTCAAAAGCTCTTTTGAGTTCATCTTCACTTCGAACAATACGCATTCCACGTCCGCCGCCGCCGTTAGATGCTTTTAAGAGAACAGGAAAACCTATATCTTTCGCAATACTCAAAGCTTCTTCAACACTTTTTAAAACTCCGCTTCCAGGCAAAACGGGCACGCCAGACTTAGAAACAATTTCTCGAGCACTGACTTTTGATCCAAGTTTTTTCATGGATTCAGGCTTAGGTCCGATAAATGTAATTCCACATTCTGCCACGGTTGCTGCAAAATGAGATTGTTCGCTTAAAAAGCCGTATCCAGGATGGACAGCATCTGCACCCGAAACATCGCAGGCAGACATTAAAGCAACAATATTGAGATAAGAATCTTTTGCTCGATTACCACCAATACAAATACTTTCATCAGCCATCTTAACGTGTAAGTTAGTAGCATCACATTCGCTATGAACAGCTACAGTTTTAATACCCAGTTCTCGAGCTGAGCGGATAATCCGAAGTGCAATTTCACCGCGATTTGCAATTAATATTTTTTTCATTTTTGACCTCCTTAATGTTTAAAACTAAAGGACTTCAACTTCAAAGAGAGCCTCTCCGTATTCAGCAGGAGAAGCATCATCAACTAAGATTTTTAAAATCTTACATTTAAATTCAGCTTCAATTTCATTCATCAACTTCATCGCTTCGAGAACACAAAGAGCGTCTCCTGCTTTAACGACCGAACCCACTTCAACAAAAGGATTTTTGCCGGGACCAGGAGCTCGATAAAAGGTTCCCACAAAAGGCGATTTGATTATGCGAGTGTTTTCTGCCGCAGCAAGGGGTGCGCGAGTTGCAGTCGGAGGCGGAGTGAAAGCCTGTGGAGCTTCACTTCGCTCAGCTGCATGAGCAAAAGGAGTCACAACGGGCACGGGAGCGGGACTCACTTGAGCAAGAGATTGGTGAAGAGGCAAAGCGCCAGGCTGAGAATTTGCAAAATTTAATTCAACTTCAAATTCTTTGCTTTTAAATTTAAAACTTGCAAGACCCTCTTCTCGCATAAACTCCGTAAAGCTTCTTAACAAATCACGATTCAAAGCTCCTGATTTAATTTCTTTAACTTTATTAGCTTCGTTTGTTTTTTTGGGCGAAAGACTTTTTTCTTTGATCATATTCCTCGATGAACCCCTTACAGTTTGTTTTATTTTTTTTTTATTTATTGACCTTTTCAACGTAATCTCCTGTTCGAGTGTCAATCTTCAAAATGTCGCCTTCTTTCATATGAAGGGGAACCTTCACAATCAATCCACCTTCCATCGTTGCAGGCTTAGAAGCACCCGTTGCCGTATCACCTTTAAAACCTGGCTCACAGTAAACAATTGGCAATTCTACAAAAGTTGGAAGTTCTACGTTAATCGGCCTTTCATTATAAAAAAGAATTCCAACGTTGATATTTTCTTTGAGATACATTTTTTGATCGCCAATAAGCTTTGAGCTCAAAGTTATTTGCTCATAATTGACCGTATTCATAAAAATGAACATGTCATTTTCAGTATACAAATACTGCATTTCCACGAACTCAAGACTTGGTTCATCGAAACTTTCGTTTGATTTAAAAGTGCGCTCAAGAAGCTGACCGGTCTCGAGATTTTTTAATTTACATCGAGCAAAAGCACTCCCTTTACCAGGCTTTACGTGTTGCGCTTCGAGAACAGCGTAAGGAGCCGCATCGATCAATATTTTAGACCCTTTTCTAAGATCACCAGATTCAATCATAACTGGTAAAAAATCTAGAACCGCCCTGGCTAAGAGTCAAAGGTTAGATGAGCGCAGACTCAAATACTTAGTAAAAAAAAGTCTAAATACTTGCAATAAGTCGCTGAAGGATTGCCCCTTGAAGCTTGAGTCCTTCTAAAATGCTTTGAGGTTGAAAATTAGACACCGACTCAAAGCGACGTGCTGCAGGAGCACCTGATTTAAAAAAGGCATGCAGCTCTGGATCAGCAGCAACCTCTGGAGCAATTGCTTTTAATGCTTCTAACTCACGATGCGCTCTTTCTCGTTGCCCCAAAGAAAGAAGTGATTTGATTAAAATTTTTCGAGCTAATAGATTATCCGGGTAATAAGTAACAATTGATTCAACTTCATCAAAAGCTTCTTTAAGCAACCCTCGATCAAAGAGAATGTGAGCAAGAGCGACACGCCCCCCTGCATAATATGGGTGACGTCGAAGACCCTCGCGACAAATTCTTTCGGCATCATCCATTCGACCAAGTCTTCGATAAAGATCAGCCAAAGGAGCGAAGACACGTGAATCGGGATTCTCTTGAAAAATCCGCAAATAGTGCTCGAGTTCCCCGAGATCCACATCAGCCATATTTTTTTATTATAGAGAAAATCACGAATTGCAGTGAAAACAGAAGCGGCAATAATCCAACGCCAACTAGAAACGAAATTAATTTGAACTTGTATTAGAGCAAACACCTTGAATAACTGCTGGGTCTGTTTGATACAAAGAGTAGATTTTTGTTTGTGTTCCCGAACCACCGTCAAGAGATCCACTAAGCGTCAATTTAGTACCGCCACAACCTCCCGTAAATGTATAGTTAACGTAATCAGCTGTTTCACCCAGGAGACCCAAATCAACTTTCCCTTCAACAACTGGCAAAATCTGCTGAGCAATGGCTCTCTCATTATTGAGGATGTCGTAAGCACCTACCTCTAAAGCTGCTACAGGTGCACCATCATTCCACTGTATTTTGCACATACGATGAGAAAGAACAGCATAAATTGTTTTTCCATCTGGAGCCTGAACAGATACTCTTGAACTTTCTAAATCTTTAAACCATAAACTGGGAGCTTCAAAATAAAGCATTTCAAATTCACCATTTTCATTAGTTTCACTCTTCCAAGCTCCCTCTAAATGGTAGGTATTGATAATCTGATCATCAACAAAACAATTTCCACTTTGGAGAGCAAGAGGAAAGGGCACACAAGAAACAAGAACAAAAAAAGATAAAAAGAAAATCCTCAATCCCACATCTTATTTTCGCAACAAAAACGACTCCAGATTGTGAATTTTTTGTTAAGACTAAAATTAAAGAGAATATCCTGCAGCGTCGCTATCTTTTTTGAAAGTTTTGACAGTATCCAAGCTTACTTCATGTAAGTTTTTAGTTCGCATTTCTCGGTATTTTTCCAAAATACTTCCAGGAACGGTAATAATTTGGCAGCCTGCTCTTTCCGCTTCTAAAAGATTATAAACTTCGCGTGTACTTGCCCACAAAACCTCCACCGAAGGGGCTTTGCTTCGAGCGACTTGAACAGCATTTTTTACAAGAGGATTCGGATCTCGAGCGGTATCCCCAATTCGCCCCGCAAATATTGATAAAATCGAAGGAGCTCCACCGGCCAAAACTTTTAATGCTTCTTGTATTTGATCATCCGTTAAAACAGCCGTCACGTTCACCTTCACCCCTGAATGAGAAAGTTCTTGAATGAGGGGCGCTGTTGAAATTCCCTTGGTATTTAAAATAGGAATTTTTACGTAAACATTTTTTCCCCACGTTGCAATGAGCTTCGCTTGACGAGTCATCTCGGGAATATCATCCGCAAACACTTCAAAGGAGATTGGCTTTTGTGTTACTACTTTTAAAATTTCTTGGCTGAAACTCACATAGTCGTTGATCCCAGCTTTTTTCATAAGCGAAGGATTTGTCGTCATACCTGAAACTTCTGGATCTTGGTTGTATTTAAGAATTTCTTCCTTGTAGGCCCCATCACAGTAAAGCTTTACTTTTAAACGCTCAAAACTCATAAACTCTTTACTACTTCAGAAAATATAGCGAAGCACTTTTTGAGAAAACTTTTATAGGGTTTTTAAGCCTTCTCAAAAGCTGATCTCCTCTTACGGCCAGCTTAATTCTTGTTTCGAGGGGTGCAAAAATGGGAGAATCTTTCGAAATACTCACGAACGCGAGCGCTCAAAAAATTTGCGGACAGCTCGCAGGAGTTCCATTTGTTAAAGTTGTCGTGGATCGACACACAAAAACTATCCATTTTTAAATCGCTCCTTCTATTCTTTTCAAGCAAACTATAGTGCAGAGTGCTTGCTGAAAATTCCTCAAAGTATCCTTCCGAAAACCCGGTCAAAGATCTACTAAGCGCAAAGATTATTCGTTTGATTTATTTTTTGAGTGGAAAAGTTTCCTCTGACAAAACCAGCTGAAAAGTTGCTGAAGAGGCTGGGATTATTCTCTTTCAAATAGGTGTCAGCTCTCAAAACTACGTCTACCCCCTACCTGAGAAGTTCCGCTGGTACGCGGAAACTTATCAAAAAGGCCTCTGGAGAGGACTTGGAAAGAAAGATTTTAACGAGTCCAACAAATCCCCATAACTAATTGAAATCAAAACAAAATTAAAAGAAAAAGATTATTGACTTATTGCGTCAAAAGACCTATATTCAGTCCCACAAAATGAAGTCAAGTAGCCACAATAACGTCATCGAATTTAAAAAAGCTCACGATGAATTTGCACATCAAAAAACTTGGGAAGCTACTTATAAAACAAAAACTAAAGAATTTCTGCTCAATCAACTTCTCGAGGAACAGGAAAAAAACTTCCCTCTTAAAAATGGAACTCCCAAAGAACAGAAGCAGTTTAAAGCTCTTGTGATTGCCCTCGAAGAAAAAGTTCAAACTTCATGGCTTAAAGACATTCTCAAAACACTTAAAAATCATTTTGAAAATTAACTCAAATTTAACTGACAAATTACCCTCACAGTCTTAAACGCTAATTCACAAATCAATTGTTTAGGCTCCCCGATAAAAGAAGGTGCTATTTAGAGCTAAAGAGCCACAATCAGTTTTTTGCGGACGTTGTGCTCATTCATTACCAGACGAAACTCAAAGTTTCTGTGGTACGTGCGGTGCTCCTTTTTCTGTTTATCCCCCAACAAATGATTTTATTTTAATTATTGAACACCAGCTTCATGTGATCGATAGAAAAATAAAACAAAAGAAAATTCTTACTTTTTTAGCATGGTTTAGCACATGTGCTTTGTTTTTTTTGAGTGCACATCTTATTTTTAAAGAAAATAAACTTCAAAAAATATCCTCCGAACGTGAAGTTGAGTTTTATGTTGGCAATTTTGAAGGATACCCCACAGTTCCAGAATATATTAATCGCGAATCGGTTCTTGTAAGCCTCCAAAGCTTTGAAGATCACTTTGGAATCAAAATAAAAAAATGGCGGTTTATTCAAGATCAAATTCCTGATGAAATTATTCCTTTAATTAACTCCGTTGAATCAAAAAATTTAGAAAGCCTTTCTGTTTGGCAGTCATTTTACAAGAAACAACTTATTCCTAGATGGAGATTAAACCCCTATCAGCCTCTAAAAATTTTTATTACAAACATGCCCCTCAAAGCACCCGATTTTATGAATATGGAGACTCGTCACCTGAGTGCGTCTCGTCTTGTAGGCGGTTTTGCAAGTCCTTCATTCGTTATTGTTTCAAGTTATAGAATGCTCACTGAAATTAAAGAAAATAATCCCTCACTCCAAGCTCGATACCTTGGAGAATTTTTAATCGCTCATGAACTCGGACATGCCCTTTTAGGATTACCAGATTATGTATCTACACCCGAAACAATAGAATATGGAGCTCGTGGAATAGCGTCTGAATACAAAATAAGTTACTCAAAATGTCTTATGCACACAGATCAAGGCGGAGGACTTCAAGCATGGAAAGCTCTTCAAGATCGACCTTTAAGAGCTGAAGCAAAATGTCCTGCCTATCGTGATGTATTGCAAGCCCACAAACTGCGCCAAGAGGCTATCCAACTTGCTCATCAAAAAAACTTTAAAGAAGCTATGAGACAAATGGACCTAGCGATTAGTTTTTTACCTGAAGACAAAGCCTCTCTTGTATGGATTAAAGAACTCTGGAAACAAGAACGGAAAGACTTAGAAGGTTTTTAAGAAGGCTTTGTTTTTTTTCCTGACTTGCTTAGAATAAACCTATGCCACATTTTGATTTAAGCCCTGAACAACAAAGCCTTATTGAACTCGCACGTGACTTTGGCGAAAAAGAAATGCGTCCACACGTGGAACATTTTGATCAAACAGGAGAGTATCCTTGGCCAATTATCAAGAAAGCTCACGAACTTGGCCTTATGAATACACACATTGCTCCCGAGTACGGTGGATTAGGACTTTCTGTTCTAGATGGCTGCTTAATTGCAGAAGAACTCTCAAGCTACTGCAGCGGGATGTACACAGCACTTGAAGCAAATGGACTTGCTCAGGCTCCATTGATTGTTGCTGGAAATGATGAACAAAAAAAACAATTCCTTGCTCCTATGACCCAAGAACCCATCATGGCTGCCTATGGAGTGACAGAACCTCATGCAGGGTCTGACGTTCAAGGAATTAAAACAACAGCTAAAAAAGTTGGAGACGATTACGTTATCAATGGATCCAAAATGTGGATCACAAATGCCTCGGTCGCCAGTTGGTATTTTGTTCTCGCCTACACAAATAAAGAACTTGGCTTTAAGGGCATGACAGGCTTTATCGTTCCTGCAAATACTCCAGGCATAGAAGTTGGAAAAAAAGAAAAAAACCTTGGACAACGCTGCTCAGACACCAGAGGCCTAATTTTTACAGATGTAAAAATTCCCTCAAAATATCGCCTAGGAGCAGAGGGTGACGGATTTAAAATTGCCATGAAAGCCTTTGACCACACTCGTCCTCCCGTTGCTGCCGGAGCGGTTGGAGTCGCTAAAGCAGCCATGAATCACGCGATGAAATATGCAACAGAGCGCAAAACGTTTGGAGTACCTATCGTGAAACATCAAGCGGTGAGCTTTATGATTGCAGAAATGGCTATGAACATCGAAGCTGCTCGACTCCTTGTTTGGAAATCTGCTCATGAAATTGATCAAGGCCGAAGAAATACAAAATTTGCAGCTATGGCCAAAGCTTTTGCAGCAGACATGTGTAACAAGGTTTGCACAGACGCTGTTCAGGTTTTTGGTGGCTATGGATACAGTACGGAATATCCCGTAGAAAAACTTTATCGCGACTCAAAGATTTTCCAAATTTACGAAGGAACAAGTCAAATTCAACGCTTAATTATTTCAAAAGAAATTTTTGAAAGAAACACCTAAGCACTAAGAAATAACTGGCGAAGGGGGTTGAGCGCCCCCTTTTTGCTCAACTAATTGTATAGCTTTTAAGGTGGCTTCCACAAAAAGCCTCAAGTCTCTTAAGTTTAGTTGTCGCTGAAGAGGTAATTTAGAAATTAATGGGCGTATAGACCTTAAATCCGGCTCAGTATTCATAAGAAGAGCACCCAAAATTTCATAGACTCTTTTTTGATCTAAAATAAATTGTGATAATTCTTTTTGAGAATTTCCAATAAGTTCCGAAAAACTAATTCCTATTCCCACAGGCTCAGTCGGATCAGGAGAACCTTGTGACACTCGACGAATTTCCGCTTGAGCAGTTAGAACCTGTCCACTTTCTTGAAGTAAAAAATCACACTTTAAAACATCTCCACTTTTTAATGAACCCACATCGAGAAGTTGTATAAAACCTCCCCCAAAAGAAATGTTTGTACAACGTCCCGTAACTATCTTTTGAGACCCCCCTAAAACAAATCGCGCTAAACTTGGAATTCTATAAAACTTTCTATTTTCAAACATGCTTACAAAAGATTCGATGCAAGCTCTGCAAGCATCGAGCGCTCTCCTTTGACAAGACTGATATGGCCAGAGATCTCTTCTTGTTTCATTCGCTCCACCACGTAGGCGAGTCCGTTACTTGTACTGTCCACATAAGGATTATCAATTTGATAGCAATCGCCAGTGAGAACAATCTTTGTATTTTCACCCGCACGCGTGAGAATTGTTTTGATTTCATGAGGTGTTAAATTCTGTGCCTCGTCAACAATCAAAAACTGATTAGGAATACTTCTTCCTCGAATATAGGTGAGAGCTTCAACTTGTAACATTCCCTGATTGATAAGCTCCTGCATTCCTCTCACAACACTACTACTTCGGCGACGATTCTCTGCTCCACCCATCAAAAACTCAATATTATCAAATACAGGTTGCATCCAAGGATTTAATTTTTGTTCAATATCTCCAGGGAGATATCCCACATCTTTACCCATTGGAAATATGGGACGCGAAACAAGCAATTTTTGAAACTTGCCCTCATCCAAGGTTTTCAAGAGCCCTGCTGCAATCGCCAGCAATGTTTTACCCGTTCCAGCTTTACCCACAAGAGTTACCAGTTGAATTTCATCGTTAAGCAACAAATCTAACGCAAAACTTTGCTCAACGTTCTTTGGATGTAAGCCCCACACTCCCTCTGGAGATTTAATGATGGGAAGAATTGCTCCTTGACGTAAATCATATCGACCCACAGCTGAATGGCTTGGATTTAACTGATCTCGCAAAATAACAAATTGATTGGGATACAGATCAGGACGTTCAAAAGCTAGGCGGCGATCTGTATAAAATGCCGTAATTTCTTTTGAACTAACCTCAAACACTCCCATACCTGAGTAAAGCTCTTCAATACTTACATGAGAAGTTTCATAATCCTCGGCAGGAATTCCTAAGGCATCGGCCTTAAGACGTAAGTTTGTATCTTTCGTGATGAAGACAACTGACTTTGCAGATTTCTTTTTTAAAAGATTATAAGCAACCGCTAAAATACGGTTGTCGGCTTTTTCACCCGCAAGCATCGCTGGAAGCTGTAATTTCTCATCGTTTAGTTCAACTCGAAGAGTTCCACCCGTTTCAATTTTGATCCCTGTTGAAAGAGATCCCTTTGATCTGAGATTGTCGAGATTGCGACTAAACTGACGAGCATTTCGACCAACTTCATTTAAGTCTTTTTTAAAACGATCTATTTCTTCTATGACAGAAATGGGAATGACCACATCATTGTCATTGAATTTGTAGATTGCTTGCGCATCAAAAAGAAGAACGTTTGTATCAAGGACAAATATTTTTTTGGCTCCCACAGCCTGAGTTTAGAGCTACATTCCACACACTTCAATGGGTGCCGTAAGAGGTTTCTTTTAATCCCAATTCAGAGCATATCCAGTTCCACTGCTTAGCAACATGACGATTGTTAACGAGATCATCTTGTATCGTTTTCAATGCATGACAAACAGTCGAAGGATCTTTTTCTACATAATGAGCAATAGATGTATTTGTCATTCCCAACATTCGTGAAAGAGAAAGAAAGATAAACTTGCGCGCTAAGACAACGTCTGCGCGACGACCCTTCCCTAGAACTGCACTCGTGCTGATACCCGAAAGCTTCGCGACTCGCTCAATGAGTTGCCGAGGATTCATTCCTGTTGAAGTCATTGGCAAAACTTGAGGAGCGTGAATTCCTTCAAATTCGTATATATCTTGCAACTGTAATCGACCCGAAACACTCAATCGAGCAATGGCATTGATGAAAACAGTTTGAACTTTTCGCGCAGTTGAAAGTTTTAAATTAAAAAGCTTTTCCAAAATACCAAGATCAACCTGCACCGCAGACAAGCCATGCTGCTCCATCAAATGTCGCCAAAGATTTTCTTTAAAACAACGATCAGGTACAGCAAGCTCAACAGCCAGCCCAGACAGCAAGCGACTATAAAGTTGTGGATCTAAATCATCTTTTAAATCTTGAGGAGAAAGCGAACTAGAAACAGCAAACGATGCTCCCCTGTCAGAAAGAGTATTCAAAGTAAAAAGGAGCTCTTGCTGCGTTCCCACTTTACCTCTGAGCTCTTCGATATTTTCTAAAACGAAAACATCCGTCTCCCGTCGATATTTTTTAATGAAAGCAAATGTATTATTTTGATCGAGAGCTTTTCTCCATTCGTGGAAAAAAGACATCACATCAATAAATTCCATTCGGTAATCAAGGCTGATCCAGTGATTAAGCTGGCGAAGTAAAGTTGTTTTGCCGCTTCCGGGAGCACCATATACCCACAAAACTTGATTGCCGTATTTGATTTGATTAGCCCATCGAGAAACTAATTGAGTAGGCACTTCAAGCGCAGGAGAATTCACGAAAAAAGGCGCCATAATTCGGCGCATTCGTTCTTTTTCTACTCGGTCAACTTGAGGATTTACAGGAGCGAGTTGAATAGAAAGTTGAGTAGAAGGAAGCTGCGAAGAAAAATCTGAATGAGACTGCTGCTGATTCTGTTGCTGCTGAGTTTGTTGAAACTGAGAGCGAGAAAAATCCACGGAAGAAGCTTTTCTCTCTTCTCTTGAAACTTCAAAACCCACAATTTTTTCGTTGAGTGTGGACTCAAGGACTTCTTTCCAAGGCTGAATGACTTTGAGATGAAAACTTGTCGGAACTATGAATAAAATTCCGCCCGCTTCTTTTCGAATTTTTGCACGAGAAAGATAACGCTCGCCAATTTGCGCAAGACCCTCATGTCGTTCCCAGTATTTTGTGAGCGCTAAAGACGTGCGAGAATGAGCATCTCCGCTTTTTTCCACACGAGTTGCCGTAGCGGCAATAAAATTTTCCCTCACAATAAGAGTTTCTTTCTAGAGATCTATTGTTTTATTACAAAGTTAAGGAAAAGATTTCCCTAAAAGTCCACTTGCGCAACGGGCCAAGAACAAGCTCTGAAAACAAGTTATCCACAGCCTTTCTACAAAATCCTCAACTTAGGAAAGCTTTAAAAAAGCTCTTAGGTGTTTGTGGAAAGTTATCCACATTATATGTGGATAAAAAAAGTAACGTCTTTTTGGCTGTTTTTAGCCGCTTTTAACTGTTTTTGTCTATTTATCGGCATCAAGGCGATAGTTGGTCAAAGCTCAAAATTCAACAAAATATAGAGTTTTCCTCAAATAAAAGATGGCTTTTTTACTTTACGATTGACCTTCAAAAAAGATTAAAGATCATGCGCATAAACTTCAAATTCTCGTGGCAACAAATTTTCATCCACTCGAATCATAACTCGCTTAGAAAGCCGCTTCTCTAAGTCCTCCAAAAGCCCTTTTAAAGATTCCGTCACAAAAGTCGCCATATCTGGAGGAAGATATAAAACCAATCCCTGACCCTCTACAGCTAACTTGGATTCTTTTTCACAGGCTCTAAAGATTCTATAAGCAAAGGTCTCTTTAGATTCCACGTGCCCCCAGCCCTCACAAACCGGACACGGACAGGTAAGCGTTTTAGACAAGCTTTCTCGCGTTCTCTTTCTTGTGAGCTCCACTAACCCTAAAGGACTCATGGGATAAACTTGAGTCTTCACCGGATCTTTTTTCATTTCTTCGCAAAAAGTCGAATAAACTCTCTCGCGATGCTCCGCTCGTTCCATATCAATAAAATCGATCACAATAATTCCACCCAAATTCCTTAAGCGGATTTGATAAGCAATCTCCTTTAAAGCCTCCAGGTTTGTAAGTAATAAGGTTTCCTCTAAATTTCGCTTTCCAACAAAACGACCGGTGTTCACATCAATCGAAATCAGGGCTTCTGTTTCATCTATCAAAATATACCCACCCGACTTTAACCAAACCTTCCGGGCGGTGGCTCGATTTACCTCTGCCTCAATTCCGTAAGTTTCAAAAAGTGAAGTTGTGACCTGAGCAAATAACTCAACCTTTTTTTTCATTTTTGATGAAAAAAGCTGAATGAACTTTGTCATTTGTTTGTAGAGATGCAAATCATCAACCAGAATTCTTTCAACATCGTCCGTCACACGATCTCGAACAATTCGAAGTGATAAATCAAAGTCTTGCCACAAAAGACCTATCGTTTTTTGCTTTTCAAAAGATTTTTTTAAATTGCCCCAAACCTTAAGGATGTATTCAAGATCATCTTTTAAATTTTTTTCGCTTGCTCCCTCTGCAACAGTTCGAACAATAATCCCCCCTTTTGGAGGACGAATTTTTTCTACAATTTCTTTAAGGCGATTTCTTTCTTCTGCATCTTCAATTCGTCTGGATACACCCACCGTCTGACTGTCTGGCAGATAAACCAAATACCTTCCTGGCAAACTGACATAGCCAGTAAGACGTGGACCCTTTGTTCCCATGGGCTCTTTAGTAACTTGAACAAGAATATCCTCACCTTCGCGAAGCAATTCTTGAATGGGTCGATTTTTTCGACGCTCAGGATTGAGGCTCAATTCAGTGGCACCTTCATCCTCTTCATCACTCTGGGATTGAGCTTCCTCAGGATCAATCACATCTTCAATGACTTGATTGTGTTGGGCTTCTGGATCAACAACAAGATCGACATATAAAAAACCAGTTTTCGATAGTCCTAAATCTACAAAGGCGGCTTGCATTCCAGGAAGTACACGTGAAATACGGCCCTTATAAATTCCGCCTAACAAAGACTTAACATTCTCACGTTCAACTAAAAATTCTGTTAATTCTCCATTCTCTAAACGTGCAACGCGTGTTTCCCCAACGCTTCGACTAATTAAAATTTCACTTGAACCCATCCACCACGCTCCTCGCTGTCATAAATTTGTCGCTTCAACAAATTTAACAAGACTTTCTTCTTTTTTCTTATCGAAAGTCCGATAAAAACTTTGATGTCTAATTTGATGACTCTTTTGCAAACACTTGTCAAAGAAAAGGGCTCCGACCTTCACTTGGCTTCAAACTCTGTTCCCTATGTGCGAGTCAGAGGAGAAATGCTAAAACTCGACATGCCACCCTTTAATCCCAAAGTTTTGGAAGAAATGTTGGGCTCAATTATTTCGGCTGCCAACAAACAAGATCTTGCTCAAAACAGACAAGTCGACTTTTCAATCAAGGTAAATAATTTAGGAATTTTTCGCGTCAATTATTTCTATCAAAAACACGGAATCTCAGCTGTTTTTCGAAGCTTACCTTCAACGGCTCCGACGATCGAAATGCTTAATCTTCCTCCTATCTGCAAAATGGCATGCTCCTATCCGAACGGTCTTGTGATTGTCACAGGTCCTACTGGATCCGGAAAATCCACAACTCTTGCAGCGATGGTCGACCACATCAACCGAAATGAAAAAGGTCACATTATTACCCTTGAAGATCCTATCGAATTTCAGCATGAGTCCCAAAAAGGGCTCATGAACCAGCGTGAACTAGGAAAACATTTCACTTCTTTTAAAGACGCCCTCAAAGCAGCACTTCGTGAAGATCCCGACTGTATCCTTGTTGGTGAGATGCGCGATCAAGAAACTATTCAATTAGCTATTACGGCCGCCGAAACAGGGCACTTAGTTTTTGGAACTCTTCATACAAACAGTGCGCCTAAATCTTTAGATCGTATTATCGACTCTTTTGAAGGCAGCGCTCAAGCTCAGATTCGCTCCATGCTTTCTGAAAGTTTACGCGTGATTATTTCTCAAAAGCTTGTTCCTACAAAAGATGGAAAATCACGAATGGCCTTTCATGATATTCTTGTCAATAACTCCGCCGTGGCAAACCTGATTCGCGAAGAAAAGACCTATCAAATTGGATCAATCATGCAGACTGCTAAACGAGAGGGAATGCAGATCCTTGACCAGGCTCTCTTAGAGGCGGTAAAAGCAGGGGCTATCGACGGAAACGTTGCATGGGAAGCAGCGAACGACAAAAATCTTTTTGCCCAGTGGACACCCAAAGAAGTTCAAAACCTTGCAACGAACGTATCTTATGTTGGAAAAACCGGGCTTGACACTGCGCTCTTACACAAAAAACCAACGGGATAAAAATATAACCTATTTAGTAACAGAAACGAGCTTCATTGCTTGCTCTGGAAAAGTAAGAGTCTCTGCAGACGCTCCACTCGATTGAATCTTGAAACTTGCCTCATTAATTTGAACTCTTACAAAAGAGGGATGAGACAAGGTAACTTTTGATTTGCGATTAAAGGTCACTTTTCTGCTCTGACCCTTTTCAAGCTTAAAACTTTCCAAAGAATTATCATCTGTTTTTAAATTAACCCAACAATCTGCAGAGGAAGTGAGCGTAAAATTATACGGAGCTGAGTTTCCAAAAATGTTTGTTGAAACTGAATTTTCAGAAATTACTTGATCGACAATTTTTGCTTGAGAAGAGGTCTGTCCAGACACCTCATGCGTTGGAGTCATATTGACTGATGAATTTTCATCTCCTGCTTTTTTTCCTATTCTCATAAGAAAGATTAAAAGCGCAAGTCCCAACAAAACACCTAATGCGTAAATAATTCTTTTTGTTGAAAGCCAATGAGCAATTTGAAGCTGATCTTTTCGCTCGTTGTAACTTCCAAAACGCAAAGGCTTTCCAGAATTTGCCGTATAGGTCTGAGGTGGACTTTGCTTAGGTGTTGTAACTTTTTCACGAATAGCATCAGGGGCAAGCTTATGAAATTGAGTTAAAGCTTCTGCTTCATCCAACCCAATGTGTTTTGCGTAGGAGACAATAAAGCCCCGAACAAATGCAGGAGCAGGAGCTGATCCCTCCCAACCCTCTTCCAAATTTCGCAACTGACCTATGTGAATTTTTGTTACAGCGGCAATCTCTTCAAGAGAAACTTTCTTAGAAACTCTTTGATCTTTTAACCAGGCACCAAAGGTTAAAGTTTTTTGAACTTCCTCAGACGCTTTTTCGAGATTATCAGACATAGGCTTGGTGTAGCCCAGATGACTCTTAAAGTCCAAATGAGCGTCAATATTTTAGTCACAATTCTAGGCTATCTAGGTCAAAATAAAGCTATGAGACCTCATTTTGCGCAAAGAGTCTTATTTGCTTCTGTTTTATTGTTAGTAACAGGCCATAGTCAAAACGAAAATACCCTACAAAACCCAAAAGACATCCTCAACATGTCTGAACTTTTAAAACACTACCAACAGTACCCAGAGCTTATCGATTTATTAGAAAAAAATTCGAAACAAGAAATCGAAACATTTAAAAAGCTCGACTCTCTAACACTTAAAAACCTACCTCCAGCTTCTTTCAAAAATCTTCAAACTCGTTTTTACACGGATTTTGTGAGCTATAAAGAAATTCGCGCAAAAATTCAACAGAACATAAAAGTCCTCGAAGAAAAAAAAGCTGCTCTTCCCCTTTCACGAAATAAAGAAATTATAGAATTAAACTTAAAAATAACTGCCTCTAACGATCGACTTAAACAATCAAAATTCGTGCTTTTTGATACCTCTATTAAAACAAATAAAGCTCTTAACGAAATGCTCAAAAGCCCAAGTATTCAACAAAGCATTATCAACAAATCAGAAAATAAAGACTCATCACTCAGTCTTTTGAAGAAAACTCCTAAGTTACCGGGCATGTTTCAAGGATCTAAATCAGATAGGCTCAATACCTCAGAAGCTGAAAAACTTAATCTCACCCCTGTCGATCCCGAATTCTATAAAACTCAACTTGGTAAAAAACTTGAAAAAGATTTAGGCGGACGTGCGGATTACTGGAGTTACGATTTTGACCAGGACGAGCTCTATGTTGTGGTTGGTACTGATACGGGCAAATTAAGAGTCAAACAAAAAGACCAAGGAACGAGGATCATTCAAACTAGAATTGGAAGTGACTTTCAAGATTTCCCTAGTAACTATCAAGGAGATGTTGCTGTAGACCTCAACATTTCAAAAGGCCGTTTCTTAACCGGTGATAAAGCAGACCCAACACTCTTTGGAGAATTCCCTCGTCCAACTACCGAAAAGGAAGCCCCCGAGGAGCTCCTCAAAAAAGACAAGAAACACGATCACAATCATTAAAAACGCTTACAAAGAAGTCGACTCAAACAGTAACTTGCGAGTCTATGGCTTTGTGAATCTTGATCAAACTTTGGATTCAATTCATAAATTCCTAGATGAAGAAGATTTTTTGCAACTGCCTCTAAAATTTCAATAACATTTTCAACACTCATTCCCCTAGGGGAAGGCGCAGAGACACCCGGAGAAATAGCTTGAGAAAAAACATCCATATCAAGGCTCACGCAAATTGGTTTGTTCTTTTCTATGGTATTTAAAAGTTTTTGCAAAATACTAGAAAAATCTTTTTGAACTTCATCCAATGACCACAAAGCTTCAAAATGAGTTTGAGCATATTTCCAATGCTCTGGGGAATTATGCTCTTGTTGAGCTCCCAAGCACCAAATGCGCGCACCTTTTTCGGCGAGATATCGAAAAGGCATTCCGGAATGACGATTTTTTTCCAAAAACGGTCTGACATCTAAATGAGTATCGATATGAATAATTTGCGCCTCCGCCATATCAAAATCAACCGCGGCCCAATCGTGCCCCCCGCCCACTGTCACTACAAGTGGAAATTGTTTTCTAAGAGAAGATAAAAACTTACGAGCTTTTTCATGAGAATCATGCAAACTCTTATCTTTTGCTTGTAAATCTCCGACATCTACCAGGGTGCAAAGCTTTAAAGCTGCCATCTTATAAAAAACTTTTCGAAAGGCTGCGGGAGCAAAACGCGTCCCAACCCGACCAAAATTATTCTTCACACCTCGATCGTCTGGATAGGCAAGAAGAGCCACATCACCTCTGACTCCCTCAAGAGTTTTTAAAGTTGGAGTCACTGTTAAATGAGCCCATTTTTTTAAAGATAGATCGTCAGGTCGAGCTTTTAAGAGGTCTTCGGGCATTTTGAAACTTTTGACCATAAGAAAATATTGATACCCATTCTCAATCTCTGCAAGCCCTACCAAGAAAGACAAAGATCGATTAGAGTAGACAAACTCATGCCGAGCCCCAAACATGCTTCCGCTTTTTTGAAAGATATCGAAATTCTAGGAGCTAGGCAGCACAACCTTAAAAACATATCCCTCAACATTCCTCGAATTGGACTCAGCGTTATAACCGGACCTTCAGGCTCTGGAAAATCTAGCCTTGCTTTTAATACGCTTTTTGCAGAAGGCCAGCGTCGCTTTGTAGAATCCCTCAGCTCGTACACACGCCAGTTTTTAGAAAAACATGAAAAACCCGATGTTGATGCGATCAAAAACTTAAGTCCTACGGTGGCGCTTGAACAAAAAAATTACACAAAAAACTCCCGCTCTACTGTTGGAACAAGCACAGAAATTTACGATTACTTAAGACTTCTTTATTCCAAGGCAGGGCAAATGATCGACCCTAAAAGTGGTCGAACTGTAAAGAAAGATCTCCCCTCAGAAATCAGCGACGAAGCTTGGAAAGAAAACGGCGATAAGGTTTTTGTTTTTTATCCTTTTCTTCCACCTACTCAGAGCAACAAGAATAGCGATCAAAACTTTGATCCGAGGCAATTTCTTTTAGAAAAAGGATTTTCAAAAATACTTGCAGATGAAAAATCTTTAGAAATTGCTGAAATTGAATCAGCTGATTCAAAAAAACTTTTTAAAAAAGGCGAGATCTGGGTTTTAGTCGATCGCTTTCCTAAAGAAGAAAGTGAAATCAATCGTTGCTCCGAGGCGATTGCGACTTCTTATCATTACGGAAGTGGGCGTTGTCGTGTAATTGTAACGAAAGACTCAAAAATCACCTGGGATAGAATTTGCTCTGAATTTCCGTCTGTTGATGGGGGAATCACTCGCTTTCCTGAGTCGTCTCCTATGCTTTTTTCTTTCAACTCACCAGCTGGGGCTTGTCCTGACTGTAAAGGCTTTGGAAATATTCTCAAAATCGACAGAGACCTTGTCGTTCCCCGTACTCAACTTTCTATTTCTCAAGGTGCGATCGAGCCCCTTACCAAACCCTCTGCGAAAGATTGGTACAAAGAACTTCTAAGTTTTTGCCAGAAGAAAAAAATCTCTATCCATCTTCCTTATGAAAAACTAAGTGAAAACCAGATTGAACTTATTTGGAAGGGCGAGAGAGATTTTCAGGGAATCAATGGAATTTTTGAAGAACTTGATGATTACAAATATAAAATGCAAGTTCGAGTATTTTTGTCTCGCTACCGCAGTCCTTTTCCTTGCACCAGCTGTCATGGAGCGCGACTTAAAAAAGAAGCTCTTCAGGTTTTTATTCAAAAGAAAAACATTTGGGATCTCTCACAGCTTTCTATTGAAGATTTACAAAATTGGTTTAAATCAACAACTTTCACCAAATATGAAAAAAGTGTCGCCCAAGAAATATTTAAGCAAATTGAAAATCGCCTCGATTTTTTGATGCGTGTCGGTCTTGATTATCTGACTCTTTCTCGACTCACTAAAACCTTATCTGGCGGAGAAGCACAGCGAATAGCTCTCTCCAATCAACTAGGTGCTCGACTTACCCAAACCTGTTATGTACTTGATGAGCCTAGTATTGGCCTACATACTCACGACACTGAAAAACTTATTGGAATTCTCAAAGAACTTGCAGACCTTAGAAACACCGTTGTCGTTGTCGAGCATGATACCGACATTATTCGCTCCGCTGAACACTTGATTGATCTAGGTCCCGAAGCCGGAGAAAAAGGTGGAGAACTTCTCTATGCGGGTCCTAGTAAAGATTTCGAAAAAAAGGGCTCCAAAAACAGTCACACCTATCAATTCATGATGGGCCACGATCAAATTCCGATTCCTTTGCGTCGTCGAATCCAACGAATGGAAGAACTTCAAAAACCAATTAATTGGCTTTCGATTGAAGGATGTTCGTCGTTCAATTTAAAAAATGTTGATCTAAAGATTCCTCTCAACACACTGACATGTATTACGGGCGTTTCAGGATCCGGAAAATCAACGGCTGTCCGAAAAACACTCTACCCTGCTCTTGCAAAGTTACTTCAACAAGCCGCATTGGATGTGGGAGAATACAAGAAGATTTCCGGTTTTGAGCCCATCAAAGACATCGTTCTCATTAGTCAAGAACCTATCGGAAGAAGTCCACGCTCAAACCCTGTGACTTACATTCGCGCCTTTGATGAAATTCGAAATCTTTTTGCACAAACTAAAGAAGCTCAACGACATAAATTTCATGCAGGATTCTTCTCTTTCAATGTTCCTGGAGGACGATGTGAAAATTGCGAAGGCGAAGGATACAATCGCGTTGAAATGGTTTTCATGGAAGACCTATTTATTCTTTGTGATCATTGCGAAGGAAAAAGATTTAAGCCTGAAATTCTAAAAGTAACTTATAAAGAAAAAAGCATTGTCGATGTTTTAAATCTTACAATCAACGAAGCTATTGTGTTTTTTCACGAATCAAAAAAACTTAAAAGAATGTTGGGTGTGCTTGAGAAAGTGGGACTTGGATACCTACGCTTAGGTCAACCTGCTACTACCCTCTCTGGTGGGGAATCACAAAGACTTAAAATTGCCCGCGAGTTAATGGATATTGATCGCTCAGGACTTTTCTATGTCTTAGATGAGCCCACAACGGGATTACACTTACGTGATATCAAAACGCTCAACAGAGTGCTTCATCATCTTGTTGAAAACGGAAATACGGTTTGTGTAATCGAACACAGCCTCGATTTTATAAAAACTGCTGACTGGGTAATTGATTTTGGCCCCGGTGGAGGTGTTCATGGCGGATCAATTATTGCTGAGGGAACTCCCGAAAAAATCGCAAAATCAAAAAACAGTCTCACCGGCAAATATCTAAAAGAAATTCTCACGCACTCACCTCAACTCGAGTGGAAAGAAATTCTAACTGAAAAGCGAATTTAGACTTGAAAAAAAAATCTCAAGAAAAAATGAACTCTTCTTTTTGAATTCGACTTAGTTTCTTTATAGACGATTCTACCTTTTGAGCTTCACTTCGATTTTTATACTCTTTTATATAAATCAAAAGCGAAGGAGGATTAGAGCGAAAAAACTTTGCTCCACCCTTTATTTCCCCCTTATGCTGACGAAACCTTATATTTACGTCCTTAGTGACGCCTGTATAATAACTGCCGGATTCTGTTTCAATAACATACACCCACCACATCAGCTCTCATTATAACCCTCTCTCGTGAATTTGAGAGACTATTAATTCCTAGTATTGCCACCTCAAGACGTGTATAATGCAATTCTTTAATCGTCCAAGTCCCCATTTTAAGGAGCCCTATTGAAGCCATTTATGAATTCGAACAACAACCGTCCCCAAAAAAGTAAAAAGAAATTCTTTTCTCGTTTAAGCGAAAAATTTTTTGGAACAAACGACACTACTCACGATAGGACACAAACAAAAACGGACGTGCGTTCATCTGAACCTTCAAACCCAAGAGCTCCTAAAAAACGCTATGGCCCACCTAAAGGCCGTAAAAATAACGAACAAAGAAACGATCAAAGAGGTGAGCGCAGAGATTTCAATCGCGGCTCCAACAGTAACTTCAAACGAAGCGAACCCCACAAAGGTCCTCGACGTTGGCAATCTAAAGGATTCAAAAACTACGCCTCAATTGCTCCCTCTCAACAAAAAAATGAATTATCCGAATTTCTTCAAATCTCTCCAGACGAAACCATAAACTCTACATTTGAAGAATTTAATTTCGTAGAACCTATCCAAATTGCTTTAAAGCGAATGGCCTTTGAAAAGCCCACTCCGATTCAAGCGAAAAGTATTCCAGAAGTCTTAGCAGGAAAAGATCTTGTGGCATGTGCTCAAACGGGTACTGGTAAAACAGCAGCTTTTTGCTTGCCCATTCTTACAGAATTTATCAAAAACCCTCAGGCGACCGGACTCATCTTGGCGCCCACTCGTGAACTTGCTCAGCAAATTGGAACTTTTTGGCGAACTCTCACAGAAACTATGCCTGAATATCGCAGTGTAACAGTGACGGGTGGATCACCTATGGATCGTCAGATCAAAGCGCTCGCAAAAGATTATCGCTTGATTGTGGCAACTCCTGGTCGATTGCTTGATCACTTAAAACGCCGCAAGTGCAAGCTCGACAATTGTTCGATTCTTGTTCTTGATGAAGCTGACCGCATGCTCGATATGGGTTTTGCGCCTCAATTGGCAGAAATTGAAAAGTTCGTTCCACAAAAAAGACAAAACCTTCTTTTCTCTGCAACATGGAATAAAAACGTTGATCAACTTTCAAAGAAGTTTCTTGTAGAACCTCTTCGAATTGCTGTGGGAAGCGTTTCAAAAGCAGCTGCTTCTGTAAAACAAACTTTCAAAACAACTTCTCAACTTGCAAAAAACGACACTCTTATCAACGAAATCAGAAAGCGTGAAGGAAGTATTATTATTTTCACACGTACAAAATCTCGTACAAATAAATTAGCTCGTTTTTTAACATCACTTGGAATGCACGTAGAGCAAATGCACGGAGACAGGACTCAAGGCCAACGCCGAGCCGCTCTCGAAGCTTTTCGAAACGGCGAATCACGAATCCTTGTTGCAACTGACGTTGCGGCTCGCGGGATTGACGTTGCGGACATTGGACATGTGATCAACTACGACTTGCCACAAGTTGCAGAAGATTACATTCACCGCATTGGTCGCTCTGGTCGTGCGGGAAGCACTGGACATGCTCTGTCTTTGATTGCTCCTGAAGAACATGATCTCTGGGAAGACATTATGCGCTTATTGATCAAAACAGGATCTGCAACGCCTCAGCAAGAAAAGTAAAAACTTAAAAAACTAAATCCAATCAAAATGAGAGGTGAAGTGAGGTAAGGCTTCTGGCCTGTACGTAAACTTCATCCCCTTAATTTCTTTTTTACGATGAACAATTTTAGAAAAAACTTCAATCACATAATCAAAATGTGACTGCGTATAAACACGTCGAGGAATCGCAAGACGTACAAGATCTTGTCTTGCGGGCTCAATTTTTCCATTCACAATTTTACCAAACATCGAAGTCCCAATTTCACAGCTTCTAATTCCGCCTTCTTCATAGAGTGCCACCGCCAAAGCTTGTCCGGGCAATTGAGCGGGCTCAATGTGTGATAAAAACTTACGAGCATCTACATAGATTGCGTGGCCGCCAGCTGGCTCGACAATGGGAATACCTAATTTTCGCAATCCTTCGCACATGTATTCAATACATCGAATTCGGTACTGCAAATAATCTTCGTCCAGGGCCTCATACATTCCGATAGCGATCGCCTCAAGATCTCGACCCGCAAGACCTCCATACGTGGGAAATCCTTCTGTGAGAATTAAATTATTACGAAATCCCTGAGCCCATTCTTCATTTTTGGTGCAAATAATTCCACCAATATTCGCCACGCCATCTTTTTTTGCAGAAATTGTAATCACATCGGCGAGTTGAAAAAGATCGAGAGCAATTTTTTTTGCTGTTTTATTTGCGTATCGAGAATCTCGTTTTTTAACAAGGTAGGCATTTTCAGCAAAACGACACCCATCAATCATGAAAGGAATCTTGTAAGCTTTGCAAAGTCTTGCCACAGCTCCCACGTTTTCTGGATCAGCAGGTTGCCCGCCTCCAGAATTATTCGTGAGAGTCATCACCACAAGCCCTACTTGAGACTTAAGCTCTTTCAACTTTTCCTCAAAGAGCGCTAGATTCATGTTTCCCTTAAACGGAAACTGAGCTTGAGTGTCTTTGGCTTCTTCGCAAGGTAGATCAATCACCTTACATTGTTCATGCTCCACATTTGCACGAGTTGTATCAAAAAGAGTATTTGAGAGCACATACTGACCTGGCTTCAACAAACTTTGAATGACTATTCTTTCCGAAGCTCGACCTTGGTGAGTGGGAATGACAACCGAATGACCCGTGATATCTTGCGCTGCTTTTTCAAAACGCAAAAAACTTGGACTTCCTGCATAGCTTTCATCACCGCGCATGATTCCCGCCCATTGCTCGGCACTCATGGCATTCGTTCCTGAATCTGTGAGCAAATCGATCAAAACGTTTTCACTTTTGATCAAAAACAAATTCAAACGAGCTTCTTTTAAAATCACTTTTCGTTCCGCAAGTGTTGTGCGTTTTAATGGCTCAACACTTTTGATTCGAAAAGGTTCAATGATTGTTTTGAAGGATTCCTCCATATATCGCTTCACCATAGTTCCCCCTTTCTACCTTCGCAAGAACGAGAGCTCCGTTAACTTGAATCCCCTTGGCCCGCAGCAAAGAAGTGCAGGCTTTTAAAGTTGATCCAGTCGTGAAAACATCATCTACCAACAAAACCTTTAAAGGTTGATCTTTAAACTTTTCAAGGTCTTGGGTCAGAAAATACTGTGATGAAACTAAGTTTTGCCGATCCTCTCTTGTTGCGTTTTTTTGTAAAGGAGAAATTTTATTACCCACAAAGAGTTTTCGTTTAATCAAAGAAATTCTTTTGATTTTTAAAAGCTCTTCGATCTCACAAGACATAAACCAAGGCAAATCACTCTGCCACCTTGACCTCAGAGGATGCCCCGGAACTTGAATGATCGTGTTTACATCAAGAATCTTTAACTCGGAACTCCAGTATTCAAGCAAAGATTTCAAAACATTTAACTGTGAAGAACAAAGCCCATTTAGTGAAGTTTTTTTAGCTTCATACACAAAAGTCCTCATAGCTGCTTCATAACGACTCATTGCCAAGAGCCTCATGCCCTCAAAAGAAAAAGAAACAGATCTTGGATAAAAAGATGCTGAAAGCTTCTTTATACATAACTCACACAAAGTCTTTGCAAAAATTCGCTGCCCACATGGGCAAGACTCTTCAAAATTTCTTGACGCAGAACTTACACTAAACACGACAAAGCCACCGACTTTGAAAGGATTTTTGCTCTTCTATAAAACTTTCAAAATAACTTCGACTATCTTTGCTGTCTTCAACAAGACAGAAGTACGCTTTCCAAAGTCTCTCGAAGAGTTCACGTTGACGTGCATTTTCATGTTTCAATGAAAGATCGTTTAAAGATTGCTCTCGAGAAGGCTTCAAAAAATCTGGCAATTTCTTTTCTTCTTTTGTTAAAAAAAGCTTCATCCCAATGCGGTCCAAAAGAGGTCCCGAAAAGCGAGCAATGTATTTCAATCGAGAACTCTCCGGACATCGACAATCCGACAAATCATCACCTCTCGCCATTCCACACGCACAAGGATTGGCCGTTAAAATAAGCCAAAAATCTGCAGGCCAAGCTAAAAATCCGGCTTTTGAATTTTTACGCACTTCTTTTTCATCAATGATATTTCGTAAAATTTCTCGACAATCCCTCGAAAGCTCTGGAAACTCATCTAAAACAAGCAAGCCTCCATGAGCTAATGAAAAAATTCCTGGCCGCGGAACATCCAAACGACTCACTCCTACGAATTCAGATAAATGCGAACGTGCATGAGGAATCTGTAAAGGTACTCGCGGATACTTTGTCTTTCCTGATAAAGTCCAAATTTGATTGATTTCTTTTCGAAGTTTTCCTTGAGGTTCTTCAATTAAAGAATGCGCCCAGCGTGCAAGGTAAGTCTTTCCAATGCCAGGTGCTCCCATCAATAAGACAGGAACCTTTGCCAATGCAGCGACTTTTAACCAAAACTTTTCATATTCACGTCCACGAGCTTCGACATTCTCACTTTCCTCGTAAAAGTTTAACCATTCCTTTTCTATAGAAAATATTTTTCGACCTAAAATAAAGTCCCAAACATCTTCAAAGTTTTGAAAGCGAGCAATACATTCCCCTTGTTCATTAAGAGCTTCACCTTCAACCTCACCTGATAGACTTACAGATCCCGCAAATGAAAAATTTTTTATTTTTTCATAAGCCGGAATTGTCATGTCTTCTTCTGACAAAAGAATTCTAATCGCCAGTGCAATAGGAAGCTCCAAATGAGATGAAAACTTAGGTAAATCTACGGGTAAAACATTGACCAAAATTTTATCCACAGGCCCCCATGAAGAAGCTTTGGTCACAACCGCTTTTAACTTGTCTCGCGAATCGCGAAGAGTGTGGGCAATATTTCCTGTTAGAGAAAGATGAGCCAATCCTCGAGTTTTAATGGCTTGAACGAAGATTTCTTTTTTTTCGAGACCTTGATGTTGATAGGTTTTAATTTGTACAAAACTCACTCACAAGCCCATTCAAATTAAGTGCCACTTAGCTAAAAAATAACAAGAAATTTAAAAAATAATTACCAACTAGCCATGGGTGGCATGGAGCATAAAATTGCTTCGGGATTTTCCCCCGTATCAGTTGTCCAAGCTTTTAGTTGTAATTTTAAATGTTACAATCAATTATGTTTAAGCGTTTTTTAATATTTTGCTATTTCCTCACATTTTGTACTTTCGCTGAAAATCAACAGTTATTAAAACTCCCTATTTCTGATCAAAACTTTGTCTTAAATGGGTATGAAATTCAAAATATAAAATCCTTTGATATTATTTTATCCTGTCCATATTTGGAATCAGAAAATTTTCATTAGAAAGGGTCGTATTTATTTCTCACCATACTTTGAGCGACTGATGATAAAATTAGGAATCAGGAGTTCATTACAAAAAGCGTTCAGGCAGGGGATTACAGATGATTTTGTTTGTCATAAGGCAAGGCACTAAGTTTTTAGCCGCTCTCTTTTTCTTACTGTCATTACAAAATTGTGCTCCTGGCTTACAACAAGAAAATTCAGTTTCTCCCTTGATAGTGTCAGTCAATTTCTCTCAGGACGTCTCTTCATGGACAGGAGGGATTGCTGACTATTCTACTGAAACTACTCCCGACGATGTTATAACAGCCCAAGAGCCGCTGCCTGCGCCTATGAATGGCAGCGGATTTCGGATATCCGGAACTAACGAAAGCGACGATCTTTTCATATACATCAAAAGGCAGATTAGTGGCCTTCGACCGAGACAATTGTACGATATAGAGTTTCAAGTGAATATTGTCTCTGGTGTTGCAACCGGATGCGTTGGTGCCGGTGGCTCTCCGGGGGATAGCGTTTGGGTCCATGCTGGTGCAACGAGCTTCGAACCGCAGACGATTTTACAGATGGGGGACTTCAGGGTCAACATCGATCGTGGCAACCAATCTATGGGCGGCAGCCAAGGGGTTGTTCTTGGTACAATTGCTAACAGCAAGACTGATTGTTCTCAGAGCATCTTTGAAGCCAAACTGCTCGCGTCCCATCTGATCAATACTGTCACTGCTGATGGAGCGGGCAGAGTATGGATTCACGTGGGAATAGATTCAGGATTTGAGGCTTATAGCGAAATTTATCTACAGTCGATGAATGTCATTTTTAAACCTAGTGATTGATCCAAGCCTCGGCTACAATCGCTGAGGCTTGAAGATACAAAAAGCGCTGCTAATGAAGGATAGCGTTTCAACTCATGGATTCAGAAACAAAGAACATTAAAACGAAGAAATCGTGATTAAATTAAAAGAATTATATTTTTTTGGATTTTTAACGCTTGTTTCTTCTTTTTTTTGTTTAAATTTCATTTTCTTTTCAAACTCTGACTCAAAACTCTTTCTAATTAGCTCAAATCAGGACGATGTAGAAAGCTACGACGAAAAAACTTTAGAACTCAAAATAGCAGAGGAACTTTCACAACTTTCGCCAAGTGAATTAAATCAATTTACAAGTCAGATGTAGAACCTTTTCTTTACCTTAAACTCATCAAAAATTTTACAAAAAAAACTTTCTGGACATAAAACTCACCCACAAGCCCATTCAAATTAAGTGCCACTTAGCTAAAAACTAACAAGAAATTTAAAAAATAATTACCAACTAGCCATGGGTGGCATGGAGCATAAAATTGCTTCTGGATTTCCGCCTGATTGAAAACCAAACTTTGTTCCACGATCATAAAGCAAATTGAATTCTGCGTAGTGAGCTCGGTGCTGAAGCTGCAACTTCCGATCCTCGTCATCAAAACTCTCATTCAACCTTTTTTCATAAATAGGAATAATCGCAGGAATGAAACTTCTTCCAACCGCTTTCCACATTTCTAAATCCCGAGAAAAATCATCTGAAGAAAAATGATCAAAAAATATTCCACCCACACCCCGTTCACGTTGGCGATGAGGAATGTAAAAGTATTCTTTTGCCCACTGACTAAAGCGCGGATAAAGATCCAAACCAAAGGGATCAAGCGCAGCCTTTGCAGTTTTGTGAAAATGATCTGTGTCTTCTGCTCGAGGAAAACCCATTGGAGTCAGATCATAGCCTCCCCCAAACCAAGTTTTTTTCTCTGTTTGAATAAAACGGACATTCATGTGAACGGTGGGTACTTTAGGATTCGACATGTGAGTGATTAAGCTCACTCCTGTGGCAAAAAAAGCGCCACTTGCGTCGTCCATCGGAAAAGAAGGGCCCCCAACGCCCGACCAATTTACCGCGGCCTTTTCAAAGATCTTTCCGCGAAGAACAGACATCTCTCCGCCCCCCTCGCCCTTTTGGTAGGCCCAATGAGAGCGCTGAAACGTACTACCTCCCTCGATTTTTTGAAAGGAATAAATAATTTCATCTCTCAATTCTTTGAGGTGTTGGACGATTTCCTCTTTCATAACGAGAGGCTATTATAAAACCTATTCATGGACATGTCTTGGAGAAAAATTAAACGAACATTACTTGGAAACCCTCTTTCCTTGAAAAATCTGGAGCATGAAAAAATCCCCAAATGGAAAGCTCTTCCAGTCTTCTCTAGCGACGCTCTCAGCTCTGTTGCTTATGCTACAGAAGAAATTTTGCTTGTTCTTGCCTTGGCGGGAGCTGCGGCTGCTACTTGGAGTTTTCCTATAGCCCTCGTTATCGTAGGTCTCATTATTGTGGTCTCTATTTCTTATAGAGAAACCATCCTCTTTTATCCTCAAGGAGGCGGAGCTTACACAGTTGCAAAAGACAACCTCGGAACAAAAGCCGGCCTTCTCGCAGGTGCGGCCCTTGCCATCGATTATGTACTCACTGTTGCCGTATCGATTTCTGCGGGTGTAGCAGCCATTACCTCAGCTTTTCCACAACTGAAATCAATATCTGTCACCCTAGCAATTATTCTTGTAGCTTGGATGACCCTCATGAACTTACGAGGAATGAAAGAAAGTTCATTCATTTTTGCTTTTCCAACCTACATTTTTATTTTCTCCGTACTTGTTCTCATTATTGTTGGTCTTGTGAAGGGTCTTTCGGGAGCAACGATTGAAGTCATTGAAGCAGACACACACATCACTGAATCAGTAGGGATCTTTTTACTTTTGAGAGCCTTTTCATCAGGATGTACAGCCTTAACAGGAATTGAAGCTATTTCAAATGGCGTTCCCGCATTCAAAGAACCCCGCCAAGAAAACGCTAGAACTACATTAGTTATTATGGTGACTATTCTTAGCTTTTTCTTTTTAGGGATTACATTTCTAGCGCTTCACTTTCGTATCTCTACATCAGAACATGAAACGGTTGTTTCGCAACTCACACGTGCGATTGTGGGTCAGGGATTTTTCTACTATCTCATCCAAGCTTCAACAGCACTTATTTTGGTTCTTGCTGCAAACACCGCTTACGCAGACTTTCCTCGTTTAGCTTCCGTTTTAGCTCAAGATAAATTCTTTCCTCGGCAGCTTCTTGCGATTGGAGATAAACTTGTCTTTTCAAATGGAATTATCACTCTTGGAGTTTTGTCCGGTTTTTTAATCTGGCTCTTTAATGCTAAAACTCATTCTCTTATTCCACTCTACTCAGTAGGAGTCTTTATTTCATTCACCTTAAGCCAATCGGGCATGGTAGCCCATCACTGGAGATATAGAGAAAGAAAGTGGAAGCAAGGTTTAATTCTAAATCTCACAGGCGCCATTGCCACATTCGTGGTTGCCGTTATTGTCGCCGTTACTAAATTCACTGACGGTGCTTGGTTTGTAATTCTAGTTCTTCCAACTTTAGTCGTAATTTTTATGGCAATCAGGAGTCATTACGATAGTGTTGCAAAAGAGCTTGTCCTCACTCAAAAATGGAGCCTACCTCAAGCGCAAGAATCTCTTGTTGTGATTCCCATATCAGGATTTCATCAAGGAGTTTTACATGCCTTACAATACGCAAAAGAAATTTCAAATGACATCCGAATTTGCACGGTCAATATTCGAGAAGAAACAACACAAAGACTGAAGAAAGAATGGGAAACAAACATTAATACAAATGATCCTCAAAACCCCAAACTTGTTGTTTTGGAATCCCCCTATCGCTCGGTCATTTATCCCGTCTTGGATTATATGAATGAACTTGAAAAAACTTTTCCCAACCGAACGATTACCGTTATTGTCCCAGAATTTATCACTAAAAAGTTCTGGCATAATCTATTACACAACCAAACGGCCCTTTTGCTAAAAACACGCCTTCGTTACATCGAAAAGAGAGTTGTTGTTTCAATTGGATATCACTTGAAGGGCGAATAAATTAGTAACTAATATCAACAACCATCGAAAAATTTTGGGCGGCTCGCTTCTTTCCATCTTCAGTGGGAATGCGTGATGTTCCACTTTTTTCTGATGCGACAGCATTTGCAGCTTTATAAATAGCCTGAGCGCAGGAATCACTTGTGCGAATACAACCATGGCTGTTTTGCCCAGCAATATGTCCATTATGAATAGCAGCTACAGCTGTTTGTTTAAGGGAATGCTTCCAAAAATATGTGGCGGGACGATGTTTGGTATCCCACCCACCTCTGTACCATAAATACCGAGTGGTATCCCAAATCACATGAGTTCCAGCGGGAGTTTTGATCGCTGGACGTCTATCTGGATGCGGGCTAATTCCACCTGTTGCGGGACAGCCACTCAAAACAGTTTTGTAACTTTGACCATCTGATTGAAGCTGATCAAGCCACAATTTTCCTGTTTCACCAGGAGGAGCCAATTTTACATGAACAATAAAGTAAGGAGTTCCCGCCCGACCACCATTGGCAAAAGCATTAAAAGATAAAAGAAATAAAAAAACGAATGTAAGAGAAGCAAAACTTCTGAGGGCTTTTTTCATTCATACTGCTTTAGCCGTTTTCGCTAAGAAGTTCATCAAATTCTTTTGTGGCCCCACACGTAGAACAGCCTCCGCCGCAACTTCCACCAGAAGATGTTCCATCAGCTTGAACGCCTTCGGCTTTTTTGCTGCCACAACCTTCTTTACTGCAACCGCCCCCGCTTCCACAGGGTCGATTCACACCTTGGCTCCATAAAAGCATTTCCCATTGCTTAAATTGAGTTGCAGCAAAATTTCGGGCCTCACGAAAAGACTCAAATTCCCAAGACGAAAGTTCTCGCATGGGAAAGTTTTGATGAACAAAAACTTGGTAAACATCTTTATCAGAAAGGGGATCATAAATTGTATTGATTCCACCTTCTTGATGGTCGCGCACAAACACAGCGCGATCCATCTCTTCTTCCTTTAAAAGCATAATGTCTTTCAAGTGGCTCATATCGAAAACTTAACTTTACTTATTTTCTTTTGAGTCTTGGAGATTTCTAAAATTGACTCGCATCAATTCACCAATCGCTTCAAGTGCTCCCTTAGGACCATAGCCCATTTCTTTTTGGAGTCCACGAAAAGCTCTGATCGCAAGTTTTTCACCCATATTTAGAGCCTGATCGTCTGGATCTCTCCTTCCAGAAAGAGCCTGAACATCTTGAGAGGCAAAAACATCAGCCATTTTTGATAATTTTTGATCCTCTTCTGCCTTTAAGCTTTGACGAATTTTTTGAACTAGATCAGGAAAAATTTCCTCAAAAGGAAGTCCACTTGAAGCTCCCGCTCCTAATGCTTGATTAGGGTCACCGCCTGAAATCTTTTTGTTTTCAAGACTCCAAGCTCCAAGACGCCCTAAAATACTTTGTCTAAAGTCTTCTGCTGAACCTTGAATGCCAAACATTTTCTCAGTGGCTTCGATATCTCCAAGATGAGGATCTTCACTTTTTCCAGTAATTCGATTTTTTATTTTCTCGCCTCTCATAAGCTTCATTACTTTTTGAACATAATTTTCCAAAACTTGCCTAAGCTCAGGCAGCTGCCCCATCCCTAAAACACTTCGGATCTCACGATCTACCCATCGCAACCACTCTTGATTAGTTAGCTCTAATAAAAGGGCATAATCATGATAGCCAGTTACTGCCTCCATTCTTAGATATTCATAATCACTGTGTTTTTGAATATGCGCTCTTAACTCACGAATAACTGCTAAAGGCCCCAAGCAATGATTCTCAGTCTTGAGAGCGGCGTTTTGTAAGAGGATTCTCAACTCACGTGCAGAAGGACCAATTAAACCTTCATAAAAAGCTTGAGTTTGATGTTCTTTTTTTAATTCAGGAAGATGTAGCTTGAACTCACGTCTTTCTTCTTCACTAAACCGCTCAGGAATAATATCCGAATTATAGGCCCGCGCTTTTTCAAGAGGACTTAGAGTTTCTAAAATCTTATGCAAAAGATTTGATTTGTTTTTGGTGAGAGGTTTTTTCATGCGAGACATCACGGCCCACAAAGCCAAAACATCAGAAGTGTGAGGCAAAACTTCTTTAACTTCTCGAAACTGTTTTAACTCTCGCTCATAAATTTTTGCCTCATCAGAATACCTGAGAAGGTAGGGAACTCGAATAAATTCAAAGCGCCCTCGAAAGCTCATAAACTCAGGATGCTCTCGAAAAGCCTCAAGCTGATGATCATTTGTTGTTGCTAAAAGCAGAGCATCCAAATCCGCAGAATACGGCCCCACTTGTATCCGCGAATTTTCACTCGCAGAAAGAAGATATTTGAAGGATTCAATTGGACGCTTCAATAAATCACTAAATTCTACAACGCCTCTATTGCCCGCCACTAATTCTCCATCTAATTGATAAAGATTTAAACTTTGCAGGGCAGGAGGAAGGTGCGCAAGAGAGGCATCCATGGTGACTTGTCTAACCTGTGCATCAATTCCAAACTGCGGCTCAATCACCGCAAGGCCATTACGTAATTGATAAGATAAATAAAATCTTTCCACGCGAATATGCTTAAAAACTTCTAACAAGTCACCGTGATATTCATTGATGAGAGTTTCAAAAAGCAGCATGTTCTTGTGA
Organism: Bdellovibrionota bacterium; assembly: GCA_044347615.1. Classification (GTDB taxonomy): domain Bacteria; phylum Bdellovibrionota; class UBA2428; order UBA2428; family UBA2428; genus CANIGN01. The sequence goes on along the minus strand of JBIKUK010000002.1, from coordinate 60,533 downwards.
CTTAAATCCGAATTCTCAAAACGACTGCGTAAATATTCGTAATCAACTTCGCTGAGCTTGTTTTCTTTTTTCCAACGAGCCAAAATTTCCTTGCGCTCTTCTTTAGGAATTAAATAAAGTGGATTTTCATGGAGTTCTGAACGAAGCACGGTGCCCAGTTCACCGGATGGACAGTGAGCGTACGAATCAAGCTGAGTTTCTTTTGAACTTGCAGCAATTCCCATGCTTTTTGCACTTTTTTGCAAAGGAAAAACCCATGAAAAAGTATAAAGAGCTCCTTCTGGTGTGTGTGAATAGGCTTCGAGGGCCGCGAATAAATTTCGACAGAGCGTTGTTTTCGCAGATCCATTGGGTCCGTGCAAAACCACAACCTTGTCGGATCGACCCGTCTTGGCAAATCCTTCCAAGACTTGTCGCAATTTTTGCTGAACTTCTTCTTGGCCAAAAACTGGCTGAAAGCGATCTTGGTAATGCACCTGAAAAAGCCCCTTATCAGATAACGTCTCCTCTTTGCCGTGCTTTTTATCGTAATAGGCAAAAGCATCCGATATCCAATCTCCAACTTTACGTAAATACTTATGAGGATTGCTCTCACAAAGCTCGACGAATTCTTCAAAAGAAAGAATACGCTTTTCTTCATGAAAACGACGCTTAACAGATGAACGAAGGGATTCAAATAAGGCGCTCATAAGCTTCAGTATACTGACTGAAAGTTAAAGGCCTAGTGATTCTTTTTAGAAAAAATTTAAGATTAAGCTTGTGGCTCAGCTAAAGGAGCAATGAATCCGACGTTACGAGCACGTTTGATCATCTTAGTGAGACGACGCTGATTCTTAGCGCTCACACCAGAAACGTAACGAGGAACGATCTTTCCACCTTCAGAAGTAAATCTCTGAAGAACTTTAAGATTTTTGTAATCAAGAACTAGGGTTTTATCGGCAACAAAAGGACAAACCTTACGACGACCAAACGAGCGTCCACCGCCTCTAGGTCCATCTTTTCCACCTGCATCCGCATCTTTGCTTTCAAACTCTTCACGTGATGAAGATCTGCTAAATTCGCGGCCTGATGATTCTTTGTTGTCTTTATTATCCATAATCCTTAATACCAATTCCTATATAGTCTCTATATAGCTAGACTGAAGGTGCATTTAGCTCAACAGCTAAATACCTTAGAAAAGCGTTTATTTAGATTTTTTAGTCGCTCTCTTAGCTTTAGCTCGAGATTTTTTCTTCTTTTGAGCTTTTCGTTGACGTACTTTTTTTGTTAATCGATTATCGCCGCGACCCATAGATTAGAAACTAATAGATAGTTTTCGGTCTAATTACAAGGCTTCTACGAGAAAATCATCGATAAATACTAATTTTTTTTCATTTTTGGGTGATCCCACAATAGAAAGCCTCTGCACTCCATTTGCCTTATACAACCTTATAAAAAGCTCCTCATAAGATGAGTAAAGGGCTTGAGATCGATCCACAAGGGTTGCTCTGACAAAAGCTGCATTACCGTATAAATCCAAAGATTCTTCTTCGTTTAAAAACAATCCGTACATCACCAAGCGCTTTGAACAGATGTTATAGATAGAAACAGAAACCCATTCTTTATCATGACTTACAGATGGAAGCGCATAAACAACCCATGCTCGCTGTCGGCTCACTGTGAAGGGCTGCCAGACAAATCCCCCATCGCAACGCGCTCCGCGATCACATCGCATTTTAACTTTAGTGTGAGGAATAAAGGTGTCTTTGTACTGGCTTCTAAGTTCTGCAAGCGCCAATTCCTGCTGAATATTTGCGCAGCCCTCATCGTTTAAACGAGGGTTTACACGAGCTTCCGCCTGAAAAAAACCGATGGCTAATGAAAAAATAACTAATTTACAACGTTTCGCGATCAAGTAACCAGATCTCCTCTCCGAGGCGTGAGCCTAGGAGAAGTATCCGAGATTTTTTTAGAAAAATCTACCTTCATAAGAGGATTAAAGTAATATCCTCTTGATCCGTTCATAACATAGCGACTTTCTCGTGGATTAGGCTCCACTAATTTACGCAGTCGGTTAATGTTGATGTAGATATTGTTGTCGTGACGAAGCGGGTTATAATCCTGACCCCAAATCTTTAAAGCTAAATCTTCTTTTGAAAATTCTTTTCCTGGAGCTTCCGCTAAAAGAAGCAAAATACGCATAAGCGTAAATTTGTTGTGAAAAGGAATTTCCCCAAGATGCTTTTCTCGTACATAGTGACTGTTGGGATCGATCACCATATCGAGCATTTGCTCAGGAACGAAGTGGAAATCTTCAAAAAACTCGTTCACAAAACGCTGAGAATGCTGAGTTAACAGAGATAACTGCTGAGCCCACACATCGTAGCTTTCAACCTGGAAACGCGCCACGATTGTTCGATCAGCTTCAGTATTGAGCTTGTTGATTATTGGCAACAACTCAGAAAGTTGCGCAGAAGGGACAGTTTCTCCCAATTTTCTACGCAAAACAAATTCGATCAAACGAGAACGAATATAAAGACGCTCAAAAGAAGATTCCTTCGCAAGTTTAGACATTTCTTGAGCCTTACGAAGCGCTTCAGCAGGATATCCCATTCGAGAATCCAAACGTGAAAGTAATTCTAAACAAACAGCCACGTGACGATTCATCTGAATGTTTTGGTGATAAACAAGAGCCTCTTGAAGCATCGCACTTGCTTGCTCGTGCTGAGCTGCTTCACCTGTTCGCAAAAGGACTTCTGCTTTGAGAAGTCTTAAGCGCATCAATTCTTTTTCTTTATTTTCACTCGCTGCAATCACAACAAGCTTATCGATAATTTCATTAGCCTTTTCGTAATCACCTTTTTTAATGCAAAGAAGAGCTTTTCCTCGAAGCATTCTTCGACCAAAGTAAGAATTTTCCTGACCTCCTACGAGATCATTAATTTCATTATAGAGGTCCATTGCTTTTTCGTATTTTCCAACAATTGTTTGGAGCTCTGCCAAAGTCATTTTAGAAAGCAATGTAATTCGACTTGGACCCTTTGGAGAAATTCCAGGCTCTGAAGCAAGACCCAAAAAGATTTTTGCTTTTTGCTCATCTTCAATCGCAGCATAACAAGTTCCTAAAGCCCACAAGCAGTATTGATACTCAAAACTATTTCGATTTCTTTTGAAAAGCTCAAGAGCTTCTTCAAAAAGTTTAATGGCTTCGGAATAGCGTCCTTGTTTGCGCAAAATATTTGCAGCAAGGTGCTGAACCCATGCAATGTGAAGAGGGTTTTCTGTGGCTTTTGCAAGACCTTCAAGCCTAGGTTTAAGTTCAAGAGCTTCGTAATACTTTCCATCAGAACGAAGATTTTCTGCTAAGCCGTAAGTTGCTTTGAAAGCTAATTCATTGTGATTTAATTCGACAGCGATATCGAGAGCTTTATTAAAATACTCACGAGCCGATGCAGAAGCGTCTTGTGAATTACTTAAGTAACAACCATCTTGAGCGCAAACAGTTCCCACTCCGTAGTAGAAATTTCCTAATTGAATTTTATCGTCTTTATTTGAAAGAGGAATTTTTTCAGCTTCGCTTAAATAGCCGCTGATCACTTGCCCCATTCGCAACTCAGTCGCGATTCGAGATAAGTGATAATAAGCTTCAAGCTTAAAAGCACTTTTAACTTTTGGAAGTTTTACAAAATCTTCCAGTAATCTCTGACCCTCTCCTAAGTCGATTTCTCGAATTTTAATTTTTTCGACAACCTCGACAAAATTTTCAGCGTTTATGACTAAAGATTGAGATTTAGCTGTGCTTTTTATCATATTTTTTTTATCCACTTCCGCTGTGTCTCTTTAAGCACTGAAACGGGGTGGTTTGCCAGACAATAGCAAATTTAATGCGCCACGCCAAGAATATTGGTCTGACAAATTTACTTAAATTTGAGAAGCTTTCAAAATGCCCGTTATCGACCAGGTGAATGCCTTGGAAGCATTTTTAAAACAAGCCAAACAAAATCAGGCCCCGATCCCACCTCGCAAAAGAGTTTTGGTTGTCCATCCTAGATATTTTACAGTTTCCTATGCCATCAATCCCTACATGAAAGATGAGCAGGGAGAGCTCAAAAAAGTCGATAGTGCCCTTGCGCTTGATCAATGGAAAACAATGCTAAAAGCCTTTGAGTCCGGTAATTTAGACGTGCAAGTCCTTGATGGACGAGCGCCTTTTCCAGATATGGTTTTTGCTGCAAACCAAAGTTTTCCTTTTTGGAATGCTCAAAGCAAAACTCATGAAGTGATTCTTTCAAACATGAGAAATCAAGAAAGAAAGGGAGAGGTTTCTTTTTTTGCCGAGTGGTTTGCCTCTCAAAATTATAAAATCCATTCACTTCCTGATGAGATGACTTTTGAGGGAACGGGAGATGCTCTCTTAGACCCCGTTCGTTCCCTCATCTGGTGTGGTTATGGGTACAGAACAAGTCCTCAAACCCTTGCTCGAATAAGCGAAATAACAAGACTGGATTTAGTTCCACTTGAATTAAAAAATCCTTATTTCTACCATCTGGATACCTGTTTTGCTCCTCTCACAGAACACTCAGCTGTTATAGTTAAAGAAGCTTTTACAGATGAGGGGCTAAGTCTGCTTGAAAGTGCATTTGAACAACTCATATATTGCAGCCTTGATGAAGCGCAAAAATCGCTTGGGGCCAATTTATTTTGTCCCAATGGTCGGGATATTTTTATTGATCAGGCCAACAACCAATTAATTGAAGAACTTCAAGTACTTGGTTTTCGAATCCACACCCTGCAAACAAGTGAATTTTTAAAATCTGGAGGTTCTGTTTTTTGCCTCAAGTTACATCTTTGGTGAGTTCTCAAAGGAAAAAGCGTTTGACTTGATGCGCTATACTTATTATGCATAGCGTTGCATGTTCAATTCCTTTCTTTTTAAAAAAGACCTTAAAACGCTAAGTACTTGGTTTTTAACATTAATATCCCTGACTGCTTTTGCAGGTGGTGATTCTACACCTTCGCACCCTCACCCTCCTTCACTTCCCCCAAGCCCTCTTAACCAAGACCCCTGCGAAGACTTAAGCTTTTTAGCAGAACTCAACTGGCCAAATACAGAGACTAGCGAATGGCCCTTTAATCCTCTCAAAAAAGGTGAGGAATATGATGTTCGAGAAAATTCCGAAGGCTTTGATTACATTTATCACGCTTGGTACCAAGGAAGAGCCGATGGCAAATATCCCATCTATTATTGGAAACGAACTCAAAAACCAACAACTCAAGTTCAATCATACCAGCGAGCTATTCCTCTTGTAGATATTTGCACAGGATGTGTTGTAGGTTTTGGTTGCGAACAAATTAATATTTTTCAAAATGGCTGCGAGAGTCGAATTCAACTTGTTTGGAAATGGGCTGACTTTCGAGATGTTTGCCAAATGCTCAAAAAAACTCCTGAGCTCAAAACAGCTTTCATTAGAGAATTGAAAAAAAGAAATCTCTACGGTGCTCTCGAATTAAAAAATTCAAACACCAACCAATTTTTAAAACGTTTTGAATTTTATTCTCATCAGTCTCTCGCATGGGAAAATTGGAAGTCAAATTACGAGAAAAATTCTTCTGCTCCCGCAAAAACTCCTGAGCAACAACCAAAAGTAAATTCAGTTCCCTCACTACCCTCTTCTTCTGTATCTGAAATCAAACCTACTCCGATCCCCGATGATGTAATCAAATTAAAACCCGCTCCCGATAAATCAAAATTGCCCATAGCCAAAAAAGCAGACGGGAAACCAGGTTATGTTGTAAGCCCCTATGTTCCAGGAAAGCTTATTGATGCAATTGATGTCCCCTCTGGAACAGAGGTAGGAGACCCTTACGCTCTTGGAAAAACTTTTTTAGTGCCTTAATTTTTTGCTTTTGCCGTTAAACTTACTTGCGCTCGGATGTAGGCAGACGCGCTCATAGGGCTAGACGCAGCTCCGCCCACTCCTTCAGCTCGCATCATACCCATAGGCATAAAAGGAGGAGGCTGATGAGCAGAACTTTCTTCTCGAACTTCTAGAACTGTAACTTTTCCAAGACCCCCTGCTTCGGCAATATGCAAAGCTTTATCTCGAGCTTGAGTCGTTGCTTCCTCCAATAACTCTTTATAAACGTCATTTCTTTCGGCAATATCGAACTCAATTTGCTCCACGCGATTGGCTCCCAAAGGAACCAGTTGATCAACAATTTTTCCTAGATTTTTTACATCAAGAATTTTAAGTGAAAGACGATTGACCACCTCATAGGCATCAATTCGCGAGGTTCCTTTATCATAGGAAATAACTTCACGAAGATTGTAATCAAGCGTTTGAATTTCTTCGTCTTGAATTTTTAGGTTTTGCAACTTTTTCATAATTGCAGTTACCTTCATGGCATTTTCATTACGCGCCTTTTCCGCTTGAGAGGCACGTGTTAAAACTGCAAATGTGACGCGTGCCATATTTGGCTCAACTCTTTTTTCTGCAAAAGCAGATGTGTAAATTTTAGGAACCAAAGCTTCATGAGGACTTCCTGGAGGAAGGCTTTCACTACAAGCCTTTAAAAAAATAATCATTAAAAAATAACCCGATAATTTTTGCATCGAACCCTCAGACTCAAGACTAAGCTCCTCTTTGCAAAGCGACAAGACCAATAGTCAAGGTAAGTTGCGCCTAGCACCGCAAAAATCCTCATGCTAATTTGATCCATTATGACAAAAATGATTCCGCTTTTTATAAACAACGAACTCGTAGCGAGTAAAAGCACGCAAACTCAAAGTGTGATCAACCCGCTTAATCAAGAAGTTTTAGCGGAAGTTCCTTTTGCAACTTCAGACGAAGTCAATCAAGCTGTAAGCGCTGCCGAGACAGCATTTAAAACTTGGTCAGAAGTGGCGACACCCGAAAGAGCTCGCGTTTTTTTAAAATATCAAGATCTCCTCAAAAAACATCAAAATGAACTTGCAGAAATTCTTTCACAAGAAAACGGAAAAACTTTTGCAGATGCACAGGGAGACGTATGGCGAGGAATCGAAGTTGTTGAACAATGTGCGAATATCGCTTCCACAATCATGGGAGAAACCGTAGAAAACGTTGCTCGAGGAATCGACAGCTATAGCTATCAGCAACCACTTGGTGTTTGCGCGGGTATCACTCCTTTTAACTTTCCGGCCATGATCCCTCTATGGCAATTTCCTCTTGCCATAGCCTGCGGCAATACCTTTGTGATGAAACCCTCTGAACAAGATCCCATGACTCCTATGAGACTAGCTGAACTTTTTGTGGAAGCTGGAGCCCCTAAAGGAACCCTCAATATTGTTCACGGCGGAAAAGATCAAGTTAACCAATTACTCGACCATCCTACGATCAAAACAATATCTTTTGTAGGATCGGAGCCTGTTGCTAGACATATCTATCAACGTGGATCACAAAACCTAAAACGTGTTCAAGCTTTTTCAGGCGCTAAGAACCACATGATTGTCATGCCCGATGCAAACAAGACTCAAGCAATCAACAACCTTGCGGGGGCTTCCTGTGGAGCTGCCGGACAAAGATGCATGGCCATCAGCGTGGCTGTATTAGTGGGCGAAGCTCAAAATTGGGTTCCTGAAATTCAGCAAGCCATGTCACAACTCAAAGTTGGCGCATGGGATGATCCTGATGCTTCGCTTGGCCCTCTTGTTTCGCAAAAAGCAAAAGACAAAGTCGTTGCGCTCATTACCGAAGGCGAAAAAGAAGGAGCAAAACTTCTTTTAGATGGTCGAAAAATTCACATCGCAAATTATCCAAAAGGAAATTTCGTAGGACCTACACTTTTTGACAATATCCACTCTGAAATGAAAATTTACCAAGAAGAAATCTTTGGCCCTGTTTTGTTGATTGTCAGAAAAAACTCTCTCCAAGAAGCGATTGATTTCATCAACAAAAATCCCTTCGGAAACGGAACAAGTATTTTCACAAATTCTGGCTATGCCGCTCGTAAATTTCAACATGAATTACAAGCAGGGCACGTAGGGATTAACATTCCGATTCCCGTTCCCCTTCCTTTTTTCTCTTTTGGTGGATGGAAGGCCTCTATGTACGGCGATCAAAATAGCTATGGAAAAGCTGCTGTTAAATTTTTCACTAGAACGAAAACTATGACAACTCGCTGGTTTGAACCTGATCATCAAGCAGGAGCTGTTAACACCACAATTACTTTAAAATAGGAAATGACCATGTTTGAACTTTCAGAAAATCAAAAACAATTTCAAGAAGCTGCCCGCACCTTTGCCCTTGCTGAAATGGCTCCTCATGCAGCCGAATGGGATGCAAAAAAACATTTCCCAAAAGATGTTATTCGCAAAGCGGCTGAAATGGGATTTCTGGGAGTTTATCTAAATGAAGATGTCGGTGGGCTTGGCTTAGGCAGATTAGATGCTGCGATTATTTTTGAAGAACTTGCAGTAGGCTGCACCTCAACAACTGCCTACATAACCATTCACAATATGGTTGCAGGAATGATTGACAAATTTGGAAGCGAAGAACTTCGTCAACAATTTTGTCCACAACTTGTGAGTGGAGAATTACTAGGGTCGTATTGTCTCACAGAAGCTAATTCTGGAAGTGATGCTGCAAGTCTGAAAACTCGTGCTGAAAAAAAAGGAAGTGAATACGTTTTAACGGGAAGTAAAGTTTTTGTTTCAGGTGGTGGGGCAACTGATGTGCTCATCGTGATGGCTCGTACGGGAGACAACACGCCGAAAGGAATCACTGCTTTTGTTGTTCCAGCAAATACTCAAGGAATTTCTTTTGGTGAGAATGAAAAGAAAATGGGATGGAACAGCCAACCCACTCGAGTCATCAACTTTGACAACGTTGTTGTTTCAGAAAAAAATATTCTTGGCCAACTCGGTGAAGGTTTTAAAATTGCATTAAATGGTCTTGATGGTGGAAGAATCAACATCGGAACATGTTCGATTGGTTGCGCACAAGCAGCACTTCAGGCCACCAACAAGTACATGAACGAAAGAAAGCAATTTGGAAAAGCTTTGAAAGATTTTCAAGCTCTTCAATTTAAAGTAGCCGACATGTTCACCGAAGTTGTAGCTGCTAGGCAGATGGTTCGTTTAGCTGCATGGAAATTCGACAACAAAGACCCTCAAGCAACAGTTTACTGTGCTATGGCAAAACGCTACGCGACTGATATCGGATTTAAAGTGTGCAATGAAGCCATTCAACTGCATGGGGGATATGGATACACCCAAGACTATCCCGTAGAGCGTTTGATGCGTGATTCACGAGTTCATCAGATATTAGAGGGAACAAATGAAATCATGAGAGTTATCATTTCTCGTAAGGTCCTTGAAGAAGGTGCCGCCGAGATATTTAGATAGATTCTCTTAACAAAGAATTAACGAAGCTTAACAAAAACTTCACTCTTCAAAGCCCCCTTATTGCTTAAAATAATGATATGAGCAAAAGGGATTATGCTGTTATTTTAAAAAAATACTCAAAGGTTTTAAATGGAGAAGAAGTTATATCTCCCACGACTTACGCTTTCCCTCAAAATAGAATTGGTGTTTTTATCGGAAAAGCTGAAACCGAAAAAGGTTATTTGCTAAGGTCAATCGGAGAATACGAGTCATTCGAACAGGGTGAGATTGAAATAAAAAACTCTTTCGCTCAAAAAAATGACAAAGAATATAAAAAAAAGGTTTTTCTTGTTTCTCCAAACATGGACTACCATTTGCCTTGCACACTTCAACAAATCCCAGGAATCCTTTCTCTATTTTATACAGAATGGAATTTTGAAACATTTAAGTTATGGCTAAATCACTTCAAACTTCCCGAAAATATTATGGTTTCTAAACTAACTCGCATTGAAAAGGCAAAGACGTTAACCTGTATTGCGTTAGCAAGTGGAGCGAGCGTCCTTGTTTTTGAAGATATCGATTCTTATCTTAATATTGAGGAACAGCACAATCTTATTGCAACTCTAGAAGTAAAACGAATGATGGGGTGTACAGCCCTCATCGGAAGCAAACACATCACGCGATGGATGGGCTATGATTTAGACCTCTACACTTTTCACAATAAAAAACTCATGGTCATAGACACCGTAAGACTTCGAAAGAAAATAGCAAACATAGAAGAACCCTATGCGATTCCAAGCAGTGAGCAATGGAAAGAATCATCTTTTGGAGATAACAAAACAATTACACGCACCATCATTCCACGATAGTTTTGAAAGAGATTGCAAAATTAAATCTTGCCTTGAAAGAAATGCCCGCTTTATGTTGGGTTTATGACACAAAAAATTTTAATAGAAAAAAAAGGTCATACAGCTGTTCTTACTCTCAACAACCCTTCTGCAAATACTTTTGATGAGGAATCCCTAACTTATCTTCCCAAAGTTGTTCAAGAACTTGAAAACGACAAAAATATTTATTCGCTAGTGATAACAGGCCAGGGAGAAAAATTCTTTTCTGCAGGAGCTGACTTAAAAATGTTTTCTTCTGGTGACAAAAACATTGCTTCAAAAGTTGCAAACGTTTTTGGTGTTGCTTTTGAATGCTTATCAAACTTTAGAGGCGTATCGATTGCCGCTATCAATGGTTATGCCATGGGAGGGGGACTCGAAGTTGCCCTTGCGTGTGATCTAAGAATCACCGAAGAACACGCTATACTTGCGCTCCCGGAAGCAACTGTAGGACTTTTACCTTGTGCGGGAGGGACTCAAAACCTCACTCGTCTTGTAGGCGAAGGCTGGGCAAAAAAAATGATTCTTTGCGGAGAAAGAGTCAATGCATCAAAAGCTTTAGAAATTGGACTTACTGAAGAAGTCGTTGGAAAAGGCAAAGCTCTAGAGAAAGCTCTTGAGCTTGCTAGTAATGTCGAAAAGCAAAGCCCTGTTGCCGTTTCCTACTGCAAGCGACTTATTCAAAACACACGCTCACACTTTCACTGCCAAGGCCTTCCTCTAGAAAGAGAACTCTTTGTGAATCTCTTCAATACGGAAGATCAAAAAGAGGGCGTGAATGCCTTTCTTGAAAAAAGAAAAGCCGTTTGGAAAAACGCGTAAAGCTAAATTTTTAATTTTTGAAAAATCTTCTCAGGAATAATTTTAATTACCAGCATTATTAAGAACCAAAACCTGGGCAAGTAAACAACAGGTTTTCTATTCTTAACTGCCCAATGAATTCCGCGTGCAATACGCTCAGGCTTGACCCAAAGAATTCCTTTCTTAAAATCTCTCGTCATGGGAGTATCAACAAATCCCGGTTTTACCGTTATGACAGATACTCCAAACCTATACATACGTTGCCTTAATCCTGAACAAAAAGCACTAAGTGCGGCCTTAGAGGAACCGTATACATAGTTTGAGGCTCTACCTCGATCCCCAGCAACTGATGAAATAACAACAATTATTCCTGAGCGTTGAATTTCAAAGTGCTTTGCAACTTCATGGAGAAGGCTGACAGTACTTGTAAAATTTGAAGAAATAATATTTTCAGCATGAGAAAATTTTCTTTCTGCTAAAGACTGATCTCCTAAAATTCCATGCGCGAAAAGAACAAGATCAACTTTTTTTTCTTTAGAGAAAACACTTGAAACTAGGTCCTCGTGAAGATTTCTTTCATTTAAATCAAGGCAAAAAATTTGAACCTGCTTGGCGCCTCGAATTTCTAAATCTTGTTTTATAGCTAAAAGTTTTTGCTCATTTCTAGCAACCAAACAAATCTCATCTCCGCGAAGAGCACAAATCCTTGCAAAACGTTCTGCAATTGCAGATGTCGCTCCAAAAATAACAATTTTACTCATAGCTCAACTCTCCTCGAAAAATCAGATGAAAAATTAGGATCAATGAATTCTTTAAACTTAAGCCAATTTGGAAATGAAGCTCTAAAAGTATCCCTAGACATTCTTGCATCTTTACCGGGATAAATAGCCCCCCCACAACCGACAACCCAATCATCAAATTTATCTAATACTTTAAAAACTTGTGAGCTATTTAAACCAATATCTAAGGCTAAGGTGATACCAGGCCGAGGAAAAGATAACATTCCCCCTGAAGAAATTTTTCCGAATTTTTTGATGACTGCTAAAAAAGAGCCCAAACCACGTGAAGACGTACAAGACAAGATTTTTTCTAAAGTTTTGAGACCAGAATCATTTTCTGGAACAACACATTGGTACTGCAAAAATCCTTGCCGTCCATAAATACGATTCCAATCATGGATAAAATCAAGAGGATAAAAAAAAGTGTCATAATAAACCAAAGATTTACTTAATCGATTAAGCTGACGATGATAATAAAAAGAATTAAATATTTTTACACTCAACGAATTAATTGGAGAAAGAGGTAACTCAAAGGGTACAGATAAAGTCTTTTTTGTACAACTTTTATGATCTATCTCTTGAGAATGATTACCTTGAATAAAATGTCCTCTTCCAAGATTTTTTCCAGACGCTAAGCAATCAATCCATGCAACAGTGTATTCAAATTTACCTTCAGATTCTTTAGATAATTCTAGAAACTCATTTAGTCCCCTGTATTTAATCACTTGTTGATCAATCAAAGGACCCTTTATGGGTATTAATTTAAACTCGACCCAACTTACTAATCCAGTTAACCCAAGACCACCTATGGTGGCATAAAAATATTCAGAATTTTGAGAGGGAGAACACACGAATCGCTCTCCACTTGAACGAATTAATTCAAAAGATAAAACATGATTTCCAAAATTTCCCGCACAGTGATGATTTTTACCATGAATATCATTCGCTAAAGCGCCCCCAACTGTTACAAACTTTGTTCCTGGTGTAACAGGAAGAAAAAAACCTCGAGGGACACAAAAGTCTAAAAGCTCAGAAAAACTAACTCCCGACTCACAACAAATCACACCTTTTTGGGGATCAAAAGAAACAAATCGATCTAAATTCCTAGTCATAAGCAATGTGTTTTCACCATTCAAACAACTGTCTCCATAACTTCGTCCCAGTCCATAGGGTAAGATTTTATCTGAATGTTTCGGAATCGAATCAAAACGATTAAGAAGAAAATAAAAACTTTTATGAGTTTTTCTAGGATACCTGCCCCAACTTAGAATATTATTTATCATAACTTGATCTTCTATGTTTTATTAAACCTTAGAAAATAAGATTAACAAAACCATTTAACCTTTATTTAAAGTCCAAATGCTCGATCGCGGGCCAAGGACTGCCAAGCTTTCATCAAATCGTCAAAATTAGCAGCCCTTAAAACAAAAAGTTCAACCTGATACTTTGGATATCGACTGTCTAATCTTGCCTTGAATGAAAAATAAGGATCAAAACCTATATATATTGTTTCTTCTCTCTTATGGGCTATCTTTTCAACAGCAGTGTACATTTTTTTAATCTTTGAATTTTTAAGCGCTCCCACAAAAGTCTTAGCAATTACGATGCATTTATAATTTAATTTCGATTCGTAAACCTTTGAGTTTTCTTTTCCAAATGGACTCACAACGAAATAGTTTTTTTTCTCAAGTGCGTAGGTCAGTACAGGATCATGAACAAATAACAAGGTTTCATTTCCACAAGAAGACTTTATTCTTTCTATCTGATTCATGACATTTTTCAAAGGAAAATTCCAACTGTTTTTAATTGTATTTTCATGAAATATAACATTATAAATACCAATAACGTTTCCAAACAAAAAACAAAAGAGAAAAGCTTTCACCCAATTATTTTGCCTTAAGTCTGGAATGAATATTGATAAACTAAATGATTGAAGAGGACTTAGAATAACAAAATTTCTATATTTTCCCCCAAGTCCACTTATTATCAAAAAAAATATTCCTGTAATGTAAGAGAATCCATAATTGGAAAGAAATACTTTTTTAAAATTTTTTTTTAAACTTAAGAAAATAACTCCAGACGCTCCAAGACAACCCAAAAAAGCAGCCAAAGAAATCGGAAAAACTCCATGATTGCTAAGATGTGATATCACAAAGCCAGCAAAGCCTTTTACAAGCGAAAACCTTTGACTGCCGCTATCATTATTATGAACTGTTAAAAATATATACAATTGTGGGATATAAAATAACAAAGACAAAGCTCCCCATAGAAACACTTGCTTAAGTTTTTCTTTCATGGACTGATCACTTTGCCTCCAATACAAAAAGACCATACTTGGAGCAACTATAAAAGCTGCGTAACCTATATACCCCAACAACATCAGACCAATGAATAATTTAGCCCAGTAAAATTTATTAGAAGGCTTAGGAGTAATAGACAAGTAAATCAATAAAGGTAGAAAATAAGAATACCATCGAAGACTTGTTCCCCACATTAGTACACCTGGATTAAAAGCCAAAAAAATTAGAAATAAAAAACCCCTTAAATCTCCATACGATTTTCTGATAGAAATTCCTGCATAAATAATTGATAAGGCCGTCAAAAGGCCCGAAATCAATCGAACAATATTCCAACTATTTGTAAGAGAATAAAAAAACCAATTTAAAAAATAGGAACCAGGGGGATGAACATCTGTCGTTTGGATATAACTTAAAACTTTAAACCCTAAGTCTTCTATTAAATAAATATTAAAAAAATCATCTTCGAAACCAGGAGAATAAAAACCAACATAAGCATATAAAAAAATAATTAAACAAAATAAAATATAAAATATTTTATTTTGTTTAGAGTGCATAAAAGAATAGTAACAGAGAAAGAAAAATTAAAACATAAGACTTTCTGCTTTTTAAAACATGTAACACTGGATCACCATTCAGCTCACCTCTTCCAGCAGTTATCCATATTTCACTTATCCAATAAAGTCCTATTGGGATTAATCCCCAGAGAACGTTGGGGTACGAATACATTCGTATAACCTCGGGACTTTTCAAGTATAGCGATAAAACAAGCAAAGAAATATACCCACTTACAGCTCCAAAGTGAAGCAAGGCATCTAGATCATCTAACCTATAAGCTCTATGCTTGTTTAAACCCTGAAGTTTTTTTGCAGACGATATAAGCTCCGTTACTCTTTTAGCAAAACCCAAGCTCAAAAATGAAAACAAAACAAAATTAATAAGCCAAAAGCTTGGTGCGATATTTATTGCAACACATCCAGCAAAAACACGAACGATATAAAAAAATGCCAACATCATAACATCAGCTACAGCAATTCCTTTAACCCATACAGAATAAACAAGCGTTGACATGAAATATGAAGTTAAAATAAGAGCAACCTTTACCCCAATCACATTCGCTGCAATTACAACACCCCCAAAAAAAAGTATCATCGAAAGAAAAACTGCGCTAGGTATAGGCACCAAACCTGAGGCCACAGGTCGCATTTTTTTTGTTTGATGTTTTCTATCTGATTCTAAATCAATAAGATCATTAACAATATAAACTGACGATGCTACCATTGAAAAACACATAAACAAAACTATGCTTGTAAATAAGATGCCTGACTCAAGCAATACATGACCCGCCAACGGGCCCAAAAAAATAAGAATGTTTTTTGCCCATTGATGAGGACGCATCGCCCGAAAAAGACCGTTAAAAATACCATCTTCACTCACAGGTAAGAAAATTACTTGATCATTAACTTTAGAAACTTCTTCGAAAACAAATCTGTTTCCAACAACGTAAGCACGAAAAGAAGACTTTAAAACTGAAACATCTTTTTTCGAATCCCCTACATAACAAAACCCAAACAAACCAAATTCATCATGTAATTTTTTTAATTTTTGATCGCCTATAAAATTTATTGATCCTACAGTAGCAAAGACTCGCTTAAAAAACTTGAAATGCTTAGCAACTTTTTCAGCAAATATTTTATGAGAACCTGTTACCAACACAGCTTCAAGCCCTGATTTTTGCAAATCCAACACAAGCCTTAAAACATCTGAATTCCAAGGAAGCGTATCAATATCTAAATCTACATTTTCAGCAAGTTTTTCCTTGAGATATGCAACACCTTTTAAAAACCAAATGGGAAGCTTAAATAGAGTAAGCGGTTTATTTTTAAGAAGCCAAAATACTGACTCCCAAAGAAAATCACTTTTTAAAAGAGTTCCATCTAAATCAACGCAAATCGCTTTTGGTTTAGATAAATCTAACTGCCTTGCGTAATTCATCAACATGCTTTTCGGCAAGTGATCTCTTCTATAAAGCCGAATTCTTGACAATCATAACTTTATCAAGAATTTACTTTAATTTTGAGCCAGGCGGATAAAACGCGTAAACCTAACTGACGTTTTTTAAACTTTGAGTTAGGCTTGTCACGATGTCCGTACAATTTGAATTGCAAAAAACGGGAGAGGGCTCGCTCGCTATAGCGACTCTTGACTTAGAAAAGGCTCTTAACTCACTTTCTCTTTCAATGATTGAACAATTACACTCCAAACTCAAAGAGTGGGAATCCAATTCTCAAATATATGGAGTCTTAATTCGCGGTAAAGGTAAGGCCTTTTGTGCGGGAGGAGATATTCGCGCGCTCTATCAAGGGATGAAAGAAAAATCCCCATATTGCGACGAGTTCTTTGAAAAAGAATACAGGCTCGACTGCTCTTTGTATTCTTATAAAAAACCTCTCATTGTTTGGGCACATGGAATCACAATGGGCGGAGGCATGGGAATCATGCAAGGCGCTCGCTACCGAATTGTTACGGACTCAACTCGCATGGCAATGCCCGAAATCACAATCGGTCTCGTACCCGATGTGGGTGCAAACTATTTTTTAAGAAAAGCTGCAGAAAACCGTGGCCTCTTCCTTGGTCTTTCGGGAGCTCGAATCAAAGCTGCCGACGCCTTACTCCTTAAACTCGCTGACTTTTGGTTAAATGATTCAGACCAAGAAACTTTGTTAGAAACTCTGAAAAACTCAAGCATCAAAAATCAAAGCGAGTTCGAACATAATCTTCTTAACTTTTTTAAGGCCAATTCCAAAAAAAACGAAAACACAGAGTTCACTTCTCACAAAAACTTTATTGATCTTTTTTTAAAGAATACAAATGCCGTTCAATTAATGAAATGGGCATCAGAATACATTCCTCAAAATGATTGGGAAAAAATTATTTTATCAAACGTTCAAAAAGCTTGTCCCACTTCTCTAGGGCTTATTTATACAATCTGGGAAAAAGGAAAAAGCTGGTCCATTGCTGAGTCTTTTTATCAAGAATGGTTTGTCGCGGCTCAATCGACTCGTATGGGTGACTTTCAAGAGGGAGTTCGTGCATTACTCATTGATAAAGACAACAATCCTCAATGGAATCCCAAAACCGTTCAAGATTTAAAAGAAGCTCACATAGAGGCTCACTTTAAATCCCCTCTCGAAAACTCAAAAAACCCTCTTAAAGATCTATTAGGAGATTCACGATTATGACAAACAAAATTGCATTTATTGGCATCGGCAACATGGGCCTTCCAATGGCCCTCAACCTCAAAAAAGCTTCCTTCAACATAGAAGTTTTTGATTTAAATCCCAAAGCTATTGAAGCTGCTAAAAAAGATGGACTTGTCGTTGCTCAAGACATTCCTTCTGCAATCAAAAATGCAGACGTCATTATTTCTATGCTTCCTGCCTCACAGCACGTTGAGGACTTATACAACAAAAGTATTTTTCCAAATGCAAAATCCCATTCTCTTCTCATCGATTGCAGCACTATTGCTCCCGATGCGGCTCGAAGAGTGCAAAAAGTTGCTCAAAGCAAAGGCTTCGAGATGATCGACGCTCCCGTATCTGGTGGCACCGGTGCCGCAACAGCCGGCACACTCACTTTTATGGTTGGTGGAGAAAAAGCTTTGTTTGAAAAGGCAAAACCAATCTTAGAAAAAATGGGAAAAAAAATATTTTACGCTGGACCAAGCGGCTGCGGCCAAGTTGCAAAAGTTTGCAATAACATGCTCCTTGCGATTCACATGATTGGCACCTCAGAGGCCCTCGCGATGGGAAAAAATCTTGGACTCGACCCCAAGGTTCTCTCTGAAATTATGCTTCAAAGTAGTGGACGAAATTGGTCACTTGAAGTTTACAATCCCTACCCTGGAACAATGGAAAACGTTCCCTCTTCTAGAGACTACAGTGGCGGATTTGGAGTTCAGCTGATGTGCAAAGATCTAAGCCTCGCTGCTGAAGCAGCCCTTTCTTCCAAATCTAAAATCCCCTTGGGAGAATTGGCGCGAAACCTATATGAAATTCACCGCTCTCAGGGTTGGGCTGAAAAAGATTTTTCTAGTATTTTAAAGTTTATTTCACATGAATAAGCTCAGCCGCAATCTTCTCTCTCAAGAAGTCTTAAATGATTTTTTAAAAGACTTTTCTGAATGGAAAATCTCCTCTAATACTTTGAAGAAAAATTTTGTCTTTAAAGATTTCAAAGAAGCTTTTTCTTTTCTAAAAAAAGTGGCTTTCTTAGCTGAAGATTTAGATCATCATCCAGAAATCTGGAACGTTTATAACAAAGTTTCGCTTACACTCTCCACTCACGACACGCTTCCCTCTGGTGGAGGACTTACTGAATTCGATCTGGAATTTATAAGAAGAATTGAGAATAGCTAAAGAGGAATACCTTTTATTTTTGTAATTTTTTGAACATCTTCTCCTCGGCAGTTCCCTGTTTCACACACATTAGCAACTGCACAAGAATGCTCAGGACTCCATGAATAATCACGATCTCCTCTTACGAGAATCCCCTCTACTTCGAGAGTATCTTGATTCACAACAGGAGATCCAGAATTTCCTCCAAAAGCATCTAATTCAGCAACAAAATAATTTTGTTCAGAAGGAATCTCTCTCACCGATCCATTGTCATCAATCTTTAAGGGCAAGCCTGATGGATGTCCCATAACAATCAATTTTGAACGAAGATCCACTTCTCCATGTTTTCTGACTGCTAGTGGCTTTCGATCTGTCACAGATCTATCCAGACGAATGAGTGCAAAATCATTTAAAAAACTTAAATCCTGAGAGACGATTTCTTTACAGCTATAAACATTTTTTTCGGAGAGAGACTTTGTTCCCAAGACATAGTCAAAAACCCATTTTCCTTGCTCACAATCTGTTTGAGTTTGAACACAATGCCCTGCTGTAACCAATAAATCAGGAGCGACTAAAAAACCACTGCACTCAACAAAAGATGTTTGCGTTGAAAAACGCTCTGTCGCACAAACACCCATCACGTTCTGTAGGGTTTGAGAGGGAAGCTTAAAAACATTTCCCTCTTTGACGAGCAAATCTTTTTCAACTCTTCCTGCAACTGAACGAGAAAGTTCTTTTACCTTTTGATTTGGATAATAGGCAGCTTCAACTCTTTCATCATTTCCGTAGATGACTCGTGATCGATACGACGCCGCTAGAGCTGATCCACACCCCATCAAGCAAGTGAAGACTAAAAACACAGTTTTAGAAGTCACTCTCTTGAGGGAGTGCGGATCGGGTTTGCCCTTGCCCCCTAAACCCTTTGATGCCCCCACACCACTCAGCTCTCTCGTGTCCATACCCCTATTGCCCTACCTCTAATTTCGGTTCTACAACGGAATATTTTGAAAAATAAAAAATTTTACTTAAATCAACTTACAACTTTGAAGCCCTAGTCCGTAAAAGAAATTTTGCTGGTCCAAGCCACTTCATTTAAGGCCTCGAGACACGCTCTCTTAACAGACTGAGAATCAATGCCGTGATACTTGTAAATATCGCTCGGACGACCTGATTTAGAATGATGTCGCACAGCTAAAGCCTTTTGCGGAACTCCAACAATGCTTCCAATATTATCGAGCAATCCTGGCTCACCATCGTGCACACTCACCACAGGAACGCGCGCTGCGCCGAGCATACTTAAGCGAGCTTGATCACCCATCGAGGGACCAAAACTTAACGGTGGATAAACAGCTGGCTTTTTCTCAGCTCCTTTTTTAAGGTAAAGATCGCCTTCCACTGCAAGAGTTTGGCGAAGATGCTGGTAGTTATTGTCATAGGCCTGATTTCCTAAAAGCAAATCAGGAGAACTAATATTAATGACGTTTGCAAAGTAGCCTTCCTTGAGAAGCTCATCAGACGCGGCAAGGGCTTCTGTAATCATCACACCCATTGTGAAAATATTCACAACATTATCACCAGGCTTGTAACCTTCAGATCCGCGATGATCAACGATGTACCAAGCGCCTTCTAAGCAATCTTTGCGAGTGCTCTCAAGAATTTCAGCTTCAGTTTTTCCTGCAAAGCGTTTTTGCTTTTTGAGACGATCCATCATGACTTTTTGCTCAAGAGCTCGAGTCACTCCACGAATCAAAACAGCACCGCGCCCTTCGGAATTATCTTCTGTGAGTCCACGGAAAGAATTGAGATGACGACGAGCGGTTTCTGCAAAAATCCAATCAAGCTCAATTCCAAAAGCTGGTTCCCACGTGAGCATGTTTGCAATTTGAATATCACTCTTCCAACCGTGTTGTGCACCCTCTGGAGAAAGAGACACTCCACTGGGAGTTCCCACTAAAATGAAATTCCCTTTCCAGTAAGCATTGTAAAACAACTGATCAAGCGCACGCTTGATGAAAAAATCGTAAACAGTCATCACAGGCAAATAAGGAACACCCATGAAGTCTGACATTTTTGCAAAGCTTCCCAAGCAAGACATAGTATTTGATTCTGCAATTTCAAAACGCAAGTGCCGTGCTTTTTGTGCTTCAGAAGGAGTGATGTCAGGAGCTGATTTGTCTTCAGTTCCTAAAAGTTGATCAAAATCTTGAGCAACAGGACCAAATGTTTTGTGATCCATGCTGGCGTTCAAGTTTGTAGAGGTTCCCACATCTGGAGCCATCGTGATCAAGTGAGAACCAACGACTTTCCATTTCTTTTCTTCCGGAGTTAACGCTTTTTGATTTTTATTTTCTGAACTTTCTGCAAAATCACCGATTCGATTTAATTTTGCAGTAATTTGACCAAGCACCCATTGAGTGTGCGCCATAGGAACAAGTTTCAAATTAATTCCAATTTCTTTAGGAGTATTTTCGTTCCATCCACAAGAATCCAACTGCTGTTCAAGATTTTCTAAATTTTTTGCTTTTTGTTGTTCAATCTCGATCATGCCCTTGAAGAAACTTTCTCCACGTTTTTGGAGATAGCGTGCTTCTTCACTATTTTCTTCAAAGCGCTCGAAAGCAAAAAGGTCGTCGCTTTTAGCGCCCGCATTTTTCAAAAGCCCTTTCACTTCAGCTTCTTCAATCATCATAGAGTGATTTCCTGCTTTTGCAGAACACTCAAGACCCCAACCTTTAATTGTATGAGCCACAATCAACAAAGGTTTCTCTTCGCTACTACGCGCGTACTGATACGCCTCAATAATTCCAGGAATGTCATGACCACCAAAATCTTTTAAGAAACGAAGAACATCTTTTTCAGGCAAAGCAGAAAGAATTTTTCCAGCAGCTTTGTCGTAAGCTGAAACAGCATCGACAATCTTTCGAGCATCACTACTCACGAGCAACGCTTGCAATTCACCGTCTGGAAGTGCTGTTTCAAAAACAGCTTGAAGAGCTTCTCCATTTTTCTCAGCAAACAATTGCTTGCGGAAACTTCCGTGCCTTAACTGAAGAACTTCCCATCCATTGGCAGCTGCCATACCCGCTATGCGATCACAGTCTTTAATTCCCAAAGCTTCTTCGGTATGCGTACGATGACCATCCAAGCTCTGACGATTGTAATCGATAATCCATGTCACGTTTGAAAGTCCGCGCTCGCGCGCTTCGGGCATTGCTTCTAAGAGTGATCCTTCACGAAACTCAGAATCGCCCATCAAGCACCAAAAGTGAGGATTCGTTACAGAATACCTTCCGTGCTTTTTAGCCATACGGAAAGCCTCTGCAAGATAAAGAGCGTTCACGGGAGGAATTCCAACTGATCCTGAAGGCAAAAAATTCCAATTATCTGGATCTAAAGAAGAGTGATAACTCTGAAACACAGGTTCGCCTGTATGAGAGTAGTGACGCAAATTTTTCATCGCCAAACGAGCGCGTTCATCACTCATAAGGTCGCCATTGCTTTCACGGAAAAGTCGCAAAAGATAATCACAAGCGTGATTTGTCGGAGAAGCGTGAGGCTTCACTGCTAAAAAGTCTTCTGGTCGGCGCTCTACCAGATGAAGCAATCCCAAAAGATGTAAAGCTGACGAGCAGGCTGACGGATGTCCTCCTACTTTGGGATCACTTCGTTCTGCGTCCGCGCGATTATTCGCAATATAAATCATCGACATAGCGTGAGCCTGAGCCCTTAATAAAACCCTGCTCAAAAGCTCTGCACTCGGAGTTTCATCAGTTCGTGAATTCTTGGCAGGCTTTTGGATACCCGCAGCTGATTTAACGGATTCTTGTGAGTTTAAAGATTGCGAACGAGAAGACATAAACTATGAATATGAATCAACTTAGGCAGCTGATCTAGCGAAAAAATACCAAGTTCTCAGCTTCTTGCATTTTTTAATCAGTTTTAACCAAAAAACATGGAATATTTTAGAAATTCCCCTTTTCAAAAACCCCTTCTCCGTTATATCCATATTAAGTCCCAGCAATCGAAGTGTTCCCTTCGTCTAGTGGCCTAGGACTCATGGTTTTCATCCATGCAACACGGGTTCGACTCCCGTAGGGAACGCCAAATTCAAATTTTGGCTTTTAAAATATGACATTTAAGAAAAAAGACATTGGTGATGATTACGAAATCGAAATGGATCAAAGCAACAAGAGCCAAGATGGCGACTTTGAGCAACTTTTAAAATCATCTTTTCAAAAAAAAGAAACTCGCCTCAGCGTTGGAGCTAAAATCAAAGCAGAAGTTCTTTCCGTAGGTAAAGAAAACATTATTGTTTCTACAGGAACTCGAACAGATGGCATCGTCGCCCTTCAAGATCTTCTGGATTCAAACGGAAAAAAAGACATCAAAGTCGGAGACATTCTCGAACTTTATGTGACTCAAATGAGAAGCGAATCGATTCTTCTCTCTCCTTACTTTTCTCAATATTCTTCAAAATCTCGTCAGGGCTACAAAAACAAAGCAGCTCCTGACAGCACTGCAGCCGCAAAAACAACTTTTAGAGATTCTCTAAAAGTTGGGACTCAAATCCAAGGAAAAGTGACTCGGATTGAACCTTTCGGTGCTTTCATCGAACTAGCTCCAGGAACCGAAGGCCTTGCACACGTTTCAGAACTCAGCTGGACGCGCATCAAAGATCCATCTGAAGTTGTAAAAATTGGCGATCTTGTGATGGTTCATGTCTTGAACATTGAACAAGGCGATCGAAAAATGAAGATATCCTTAACTCTTAAGGATGCTTCTAAAAATCCTTGGCAAAACATCCCCAGCCACATCCAGGCTGGAAGAGTCGTTCTCGGAAAAGTTACTCGTTGCGCTCCCTTTGGAGCTTTTGTGGAACTGGCTCCTGGAATGGACGGCCTCGTTCCCCTCTCTGAACTCAGCAGCTCCAAGCGCGTAAACAATGCTGAAGAAGTTGTGACTATCGGACAAGAAGTTTCTGTTCTTGTAAAAGAAGTGAATCCTGAAACGAAAAGGATTTCTCTTTCTATAAAAGCCGCAACAGATGCAGCGGCAAGTGCATCAGAGGCTCAAGACATTCAAGACTATGCAAAACAACAATCTACTCGATCCAAACAAGGCTCAAGTGATTTTGCAGCCAAGATGTTAGCCGCTTTGAATAAGAAGAAATAATTTAAACAGCCTGAGCTGCTGCCCATGCAGAAGACCAAGCCCATTGAAAATTGTATCCCCCTAGCCATCCTGTAACGTCTACAACTTCGCCGATAAAATAAAGTCTTGGGACTTTTTTTGCTTCCATTGTCTTTGAAGATAACTCATTCGTATCCACACCCCCGCGAGTCACTTCAGCTTTTGCATATCCTACTGTATGAGTGGGATAGAGCTTCCAGCGCTTAAGCTGATCGGCTAATTCCAAAAGAACTTTGTCAGAAATCTGCATCAAGGGACGCTCTAGTTCGGGTCTATTTGAAATAAAAAACTCAACCAATCGAAGAGGCAAGAATTCACCGAGCAATATCGCAAGTAATGCCGGATTTTTAAGGTTTTTTTGTTTTAGAAAAAACTCATCTACTTTTTGATTGGGCAATAAATCAATCTCAATAGAATCGCCCTTCCTCCAATAAAGAGAAGCCTGCAAAGCAGCAGGCCCACTCAAGCCCCTATGCGTAAAAAGTATATTTTCACGAAAGGACTTTCCATTACAAGTCATCAAACAATCAACAGATATTCCCGAGAGCTCCTTTATGGCCGCTGCATCAGGACTGTGAGAAGGATCAAACACAAAGCCATCAAGTGCGGCAAAAGTAGGCACCACGTTTAACCCAAATTGCTTTGCAATCTCATAGCCAAAAGGACTCGCGCCCAGAGAAGGGATAGAGAGTCCACCCGTTGCAATAACCAAAGACTTAGACTGAATATTTTGAGCCCCCAGATTGATTTCAAAGTTTCCAGCCTTTGAAATCTTTTGGATTTGAACACCGAGCTTTATTTCAACCTTTGCACGAAGACACTCCGCCTCGAGCATTTTTACAATGTCTCGTGCAGAATGATCGCAAAAGAGCTGTCCAAGCTTTTTTTCGTGAAAAGCAATCCCGTGCTTTTGAACGAGCGCTATAAACTCTTCGGGTGGATATCGATTCAGTGCCGACTTACAAAAATGTTCATTCTCTGAAACAAAGCGATCTGCAGACGTCCCAACGTTGGTAAAATTGCAACGGCCACCTCCAGAAATAAGAATCTTGCCCCCAAGCTTTGTGGAGTGATCCAAAAGCTGAACCCGTCGCCCGCGCTGTGCGGCCTGAAAGGCGCACATCATTCCCGCAGCTCCAGCTCCTATAATGGCAACATCTACTAACATATCTTTAAAACTTCATATTCCTTTAAGCGACCCATGATTTGCATTTCAATAGCGTCACCCACGCCCTTGCCCATCAATTCAGCACCAATCTTTGAATCGGGTGCAACAATCTGAACTTTGATCGAATCTATATCTATTAATATGCCTCCACCCTTGGGAGCGAGAAAAAAAAGCTTCTTCTCGTTACCTGATACCACTTCCACCAAAGCTGTGATTCCAATAGTAGAGCCTGGAGTAAACTCAAGAAGCTCCAGATTTTGATACGAATGTATAATCCACTGGAGTTCCGCAACTCTTCGAGCTTGAGCCCCCGCGAGATAAGAAGCCTCGAGTCCCCGAGTATCATACTTATCCTCAGCTACGCTTTCTTCGTGAGTCGCAGCCTCACGAGCTTCCTGAGCGGCTTTAGCCATAACAGCTAACTCAGATTCAAAGTTCTCTATTATCTTGGATATAATTTGTTGCTTTAAAAACAAGCACTTACAATAAATCCTATTGTATATATAACGCTCTGTGAAAGATAATTTAATTATATGTTGCGTCACAAGACGGCCATTGCTACCTTTAGGCCCCATGAAAAGATATTTAATTGTTGCTCTTTTTGCTTCATCTTTAAATGCTCAAACAGTTACTCCCACAAATGCACCCGTAAATAACACTTTCAAATACGCGTTGGACACGGGTTATCAACTTACCGGAAAAGCTCTCGTTGGAGAACACAACGTTCAATACACCCACATCTTCGACGAATCTTTTAAGATTTCTGTGCAAGGTGACTTTTTTACCAACTACGAACACGACAAAGCTCACAACAGCAAAGACGAATGGACAACCTATCTAAAAGATCGATATCTTCGAGTAAAATTCACAGGCTCTCCTTTCGTAAACCTTCTTGGTTTTAAAACAGGATGGGAAGTTCGTTACCACCTTCCTGTCGACGACCGTCAACAACAAGCTGGAAGCTATGGATTACTAGCTCCAAGACTTGTGATGGCTAAACAGTTCAACTCACACTTCAACCTTACTTTGATTCCTAAATTTTCAGCTTCTATGAACAGAAGAAGCTATCAGCTCAATGGATCAAAAAAAGGAAACGACCTTGGATCATTAGGTATCGAAATCATACCCCAATGGGTAATTATGCCTGGATTTACTCTCACTTATGATCCAGACATTTCCGTATCCGCTACTGGCTCAAGCCCAAGCAATTCAAAAATCACTTATACATATACCTATGGTCACGATTTAGAATTGCTCTACACACTCAAAAACTTTCACAACATTGGTATCGGAAGTTTTTGGCAAGTTTACCCTTATGTATTTGGCAACGGCACTCATGATAATAAGCCCGAAAACGACCTCTTCAAAGGAGTTCGAAACCGAGTTGGCTTACGCTTTTTAAAGTCTTTCGATCTGTAAACACGATTTAAGGCACGAAAATGACTTTAAAGGCAAATAGAGGACTAGACATCATGCACAAGCCCCCCTTTTCGAACGTGAATAAGTTGATCAAGTTATTGTACACTCAAGTAACTATGGATAGAGGGAACCGTATTGCTCTTGCAGCAACCATTATCTTTGCAACAAGTTGTGCAAAGCCAGATCTAAACAGCATCACAACAGACATCACAAAATCTATTGATGATATGTCTTCAACTATATCCACTTCCATTAAGGGCGGATATTCCACTCAGGAAGCTAAAAGCTGTTTACGTGAAACGATCAATATCAAGGAACTTGAACTTCCTACAGGAGCAGTTGTCAGCATATCAGTAGATCCCAAATCCTTTGCTCTCTATACAAAAAGTAAGTCTTGGTCAGATTTCAAAGGTGCAAATTACTATTTTGTAGATCTCATCAACAAACAACTTACTATTTATCAACTTAGTAAAAATGAATGGACTCCCTACGACAAGATTGATCTACCCCCCGACAACTACGAGCAATACCTCTACATTCCTGACAATACTCGTAAAAAACAACGCCTCGATAATAAAAACCCCTTCTTAATTCCTCGAGACCGCCTTACGATCAGACAAGGAATCAGTGGGATTAATATCTTCGGGGGAACAAGTACGTTCGACAATCTAACCGAAGGCGAAGTTCACGCAATTGTGTGTGCAGGTGCACTGAACTCTTTCTTTGAAAAGTTCATGAAGACTAAATACGAATTTAGTAACTAATAAATATCCTTACCCTGGGTGAATTATTCGAGCGACGAAAAAGGCAGTGGCCGCTGCGGCTGCTCCGACCATTGTTGTAAAAACAGCATTTTGAAATGGCTTTTCAGATGTGTATTTACCCTTTAAAAAACCAAAAACAAAAAGTGCTATCAAAGTTAGACCGCTGCTTAAATAAAGCGCATTGCCCGAATCATGCGAAAGCATATAAGGCACAAGCGGAATAAGCCCTCCAAAAACATAAGCAAGCCCAATAGTCAGACCCGACTTAATAGCTCTCGATTTATGTGGCTTCTCAAGGCCCAACTCAAAACGCATCATAAAATCGACCCAAGTTTTTTGATCTTTGACGATAGATTTCACCACATGAGCGGCGGCTTCACGCTCAACATTATAGGCATCGAAAACTTCATAAAGCTCTTCTTCTTCTTTATGAGGAACCTCTATAACCTCACGCTCTTCGCGACGACGCTCAGATTCATAATGTTCATACTGAGAGCGCGCTGCAAGATACCCCCCCAAACCCATTGCGATAGACCCCGCGGCAATTTCTGCAATCCCAGCTGTTACCACAATCAGATTGTTAGAGATGGCTCCCGTGATACCTGCGGCCAACGCAAAGGGAACTGTTAAGCCGTCACTCACTCCAATGATCAAATCCCGAACGATTTCAGGGGATTCAAAGTGCTCTTCGATATGAGGATCGTGAGGGGAATGCCCACCATGGTTATGCATAAAAAACAGCCTAGCCGAAGATAAATCACTCGCTCATAAAGGCCAGAAAAAACAATTGACGCGTTACGTTATCTTCAGTATAAATACCTTCCATGATAAAAGCTTCCCTCACCAAAGCCCCTGTCATGTCACTCCTCACTCTTTTCGTTCTTCTTCAAACAGCTCAAGCAGCTTGTTGGAAAAAAGAAGAATTCAAAGGGGAAAAATGGGAAATTGATCTTATTGAAGAATCTAAACTTCCCGAAACTATTTGCTTTGAGGGTGGGAAAGTTACACTGAATAAAAAAGCCCTTGAAAAAAGCTATGTTGTTTCTGGAAAGAAAAATTACCCAGTAAGCCCTTCATTTTTTTACACAACAGTAAACAACGAACACGGCACGCACTTTAGTGTTTCTCTTGTTGATCACCTTGTAGAACTTGCAACTTGTGGCGAAAGCAAAAGAGTTATCGCAAAAATTTACCTGGTTGCTGATAAAAAAGGTGCTTTCTTAAGAGCTCCTCAACTTGCTGTTCACGTTGGAAAAACTCTCGACAACTGCCACTCTGATTTTGATTACACAGCTATTAATTATCGCCAAATCAGATGGTAATTCTTTTTTAATTTGTCTTTCGTGCCTATACTTTAGCTAAAGACAAAGAGGAAAAGAAGAGTGCCTAAAACTGAAAAAAAATCGAATCATATAATTTTAGCTTCCTACTCAAATCTTAAGTATAAAGAAACGCTTCCCATCAAATGGGGCGCTCGCACAGCACTTGAACGCGGGCCCATCGTTGCTTCCGTTAGTAATTCAAAAGCCAGAAACGCTATTGGCGCACACAGTGGAAGCTACACAGTTTACAGAGCTCTTTCGATTGCAAGCGGAAAGTTTCCAACCCTTCACAAACCTGACCTACACAACACTCAAAGCCCGACTCAAATTGGCCCCTACGAACAGTGGTTTGATTCTACAAAAATCGTGGCGCTTGATCCATGGGGACTAGACCCGCAACTTCACTTCAAATCTTACTTTGAGCAAGGCTACGACATCCGCCCCACGATTGCCTGCACACAAGCGCATCTGCAGATTCCAGAACTCAATCAAGCCATTCAAGCTGGCCGCCTTAAAAAAGACGGTAAAATCATCAAAGACAACGGGGATATTTGTGTGACAAAAGTTGCGATCGAACCTGTGTGGTACCTGCCAGGAATTGCAACTCGCATAGGTGTCGAGGAAGGTGTCTTGAGAAAAACTCTTTTTCAAGAAACAGGGGGAATGTTCCCTGAGTTTATCACTCGCCCGGATCTCAAAGCGTGGCTTCCGCCCATTGGCAGTACCACTGTTTATATTTTTGGAAATCCCAAAGATCTTGCGCGGCCTGAAGTTGAACTCACTTGCCGAGTTCATGATGAATGCAATGGCTCAGATGTATTCGGCTCAGACATTTGCACATGTAGACCTTATTTAATGTATGGAATCGAAGATGCCGCACGCACTGCTCAACGGGGAGGCGTGGGAATCATTGCGTACTATCGCAAAGAGGGTCGCGCCCTTGGAGAAGTGACCAAGTTCCTTGTTTACAATGCACGAAAACGTCAAGAAGGCGGAGATTCAGCAGCAACCTACTTCAAACGCACTGAGTGTGTCGCGGGTACTGAAGACGCGCGTTTTCAAGAGTTTATGCCTGATCCTTTACATTTTTTTGGAATTAAAAAAATTCATAATCTTCATTCCATGAGCAACATGAAATACGATGCCATTGTTCGAAGCGGAATTGAAGTTGTAAACCGCATTTCCATTCCCGACGAACTTATTCCCGGAGATGCAAAAGTAGAAATAGAAGCCAAAAAAGCTGCAGGATATTTTTCTAAAGAAGCTCCAAAAAGCGGAGAAAATCTGAAAAAAGTAAAAGGCCGCAACATTGAAGAAAGCTAGAAGAAGAAAACTAAAAAATGAAAAACATTTCCTTAAGCGAAAAAGAAATCGATTACCTCTTATCTCCTAAAGCTATTCGTGACCAAGCTCAAAACATTTTTGATTATTGCCGCAAAGGTAAATCTTACTTCGAGTATCATCCTGAAAAATTTGAAAGCACCGTTGAGTTTGTCATCAAAGTTATTCAAAAAAACTACCCAGACCTTAACATTCCCTTTCATTCTCGCTGGGGACATTTTCGCGCAGGGGGAATCAATCGAGTTAAACTCCTTGATGAAAAGCTAAAAAACCTTAGCCCACTTGATCGAGCGCGAACAAAACTCGATCTGGTGATCACCTCTGTTTTGCTAGATGCAGGAGCAGGCACGAATTGGAAATATGATGAAAATGGCAAGACCTTTGCCCGTTCAGAGGGTCTCGGAGTGGCAAGCTTTCATATGTTTTTATCAGGCATCATGAGTGCCGATCACAAATCTCTCCAAGCTGACGCAGAAAGCCTAGCAAAGATCACCCATAAAGATCTCGAAAAATATTTTCAAGTAAGTGATCAAAATCCACTTATCGGTGTTTCTGGAAGAGTCGTTCTTCTAAATAATCTTCAAAAAGCTCTTTCAAACAAAAAAATATTTTCTCACAGTCGTCCCGGGAACATTCTTGACTATCTTCAACAAAAATACGGACATAAAATTCCCGCTCAGGGAGTTTTAAGAGTTGTCTTGGATGGCCTAGGACCTATTTGGCCTGGAAGAATTAATGCCAACGGAACTAACCTCGGCGATATTTGGCAGCACTCAAAACTCAACTCAACAGAAACAATCAATGCACTTGTTCCGCTTCATAAACTCTCACAATGGATGACCTATTCTTTAATAGAGCCCATTCTTGAAGCAGGATTTGAAGTAACAGGAGTCGAAGAACTCACGGGACTTGCAGAATATAGAAATGGCGGTCTTATGATTGACTCTGGGTTGTTAACACTCAAAAACCAAAGCGATGCCTCAAGCGATTGGACTCCCGATTCTGATCTCATCATTGAGTGGAGAGCTTTGACAGTTTTTCTTCTTGATAAAATGGGAAGTGAAATTTGCAAAAGATTAAACAAAACTCCCCAAGAATTCCCTCTTGCTAAAGTTCTAGAAGGTGGAACTTGGTGGGCAGGGCGAGCTCTTGCGCAAGAAAAGCGCGAAGGAGCCACTCCTCCTCTAAAAATTAAAAGCGATGGAACTGTTTTTTAGTTATGAATGACCTATTAAAAGGAAAAGTTATGAATTCAAAAGTTGTTGTTCTAAAGCATCCCCTCTTAAGCCATAAACTTGCTTTCTTAAGAGATAAAAACACCCCCTCTGCTGAGTTTAGAGAACTCGTTAAAGAAATTAGTCGCATTCTTGCCTACGAAGTTATGCGTGATTGGAAAGATTTAGAAACTGCAAGTATAGAAACCCCCATAGCTCCTGCAAAAGTTGAGCGCATTACCAACTATCCCGTTGTTGTTTCGATTATGCGCGCTGGTAACGGAATGCTTGATGGTGTCTTATCGATGCTTCCCTTTTCATCAGTAGGATTTTTAGGAATTTACAGAGATAAATTCATCAAAAACACCGTCGAGTATTATTTTAAAATGCCAGAAGACATCAAAGGAAGAACCGCTATTCTTTGTGATCCTCTTGTTGCAACCGCCGACACGATGATTGCAGCCATAGATCGCCTCAAAAGCTATGAAGTACAAAAAATAAAAATCTTGTGTGTTTTAACAAGTGAGCAAGCCATAGAGAGGATTCAGGGCTCGCATCCCGATGTTGAGATTTATACTCTCAACATCGAGAAAGAAATGAATGAGATGGGTTACCTTGTGCCAGGACTTGGCGACGCTGGTGACCGACTTTATAAAACCAAATAATTTATTTTAAGTGTTTTCGGGAGGAGTTTCTTGAGGAGCTGCCTCAGCTGGTTTTGGAAGACTTGCTGCAATTAATTTAGCATCTAATAAAACTTTTGTTTTATCCGCACCATTCACGTTTTTACCTTTTGCATTTAAAACCTCATAACGGCCTGAACGTTTTTTACAAATTGTAAAAGCTTGAAACTTAATAGTTTGGGGATCGCTTGATTTGGATGCTTTTGGACTTGCAGCCAATTCAGCTTTTTCTTTTTTAGGGGCTTTCGCTTTTTTTGTAGCGGTTGATTTTGCTGCTTTTTTTTCTGCCATATAATCTCCTGGCCAGGAGACTAATCAAGATTTCTTCAATTTGACAATCATGTCCGCAACTTTTTACGAATCAAAAGCAGGATTAAAGTCTTACAAGCTAAACCCTCTTAAATAAAATTCAATTTATTAAAAATAAATGAAATCTTTACGAAAATCTTAAAAAGAGGCGCTAATTCAAATGAGAGAATAAATGAGAGGAAATATTTAAATGTCTAAAAAAAGTTGGGTTCTGATATTACTATTAAATATAACTTTAACCTCAAAAGCTTTTTCTTTAGATTTTAATAAAGTCCAAAAAATTGTAGGTGGAGTTCCTAGTAACCAAGGAGAATTTCCTTATATTGTATCTCTTCAAATTCCTTCGGGAGGATCCCACCGTCATATATGCGGAGGATCTCTCATAAAACCAAATTGGGTTCTTACTGCTGCCCACTGCATATACAAATCCATTCCAACAAAAAACTATAAAATTAAAATTGGCCTCCATAACTTAACAGATACAGTGAGAGTTGAAAGCATAACGCCGAGTAAAATTATTGTTCACAAAGAATACTACAAGTTAACAGCCTATGATTATGACTTTGCTTTGATAAAACTTTCCAAGAACTCTCGACACAAACCCATTACTCTTAATCGAGATGAAATTTCAATACCTACCAACCAAACCTATTCTCCAATGGTAACAGCCGCAGGCTGGGGAACTCTTGAGTGGCAAGGTTCTTCTCCAAATGAACTACAAAAAGTAGCTATGCCCCTTGTTAACTTCGAAACATGCGCTCAAAGTTATCCCGGACAACTTACTTCTCGAATGATTTGTGCTGGTGAAATGGCTGGTGGAAAAGATACTTGTCAAGGAGACAGTGGAGGTCCCCTAGCAATTAAGGAAAATAATGGAGAGATTAGACTTGTAGGCGTTACTAGTTGGGGAAATGGCTGCGCCTTCCCTAATTATCCAGGCATTTACAGTAAAGTAAACAGTGTTACAACTTGGATTTATCAAACGCTCTCAGCAAATAAATAAAATATAATTATCCGCTGCGGATTAGATTTATCAAGATTTCTTCAGTTTTATAATCGTGTCTGCAACTTTTTGAGAATCAAAAGCAGGATCAACATCTTTATCAATCGATCTGATTTTGAGCTCAGGATCAATCACAAAGGTCCATCTCTTTGAAAAATTTAACATAGGCATTTTAGCACCATAAAGCTTTACGACACTTCCATCAGCATCCGCTAAAAGAGTAAAGTTCAATTTATATTTCGAATGAAAGGAAGCCTGATCTTTAACCGTATCAGCACTGATACCAAAAACCTCAGCACCTTCTGCGCGAATTTTATTGATATTATCTCTAAAAGCACATGCTTGTTTTGTGCATCCTGGAGTATCCGCCTTTGGATAAAAATAGAGAACTGTCCACTGACCCTTGCGAGACTCAAGATCAAATAACTTATTATCATGAGTTTGAACTTTGAATTTAGGAGCTATAACTCCGATTTTAAGATCTGCTGCATTTAAGAAACCCATAAAACTCATCATGACGACCACAATACTTTTCATTCTTCAAAAATACACGAAGTCTTCATGAAAATCTCAAATAAAAACACTCTTTTCAATGAGAGACTTAAATATAAGGAAGGATACCTATGAACAGTTGGACGTTTATTTTGTTCGTTAACATAATCTTAACCCAGTCGCTTTACTCTCTTGAAGCTCGAAAAACGACTAAAATAGTCGGAGGGACTTCGACCTTGGTTGGAGAATTCCCCTACATCATCTCTCTTCAAATGAATTACCGAGGAGCCTACTATCATATTTGTGGAGGATCTTTAATTAATTCAAATTGGGTTCTCACTGCAGCTCACTGTGTAAAAGGAAGTTCTTCTAAGAACTTTCGAATCAAAATAGGACTTAAAAATCTTACAGACACAAAAAATATTGAATCATTTAGTGCAAGCAAGATTATTACCCACTCTCTTCATAGCAGTAAAACTAACGATTATGATTTTGCGCTTATCAAACTCAAGGGAAATTCTCGCTTTAAACCCATAGCCTTAAACCAAAGTGAAATCTCAATTCCTACCAATCCCACCTACTCTCCCCTTGTAACTGTTGCTGGATGGGGCACCTTAACTGAAAATGGAAATTACCTTCCAAATGCTCTTCAAAAAGTAACTATCCCCCTTGTAGACTCGGTCACTTGCTCAAAAAGTTATCCAAACCAAATCACTCCACGCATGATTTGCGCAGGTGACATTTTAGAAGGTGGTAAGGATTCCTGCCAGGGTGATAGCGGCGGCCCCCTCATCATTAAAGAAAATAACGGCGAAGTACGACTTGTAGGCGTTGTTAGTTGGGGAGCAGGCTGCGCCCGGCCGAACCTTCCGGGTGTTTACGGTAAAGTCAATTCAATCACCAGCTGGATTTCTCGAACTCTTACTGCAAACAGATAAAATCTTTTCATCGCAGCAAAGATCTATTTTTTTAAATATTAACCTCTTATTTTTAGATTTAACTCAGTGCTCAAGGAGGGCACATGTCTATGAAAAGAACGATTTTCGTCAAGAACCCTCAAAATTCTCAATCTAAAGAAAGCAATTACCACAACGAAAGCCCTATGAGTTACCAGAGTAATAAAGCTCAGCAATTAACGAAGTCTCTTCATAAAAAAAATCAAAAACTTAATAAAGGCGACTTCCGAAATGATCATAGCTCAAAAGTTTTAAATGCTCCCAAAAATCACAAAAAATAGCTGGTCATATTTTTGCATGTCCTAGCGAGTGTTCCTCTTTGAATCAACGATTCAGTCTTTCCAAAAAAATACTGAGATTATTTGTGAAAGTGTTTGGACTCTTCAGGGAAGGTCACTTGCTAAACTTGTTACCTTAGGGGTTTTTGAAAATGGAGTCTCCTGGAAACTCTTTAAAGAGTACAAAAACTGGGGAGTTCTTCATCTACTTATTCTTTCGGGGAGTCAGTTTTATTCGTTTATCTATGCCTTTGAGTTTTTAATAAAATTTATTCAAAGAATTTTCCATAAAAAATCTTTTCCACATCTTACAAAACTAATTCTTCTTATTCCGGCCTTTGTTTATTTAAAAACACTCAATTTCTCAGCCCCTCTACTTAGATGTGCGCTCTTGTG
Source organism: Bdellovibrionota bacterium (assembly GCA_044347615.1). Lineage (GTDB taxonomy): Bacteria > Bdellovibrionota > UBA2428 > UBA2428 > UBA2428 > CANIGN01. The sequence continues at coordinate 25,494 of JBIKUK010000002.1, read as the reverse complement.
GATCAGTCATGAATTTATTCGTCCTTATTTTAAACACACAACTTGTCTTTTATTATTTATTTTTTGTCTTCACATCTTTGTTGTTGAAAAAATGAACCCAAGCAATTCTGCTTTTTTAAGTTGGCTTTCTTTTTTAACGCTCCTCTTAGTAAAAAATTTTATCAAAAACCCTATTCTCCAAAACCTTTTCATAAGCACCCTCCTTCAAGCCACAATTTGTGTGATCAAAGGACTTCCTTTTTCTACGCTGCTTTTTCTTCGCACAGTGATTGCTAATCTGTTGCTACTTCCGCTCTATGAAAAGATAGTTTTTCCGTTCGTGGGCTTTGTAACAGCCTTTGCTCTTCTCTTGAGCTTTTGTTTTTCGGAACACATAAGTACCTGGATTTCAAGAGTTTTTATTGCTCCGCCCAATGGCCTTATGCTCGATCTAATCCTCTGTCCTCTCCTTGTGGCTCATAGGGCGTTCAGGTATACTTTTTAACAATGACCCTAAAAGAAAAAGTCGTTGCGATCCTCACTGAGCGCTCTTTTGAAGTTCGTGATGGCTCCTCAAAGATGGAAGTGATCGAGTCTGTAGATTTTGAACAAATCGCCATGGATATCTTAGATGTTTTAAAAAACGATTATAATTTTGAACTCGAAGAAAGTTGAACTCTTTCATGTTTTTAATACGCGAAGTTGCGGAATCTGATTTAGATTCCCTCCTTAAAATTTCATCACTGCTAAACCTTATAAATTTACCTCGAGACAAAAACGAGCTCATGAAAAAAATTCAGCGCTCAAAAATAAGTTTTCGAGGAAAAGAAGCCGATCCTTCAAAAGCTCAATATCTTTTTGTTTTAGAGGATCTCAAAACAAAAGAAATCATCGGCACAAGTTTAATCATTGGAAAACACGGTACTCCGAACGAACCACACGTATATTTTTCTGTTGTTCCAAAGAAAAAAGAATCTCGTTCTTTGCACATGGGATTTCTGCATAAAGTTTTGCGTCTTGGATTCAATTACGATGGCCCTACAGAAATTGGAGCTCTCGTGCTCCTTCCTCAATTCAGAGGACACCCTCTTAAGCTCGGCAAACTCATGAGCTTTGTGCGTTTTATGTTTATGGCTGCTCGTCCTCATCAATTTATGGATGATGTTCTTGTCGAACTCCAACCGCGTCTCAACCAAGATGGGGAATATCCCATTTGGGAAGAGATTGGCAGAAAGTTTACCAATCTTAGCTATGATGAAGCGGATCGCCTTTCTCGTAAAAACAAAGAATTCATTCACTCGCTTTACCCAGAAGGCGACATCTACACATGTATGCTTTCGGGCGAAGCGCGTGAAGCGATTGGACTTGTAAATCAAGACACCGAACCTGTGAAAAACTTGGTTGAAAAAATTGGCTTTCGCTATCGTAACATGATCGACCCTTTTGATGGTGGGCCTCACTATTGGGCACGTCGCAATCAAATCACACCCGTAAAAGAAACCTATCTTGTGAAACTTTCACCCAAAGCCAAAAATCTCGTGCCACGCACGGGTCTCGTTTTATGCATTTCCGAAAAAGGCGTGCGTTGTTTACCCGGAGAATTTTCTTTTAAATCCAAAAAAGAACTTGTCCTTACTGACGAACAACAAAATCTTTTGAACGCAAAAATACGTGGGGAACTTTATTTTCTTCCCATCGCTATGGAGCAGAACTTATGATGCATGAAGTTTTAAAACAAGCTATCGACTTCAATGGTTCTTTTATTAATGGAAAATGGCAAAAGCATCCCGAGCCCATTGGCAAGACTGCAGTGAAATCACCAGCAAACATTGCCCTTAAACTTCCCGAGATAAGCTTTCACTACGATCACGTAGAACTTGCTGCACAAGCGGGAAAAAAAGCATTTCAAGAATGGAAATTTGTTTCTGTTGAAAACAGAATCAAAGCTCTTCACCGTTTTGCTGATGAAATCAACAAAAGATCAGACCTGATGGCGCGTTTAATTTCTTTTGAAATTGGAAAACCGCTCAAAGAAGCTAAGGGAGAAGTTGCCGCTCTCATCAACAAAATAAAAGTTACCTGTGAAGCGGGGCTTGAATACGTTAAGACTCAAACAATTCCCATGCCCGGCGGACGAGGCGAAATTCACTTTCGCCCCAAAGGTACTTTACTTGTTATTGGTCCCTTTAATTTTCCCGTGCACCTCAGTCACGGTCACATTGTTCCTGCACTTCTTACAGGCAACACGTGCATTCTGAAGCCTTCCGAGAAAGCTCCCTACTGTGCGCAAGTTTATATGGAAGCCTTCGAAGCTGCGGGATTTCCTCCGGGAGTTTTGCAACTTGTTCATGGCAACCCCGAGCTCTCCACTCGATTGCTTCGTCATCCTCTCATTGATGGAGTGATTGCAACATGCTCTTACGAAGTGGGAGTGAAAATTCAATCAACACTTGCTCACAACACCGAAAAAATTGTTGTGCTTGAAATGGGCGGAAAAAACTCAGCAATTATTTGGGAACCAGGGCAAGGCGGCCTTGATAAAGTTGCCGATGATTTGATCACTTCTTGTTTCCTGACAACAGGTCAACGGTGCACAGCTCTTTCACGAACATATGTGAAGCGCACTCACCTCAATGAACTTCTTTCGAAGTTTCATGAAAAAGCAAAAAAATTAATTATCGGAAATCCCTTTGATGAAAGCCCAGAACCTTTCATGGGGCCACTTGTGTCTCAACATTCGATGGATAATTTTCTTCGCTTCAATACACTTGCTATGAATGAAGGCGCCGAAGAAATTATGCGTCCTAAGGCTTTAGAAAAAATGGCTCGTGCCAGTGAAAAAACTTTACCCGAAGGTTACTACGTTTCTCCTTCCATACATCTTGTTCAAAAATGGAATGCTGAAAGCCACTATCAAAACCAAGAAATCTTTGGTCCCGATATGTTTTTCTGTCCGATTGATTCACTTGAAGAAGGGATTGCTGCAACCAACACAAATCCCTATGGTTTGAGCTTTTCGTTTTTCTCTCCAAAAGAAGAAGAATTTAACTACGTTGCTGACCGAGTGGATGTAGGACTTGCTTATTGGAACAAACCCACTGTGGGAGCGAGCGCTCTCCTTCCTTTTGGTGGGTGGAAACGTTCTGGCAATCACCGCCCTGCTGGGATCTTCGCCATCTACCAATGCACTCAAGCACAAGCTCGAATTTATTAATAAAAACAAGCACTTAAAAAGCTCCTTCATTCCCTCTAATGATTTTCTTTGACACGTTGTTGCAGTCTCTTTAAAATAACGCGCAATGTTATCGCCTGAATCTTTCAAAATAAAAACCTTAACAATATTATTTTGCCTATTTTATCTAACTGCTTGCGAACAAGGACCCCAAACAATCGAAGAAAGCTACTTAAATGAAGTTAAAAATTATGCCAAAACATTTGGCAAAGAGAATGATCCAGCAGATCTTTTAGAGACTCCTCCTTTTCTCAAATCATCAAATTCGCAACTTAATGAAATTAGAAATGCTTTTTATCAAAAAGAACACAGTCCCAAACTTGATTTATCTTGCAAAGAAACCATCGATAAAAAAATTCTAGCTTTACCCAAAATAAAAATTGTAGCTGAGTCTCACCAATGCCCAAACTGCATTCTTGATTTTGCTAAAAACCTAATAAGTGCTCGTGAAGGCAATATCGTTTTAGCTGTCGAAGACAATTATGTAGTTCCTGAGAATGACCCCACTGAAGGCGTTACTGCACAAGCAGTTGAGTACTCTGAAAGAGGTAACCTTCCACCTCTTTTAAGAAACTTGCCCCAATCAAATAAAATTACTTATGGTATAGATGAAAACTCAAGTTTTTCGACCTTACTCTTTTGTGCACAAACTTTAATAAATCAAAAAGCTTTCCACTTAGAGGCACCACTCAACCTTCAATCAAAAAATCTTTTTTCGCAGATGACTACTGATAAAGGCTTAATGACGACTATGATTTACAGAGCTCTTACAGATTTTTTAATTGATAGAGAAAGAGATGAAATTTTAAATTTAATTGGAAAAGACAATTCATCCCTTGAAAAAAACATAACACTTTTACTTTCTAAAATTTTACAAAATAGAGAAAGCATTTCTGATCCAGAACAGTTACTTACTCTGAACACTGAACTCATTAATTCCCAATTGACCTTCAAAACACTGGGTATTTTTTTAGAAAAAGCGATCAAAGCTAAAATTCAACTTTTTATTCAAAAAAATGATTCATCCACTCCTAAAAAACTCATAGACTATCTATCTTCCAACCCAAACCTTAGTGACCCAAAAAACCTTGATCTTGTAACAGAGATTTTTAGTGTGGATATAAGAAATAAAATATTTGCTCAAAACATAGCTGATGTGTATTGCAAAATTTCTTTAGAAGAAAAAAGAGACTTAATCGTAACTATAGGTGCTGCACATGCAAATGCTCAAAAATATTTTCTTGATCAAATGTTTAGTGACCTAAAACTGCAACCCGTTGTTGAAGTAGACAAAGCAGACGTTAAACATATGAGATGGACTATTCCTCAGCGAAAAAAGGATGTCACTGAGAGTCTCAAAGAAATTCAAAGCTACAAATAAAAACTAAATCTTACCCAATCGCGCACTGGCAATCTTGGAAATTCCTGGCTCTTCCATGGTCACACCATAAAGGGCATCTGCTGATTCCATCGATTGCTTGTGGTGAGTGATGAGAATGATTTGTGATTTATCACACATTCTTCTCACTTGCTGATTGAAGCGGCCAACGTTTGTGTCGTCCAACGGAGCATCCACTTCGTCGAGTACCGCAAACGGAGAAGGCTTGATACTGAAAATACCAAACACGAGACTCACCGCTGTGAGAGCTTTTTCTCCACCCGAGAGCAAAGTTACAGACTGTAATTTTTTGCCCGGAGGTTGCGCAACAATTTCAACACCGCTTTCAAGCAAGTTATCTGGATCAGTGAGTTTTAACTCAGCCTGACCACCACCAAACATAAGCGGGAAAGTCGTCTTAAAGGCTTGGTTTACAGACTCATAAGCCTCACGGAAACGCTCACGACTTTCTTCATCGATGCGAGCAATTGCATCGTACAGAGACTTAATCGCTTCAGACAAGTCTTGGCGCTGAACATAAAGATACTCATAGCGTTTGCCTAGTTCTTGATATTCTTCCATGGCAACCATGTTGATCTTGCCCAAGCGATCAATCTTAGAACGAAGGCGTTCAACCTTTTCTCGATTGAGCTCAGGGTTGAGCTCTTCTTCAAAATCAGAAGGAGCCAAAATCTTTTGAAGATCTTCCGAAGACATCTCATCAAACTTCAACTGATACTGATTTTGCATTCTTTCTTCGATATTTCGAATTTCAACTTCATTAACTGCAGTGTCTTGCTCAAGGTTTTTAAGACGCTCAAATTCCTTTTGAACTTCTTCCTGAGTTTTTGCAACGATGCCTTCAAACTCCGTTACAAGCTTGCGCTGATTTTTGACTTGGCTATCCGCATGGATTTCTTTTTCTTGAACTTCTTCAAAAATCACCTGCAATTGCTGACGCATTTTTTGTAATTCTTGTTGCTCAACAGATAACTGCTCTAACAAAGAAGCAATATCCACTAGCTCTGCATCTAATTGCTGAATACGAGAATCGGACAAATTCTTTTCTTGAAGCAAACTTGCTTGCTCAGTTTTTTGAGTCGTTAATTTCTTGAGCAAATCATTATAAAGTTTTTGCTGAGACTCTAATTCTTGAGATTTGTCTCGGTTGCGAAGTTCTACAAGTTTTAACTGCTCTAAGTTCTCGTTCAAAGCATCTTCGTAAGACTTACGAGCGCTGCTTTGATCAATGAGACGTTCATTTCTTTCTTCAAGTTGAGACTTGAGCGTTTCAAGTTTTTCAGAGTTTTGCTCATATTCTCTGTTGAGGTTGTCTTTTTTCTCGGACAATCGAGCAACCTGACCTTCAAGATCGCGAATCAAATCCGTATGCTTTTGTAATCCAGGATTGAGTGCGACAAGACGCTGAGTCAGCAACTTGTAAGCTTCTCTTTCAGAGCTCAAATTTTTCTTTAGAGTATCAACCTGAGCATGAAGAGATTCGACTTCAGTCGTTTTAGAGTCGACTCGAAGCTTCAATTCTTGAAGCTCACGGCGACGTTGAACCAAATGCCCAACACTTTCATCACTCTCTTCGAAAGGAGCATAATCTACAAATCCATTTGGATAGAAAAGATCTCCTTCCAAAGAAACAAGTGTGACTTCGTTATTGATAGAAGGACGTAAATTTTCAAAAGCACTTCGATCACGTACAACCCACCAGTGGCCATAATTCTGAGCCCACGTAGGAATCACACCTTCTTGTGTGAGTAACTCATCTAAGCGACCCACAACAGCAGGATGCTCTCTCAAATAACGATCCATCGTCATGGTTGGACGATTTTCAGTAGCTGAAAGCTGAGCGTTTGCTGCGAGATTTACAAAATTGTCTGGGCCAGGTACTGCGGCATCAGTTGAAAAAGAATCTGGTGCAGAAGTCGCAACAGGAGCCGGAGTTGAGCGAACAAAGTCTTTGATAAAGAACTTGATACGAGTGCTCTTTGCTTCAGAGTTATCGCTTACTTTCAGATAATTTAAAAGCTCTTCAGCCTCAGCGCTTTTTTCAACCACAACTGTTTCAAGCAAATCACTAAAAGCAGCTTCTACGGCACGCTCTAAAAGTTGAGGAACTTTCACTTGATCGGCAATCAAAGGACTCAAATGCCCTTGTTCTCTCATATGCATTGCAAGCGAGCGGCTTGCAGCCCCGATTCCTTCTAAGTTCTTATCAAGCTCATGAAGGTGAGAATGTCTCACGCGATCGCGAGTTAAATCTTCTTGAGCTTTGAGCATCTGATCAGACGCAACTGCGAGCTCTTGCTCGTAGCCTTGAATGCGCTGATCGATATCTTCTTTTTGACCTTCCAAATCTTTACGTTCCGCAAAAGCATCTTGTAAAAGTCTCTCAGCACCTGATCGTTCGTTTGTCTTAGAAATAAATTCACGTTCAATATCTACGCGAGTTTCTTGAATGATTTGTTGGCGATCTTCTAATTGCAACGTTTGCTTTTGATCGACTTGAATTTCTTGAGAAAGTTTTGTGATCGCTAAATCTTGTACGTGGAGATCTCTTCGAGAGGCATCCACTTGCGCTCTCAAGACTTCGTACTCATTACGAACCTGATCAATTCCCGTTCTAAGTTCTTCAATCTTTTGAATAAAAGAGCTCACTTCAGCCTCAGTTGATACTAAATCCGTAGCCAAAGTGTTTAGAGTCAGATCAAGCTCTTCTTTTCGAGTACTTAAATCTTTCTTAGTTTGTTCATCGCGCTCGCGACGACGCACAAGACTTTCTTCTTTGATGAGCAATCCCTGAATCTGTCCTTCTTTTTCTTTGATCTTCAATTCATTTTCTTGTCGCGAGGAACGAAGATAAGACAAATCTTGTTCAAGAGCTTCAAAACTCTCGCGATACTTTTGAAGTTCTGCGCGACTATTGTGAAGTTCAGCTTCTAAAGTCGTTAGCTTTTGTGAAGTGTTTTCAGTTTCACCTTTACTATGAGAGAGACGATCGCGACGAGTGGTCCAGTCTTTTCCTGCAACGCGAATCTCAAGGTTGCGAAGCTCATCACTCCACTCTTTAAACTTTTGAGCCTTTTCAGCTTGGCGCTGCAAAGTTCCCAATTGTTTTTGCAAGTCTTTCACTAAATCATCAACTCGTTGGAGGTTGAGATTACTTTGTTCTAATTTACGTTCTGTTTCTGCACGTCGCGCTTTGAACTTTGTAATTCCCGCAACGTCTTCTAAAACAACTCGACGCTCTTCTGGTTTTTGCGCCACCATGCGAGTGATCGCGCCTTGTTCGATGATCGAATAACTTTTTGCTCCGATCCCTGTATCCATGAAAAACTCTTGGATATCGCGCAAGCGACAATTCACACGATTGATAAAATATTCAGATTCTCCATGACGATAATACCGACGAGTGATCTGCACTTCATTCATCGTCTGAAATTGAGGAGGCAAAGCAGGATCTGTTTCAGGATTTCGCTCCATCACAAGAGTGACTTCGGCCATATCCATCGCTTGAGTATTGCGAGTTCCAGAAAAGATCACATCCGTCATTTGGCTTCCGCGCAAATGCTTTGGGGACATGTCTCCCATAACCCAGTAAAGCGCATCAACGACGTTTGATTTACCGCACCCGTTACTTCCCACAATTGCCGTAATAGGCTGATCAAAATGAATGATGGTTTTGTCCTTAAAGGATTTAAAACCCTGCAGTTCCAAGCGCAAAATTTTCATGACTTGGAAATAAGTTTAGAGCCCAAAACTTCTAAAGACAAAGAGTAAACGCGGTAAAAGAGAATTAACGCAAAGCGCAACGAAAAGCCCATTCGCTACTTTTTCTCTCTTAAGATAAACTTTTTCCTATGGCACTCACTCCGTCTAATATGATTCCCCTCGCGACTCCTGCTCCACGCTTTATACTCAAAGATGAATTGAGTGGAAAAACAATCAAGCTTGATGATTATGCAGGAAAAAAAGCTGTTGTTGTCATGTTTATTTGTAATCACTGCCCGTACGTGAAACATATAAACGAGGGCCTTGTGAAACTCACACGCTCTTTTGAAAAAAATAACGACGTTGCCTTTATCGCGATCAACTCAAACGATGCAAAAAACTATCCTGATGATTCGCCAGAAAAAATGAAATTAACAGCAAAAAACCTTGGCTATAACTTTCCCTATTGCTTTGATGAGAGCCAAGAAATCGCAAAAGCCTATCAAGCGGCCTGCACCCCTGATTTTTTTATTTTAGATTCACAACTCAAAGTTGCTTACCGAGGTCAAATGGATGATTCGCGGCCAGGCAACGGAATTCCCGTTACAGGGAACGATCTCAAAGCCGCTATCGAAGCTCTTCTCAGCGGACAATCTGTTTCCTCAAATCAAAAACCAAGTATTGGATGCAACATCAAATGGGTCACAACCACTTAGACCATCACGACCTCCACCCCGAAAATAAAGATATTTTTTTAAAAGTTGAAGCTATTCATTGCGCCAACTGCGTAAACAAAGTTTCAAAAATTTTAAATGATTCAAAACTTTGCGAAAGCTACTGGATAGATGCTGTTGCAAAAGTTGTGCGTCTTAGAAAAGGACACGATGGCCTAAGCGACAAAGCCTTTGTTGCACAAATCATCAAAATTCTTTCCGATGCTTCTTATCCTGCAACGCTTATCGAAAACCCTCACGAAATACACAAAAATGCTTGGGTCCATCAATTGTTTTATGCGGGCGCGGGGCTTCTTATTTCAATTTTTGCTTTTCCGCATATGAGCCGATCTCTTGAAGTTTATGAATGGATCGTGCTTTTTATCTTGAACGTTTTATTTTACCTCTCGATCAAAGATTTTTTAAAAGGCGCATGGAATTCGCTTAAACAAAAAAGTCTAGGCATTGATGCTCTTGTAAGTCTTGGAGCAGGAGCTGCTTACGTTCTGAGCATTACTCTTATTTTTGCTCAAATTGAAGGACACCTTTTTTGGACAGAAGCTTTTTCAATTTTGCTTCTCATAAGCCTTGGTCACTACATCGAAAATTATGTTTTGATCAAAGCCGATAAAACACTCCGAAGCTTAATGGTCCTCGCTCCACCCAAGGCTCTCAAGCTTATTTCCGAAAATAAGACTGAGGAAGTTTTTGTTTCTGAACTAAAAATCGGAGACAAAATTGTTCTCCGCCCTGGAGATCGTGTCGCTGTTGATGGAAAAATCATCGAGGGAAGAAGCGATTTTAATGAAAGTTTACTCACCGGCGAGTCCATTCCTGCAAGTAAAGGCGTGGGAGATGAAATTTTTTCAGGAACCATAAACCTCACAGGCAACCTGTGCTTTGAAGTAAGTAAGCTCGGCAAAGACACTGTGCTTTCTCAAATTATTGAAACGGTGATGCGTGTTCGTCAGAGTCGAAGCGAGATTCAAGGTCTTGCTGATAAGATCAGTAACGTTTTTGTTCCCCTTGTCGCCTTGATTTCTCTGGGTTGTTTTGCAAGTTGGATGCTCATTCCTGAACAAATGACGGCTCTCTCTGAGAGTATTGGTCACACTTTTGGGATTCATCACTCAAGCAAAGAACTTTTTTGGCGCGCATTTTCTGCATCATTGGGAGTTCTTGTCATCTCTTGTCCGTGCGCTATGAGTCTTGCTACTCCCGCAGCGCTTATGGCCGTAAGTGGCCTTGCTGCTCGCAAAGGAATTCTCATTCGAGATAGTCGCGCGATTGAAAGTGCAGAAAAAATCACTCACGTATTTTTTGATAAAACAGGAACCCTTAGCACCGCAACTCCTCGAAAAATTGCTGAATGGACGGGGCCAGATTATCAAGACAAGTTTCTTTATCCCATAGCTGTTCAAAGTCATCATCCGATGAGCAAGGCCCTTGTCCATATAGCCACCCCTACTTCGCTAAAAGCTCGAATAGAAGAATTCCCTGGAGAGGGATTAAAAGGTTTTATTCGTGAAGAACGAAGCGAAATTGAAATCGTTATGGGCAATGGAATTCTCATTCAAAGGACGAATGTTCGGATTCCATCACAAGCCCAAGAATTTGCCTTAGCCCAAGCTCAAGAGGGGAGAAGTCTTGTTTATTTTGCTCAAGATGGATTTTTAACAGCCATCTTTGCTTTTGAAGATGAATTAAGAGAGGGAGTTTCTGAGCTCTTAGCAAAATTTGAAAAACACGGAAAAATCTATGTTCTTTCAGGCGATAACAAAAAAGTTCTCCAATCTCTTTCTGCAAGAATAAATCTCTCATCGGATCGTTGCCTTGGAGAATTAAGCCCAATTGACAAAGTAAATGTTTTACAAAGTTTTCAAAAGGGTTCTCAAAAAGTTGCTTTTGTTGGTGACGGATTGAACGATGCTCCCGTGTTGCAAGCAGCTGACTTGGGAATTGCTGTAAGTTCTGCTTCAGATTTAGCAAAACAATCGGCAGACATTGTGTTGCTCACAAAAGACATTCAAGCCATTCTTGAAGCCTTTGAACTTGCGAAAAAAGGAATGCGCACCATTCGACAAAATCTTTTCTGGGCTTTTGCCTACAATGTTGTAGCTATTCCTTTAGCTTTTATGGGCCTCATCTCGCCTGTTTTGTGCACTATCTCGATGGCCTTTTCGGATTTAATTATTATTGGAAATTCAGTAAGAGTATTTTCGAGCAAAGGAAAAACTATTCTATGACAAAAAAAATCTCATGCGCATTCCCTCTTATTAGCTTAATAATTTTTGCTTCTTGCGGTCAAAATCCTGAAAGATTCGACTGCGGAACAGAAAGCAACTTAAGCATCGAACAAAGAATTGATCAATGCAACGAAACTAAAGCCCTTTCAAATGGCCAAGAACTGAGTCTTGTAGCTCGTAAACATATTCAAACGACTCTAGATAAAACATCTACCCTTGAAACTAGCCACCAGTTTGGAGAAGTCCAAGAATTCCACAAAGATCCAATCACCAGTCTTATTTGGCAAACAAGCATTAACAATTTAGCCCTTACCCAAAATGATGCAAAAAAAATGTGTGAAAACAAAAAAACTCTCAATTTTAAATGGCGCCTACCTACTCACACTGAGTATTTAAAGTTTGGTAATTTAAACGACAAAGAAAACAAAAATGAAAATAATCAAATTAAAGAAATTTTTGAATCTACATTTGATAAAAGATACATAAGTGGTTTTCACTTTTGGACAAGCTCTATTGCTCCAACAAACAACAAAGCACTTTCAAACCCAATTAATAAAAGACCTTTGATTTTTAAAAACACAAGAAGTGAGATGGCAAGTACATCTTCAAATGATGCTTTTTTAGTTCAGTGTGTTTCAGATGGAACACTGGCTCCTAAAGAAACTGAAAAAAATAAGAAGAGCAAATAAAAAAACCAAGCAATTACAATAACTTAAGAAATGACAAAAAGCGTTGACCTCTAGTGTCGACGGAGCTACATTCCTTAAAAAACTAACAAAGGAATATCGTAATGCTTAAAATCAAAACACCCCTCACCCTTGTCACTATCCTTAGCCTTGCAACTTCTTGCGGAAACAATCCTCAATACTCAAATTCGTTAAATACAACTCCTCAAACAGAACAAGAAATTGCTTTTTCAAAATTAGAATGTGGCATGGAAGAAGGTCTAACAGTTGCTGAAAGAATCAAAGACTGTGGAAATATTGAAAAACATTTATCTACTGGCCAAGTTATGAAACTTGTTGCCAAAAAATTAGGCCAGGATGAAATTCTTGGTGCTGAATTCTACCAAGACTCAGAAACAGGTCTCATCTGGGAAACAGAAAATACCTCTGATGCAACTTCTAGAGAAGAAGCTCAAAAGATTTGCCGAGAAAAAGCTGACTTAAATCTTCGTTGGCATTTACCAAGTGCGAACGATTTCTTAAAAGTTGGAAATCAAAAAAACTCTCAAGATCACAACTTAACTGTACAAGAAGTTTTCAATAATATTTTTGTTGATGGAAGTGCAAGCTTTTGGACAAACTCTCAGGTTCCTTTCTTGAAATTTTTCAATAAAGCAGTGCTTTTTAAAAACATTCAAACTCGAGTTGCAACAGCTGAAGATTACAACATGAAAAAAAATATTATTCTTGTTCAATGCGTAGCTACTGAAGTGCAATAACTTTTGCTTCAAGTCTTGTCGTTCTAAATTGATCATCATAAGTTGGCAGCATGGGTCTCCAGGCTGCCAACGAATTTAAAAAAGCTCACGAAAACCAAGAAATGTTCTGGGCGAGCGTTGCAGAAAGACTCCACTGGTCAAAACGCTGGGATAAAATCAAAAACGTCTCTTTCAATAGTCCTGTAAAAGTCGCCTGGTTTGAAGGCGCAAAACTCAATGCCTGTTATAACTGTGTCGATCGACACGCTTTAAAAAACCCCCAACGCCTAGCTCTTATTTGTGAAGCCGACGATCCCAAAGCTCCCCACAGACAATTCACCTATAAAGAACTTCTCGAAGAAGTTTCAACTTTTGCAAACGTTTTAAAAAAAAACGGTGTTCAAAAAGGAGATCGAGTCACGATCTACATGCCTCTTATTCCCGAAGCTATTTTTGCCATTCTTGCCTGCGCTCGGATAGGCGCCATACATTCGGTGGTTTTTGGTGGATTTTCTGCTGAAGCTCTTGCGGGAAGAATTCACGATGCGCAAAGCTCTTTTGTGATCACCGCAAATGAAGCTCTTCGTGCTGGAAAAAGTATTCCACTCAAAGCAAACGTGGACATCGCTATTGAAAAATCTCCCTCTGTGAAAAAAGTTTTAGTTATTAAAAAAACCTCAACTCCTTGCTCGCGGAATGAGGATCTTGATCTTTCATACGAAGATGAAAAGAAACTTGTTTCAAGTGTTTGCCCCTGTGAAGAAATGGATGCCGAAGATCCCCTTTTTATTCTCTACACTTCAGGCTCCACTGGAAAACCCAAAGGTGTTTTGCACACCACGGGCGGATATTTAGTTTACACATCCTACACACACGAACTTGTTTTTAATTATCAAGAAGGCGACATTTACTGGTGCACGGCTGACGTGGGTTGGATCACAGGGCACAGTTACGTGGTGTACGGGCCACTTTCAAACGGAGCCACCGTCCTCATACACGAAAGTGTGCCTAACTACCCCACCCCCTCTCGGCACTGGGAAATTATCGATAAGCATAAGGTCAATATCTACTACACTGCTCCCACAGCGATTCGCTCACTCATGAGAGAAGGCGATGAATTTGTCACCAAAACTTCACGCAAATCACTGAAGCTTTTGGGAAGCGTGGGTGAACCCCTCAACCCCGAAGCGTGGCGCTGGTATTACGAAATCGTGGGAAATTCCCAAGTCAATGTTGTGGATACTTGGTGGCAAACAGAAACGGGCGGAATTTTACTTTCTCCTATTCCTGGATATTCAAAACAAAAACCAGCCTCTGTGGCGCAACCTTTACCAGGAATTAAAGCTGTCTTACTGGATGAAAAAGGGAAAATTCTCAATGGAGAAGCAGACGGTGTCTTGTGCCTTGAAGATTCATGGCCAGGACAAATGCGCTCAGTTTATGGAGATCATGAGCGTTTTGAAAAAACTTACTTCAAAGAATTCCCTGGGTTTTACGTAAGTGGAGATGGAGCGCACAGAGACAATGACGGGTATTACACAATTAGCGGAAGAACCGACGATGTATTGAAAGTGAGTGGACACAGAATCGGCACCGCCGAAGTGGAAAGCGCCCTTGTAGGCCATGAATCTGTGAGTGAAGCCGCGGTGGTGGGATACCCGCATGAGATTAAAGGCCAAGGGATTTACGCTTTTGTAACTTTGCATGTTCACGCCACAATCACGCCTCAACTTAAAGACAAACTCAATGAGTGGGTTCGAAAAGAAGTGGGCCCTTTAGCAAAACTTGATCATGTGCAATTTACCCCCGCACTTCCTAAAACACGCTCTGGAAAAATCATGCGAAGAATTTTGCGCAAGATTGCAGAAGGCGACGTAAAAAGCTTGGGTGATACGAGCACCCTTGCGAATCCAGAAATCGTTGACGCCTTGATCAAGGGACGAGTAGAAACTTAAGAGTGTCGCAAGATTGGAATCTTTTAAAAATTGCTGAACGAGAAAAATTTTTGCTCGATGAAATGGCCGACCTTGAAGATTGGAAAGAACGCTATTCCTATATCTTAGATTTAGCGACTGAGCTTGAAAGTTTCCCCGAAGAATTTCGTCTTGATGAATTCAAAGTCAAAGGCTGCGTTTCTCAATTATGGCTTGTTGGACAAAAAAGCTCTCAAGAAAAACCTAATGAAGAAAGAATTCAATTTTTTGCAGATAGCGACTCACTTTTTGTAAAAGGAATGGCCGCTTTGCTTGTGAAGCTTTTTAAGGATTTGCCCGCAAAAGAAATCGCAGCCTATGAAGGCAACATTCTCATCAGCAGTGGCCTGATTCAAAACCTCTCCCCGAATAGAGTGAATGGAGCAGGCTCCATGCTCGCGCGTTTCAAAGAATACGGACGGATGTTTAGCTAAAACATTCCCAAACCCCTAAAGAGATTTATTCAGGCTTAAGGCTTGGGTTATTTTGCGCGTCCACCATGACGACTGTAGGCTTGTGAGCAGCTACTTCGGAATCATGAAAATCAGCGTAACAAGCAATGATCACCACATCTCCGGGATGAACCAAGCGAGCAGCAGCACCATTCAAGCAAACCTCACCTCTTTTGCCAGGAATCACGTACGTGTGAAAACGCTCTCCATTGTTGCAGTTGTAAATATCAACTACTTCAAAGGGGCAGAGATTTGCCGCTTCAATAAGGCGCGTGTCGAGCGAGATAGAACCCTCATAGGTTAAATCCGCACCAGTCACAGTAGCTCTGTGAATTTTAGATTTCAGTAATCGTCTGTTCATTTTTAGTCCTTTCTGATGAATTAAGATCAAGGGCAAACTTGAGTCCTTGCAAGATCAGCCCTGGAATTAATTTATGAAAAATATTTAAATCGCCAAAGAGTTTTGAAAACCCCCCGGTACCAATCACCATCACATCCTCATGGGGGAAATATTCTTGTTTGATACGCGAAATCACACCCTCAAGAATGCAAATGTTTGAAAAATACAAACCCGACTGAATGTTTTCAATGGTCGATCGCGCCACAATCTCTGTTGTTTTGACGATCTCTACTTTGGGTAATTTTGATGTGCCCCACTCGAGGCTTTCCATCATGAGTCTCAATCCCGGCAGAATTAATCCGCCCAAATATTCGCGATTTTTATTAATCACACAAAAAGTAGTAGCCGTTCCCATATCTACAATGATGATATTTTTTTGAGGAAAAAGCTGAGTGGCTGCAATCGAATTAGCTATACGATCGGCACCCACTTCTTGTGGATTACGGTATTTGATATTCAATCCCGTGCGCACGCCACTTCTCAAAACAAAAGGTCGCAAATTAAAGTACTTCAGACACGCGCTCCCAATAGAATGCATCAAATCGGGAACAACGGAACACAAGGCAATTCGATGTATGGATTTGGGATCAACGTTATTTTCACGTAAAACGTTTTTAAAATAAATTCCCGCTTCATCGCTGCTCAAAATTTGTTTGTGAGCTTTGCGAAATTGAAGAACTAAGCGATCGCCCTCGAAAACTCCTCCGAAGATCTGACTATTTCCCACATCAAGAGTTAAAATCATAAGGGCATATTATCGATCAGACGCACACCCTCAAGGTGAGCGGCCACGAATCTCCTTTTCCACTGATCTTCCACATAATCCACTTGCATTCCTGCTTGGATTAATTGTTTTTGAATTTCAGAAACGCTTAATTTTTTATTTTTTAAAAGCTTTGAAATCAACAAAGCTTGTTCTTGAGCCTGCTCATTCAAACGACGATTACGGCTGCTCATAGCAAGGCCTGATTTTTCACGTACAGTTTTAACGGGAACAATTTTGCATTTGAGAAAAAACGCTTGGGACATATCTCGAATGAGTTTAAGTTGTTGGTAATCTTTTTCTCCAAAAAAAGCCTTATCAGGCTGAGCAAGATTTAATAGTTTTAAAACAACCGTGAGAACTCCTTCAAAATGTCCGGGACGATGAGCTCCACACAAAACTTTGCTGTCAGTTTTTTCTGTCACCTGAAAACGAAAATCATCGGGGTACATCATTTTTTGATTGGGCAAAAAAACCGCACTCACTCCTGCATCTTTTAAAAGCTTAAGATCTTCTTTTAGTGTTTGAGGATATTTTGCAAAATCTTCAGGATTATTAAACTGAGTTGGGTTTACAAAGATGCTCACAATTGTATGAGCACATTGAGAGCGACTTTTTCGCACAAGTTGCAAATGCCCCTCGTGTAAAGCTCCCATAGTGGGGACAAAACCCACTGTTTTTTGTTTCGAATTCTTTTTAAGAGAAGCACGAAATTCTTGAAAAGCTTTAACAGATTTTAAAACAATCATGATTCAAAACCCCTTAATCAAAACTTTCTTTTATCGAGGGAAAATCCTTAGACTTCACAGCAGAAGCATAATCGCTCAACGCTTTTTTCATCCACTCTTCGCCTTGAGCAAAGGGACGGACAAACTTGTAGCTTTGTCCGCTTAGCCCCAGTAAGTCGTGCAACACAAGAATCTGCCCATCACAGTGAGGACCTGCTCCTATTCCAACAGTAGGAATCGAAAGTTTCTCTGTAATTTGTTGCGCGAGCTGCGAGGGCACACACTCAAGAACTAGCGCAAAACATCCCTGCTCTTGCAAAATCAAAGCGTCTTCAATCAACTGATCGGCAACTTCTTTGCTGCGACCTTGTACGCGATAGCCACCCAACCCGTGCACACTTTGCGGAGTTAATCCGAGGTGTCCCATGACGGGCACGCCTGATTGCACAATGTGTTTTACGAGAGCTTCATTTCCACGAGCCCCTTCAAGTTTGATTGAATGTGCGCCCGCTTTCATGAGCGCCTCCACACTTGTCATAACATCCGTAAGCTCTTTGCGAAAACTCATAAAAGGCATATCGCCCACAATAAATTTTTTGCCATTCAATCCGCGAGATACAGCCGCCACATGTTGAGCCATTGTGGCTACATCAATCGGCAAAGTGGAATTATGTCCGTGCACCACCATCGCAGCGCTATCGCCCACAAGAACAGCATCAACCGGAGAATCAGCAAGAAGGCGCGCACTCCACGCCTCGTAACAAGTGGTCATGACAATTGAGTTATTTTTTTTCCAATCTTGTATTTTCATTTGTTTCTCACAAAACTTTCGTAAATCGCATGAAGCTTGGGCTCACGCTCAAGAGCTTTTAAATTTTTTTCAATCGTTGCCTGATCTCCGCGCACGAGCGGACCCGTTATGGCTTTTTCAGGATTAGCTAAAACATTTGATGTAATGTTTTGAACATAAGAATTAAGGGCTTCGCGAGGGACTCCCATATGCTGCATTTTCTCAAAAAAACTCTTCCACAAAATCGCCGAGAAGTTCCCACCATACACACACAATGCATGATAGAGCTGCATGTCGCTTTCACTTAATTGAGTGTAGGGATTTGCAAACATCGGGAGGGCTTCACGAAAAAGGCTTTCGGGATGAATCCCTTGAAAATAAACTTTTGAAAAATCGACTTTTTGATCGAGCGTGAAAGATCCCAGGGGATGAAAACCAAGCGCTCGCTCATCTCTATGAGCTGCTGAAAAATGCACAAGTAATTTGCCCGCAAGCTGCGATTTATGTTGATCAATAAATTCGCTAATGGACTTGTCAGATATGGGCAAAAGCACACGCGTGGCTTTGGAAAAAAGCGAAAGAAGATCGTGCTCTTGCGAAGAACGGCACCAATTAGAAAAAGGGAGATTGCGGCTTTCAAAAAAATAAATGAGCTGAGTGGCCACTCGACCACGTCCGATGATTAAGGTCTCCACGTTGAGACCTCGCAACAATCTGCCAATAAAACAAGATAGGCCATATTTTCTCAGTCGCCTTCGTCCCCATCGGGAGATAAGCGCCTATATAGTGTTATGCCCAAGATTTAAGCCCTAATCAAGGCAGACAAAGAGAGCTCTTAACACAAATTAAACAAATCGAAACCTTATCCGATGAGATAATGAAGTATGAATTCGGAAAAAAGTTTAACAATTTTTAAAATAATTGTTTCCATTACTATCTTTCAAAACTATTTGTTTTCTCAAAGCACCTCTTCCTGCAATATAATGGGTGGATCGTGTTTTACCTGTAACCCCCAAGTGTACAAAATAACTGAAGCTTGCCAAAGATCAGAACAAGCTGCTGCTGCTGCTGCAACTATGATTTCAACTGGGATTCATCCCTCTAATCCTATTCAGTCCATAGATCAATTATTGGGCGGTGAAGCCGCAGTATCTGGAGGCGCCGCAAACGCAGCAGATTGCGCTTCAGCTGTTAAACCCGCAAGTGTGTGCGTTGCTCAGGATCTTACTTTACAAGCAAATCCCCAAATGCTTAAGGCATGCCAAACCCTTATTCAAAACTTGGGTAAAGAGTGCAAAGCAAAAGAAGTTAGCGCTATGGATGCCATTGGTAAACTCAATGGAACGAAATCTGCATTTGGAAGCTTGCTTTCAAAAGCTACACCCTATCTTGTTGGCGCTGCAGTTGGTGCGGGAGCCATGGCACTTATGGGTAAGAAAAAAGGTGGCGGAGATAACAATCCAGAAGTCAAAAAAGATGAAGAAGACGACAAACTCAAAACACTTGTGATGGACTCTTCATCAAGCTCCTCAGCTGTTCCCAACATCGTTTATTTCGATAAAGGCACCCCCAATAACAACGGGTCTCTTGGTAATCCAGCTGTGATAGCTTCTACAACCACCTCTAACCCCTCAGACGCTGTGACTGTTGCTGGGATTACTCCCTCATCGTCTTTTGGAGGTACGCAAAACCCCTCATCTATTGGAGTATCTGACTCAGCTCCTTTGAGCAGAACCCTTAGCGGCTCTGGAGGTAACGCCTCTCTCGGAGGAGCAAGTAGTGACAGTATGAACGGCTCAAGCCCCGAAGGTGCTGACAATGGAAATTCAACAAGTGGCAGCTTGGTCGATGGATCAAGCAAGGGTTCTAGCGGAGGAAATGGCTTCATGGGCGGAATGGACGGTAGCGGAGGAAGCGCAAACGGACAAGGCAACTCTACAGATGGAACCATGATGACAGGTGTTCTTAATGGAGTAAGTAGCGATCCTAAAAAAAGAAAAGCACGTTCTAATCTGAAAAATCAAAAGTCACTTTCAGCTACCAAACAGCAATCAATGCCATCAACCGCTGCAAAGCTCGGAGGAGTCTCTAATAAACGCAGATTGGCCAGTGAAAAACAAGCAAAACCCCAAAGCTTAGTGGAGTATATGAGAGAGAACAATTTAATTAGGTCTCCAAAGCCACCTCAAAAATAGTTTTACTTTGTAAAGCTTTTTCTTAAAATTCAGCGGCGTCAAAAAACTAACCGAAAGCTCCTATGTTATGATTTACGCAGGGGAATTCAAATGCATTCATCTCTTAAAAAAGGACTTTCTTGGACTCTTTCTTACGGAATTATTTTTTCTTTTCCAGCTTGGGCGCTTCTTTCACGTATCGCACATGCAGGTGGAGATGAAACTGGAACTAAAAAAACTACTCCCGCTTCAACAGCACCAAAGCCCACGGCTCTTCTACCTAGTAATGCGCCCAAGCCTGAACCTAAAAAAGCTGCGCCCCAAGAACCTTTACACAAAAGCAAAGATGAACGCAAAAGCGGAGAGCCAACTACAGAGGAAAAAAAAGGAGATAAAGCCCAAAAAGTCACTGATTGCTCTGACAAAACAATGCTTCAAAAATTAGCTCATGGTCAACAAAATGACCCAGGCCCTCGCTGCGATCTAGGAAATAATAAGGAGCACACTAACCCTAAATGCTTGCAGCAAGTCTTTATGCTTTTAGGAGCCGCTCGAACCAATGGTCTTATTGCAAATAATTCTTTAGATACCACAAAAGCCGCTCAAGAAGCTGCAAAGTGGACCGTAGATGAAGGAAACAAAATCAAACCAAATGCATTTAGCGTAGGAAAAGCGTCGAGCAACGGGCCTAAACAAGATGAACTCAAAACAGTTTTCACTCTTATGGCCGATGATTCCATCAAAGACAAAAAACAATGCTGTAAACAACTTGTTACGCAAGCAGTAGAACTTTCTGAATGGATCCGTGAAAAATCCAAAGCAGACAGCAAGTATGATGCAAAGATACACGATAAGATTCATAACCTTTACAACAAGCAATCCGAGGATTGTGATAAAGCTCAAAAAATTTCCGCAGCACCTGCAGCAGCATTTGTAGCTCCTGCTGCCGCACATAGCTCACAAGCTCCCGAAAAAAAGAAATCCATTTGGCCCGCAATTTTTTGGGGACTTGCTGCTGGAGCCTTGGTGTTCTTTTTGCTCTTTAAGAGAAAAAAGAAAAGCGGAGGTAACCCACCTCCTACGCCCCCCACTCCTCCAACAACAACCACAACAGGTGGAACAGGAGGCACGACCTATCCCGTTCTCACAACAACTACGACAGGTAGAGATATCACCACAGGTGGAACAGGAACTACCGGTGGTCTCACTTATCCCCCCGACACGACAGGCACAACAACAGGCAGAGACATCACCACAGGCGGCACGGGAACTGTCACTGGTAGCACAACAGCAACCACCACCACATCCACAAGCACAACAACAGGTGGTACGACAGCAAACCTAACTTATCCAAATCCTTCCTCAGATGGCAATACTCGAACAACGAGCGGAACGACTCGTACAATTAAATAACTTATTCAAGCCAAAAAAAAGACAGAGCCGCAAGCAGGACATATCTTGCTTACAAATTCTTTCTTCAGACTTTGAACGGGTTTTGACAAATTTCTGTCGCCCTTAAAAACAATTAAACATTCCCCCTCTGCTAAGAAATAGGTAATCTATCAGATAACAGTCGGGGAGGACTTATGGAGAGGGCAAAGTTAGAAAAATTTAAAAAGTTACTGATGGAGCATCGCGCGCGAGTTATGAATCGCTCTATGAATCGCGGATCAGATGCTTTCAAAATTAGCCAAGATGATCTCGTTGACGAAAACGATCACGCAGCAGCCATCGTACAACAAGGCATCTCTCTTGAAGTTCAAGAAAGAGATCGTCAACTCATGATGGAGATTGATCGAGCCCTTGCAAAAATAGAAAGCGGATCTTACGGAATTTGCGAAGACTCCGAAGAACCTATCGACGAAGCTCGCCTCGAGGCGCAACCTTGGACACGCTACTGCGTTGAATCTGCAGAAAAAAGAGAGCTTCGTAAAAAGAAATTTGCGATTAAATAATTTTTTAATAAAAATTAAATGTGAACGGACTCTACCATTTCTTCTTTAAGTCTTTTCACATGTTTTTTCCAAGCTTTTTCTGCAATCTGTGCTGCTTCAACGGGACTATCCACAAGGTGTAAATCATCAAGATCGCCCATATTGATCATTCCATTTTGAACAAGATGCGACTGAATAAAGTCATACAAGGGTGCCCAATACTTTTTTCCCACCAAAATGACTGGGAAATCTGCAATTTTTTTTGTTTGAATCAAAGTGAGAGCCTCGAACATTTCATCAAGGGTTCCAAAGCCACCAGGCAAAATCACATACGCTTGTGAGTATTTAACAAGCATCACCTTTCTCACAAAAAAGAAATTAAAGTTTTCGGAAATATCTAAATAGGGATTTAAATGAGTTTCAAAAGGAAGCTGAATATTAAGCCCCACACTCAAAGCTTTTACCTCGCGCGCTCCCTTATTAGCCGCTTCCATGATTCCGGGCCCCCCACCCGTAATAATAGCAAAACCTTTTTTTCCAATCTCCCGAGCGCACTTGCGAGCCAACTCGTAAAAGGGAGAGCCTTCTTTAACTCGAGCACTTCCAAAAATTGAAACCCCTTTTGTAATTCCATACAAACGATCTAGACCCTTGATAAATTCACTTTGAATACGCAAGACTCTCCACGTTTCACGAGTTCGATTGTCTTCTCCTCGCAAAAACTTAAAATCTTCAGGCTTTAATTGATGTATGGTCGGAGCTTTTTGCTTGAATCTTTTCGATTTCGACATGAACTTTAGATTAACTCTTTAAAATTGCAGCAACAAGTTTAGTAAAAAAAGCTCTAAGCTCTACAAAAATATAATTTAAGTTTTTAACGGATTGACGATTTTTGAATCGCCGCTTTTAATAATATGTGGGGGGATCTTTTGAAACGTTCGCGAGGACGTTTTATTGCATTACAGCTTTATAAGTTCCTAGCCAGTCTCAGGGGGAGGTCGTATGGCACGTGGACACGTAGGTATTGTCATTGGAATCCAGTCGGGTTTCAGGACATTGTGTGATATTTGGGGACGCAGGTCTCAAATCATCAACACACAAACAGATGAGGGCAAGACTCATCTTCATCATTCAGAGTTTGAAATTGTTGAAAGCATCAAAAAACTCATCGCTCTTAAAAGGATGTGCGATCAAAGTGGAACGCCTTTTTATTTTGCGATTCCAAACTCAGATCAAATCGGAATGCTGAGCCAGTTTTTTCAATTTTTAGGAGAACCTCTTAAAAACAAAGAAACAGTTCGAATTGAAGCAATTCAAAATTTTCCGATTAAAACTTTAATTTTCGCACCACTTGATTTGAGTCCATCTCGTCTCGTGGAACAGTTGGCTCGAATGACACTACTTTGCCCTAAAGTAACGCACTTTGTGCTGAGCAAAGATACACATTGGACTCAAAAATCTCTCGTTGCATTAAAAGATAGCTGGGAATGGATACACCCAATTAACTCAGAAGCTTGGATGGAGCTCACGAAAACAGTCACCGGTCGCAGCCCAGAAGACACAACAAGCGAAAACAAAAGCGATCCCATCACCTCTACTCGCAATCTGAGAATGAAAAAACTCCTCGAGCAAATTGAAAAGCTTGCGACTAATGAAAAACCGCTTTTAATCACAGGCGAAGAAGGCGTAGGCAAAGAACTCATCATCAAAAGAATCCACACACTTTCAAATCACTCAACCTTAGAGCTCAAAGTTGTTGATTGTACGGAGACAGAGCTTTCCGTTACTCAACACATTGAGACTCACGTTGAAGGAATCCTTGTTTTAAGAAACTTCGATAAACTTCAAGTAGAGCATGAAGAATTCATCTTGAATTACATCACTACTGAAGAAAACATTACGTCTACAAGAAAGTTTGTGCTCGAAGTTCAAAACATCGCAGAAGACCGTGAGTTGCCTTACGAAAAGATTGGATCAGGAGTTATCGAAGTCCCTCCTCTTCGTATGCGAAAAGAAGATATTGAAATTCTCGTGAGCCACTTTGTTCATAAATTCAATATCGAAAAAAATCGCAAAGTCAGCGGAGTTTCACGTCGTGCTCTAAGAGGCCTTGCTGGTTATGAATGGCCTGGTAACGTCAGAGAATTGGAACAAGTTATTGAGCGTGCCATGCTTATGAAGAGCACCGGAATGATTGATGTTTGTGATTTTCCTGAGAAATATATTCAAAAAATACTTTCTGAAATTGAATACGAAGATATTTTAAGGGGCCCCAACAAAAGATTGGCAGTTCCGCAAAACAATCTCAGAAAAGAAGCATGTTACGATCAAAAACACGGGGGGGATTTTAGAATGAGTAATAACTCTTTTTTCAAAGGTCAAATCGACCAAGCTGTGGGACACACTTGTCATGGAGGATGTCAGCACGAGCAAGAATCTTCTTTCGTTACCAAGGAGGGTGGTACGGGTATGCAAAAAATGGAAGAGTTTTTAGATATGATTCAAAGCACGTTCAAGTGCACAGATGAAGGTGTCGACTTCAACACGATCGTTGATCGTTTTGAAAACATCTTGATCCTTGCTGCTTTGGCACGCACTGGATGGAACCGTAACCGTGCTGCTGCGTTGTTAAAACTCAATCGCACAACATTGGTTGAAAAATTGAAGAAAAAACAACTCAGCCAACCTGGTGTGAGCGCAGCTCCTACAGCAACTGTGACAAGCACAACAACTGTTGGATTCTAAGTTTTAGCTCAAAACAACTAAAAACCCCTTCTGCTTCAAAAAGCAGAGGGGGTTTTTCTTTTTTAAATTATTCAATGAAACCTAAAAAAACGTACCTTCTTCGATTTGAGTCGAACCATCAGGAAGTTGATAAATCTTTGTAAATCTATTGAGCTTTAAATGAATCACCAAGATGGCATCTAAAGAAGCAGGCCTTCGAATAGAATATTCATAAAGAATGCGCTTAATAGCGATGGGATAAAAATCGGCCTCCGTCATACCCTCCACCACATTATGATCAAAAAGCTCTCCCTCAATAAATAAAACCGCGCTGAGCTCCACCTTTTCTTTTAAACGAGTCAGAGCAAAATCAGCTTTTGCAAAAGATGATTTAACGGCTCCAAAAACGTTTTGACTTGATTGAACACGTTTCACCTCGCGATAGGCGACAACCTTTTTTGTAAGAGAATCCGTTAAACGCAAATCCATACTTTTTGTTGCGTTCTTATCTGTGGGGAGGCTAAAAAAACCGCGTCCTGGTTCAAATGAAACAGTAACGTTCATAGTCTTTAAAATAGAAAGCGCATAAAAGCCCTCATACAAACGATGACTCAACTCAATGGACCTGCTGGAA
Source organism: Bdellovibrionota bacterium (assembly GCA_044347615.1). GTDB lineage: Bacteria > Bdellovibrionota > UBA2428 > UBA2428 > UBA2428 > CANIGN01. The sequence goes on along the minus strand of JBIKUK010000002.1, from coordinate 228 downwards.
GCGATAAAATTTATCCACGCTGCATAATTTTCAACTTTCTGCACCCGATGATAAATCTCTAAGTTACTTAAGAGAGCTTCTGTCCAGTGATATTTCACAGGATCACTCACCTTCTGCAAAATTTCCTGATATTTTTCTCCAAAAGGCGAGTTTTCAACAACATCTCGAACAGGTTTTATATAAAGAAAATCATCGTGATGAATATCATTTCGTCTTGCGTATAAATAA